>JABUSY010000065.1 GCA_021442455.1 Lachnospiraceae bacterium | reverse complement strand
CTTGCATATTGATATTCTCTGGAATGAGAATATGCGAAAGGTCAAGAGAGGTTTTCATAGCTTTGCAATCTACTTCCCTATTTAAATGATTTGGGGATTCTAAGAGGATGAGGTACTTTAAAATTGTAATTACGAGAGATGTGATAGTTTATTGTAGAAATGAACAATTCGTAAAATTGATTATCATTCCATAACCACCTCATGAAATCTTTAGACTCCTTCCTAAAAAAGTCTTTTCCTCGGGGCTTATTTGTATCAATAATACACCTTGTATAAACATTTAGTTTATGCTTCATATTATGTCCATGGGGTATAGATGGATAATCATCATTGTCAAATTTATGAAATTCCCAATAGGAATGCAATACTCCGCTACGAGAGGTCTGAAGTTTAATTGTTTTGTTGTCCTCGTCGTAAAAAACACTATTTACAAGATTATCAACACATCTTTTGGAGCAGAAACTATGCATTTGAATAAATGTTTCAAATTTGGAAGGTAGGAAATCTCCGTCAACAAAAAAAATCGTCTCCTCATGTTCATTTTCTTTAAAAATTGAAATGAATGATATGAGAAAATACTTATGTTCATTACCATCTTCCAATAAATCATATAATGATGTAAGATAGACATAATAAACCTTATGGGCTATCAAGCCAGCATTATACAATATTGTCGCAGAATAGAAAAATCTTAAAAATGCTATTTCTGTCATTCTTCCTTGAAATCCTTTTAAAACATATACATTGAAGGATGCAGATAAGGTAGTTATACAGCCATTCTGCATCCTCCTAAATCCAATACGGCAGCTAAATTATATCAACATAGATTTTATCTTGACAATTTCTTCGAGTTGAGTTGCAATCAATCTCTTTTTGTTTTCAAGTGCTATTCGTTCTTCTTCAGATTTTTTAAGTTCAGTTTCTTTTTCGTCTCTTTTTGAACGAATTTCGTTGATTTGTTCCTGCAATGGCTCTATAAGGTCTTGTATGAATGTTTGTTTGACAAAATCTATCACAACATCTTTGCT
>JABUSY010000017.1 GCA_021442455.1 Lachnospiraceae bacterium | reverse complement strand
GATAAAGTTGGTGTTGCAAGAAGAACGATTAGCTCCTGGGAGCTTGGTCAAGCACCTATACAAGAGTATTATAAGCATAGACTTTCCGTAGCCCTAAGATGTCCTATATCCTATCTATTTGGTAAGGATGAAGTTACTCTCAAGGAGCATAGAATATTAGAAAAGGACCACGCTATACTAGAAACAATAGAATTAAATAGAAATTTCGAGGCTCTCTGCCCAGAATATAGAGCAACCCTCATATATCTTTCCAAGGCCCTTATAGAGTGTCAGGAAACGCCTACAGATGATTATGAGGAAGAATATGAAGAAGCAAACGAAATATATAATTAAAAATTATTTGTCAAGATATATTTAATATTTTATAAGGAGATATGTTATGTTTAATGAAAACAAAGAAACCAAAGAAGATATCAAGATAGTAAGAAAACGTGAAGGTATGAGTGCTGCTGCAATACTTGCTTCAATTGAAGTTATGGGCAGAGATACGCAAATAAAATTTCTTAAAGCTGAAATTGTATATTTGCACAAATATATAGACCATATGAAACTTTTATTAGATTATCATAAAGAAAAAAACGAGAGATATGAATATTATTTAAAGGAGGAATCACATGCCAGAAGAGAAGATTGATAAGCAGGAAATAGATAGTATTAAAATTAACGACCAAGTATTTAAAGTTGGTTATGACGCTTATGTAGCTTATGATTTTATCTCGCACATTTCCCAGATAAAGGCTTTTATAAAAAACGGAATCGTAATAGTAAGTTTATATCATAAATTGGTTCAATATTTTGATGAAGGAGGTTATTTAAGAGATGTTGAAACTGATAAACAGTACCTTTTCAAAACTTTTTTCGCTCCAAAAAATTTGGAAATCCGCTACAAAAACTCCGGAATCTACGAAGAATGTAACGACTTCCAAAACAGATTCCTCGAAAAAGGAGGGGCGAATGAAAGTATTTCTTAATCCCGGACATGACCAGTTTTTAGATCCAGGAGCCTGCGGTAACGGGCTTGAAGAAGCCAAAGTTAATTG
>JABUSY010000052.1 GCA_021442455.1 Lachnospiraceae bacterium | reverse complement strand
GTTGCAAAGATAGCATAAAAATAAGCATATAAGCAATCTTTATGCAGATTTTTTCCGTATAAAACTATTTCGGCTATTATTCCTGCGATTCCCGTGTGAAGTTTCATATGATGTTCCAGTTTTTTTTGTTAGGTAATGCCGACTCTGAAATTGGTAGTTTGAAATAAGTGACACCGTTTAAGTTCTCGCGTAGGCCGCTCGCTAAATCTGTTTGGTTGGTTTTTTCAAAAATTGCGCCTACCAGTGCTCTCACGAAAGGAGTGTACTCATTTGCCAAAACAGCAAGTTTCCGTTTCTTTTCCATGGTCAATTCCTCTATCAACCTTGTGATCTGCTTTATGCAGTCGTCAGGTGAAACGGCGGGTATTTCTTTGAATAATTTTATTGCGTCAAGTATTCTCAAGAGTGGTATGTTTTCTTCTGTAATTGGGTTTGGCTGTAGTATAAATGTGATTTTGACGCCTCCACGCATCATTGCCCTACGATATTTGTTTGTGCCAATCATTACCGATGATGTAATCTGGGTGGTTAGTCCCATTTTGGCAAAAGCCTGTGTGCCGGTAATGTATCCTACTGTTTTGCCTCCTTTTTGCAGGAATTCTTTGTACGATTCGCTGCTGGCTGGTGGTAAGTCGCCAAACACGCTTTTCTTGGGCTTGTAGTATTTCCCTTTTGAAACTTTTTTCAGTGTTCCTTGCTTGACCATGCGGCATAATAGCATAACAAGCGCTTGCTGAAATTGGGGTTCTACCCGAAAATCAGCGGTTGTCAGCACTACGCCTTCTTGAGCATTACTGACTGTCTCCTTTATTCTGCTCGCTATAATCATTTGCCAAATGTCGCTTTCTTGACCGCAAATATAGTGAAAAAGTTATGTAAATAAAGCAAAAAACATAACAAATTTTCGTAGCAAGTGGATTTTTTAATTATTACGGCATTAGTTTGCCTCGATTACAGGATAATGCAGTTATTGCCACGCAAACATTCAGCCCAACATATCGCGGGGATATGCTGGGCTGATGGATGTGATATTTCTAAAAA
>JABUSY010000002.1 GCA_021442455.1 Lachnospiraceae bacterium | reverse complement strand
GCAGAAGGAGAATATTCTGGATTTTATGCAAATGAATATAAGAACCAGCAGTCAGAAAACAAGAAATGGCATTGTAATTACCTTTTGAATATTCCGAATGACGATGGATCAGAAAGAGACGGATGGACTAAGAGAAAGTTTAAAACAGTAATTGAAGCAATAGAAGATTCCAACAGTGGATATCATTTTGACTGGGATGAACAAAAATTCAAAGGAAAAATCGTTGGCGGGTTATTTAATGAACGCGAGTATGAGGACAGCACTGGAAATGTTAGGCGTGTAACTAATCTTGCAAAGATCTGTAATGCAGAAAAAATTAGATCAAAGAAATTTACACTTCCTAATGATACATTAATAAAACGCTCCGCAAAGAATGATTTTGATAAATTTATGCAGATACCAGATAGCGACCTGCCGTTTGATTTTGATTAATTATGGATACTTTCACACAAAAACTAGTACTACAAACGTTTGAGATCCTTGTAGACACCAGAGAACAGCAAACAAAGCAATCTCAGAAGCGTTATAACTCATTTAAGTCACCATACAAAAGAGCTACATTGTCTTATGGCGATTATACCTACAATGCGACACTTCCGAGTGGAAATAGAATATATGACGATTCCGAAACCATACATCCATTGTGTGCCGTGGAACGGAAAATGAACCTTGATGAACTGGCTGGCTGTTATACAAGCAGTCGCCAGAGATTCAAAAAAGAGTTCGAGAAAGCAAAAGAGAATAAATGCAGAATCTATCTAGTCTGTGAGGATTCTAATTGGGAAAATCTTATTAATGGGAAATATAGAAGTAGATTCCACCAAAATGCATTTACTGCCTCGATTATTTCATGGATGATCCGATACAATATGAACATAGTATTCTGCAAGGAAGAAACGTCTGGTAGATTAATAGAAGAGATTTTATACAGAGATTTAAAAGAGCGGCTAGAAGGAGGTGAATTTGATGGCTAAGGGATGGGTTAAAATACATAGAAGCATAATGGAGAATAGCCTATGGAAAGAAAAACCATTTTCTCGTGGACAAGCTTGGATCGATCTGATTTTACGCGCCTCTCATAAAGATACGGAGTTTTATTTCAATAG
>JABUSY010000012.1 GCA_021442455.1 Lachnospiraceae bacterium | reverse complement strand
TTGGTATTTCTATGTATCCTAAATCAAGGATGTAACAGTAACCTTTGTGTAGTTTGTAGTAATTGTTATAATAAGGATCAACAGTACAGTAATTTGGTAGTATTTTTTCTTGTTCTATTATTCCTATTTCATCAAAATGGTTATAGGACATTAGTTCGACTTTTTCTAGTTTTAAATCAATTCCACATGGTTGGTATTGTGTGTTATCATATTCGTTGAATATTTTTCTTAGTTTTTCTTCTCCTATTATCATAATTTTATCCTCCCTGTGTAGCTGTTGTGTTTGAATATGAATGTTGTATCTCCTGTTGTTTTATCAAAATTTACTTTTAGAGTTTCTTCTATTTTTTTAATAACATCTGATTTATATTCAAATGTGCTGTCAAATGTGCATAGTACTTCTATGTATAGTATGTCTGTGTCTATATCATCGAAGTAGAGATTCACATCGTAGAATGGTATTTTCTTTTCGTCGAGTTTGTCTATGATTTGTGATTTTAGTGTTATGTGTGTGTTTTTGTGTTTTTTTATTAGTTGGTTCATGTTTTATATTCCCTCCATTTCGGGTAGGCATTTGTCTATGTTGAAGAATTTGCAGTCGAAGTTGCATTTGGCGTCTATGTCTAGTTTCATGAATCCTGCTGGTAGTACACGATTGCCTTTTACATGTGCGTAGCTTCCGTTGTAATTTAGGAAGTGTCCTGTGAAACCGTAATATCGTCTGTATCCTTTATATTTGTCTCTGTGGAATTCACTATCAAAACTAAGGTAGTGGTTATGACCCATTAAGAATAAGTCTGCTTCGAGGCTGCTACTGTCTTGTTTAAATCCTCTCATAGCTAGGTCTCCACTGTTGCTGAAACGTGTGCCGTGTTTAAAATGTACTGTTAATTCTTCGCCATTTACTTGGAATTGGTCGAAATAGTCTGCTGGACTATAAAGTGTATCTAATGCATTTGCAATGGATTCTGCGATGTTGAAGTTATGCATTTTTTCACTTCTTTGTTCGTGATTACCTGATACTACTGCTATTATATTCTTTCGCAATGGTTTTAATGATTTTATTATGTATTCTTCTGCTTCATTTGGGCTCATATTGTTATCCCATGCAGA
>JABUSY010000014.1 GCA_021442455.1 Lachnospiraceae bacterium | reverse complement strand
AAGAAGGGATATTTACAGAACCTGAATAGTCGTCGTAATATCCGCTTTTCTGTGTCACTTCACAAGTTTTGTCCGCGGAAGATAAAATGTTGTAGTAAATTGTAACTCCGTCATCGTTGACTGCTTCGAAATCATAGGCGAATGATGTGATAGACAGCGTTGAGAGAACAAAAACAAAGAATATTGCTGCTAATCGTGATATATTGTTCATAATTAATGATTTAAAGATTAAATAAAATTGAAATAATATTATTTGCACAGATAGTGTTAACATTGTCCTGCTGTAGATGCTGACCCACATTGTTGTGAAATCTTAATGGTGTTGTTTCCACTACTTTTGCTTTATGCTTGTGTCCAAAATCTCTTAAAATCTTGTACACAGAAGGAGGGTTTTTGTAAATTCTAGTGCGACTTGCTCCCACAACTGCCATACAATCATGTTCCAAGCACCACTGCAGAACTTTTTGTACATCATTTTCCCGTCCAGGATCTCCAAATGTTATAATCCCAACGTTTCCTAAATTTGGCACTTTAAGGATCACAAATTTATCGGTAGTTGAGAATTCAAAATCCTGTTGCACTATCTCATGCGATTGGTACTTGTCCTTTAGCTCTTGAATCATGAGAAGTAGCGTGGATGTTTTACCCGTTTGACTGGGACCTTTCAAGATTATTACTTTTTCCATAATATTTTTCCTTTTTACTATATCGTTCGAGAGAGAATACATTTCTGTAAATACTAAATTGCTTTGTCGGTATAAGGAAGATATACGAGACAAGAGTGAAAATCAAATAACCTATGATTATATAATATTGCACAATGTTTGTAAAAAAACCTTTGCATAGAGTATTAAACCCTCCAAAAACACCTATGAAACAAATCACTATCAAAACTATCAGAGGAATGATTGCGACCTTCATAAATGCTAACTGAGCCTCCATTATGTCAATGTCAGATAGAGCCTTTTCTTGTGAATATACTCTATACCAGGCCTCATCGTATGTCTTTTGATATTTTTCTCCGCCTTGAACTTGATGAGCCTTTTTATTGCCACCATATACCATTTGATGTGTAAGTTCCAAAAGGTTTGGAGACCTCCTTTGAAGTCCATCAGAG
>JABUSY010000025.1 GCA_021442455.1 Lachnospiraceae bacterium | reverse complement strand
AAAGCGCTACCACACTGACTTTCAGGCACCTACTGTAGAGAAAAATTATTCTTATAGTGCAAAATCCCCACCGAATTGATTGTAGGAATATATGTTTGTATCGCTAAACAGCCAGCAATCAGACAATATTTTCTCTCCTCTATTGCAGGTTAAAGAGTCCTATATAATCTTTCTAACCCTAAAATTTAAAATGGCTATGAAATAGTAATTTGCTACCTCATAGCTGCTTTTTATCTATTACTTATCCCACCTGTGGTGAAGCGCTGTATAATTACCGCGTTCATCAACGCCACCTATTTGAAGACTTTTCTCATATCTAAGATGTTCAGTTTCTAGGCTCTTTTCTAGTTCTGCCATTTCTTCTTCTGTCATTTGTCTTATGATAGTACCATCACGAAGCATTTTCTCACGAGCTTGTTTTATGCGATTCCCTCTATTATTAAATTCTCTAAATTCGCCTTCTATGGACCATCTATCAATATCTTCAAGAGCAGTATAATCAGCGCAAGTCATCTTTTTATGTTCTTTTAACCATTGCTTAAATTTCATATTTCCTTATTCAACCTTTAGTTTATAATTATATGTTTCACTAATTCAAAATTACTTCATACCTATAAACACACACTATGCTCATGGTCACATAATTGTATGATGCTGCCATTTTTTATCATATAGGCTTCACCATATAGAACTGCATCCTCTTCAATGCTATCAGCAGCGGACTTTGTGATGTGCAGATAACTTCCATCATTCAAAAGAAGTAGCTCCCTACCCTTCATATCAGGAATTGTAATATCATTATAAAGGAGCTTTCCGTCTAGTATTTTATCCTTCACCATTTGATAGTGTGGGCAGAGCATAATATCCGTCAGCCCTAAGCCTTTCCCCCAACGGCAAAAACTATTATCTATTGCTTCACCAGGTTCTTCTGGCTGAATATATACTGTATCAGCGCTGTTCATACTACCTGCACTTATTCCAATAATCACTCCCTGAAAATCCTTTAGTTTTTCTCTTAGACCAATTACATGAAAGAAAGAATTCTGTGTTGGTACATGCCCTCCAGCTAAAAATAGCACGTCATAGGAATGAAGTTCTTCTCTAGAAATATGAGCCCCTGTATGATCCAAGCTACCAAAGCGATT
>JABUSY010000059.1 GCA_021442455.1 Lachnospiraceae bacterium | reverse complement strand
AATACCGAAGTCTCCGCCAGTTGGTGTCCCAAAAGCATCGCCATTTAAAAGATTAGCCATACGCCCAATGGCCTGACCAATTAGAAGGGAAGGAATTACAATATCCCCGAACTCAAGCCAATCGATATCGTGAGCCTTGCAATAGGCAATACCTGCAAGAACCCCTGCTAGCATACCACCCTGTACAGCCATACCACCTTGCCAAACGAATGGTATTTCTAAAAGATGCTCAGAATAATATTCCCAATCAAAAAAGAAAACATCCCAAAGCCTACCGCCGATAAGCCCAGCAAACCCACCGTAGATGCCTATATCCAAAACATGCTCATGCCAACGACCGTCCTGCTTAGCTAAAAAATAAGCTGTACCAGTAGCTAAAGCTATTGCCATACACAAAACCAATCCGTACATACGAATTGGAATAGATCCAATATGCAATAAATATTGATGCATAACAACCTCCTAAAACACATAATATTCTATCATGTATTCAGAATTTTATCATCTTAAATTTCCTAGCTATTTTTTTATCGCTTCTATAGTCAGATCTAAGCATTCTAAACTATTCCCCAATGTGATAACAGTATCTGTTTGAGTCAAAAACTTCCTGAATTTAGCTAATTTAAAGAAGCCAACAAGCTAATATAAAATTCTCGAAATTTATTATATCATATTTTTTATAGCGAATTTTCATTATACAAAAATTATTTTTTGCATTAAAATACTAAGTATCAAGTAGCAATTATAATGCTATAAAAACAGAAACTATTTGTTCTCAGCTAAAAATTTAGGAGGTATGTTTTATGATTAATGTTCTTATGTCAGACAAATACAGTCAATGTAATGACTCTTTTTGCAAATACTATTTTCCGACCGAAACTGGTCCCCATGCCCAGTATCAAGATAAAATAGAAAAAAACGGTTTCTGTCTCCGAAATTTTTGTATCTATAATATTCCCCAGCAGAAAAAAAATCCTTTTTCTTCTCCCTATATGTTGAATCTCTAAACCAAAAAATCCTCAGGCCAAATGACCTGAGGATTTTTTTATTAGTGGAAATTATTTTTCTTTGGGTTCTTCTACAACGATTGTTGCGTCCGGAGCATTCTTTTTAATGGAAGCAATACCATTCTTGCAGCTAGCCATTGCTT
>JABUSY010000063.1 GCA_021442455.1 Lachnospiraceae bacterium | reverse complement strand
GATTCTGCATCCTTAAAATACTCTTTTATGCTCATGTTAATTGCTCCTTTTCATAACAAAAACAACTCTTTAACACTTATTTCCATCAAACAACATCCTATTCCCCACAGCCCACAGAATAGTTTTGTCTTCTTTGTCAAACAATTCAGGTATATGTGAATAATACAAAATCTTCTCCATCTCTACACATGCCTTTTTTGCCTGCTGCTTTGGACCAAACACAAAAGACTCAAGAAATGGGCTCCTCTTTTGCTCTTTAAAATACCCTCTCATCCAAGAAGTTATCCTTACGTAATCCTCATATTCCAGCTTTTTCCAATCGCTAATGTTCTTCTTAATTAATGTCCCTTCACCCTTAGCACAACGCTTAACTGTCTCCTCACGGCACCACGGCCACATGTCTGAATCCAACACCGTGTGTCCATAAAGTTCCAGCTGTATCCTGTCTGCTTTTTCAATCGCACCCATGCAATATGCATATTTTAATGTCATGTTTAAAATGTATTGAGCCTGTCCATAAGTGATTTCACATCCCTGCCTTCCCATGATACCTATAATCTTTTCGACCACCTTATGATGGCCACAGTCAAAAGCATTCTGATCCAAGCCTCTAAAAAGATTTTGCCTTATAAAATCTGCAATCTCAAAATACATATCATGATTATTGTCATCAGGCATTTTACACTTCGAAATATTCTTTTCACTATGAAATGCCAGATACAGACATCGATTTAAGCCACCGTATCTGCTTGTTTCGTATAATTCCCTATCCAGATTTTCCGAATAGAAAAATCCATTAACATAATCCCGATAGTATCGTCTGTCCATATTATTTCCTCAATTCATCACTCAGCTGCTGTGTTTTCCTGATTTGCTGATGCTATAAATATACATGAGGAGCTATACCAAATTTGGGCACACAAAAAGCTCCCCTGGACATGCCAGAGGAGCCTTCGCGAAAGTTAACTTTCAGTTATTAATTATCAATCTTTAAACAGATCTTTTTATTTTCAAAATGCTTATCAGCCTTATCTATTTCTTTAAACTGTCTTTTGTCTGCCACTTCAATCCATATCCTGGCTTCCCACTCAAGAGGCTTTTTCTCCTTAATCTTATCCCGCAGCCCTTTCTGAAAAGCCAAATATTCGTCACTGCCCCATGTACTCC
>JABUSY010000010.1 GCA_021442455.1 Lachnospiraceae bacterium | reverse complement strand
AAATTTCGGAATATAATCCAAAATTTTGCCTGAATTTTCGGATTATAATCCAAAAAATTAAACTTTCAAGATTTTCCATTACATAAAAAAGTTCCTCTATCAATTGAAAGAGGAACTTTTTTATTCAAGAACTATATTGATTATCTTGGATGTTTGTTTTCTTAAATGTATTCAGCAAAAACCTCCTTAAGTTTTATCGTCATCTCGGCAAGCCAATTAATTGCCTCATCATAAGAATTCTCATCGTCAAAGTTAACTTTATCGTTTTTAATAGAAACAATCTTACTGAGGTTTGTATCATCTTCAGATGGCCAGTCCAAATCGAATCCAAGCTTTTCATGAATAGTGTCCTTATTTGCTTTTAAAATAGGCAACATTTCTTCAACACGTTCTTCCGAAATAAAAATTGATGCTTTCGCGAAACCATCTCTGAATGAAACAGAATTCCGAATGAAAATCCCGGTTCTACCTAAACCTATGTCATACCAATTTTGAGCTCGAGCGGAACGTAAACTCCAAATCTCTCCATGTTTGGCTAATTCATCGGCCAGTTTGTCTTTAAACTTTTCCCAAAAACGAAACTGAGCCGCATTAGTAGGTGTCAATTTTCTTTCCCTACCAACACCTTCGCGAACTAAATTATCAGGTTGAGCAACAACCACGAACTTAACGCAAACCGTATCCTCGCTAAGTTTCCAAACCTCAACTCTTACAGCATAAAAACCGATGTTATCAAGTGAATTCTCATTCAACCATTCTATTGCTTTAAGATGCCCTTCATCAAAGTCCTCAGCTATCCATATAGCAGCATTTGCTCCCAAAACAGAAGCATAAGTAATTAGCTGACCTAAATGTTTATGATCTGATTTACCATATTGATTTTCAATCACAACTTTATTCTGCTCACTTACAACGTTACGATCTTCTGCAAATAAGTCCAATTCAAACGTCGTAGCTCGAACCTCACTATCAATAACTTCCAAATCCATTCCTAATACATCACTTAGTTCCTTGATGTTTGATTTAAGCCATGGCGTGAAATCACGTTCTTCTTCTGGCCACAAATCCCTTGCTGAAATTTTAGTCACAGGCACAATTTTATACTTTACAGTCATTTTAAATTAATTATTTCCACGCCTACTCTCTCCAAGATTTTCGGCTTCCTCTTTCAAAAAGCAAAGAAAAC
>JABUSY010000037.1 GCA_021442455.1 Lachnospiraceae bacterium | reverse complement strand
CAAATTTCTTCCATCAGCCAATTTTGTTGTATCTTTGCACACAGCACAGCCACCATGGCTGCGCCAAGCCTCGCTGCCCCACTATGTATAGATTTTCTTAATTCGCCTAACTTTTATACCCATTTTCTCAAAAATTATTAAACAACCGAATAAATTACTTTCATTTCAAATTTAAGTTGTAACTTTACACAAATAGAACCTAAAAAGCGAGCAACTAACCATCTAAACAATTTTGTATCAATTCTAAATATGGTAAAAATACATTTTAATCGCCAAGCTGATAGGATTTCTTCTGGTATTCTCAAAAAATACAAAGAAGCAGAACGATTAGAGTTAGACAAACTTATTAACCGTTTAACTACAAGCGGAGAATATTGCTTTGCTTTAAATTTTGATTCTTGGGAATCTGACTCCTATGAAGAAGACATATCCTCAGAGAGTGCATTTAAACAATGGACCGATTATATCAAAGAATCAGCTGTAAAAGTATATTTGCAACATCCTAAGACTGGTGATGGTTTCACAGCCTATGTTTTGTCTGCATGCAATGATCTGGAAGATAACAAGATATTCATCGAGCTGTTAGACACAGAAATGCAAATAGTAGGAGATAAATGTTGGTGGCCTTCAGATTTACTATTTGCTGGCGAACTACATAAACTCAGCAAAAAAATCAGACTCGAACATTCATCATATTACACAAAGGACAAATCATGATAAACTACCAATTTTTTCCTCGCTCTCGTGGAGTATCAAAAGAAATTAAAAAGATAGTTGAATGTTTTGAAAAAATACATTCAAAAATAGACACAGACAACCATCAGTTAAAATCAAACGATGTTCTGGCATTGGTTGCACCAGGACTTGAAAGTATGGGGTTTAAAGTAGAACATGGGAAAGGAAAAGAAGAAAAAATTTCAGTTCCTGTTCTTTTTGGATTGCAAAATGATATAGACAAGTGTTTTTTTGCTGATGCTCTTAGTGATGACGGTAAAATAGTAATTGAAGTTGAAGCTGGTCGTGCAGTTCGCAACAACCAATTCTTAAAGGATATCTTCCAAGCATGTATGATGTATGAAGTGGAAGTTCTCATACTCGCCGTATGCAATAAATATAAATTCAATAATAATGGTAAACATTGCATAGCAGAAGATTTTAAATCAGTATATACTTTTTTAGAGACTCTCTATGTTTCCAATCGATTACAATTGCCACTAAAAGGAATCCTCTTGATAGG
>JABUSY010000039.1 GCA_021442455.1 Lachnospiraceae bacterium | reverse complement strand
CGATGATAAATGATACAACGATAATGTTAGAAGTGTCATATTGGGAAGAAGTTGAATTTTACTCATCTTATATACAGGGTAAAGATAGCGAAGTACGGCACAAAGATTCTAAATTCATTTTGACGAATCCTATGAATGGAAAGATATATAAAGAAATTAGTGTTCCCAAGGAGGATGTCAGATACCATAGGGACCAAGTTCTTGAAAAATCAATTGCTTATTTCAAATATAATGAAGATTGTAATTGCATAACAGACCTTGGTGTTTGGCCCTATTTAGTAGAAAATGGGGTCACTTTCTTGCAGCGAGAGTCACTCATTGATGATACTACAGATTATTCTACTCAGGGAAAGCCTAGTTTCAAAAGAATCCTATCTACGCATAGAAGTGATGGAAGATTGAATTTTAAAGAACGTCATTTTTTTGTTTGGGATACGGAAAAGAATACGTTTGCGAAATGGATTCCGACAGGAAAATCGGAGTGGATGACCGAGTGTAATGATATCCAGTGGACTGAAAAACATTTTAGATGTGTCCTTGCAAAAGATGGTATTTTACTTTTAGATGAAAATCAGATGGTTTTAGACTCCATCGCAAAAGGGGATTATCATTTAGAAGAAAGCGCCAAATACAGTCTTCGTTTTTATGGAAACTATATCGGAGTGGGTCATGAAATCTACAAGATGGAAGATAATGGAAAAATAAGCGATAATCCTTTGTTTGAAATCCACTTAAAACAGGGCGCGTTTATTTATACAAGTACAGGAGATACGATTTCTTATACTGAAGAAAACCTTTAGATAAAAATCACTAAATAATTAAAAAAAAAGCAGTCGTAGCGGATTGCTTGTTAAAATGTATAAATAAATAGGAATGATTATGTTAAAACAATTGTTGTTTTGTTTGATTTTACAGAGTGCTATGTTATTTGCGGTTCCGATGGAATCGCTGGGCGAATATAATATCGTTCTTGTCCATGGGGCGGGTTCGCATTGGGGTGGCCTTGACTGTGAAAATGGAGATTTGAAATATGAAAAATTTAAGTTTCCTGACGAAACGTATAGATCAGCTTATGAGTATTATGATTTTAAAACAGATGCAAGAATAGGTGGAAAATTTTCCGAAGGGCTTATATCTGATGATACGACTTCCTCGGCAACGGGCATGATTGCCGATCTAAAACCTTGGATTAATGACGAATTGTTTGAAGGGGATTATGAAGCCTTGGTATATCTTCAGCGTCCATTCATCAATCCTGCAAATTCTCCATCCAATAACGGAAAAGAAATCGGAAAACGCACATGGAAAGGAGTTGGCAAGTGTTCTGC
>JABUSY010000031.1 GCA_021442455.1 Lachnospiraceae bacterium | reverse complement strand
GCAAGAGTAAACTGCCTGTCATTTGCTCATCTGCATGGTAGATCAATTGGTCACTGTTTTACCAGAGGTCGTGTCGTCGAAGAAGAAACGGTAGGGTTTTCGGGAGATCGAGTCCTTTGTTTTTTCTCTCTATATGGGTATAAGGTGGAGCGCATAAGCTGTATTGACATGTTTCCGAGTACGGTACATGTGGAGACTGTAGTATTGCTGTCAAAAAAGGCTTAAAAAGTTTTGGTTTTAGAGTTTTTTTGAATAGATCCGTTCTTGACGGAAAATCTAAAAACTTATTTAAGTGGAGAAAACGTCAAGACTGCTGTAACAGATACGATCTTTCAGATTATTTTCATTTACCGAGTAGGAGGATGACTGGATCGAAGATTGGATAAAATCTTTTTGAATCTGTTTGTCGGCTCATAGATGATCCGGCTTCTGAGAAGTGAGGATCTTTATGCGGCGGTTTAAGGCCGGACAACAATCCTGATCATGTCAGCAGCAACAACAATATACGATGGTGGCTTGCTGATGGTCGGCTGCATATCCCTAAGATCTCGACACGTTTTTTACTGTCACCGAAGCACAAGAAGTAGGGAAACAGAGATTTTGACATTTTCTTCGGAATCTCAATGTAGGCAGTGTTGAACTGTCGGTCGCTATTTGGTTTTAAGATTCCCAAGATTTATCGGATGGTTCTTTCTGACCAGTAGATTAGCTCGAAGGGAGTTTCTGTCCGTGTGCCTTTGGTGTGACAAAGTGGCTCGATGAACAAACATGACAGCGAAGTCCGCCATCTCTATCAATGGTGGCTTTCCTTCCATAAGCAGCGGGGTCGGCATATAGTTTTTTAGTTGTCGCATTGGCGCGGGGCAGTTGCCTCCATACTTTCATGTGAAATGCAAAGAGTGAGCTATTTTTTGTCCGTGTTGTCACCAAGTGGCTGTCATGCGTAAACATATCATGTGTGGTATATCTTACACATGAGCGTATTTTTATATTTGTGGATAAGAAATACATTAATTAAGAATGGATAGAGAAATATGCGTGTTAAATTCAGTATTTATTACAGAAATTTGAAAAAGTTTTTAATAGTTATGGTATTATTTTGCTTATTAGTGTCTTTTATGAGTTCTCCTGTTTTGGCAGCTGTAGAAAACGGACCTAAGTTAGAGACATTGATCTTTGTGCCGTCTGAAAAACTATGGAAGCCAATATTGCTACAGCAAGAAGACCAGAAATACCAAAAGGAATACCAAAAATGGAAAAAGACAATGGAAAAAATTGATAGAGAAAAAAGTGAGCGATCCATACCAGCATCTCCTTGGGAAAATCGTAATG
>JABUSY010000019.1 GCA_021442455.1 Lachnospiraceae bacterium | reverse complement strand
GATAAAACAGATTTGACTTTGCAGAATGGCAATCAAGCTGAGATAGCTGGCGAATGGGACCTGATGGTCGGCCACCCTCCGTGCACATTTCTTGCAGTAAGCGGCGCTAAATGGATGTATCATCCAGCTGATAAAGATAAGCCGATTGAAGAGAGGCGTCCACATCCAAGTTTTCCAACCAGAAGGCAAGACCAGGAAGATGGCGCAAATTTCTTCTTGTTCCTTGCAGCAGCTGACGTGAAACGTATTGCAATAGAGAACCCGGTTGGTGTAATGAGTACACGTTGGAGAAAGCCGGACCAATCTATACAACCATATATGTTTGGAGACGCTTATTCCAAAAACACGTGTTTGTGGATTAAGAATCTTCGCCCTTTACATCCTTCAAAAGAAACTGACGACCATGGCGAAAGAATCTTTTTTGAGAGTGGTAAATCTCAACCAAAGTGGTATTCCGATGGGCTCACAAAAACAAAGACCAAAGAAGATAGGCAAAAATGGAGAAGCAAAACTTTTCCAAATATTGCCCGTGTAATTGCAGAACAATGGACTATCCAGATAGCAGCAGAAGAAAACCTTCTTGATGATAAAGAGTGGAACATCCTCGGTCGAGATTACCTTGAAATACTTGACAAGATGACCGGAGGCATACGCTACACATCAACCAAAGTAGATGAAATTCTTGAAAAGAGAAAATATCCTGTCCATTTCAAAAAAGAGCTACAAGACGAAATCGAACGCAGAGAACAAGCTCTTATCGAATACTGGAATAAAAATTTAAACATTTAACAAAGTCTTTTTATGCATGTTTATTTAAGACGAATGTACGGGCCTGAAGCAAATGGCAAACAAATTAGTTTTACCAAAGAAGTGGCTACAAGCTTCTTCTCTTGCTCAGATGATTTTCTATATAATGGAGAAAATATATTTATCAACATATGTCATATATCTGCTCCAACACGATATGAGCAATTAGAATTACAGCCAGCTACTGATTTCCGTTTCAGTACGCGTCTAAATTCTTTCTTATCGGAAAACGGGCAGAATATAGAAGTGGGAGACATTTTGTATATTGAAAAACTGACTCGTGGTTATTGCGTTCAATTGATAAAGCCAAGAGATTCTCAATTTAATGCTTTTAACTCACTTATCAGAGAAAACGACAGGCATTACCTTTCATTTACCGAAGGTGATGTTGATTGCATAAAGAAACACACAAGTATTTCTGAAGATATTTCTTCCAAATACCGTCCTTACATTACCGCGATTAAGGCTAAGCCATTCCTGTTGTTGGCAGGCATTTCCGGCACCGGTAAGAGCCGCATTGTGCGTGAATTGGC
>JABUSY010000036.1 GCA_021442455.1 Lachnospiraceae bacterium | reverse complement strand
CAGGGCAAAATCATTTAAATTTTTTTGGGGAAATAGGGGAAGTGACAAAAAAAGCCTAGTAATTTAATAGGTTATGTGCTATAGTCTACCTCTAACCATATAAGAGGAGATTATATGAACGAATTTTATTTAATGCTTTGCGCATTGCCTGACACAAGATACGACAGACATAAATTGCACCGACTCGCAGATATCGTTTATCTCGCGATTTTCGCTATCCTTGCCGGTGCTGATACATGGGACGATATCTGGGAAATATGCGATGAAAACCTGGATTTCCTTAGGGGAGTCCTGAGATTAGAGAATGGAATTCCGTCAATCACGACTTTTAGAAGGGTTATGTCTCGTGTTGATCCAAAGCGATTAATCAATATCCTTCAAGAACAAGCATATAGATTGTCCGGAGAATATTTTAAAGAAAAAACGGTGGCTTTTGATGGAAAAACTGTCAGAGGATCTCGCGATGGCGTTAATGGAAAGGATGCAATTCATTGCCTAAGCGCTTATTGTACTGAAAATCATACGGTGATCAGACAAATAATTGGAAGTAAAAAGGAATCTGAGATTACAATGCTTCCAGCCATCATATCTGAAATAGATCTCTCCGGAGCTACCGTGACTATAGATGCTATAGGATGCCAAAAAACGGTAACTGATGCGATTATTGGCGCCAAAGCGGATTATATGATAGCCTTGAAGGATAATCAGAAGACTGCTAAAGACGATGTGGAGAAACTATTTGAAGACTTGGACATGAAAGAAGAGTACTCCACCGCTGAGCGGTATGTAAGTTATGATGGTGGTCATGGAAGAGTTGAGGAGAGGATTGCGACATCTATATGTCTCAAAGATAAAAGAATCGAAAGCCTTGATAAATTTCAAGGAATTCAAAGCGTTGTCAAGATGACATCAATAGTGGACAGAGGACAGAAGAGATCTGTTGAAAATCGTTATTATATAAGCAGTCATGAAGCCAACGCGAAAAAACAGGCGGGAATAATCAGATCTCACTGGGCGATTGAAAATTCATTACACTATGTGCTTGATGTAATTTTTGACGAGGACGCATCGCGAAGCAGGAAAGACCACCTTGCCGACAATTTATCAACATTAAGGAAACTGGCTATGAATATCCTGTCCAAAGAAAGAAGTAATGCTACAAGTAAAAAGAAACCCACATTTAAAAGTTTACGGAGAAAATGCCTTATGAATCTCGAACGCCCATTAAAACTTATACAGGAAGCCTTCGGAAAGCAAGCCGAATTTAAATGATTTTGCCCTGCTGAACTCAGGTGATGCTCTTGACAATTTACCTTTAAGATATATCTAAAGTTCTGAAAAAATTAAT
>JABUSY010000041.1 GCA_021442455.1 Lachnospiraceae bacterium | reverse complement strand
TTCAAGAGGCGCAAAAGGGCAAAAGCCGCCGTTCCAGCCAACACGATGCCCAGTATTAATAAAACGATAATCCAAGTACTCATCTTTCTGAAATTTGTCGCAAAAGTATGATTTTTTCGAGCAAAATCTGCATTTTATTCCCCCATTTCATTCACATCACCAAAATATTTCTCATCCAACACCCAACCTTTATCAAGATAGTATTTGAAAACAGCCATTGAAGACCATCGCCTTCCATCTTCAATGCCATACATGATTCTTCCAGCATCAGTGGTGTTTTTCGTGGTAAAAATGACTTCGGCCATAGCCGTTGTCACCCCATCTATTTGAACAATTTGGATATTTCTTGCCTTAATGGCAGTAATATCAACCGCCTTGAAATAGCCAGAATAGCTATTCAATTTCAATTTGTTGAACACCTCATATTTCAAAGAATCAATTCTTACAATTTTTGGAGTTTCTTCATTTTCCTTCGGAGTTGTATTTGTTTTGGAATTTTCCGTCTTATTAGATGTTTGTACATTTTTCTCCTTTTCTTCTACAAACGGGTTTGAAATATACTCCCAATGTTCAGACAGGTCACGCTGATTCCAGACATATAGCGATTCGTCAACTACAGCTGATTTCAAATCGGCATCCTCTTCTTCATTTGGTTCTGGTTTCGATTGAGTATAGATTTTTTCACCAGCTTCCGTCAAAGCGATGTCAACAATATAATGGTCACAGAAATCATAAGCAGGTGCCGTCACCCAACGATATTCCGTATCTTCATAAGTATAATACCATGCACGACGCGTGACAGTAAAAGCTTTTTTCTCTTTTTTCATATACTTTTCCCACCAAGCATAACGATTAACCTTGTAACTTACCAGACCCGCTGCATCAAGTTGCCGATAGAGAAGTCTAGCGTCTTCAGAGTTACATTCAAAAGAGCCCAACTGAATCGGGATATACACGGAATTTTGCGCCATATTCTCACATTGAAGATTTACTTGTTTAATAATCTCACGCTCTGAGATTTTAGAATCCGACATACGCTCACATGCAGTAGCAATAAAAGCAATCACTACAACAGACAACAATTTGAAGTAAGAAGTTTTCATGATTTTAAATATTTGATGATGTTGCCGCAAAATTAGTCAATTTTCATAATGAATTACCTTTTTTTTTATTTTTGCAGACATAAAAAAGAGCAAGTTCAACGGACAATCATTCCATATAGTTTTATTCAAAACAAACCGCTGACCCAATCAAAAAAAGTCCTATCTTTGCAATCATTATAAAAAGTCACTTAAAAAGACAGTATTATATCAATTAGTTGACAATCATTAATGAACACAATCACGATAATATCATGAGTGAAATCATCCTTTCGAACAGAGTTTTGAACATGGCGGAGTCGGCTAC
>JABUSY010000038.1 GCA_021442455.1 Lachnospiraceae bacterium | reverse complement strand
CCTGCATCAGAAATCAGAGCCTTATATCTTTACATATCTCTGATTTTTGCTGTTTGGCTTATCCGGCAGTGTCATTCTGACAGCTCCCATTTCAATAGCGGGATTCATATAATTTTTCCTGAATGTTTCTCTTGATTTAAGGCCCAGTTCTTTCATTATAGCTGATGTAGTGTACGGCACATCATACTCCATGACATTCAGAAGTTTATTTACATACTCGCTTGTATCAGCATTTGCTTTTGAAATCTGAACGATAACATCGTCCAGATTTTTGTCTATCATATCAAGCATAAACTCTATAAATGTATCTGAATTGCCCGTTTTATGACATCTGTCAATGGCAGAGTAGTATTCATTCTGGAACTTTTCAATCTGACTTTCCAATGGAATATAAGCAAATACATTCCTCCAATTACACAAAAATGCCGTGTGCCATAATCTTGCCATTCTTCCATTACCATCGGCAAATGGATGGATAAAAACAAACTCATAATGAAAAACTGCTGACATGATCAATGGATGAATTTCCCTGCGATTTTTCTTCATCCAGTCAAATAAATCCTTTATCAATTCAGGAACCAGGCGCGGCGGCGGTGCAACAAATATGCAGGTGTCTCCGGAAAAAACGCCTTCCTCGCCTTTACGGAAAACTCCTGATTCTTCAACAGTCTGAAAAGTCATTATTCCATGGATTCTTTTTAAATCCGTAATGCTGTACGGATTTATCTTCCCCAGTTCAGCATAGGCGTTATATGCGTTCTTTACTTCCTGAATCTCTTTTTGATTTCCCAGAACCACATGTCCATCAATAACATCCCTCACTTCTGACAGCGAAAGGGAGTTGGCTTCAATTTTTAATGAAGAATGTATGGATTTGATTCTGTTGTTTCGTCTTAAATGAGGTTTTGACTCTAATGTTTTATGACTTGTTATTTGCCCGACTTTTTCAGATATGGACGAAACAAGGTCAAGCATACGATTTGAGATACTGAACGGTGGTTTATATGCTGACATTTTTCTCTCCATCTTGCTTATTATCTTGCTTACTATCTTACCGTATAAACGCTTTCATTTCAATCTGGTTTTTTATTATTATTTACCTGGAAAACTATTTCTGATAGTTTCCGGTATCCTGTTTGTATTGTTGCAAATCAAAGAATTTAAAAGTTATGCAAAAACCTGGCAGAAAATTTTTGAACTATTAAACAAAATCAAACTGTTATAAATTTTGTTTAATACGAACCATTTGGCATGCAATTTTATAAAATTCTCTTCCTTGTCCCTCCTTTAGTTTCATGTTATGCTAACTGCAGTTATATATCCCTAATCCAAGCTAGGAGAACGAGGACTTTATGAGAAGAACCGAATCTCAGGAAATGTATCTTGAAACGATATTAGTACTCAGTAAAAAGAAGCC
>JABUSY010000011.1 GCA_021442455.1 Lachnospiraceae bacterium | reverse complement strand
TATAAAAAATCCAAGGAAAAGGAAAGCAAAAAGCACTTGAAGTTTGCTTAAAAGTGTGCTATTATATTACATAGAGAAACTTGTAAAGTTTTTCTGACACCAGTTTGTTTTCCTCTGCGGCCGTCTATATTGCTTCTAGGCGGCCTAAATCAAATAAAGGTGCGATCATTGTATGGAAAAGTTTGTGATTAGCAAAAAAAGTTCAGATGTTGAAAGAATTGCAGAAAAATTTGCAATTGATCTTATTGTTGCTGAATTGATACAGCATAGAGGTATTTCCGAAGATGAGGAAATTAAGAAATATCTCTATGGGAGTATCTCAGATCTATATTCTCCGGAATTGATGAAAGGCATGACTAGAGCCGGAGAAATTTTGTTTCGGAAGATCGACGAAAAGAAGCGCATTAGAATTATTGGAGATTATGATGTAGACGGAATTATTTCTTCGTATATTTTGCAAACGGGGCTTAGACGGCTAGGAGCGATTTGCGACGTAAAAATACCGGATAGAATTACAGATGGATATGGGATTAATGAAAGACTTGTGCGACAGGCGCATCTCGATGGCATTGATACAATTGTAACATGCGATAATGGGATTACTGCATTTGATCAGATTAAAACACTTAAAGAATTAGGAATATCAACTGTTATAACAGATCATCATGACATTCAATATTGTGAGAAAGAAGATGGGTCGCGCGAATATATACTTCCGCCTGCAGATGCGGTGATTGATCCAAAACAACCTGGGTGTACGTATCCGTTTAAAGGACTTTGTGGTGCGGGTGTTGCATGGAAATTAATTTGCTATTTATATGATCAGGCAGGGATTCCAAAATACGAGAAGAATAATTTTATTGAATTTGTATGCATCGCGACAATCAGTGATGTCATGGATCTGAAAGACGAAAACAGGATTTTAGTCAAAGAAGGGCTGAAGCGCATCAGGAAGATAAGAAATATTGGATTGCAAGAATTAATTTACCAGAACGGAATAGATATTCATCAAATAGATGCCGATCATATCGGATTTACGTTAGGTCCGTGCATCAATGCAAGCGGAAGAATGGATAGTGCAGAGATTGCAATGAGCCTCTTAGAGACCAATAGCCGCGAAGAAGCAAAATTATTATCAGCAAAGATAAGAGAATTAAATGAAAAGCGGAAAGAAATGACAGCGAAAGGATTTGAAGAGGCTGTTCAGTTAGTGGAATCTACGGATATAAAAAATGACAAAGTATTAGTAGTACAACTTTCCGATTGCCATGAGAGTATTATTGGTATTATCGCTGGAAAACTAAAAGAACATTACAACAAGCCGTCTTTTGTGTTAACGAAATCCGGAAAGTTGTCAAAAGGTTCCGGCCGGTCGATTGAAAAATACCAGATGTATGATGAGCTTTACAAATGCAGGGAGTATTTAACGCGTTTTGGTGGCCATC
>JABUSY010000032.1 GCA_021442455.1 Lachnospiraceae bacterium | reverse complement strand
TCGTCCATAAGGCGATTTAGTATAGGACATAATTCGCCCTCAAAATCAAAGTGTTCACCAGGAACGAACGCTATATCGTTACAGTATAACATATAAGCAAAGTCCTGAACCGCTTTGAGTCCATCAATAACGACTAACGAGAACTCGTTTATAATTTTCTTACTTGACAGAGTTTTAGGCATATTTATAATGAATTACTTTGGGGTAGTTTTTGCTTTTTCGTATTCCTCTCTTGTAAGTGATGTATTTGGATCAACTAACAAGACATCGTCAAATGACAAACCATATATGGAATAAACAACTTGGTCGATTTTTGCTTCATGTTCAGATACATCGGCGTCTATATCTTGACTTTTTGCCTCTAATATCTTATCAACCAAATGATGTATTTCTTGCTGACTCTCCTCTGTTGCAATTGGTATAGGAATTTCTTTTACCTGGGCAATGCGAATCTTCGGAAATAATTCTGTTTCCGATTTAAACTTTGTGGTATAGTAATACTGTATCAGTAAGGAATTTAGTACACCTGTAAGATATTTATAGTCAATCCGTCCGTCTGGTAGTTTGATTGAATATAAACTCCTTGTACATAATAGTGGAGTATCAAGACAAAGCGTAGTAATTGAACTTCCTGTTTCACGAATTAATACTCTTTCGCCTTCAAAATAATAGCTATCCTTTGAAAACGATTCTTTTATGTCATCTGTAATATATGACATAGACTTAGGTATCCATTTTTGAACATTTGTACCTGTTACAATAGGATGCCCCCCAGATTTTGTAACAGCATTTCTACCTATCTCATACCCTCGCATAATAGTTGAAAAACTTTTAAGCGATGGGAATGATTCGATTTTCTTCATAAATTGACCATCTGCATATAGATCAGAAAAAGTCCAGGGATTGTTATTAGATTTTGTCAATATTATTGTGGCAGTGGGCATACCAACTTGGTCAAATACAGAATCACCTTCTATTCGGAATTTTATTAAATCCGAACTTTTTTCGAGCAAGTCTCTTAAAGACTGAAATTTTAATCCCTTTACGTATAATGAGGCTGTTATAAAAGACATTACACCATTTTCTTTAAGCAGCATCAGTGCCTTTTCATAAAAATAAGCATAAAGTTCATAACACCTTTTAGTTTTGTACCCATCATACATAGGATTATCAGGTGTAACCACATATGGTGGATTTGCAATAACAATATCAAATCCTTCATTTATCCCAAACATCCATTCAGGGTCGAAGAAAGGTGAGGAAACATTTTGGTCATAAGGGTTCCAGTCAGTAAGTTGCTTGGCAAGTCGCATTGCTTTGTCTTTTCCTGACAACAAAGAGTCCGTAAGACGCTTTATTTCACGCTTATAGTAACGTATCCCATTGTTTATTTCCTTTATTTTTCTCTCCTTACGGCTCACCGTTACGATTTTCTGCTCATTGCCAAACAAGTCATATTGAATAGATTCTTGAACTTGTTCATCTGG
>JABUSY010000013.1 GCA_021442455.1 Lachnospiraceae bacterium | reverse complement strand
TGGTTCTTCTGTAGTCTTTTCGTAAGAAATGGCTTTGTTAATGAATTCATTGATATTTTCTAATCTTATTTTTGTTTCATCTATGTTTTCTGTTTCTAAATTTTTTTGGTATCCGCTTTTTTCTAGGATTTCTTCGATGAGGTTACGTAGAGAAATTTGAGTTGCACTTTTTTTAAATCTTCAATTAGGTTGAAAAATTGAAGTAGTTTTTGTTTGTTTTTGCTGTATTTGTTTTTATTTAAGCCGACATGGATGATTTCATAAAAGCTGATTTCCCTGTTTTCTGCTACATGGGAAATTGCTTCTATGGAGGCGGTGTAAATACCGCGTTTTGGCATATTAATGATTCGGCGGACTGTCATATTGTCTTTTTCGTTGTTGATGGTTTTTAAATAAGCCAGCACATCTTGAATTTCTTTACGCTAGTAGAAATTAATGCCATTGACAATTTTGTAAGGAATATTGGTTTGTATGAAGGCTTCTTATAAAATGCGAGACTGCGCGTTTGTTCGGTATAAGCAGGCGAAGTCATTGAAGCTGTATCCATCACGTAGAAATTTGAGGATTTGTTCTATGATGAGGCTTGCTTCTGTGTACGGTGATTTTGTATGAAAGAATTGAATTTTGGTGCCGGTTTCATTCTCTGTCCAAAGGCTTTTTTCTTTTCGTTTGGTGTTGTTTTGGATTACATGATTGGCTGCATCTAGAATTGTTTTTGTTGAGCGATAGTTTTGTTCTAGCCGGATTATTTTGGTTTTTGGAAAAGCTTCTTCAAAATTTAAGATATTTTCGATGTTGGCACCTTGGAACTTGTAAATGGATTGGTTATCATCTCCGACTGCGCAAATGTTTTGATATTTTTTTGCGAGAAGATTGACAAATTCAAATTGTGCTATGTTTGTGTCTTGGTATTCATCAATGGAAATATAGCGGAAGTGTTCTTGGAATCGGTCTAAAATTTCCGGTTCTCTGCAAAATAGTTTTATCATCATCATGATGAGGTTATTAAAATCAAACGCTTGGTTGCGTTGGAGTTCTTTTTGATATTCTTGGTATGCTGGTGCGATTATTCGTGCATGATAAAGGAGCCAGCTTAGGTTATTATTTGATGTAAGTGCACGTAATGCAAATTGGTTTGGGTCCAATGAGGTTTTCTTTTACGGAAGAGATATAGCTCAAAAACTATTTTTCTGGATATTGTTTGGTGTCGATACCCATTCGATTGCAGATAGTTTTGATGACTTTTTTTGGTCATCTGTGTCGTAAATGGAAAAATAGTTATCGTAGCCAATCAGGTGACTGTACATTCGTAAGATTCGTACACATGCAGCGTGGAAGGTGTTGATCCATATTCCTCCTGCATCCATATACCAATCTGTTCTTCTACGCGCTTAAGCATTTCGTTTGCTGCTTTGTTTGTAAATGTGATGGCAAGGATTTCACGTGGATTGATATTTTTTTCATGGATCAGGTATGCAATTCGGTTCGTGATAAC
>JABUSY010000022.1 GCA_021442455.1 Lachnospiraceae bacterium | reverse complement strand
GTACCTTGAATCTGTGTTAATTCTGGATGTCTTCTAATTCCTATTTCTACATCTTTGCCGTTTGTTGTAACAGCAAGAAAACATTTTTCATTGCTATCTTTGATTGTCCCCTCAATACCACAAGACTGCCAACACCCATCACCTTTTGCCCAATCAATAGGATTTTGTGGGTCTAACTTATATTGCCGCCCATCATACTTCGTATATGTACATTGTATTATATCTATATAATGATGAAATTTTTCAGTAATGTTCTTTAACATTTCCAGTAAAAATAACACTCTCCGTTCTGCTTTTATAATATTAAATGAAACAGAAAGTAATTCATCAATTTCGCAATTGTTATACCATGCGCTATACAACTTAGCCAGTCTGTTCGATGTTCCTTTTAAAAAGCAAATAGAAAGAGCATAATTTTGAGCTGAAGTTGCATCAAGCTTTTCTCCTCCACAATTTTTATAAGACCGAATATCATCAGTATCCACCAAAACCTTATCTGAATAGCCGCCCCCAGGGTAGTCTTCTTCAGGCAAGGAGGCATTTTTACCTCTATTCTCACTAAAAGGAAGAGGACAAGAGTTTCCAAAAGACTGAAGCATCTTATTGCACAATAGATATAAATATTCGTCTTTATCGTCTATATTCTTCCCCATACGAGATTGTGGGAATATATGATCATAGTCCCACGGACGATTTTGTTCTTTCCATTCAGGACTTGACAGATCATATCCTCCAAACACATCATCCATGTATTTTTTACATCCGAACAAAACAATATCGCGACCTTCTTCAGATTTGCTGAAGCCATTTATTATTTTTTCAAACAATGCTTTGTTTTCGTAGGTTTCTATATATTGATATATATCTTTACATAAATTAAAAGTCTGATTTCTATCATCATAATTCTCAGATAGACAATCAATCATATCATTTAATTTGTTGAAAAAAGAAAGTTCTAAAGGAAGTGATGTAAAACTTTTGTCTATTGCATTCCATATTCCTTTCTTAATGTTAATGTCCGATGCCTCCCAAATGGTTTCCACTGCTTTTTGAATTTTACCCTTGTTGCTGAACCATAATAAATACATTGATAGTCCAGACAAATTAATACTTGACTCTCCATTTTCCAAAAGTTTCAAGAGCAACATGAAAATGTCACCTTTTTCAGCATTTGAAAGCCTCACTCTATGATATGAAAGCAATAAGTCAGTCCTTTTTTCTATCGTAATAATTAAGTTCTTCAATCGATTATTGACTAAGTCTTTTATCTCATTATAGTCTTTTTCTGTCAATTTAATAACTTCCTCTAAACTAATGTCGTTTTTCCATTTCCATTCATCATTTTTTGATACACAATATCTCAAAACTATGTTTGCCAATCTTGCGGGACTTGTCAATCCATTAGATAATTCATCTAATTTCTTCAATTCAGGCACACTTGCTTTTAGCAAAGAGTACTTCATTTCTTCGGCGGTAGGTTCAACGCCAGACTTATTCAAACGTCTAAAATATGTCTTGATGTCGTCTGGAGCTACTTCCGTTGCATCTGTAGCAAA
>JABUSY010000018.1 GCA_021442455.1 Lachnospiraceae bacterium | reverse complement strand
CAAAAATTTCCAAAGCAGAATTAACTCTTGCAAAACGGAAGTTAAAATGTCAATTTACCTTCAGATTTGTATGCTTTTATTAAACTTGCTTGTATACATATTTTTCCATGTAATTTTATGCGTGCATGCATATTTTTCCATGTAATTTTATGCGTGCATGCATATTTTTCTATCTTTCTGTTGCATCCCGGCTGGTTTTTTTATATTATTACCATTAGGAACAATGAAAAACTCCGGTTGTCAGAGATTGCCAGGCTGCTCGGACTAATATTTCAAAAATCCCTGAGGATTACCACTATGTTAAAAAGAAAATGTTTTGAGAAATTGGAGAAGTGGAAAAATTCCACTTCAAAGAAAGCTTTAATAGTAAGCGGAGCTCGACAGGTAGGAAAGACATTTCTGGTCGAGGCCTTTGCCAAAGAACAGTATAAATCATTCATAGAACTGAACTTTATAGCAAACCCTGAGCTGCTATCGATATTCGAAGGCACTTTGACTACCGAAGCAATATTGACCGGAATAGGATTATTCTTTCCTCAAGAAAAAATAATTGACGGCGAAACACTGATATTTCTTGACGAAATTCAAGAATGCCCGAATGCTGTCACTGCCTTAAAATTTCTTTCAAAAAGTTCTGCAATTGATGTTATAGCTTCGGGCTCGGCTCTCGGAATGTCATATAACAGAGTAACGTCATTTCCCGTAGGATCTGTTGAATATGTAGATATGACTGCCCTGGATTTTAAAGAGTTTCTTTGGGCTATGGGAATCAGCAACGACATAATCCATAATGTAAAAGAATACTATGACAAAGTCGAAAAAATCCCCGAAGCGATTCACAATCAAATGATGAGATATCTTAAACAGTATATGGTGATCGGCGGAATGCCCGAGGTGGTGCAGACATTTATTGATAACAATCAGGATTATTATTCGGCTGATCAGGTTCAAAGGAGGATAATCAGAGATTATATTGCAGATATAGCCCGTTTTGCAAAACCGGAAATCAAGATCAAAGCAGAGGCCTGCTATAAATCGATCCCTGACCAGCTCAACAAAGAGAATCATAAATTTCAGTACAGTGTCGTCGAAAAAAAAGGCTCTGCGAGAAAGTTTGAATCAAGTGTTGATTGGCTTATAAATGCAGATATGGCTTTCGCAGTTCATAATGTCTCATATATTGAATATCCGCTGAGAGCACATACTGTCGAAAACAGCGCCAGAATCTATCCTAGTGATATCGGTCTTTTGATAGGTACTTATGATTATGATCTTAAAAAGCTTATAGCCACAGATGAGTTTGAAGGAAAGGCAACAAATATCATATTAAAAACTGTTAAGGGCGGATTATATGAAGCTTTGGTTGCTGATATTTTGATGAAGAACGGTCACAAAAACCTGTTTTTTTATCGGAATGAGTCCGGAACAGCAGAATTGGAGTTTTTAATAGAAGATATCAACGGAATCATCCCGATAGAAGTAAAGGCCGGCAGATCCGGCAGCAAAACATTAAACAATATTTTGAAAAAAGAAGATGTATACAAAGGCATAAAACTCGCATCTCAGAATATCGGTGTACTGGATAAAAAAATCACCCTTCCACTTTATATGGCCATGTTTCTATAGTATAAAAATCGTCAAAGGTGTTTTCCTTACAGTTAGTCCCTCTCCTTCAAAAACACCCTCACCTCCTC
>JABUSY010000072.1 GCA_021442455.1 Lachnospiraceae bacterium | reverse complement strand
AGATGCTTGTGTACAAGTGGCACTGGTAGGAAACTTGGGAGGAAGTACTTTTATATAAATAGAAAGAAATAACGATAGAGATAAAAAAGCAAAAAAATAAGCTAGAGGCATTATCCTCTAGCTTACTATCGGAGAGACAAGCTAACCGCTTTTTTTGTGTCTCTATACAGATATCAATTAATCGATTAATAAATTAAGTATATCATTTTCTTTTATTCAAGTCAAAAGAGGTAATAAATCATGTCTCCACTCAATTACGGCATTCCCAAATCCCCCACATTAAAGCTTCCATCTACACTGTCTTTCAAAAAGCTAGACTTAGTAGATTTTAATTCTTATCTGTCTATTTTCGATTGGTCTTTTGAAGGCCCTACCCTAACGATTGATGCAGGATATTGTAAAAACGCGAATTACCAAGCGCTGGCATTATTAATTCTTTATATTTGGTATCTAAAGAACAAGGGTGTCTATGTCAAACTAAGATTCTCAAAACATAACAGACAACCTTCAAACAACTTGCCTAATACCTTAGAAAAAATGTGGAACAGGCTAGGAGGTGCTGGCTGCTATAAGGTATTAAAAATGCCTAACGAAAAGTTTAATTTCCGATATGACAAGCCATTAATCGCCATAAAAGATCCATCAAAAGATATCAGATTAGCACTAGATACAATTTTCACTTACTCAAAATCGTTAGATTTCGATCTAATAAACGGACGTGAAGAGACACTTCGTTATATATTATCAGAATTGTTATACAATACCACAGAACACGGACACAATCCTGCTATTCCGTCCTTGCTTCAATTCAACTGGTATCGCAACAAAAAGCAATTGTCTTTTATACTAGCAGATCTCGGTGTAGGCATAAAACGTCATCTTGAAAATACCTATCCCTCTTTTAGCTCCGATACAGAGGCTCTTGAATTATCTATTAAGCCTGAAATCTCCGGGACATTTGGTATCAATCAACCATACCAAGCGCAAAATAATGCAGGTATGGGCTTATTTCTTTCTTCCAATATTGGAAAATTACTAGAAGCAGACACATATATAGTTTCCGGACATGGCCTTATGCATATATCTCCAACAGATACCACAACATATACCTTACAAAATAGTTGGCCAGGAACATTCATTTATATGACAATGGGATTTGAAAAATTTAAATTGTTTAAATTTTCTGATGAACTCAGTCGGCTACGAGCCCAAGCCAAAGAAGAAGTAATCTCAAGAAATAATCAAAAAATTGATACAGAAAAATATTTTTCTATGGCTAACTACTTTGGCAGTCGTTGCGAGATCAAACACGAAGCAAAAAACTTTAGAGATCGGCATATAATGCCTGCTATACTTGCTAAGCAAACAATTATACTCGATTTTAACACTATCGAATCCGCTCCTCATAGTTTTCTTACAGCTCTATTAGCAACCCCTATCCAATCACTTGGCCTTGCCGCCTATAAAAAGATTAAGATACAGAATGCCAACGAAA
Source organism: Lachnospiraceae bacterium (assembly GCA_021442455.1). GTDB lineage: Bacteria > Bacillota > Clostridia > Lachnospirales > Lachnospiraceae > Scatomonas. Next base: position 213 of record JABUSY010000072.1, on the reverse strand, counting down.
TTATACGAGCCACCCTAGACTTTATTTTCGACAGTTATACATCAGAGTAAATACTCAACTAAGACATCATAATTGACCAAAATCACTTTTCGTCTAAGCAAACAAAAAAGGCAGAGCTAAAAGCTCTGCCTTTTTACTATCGCAAGCGATATAATTTTTGGTGCCGGAGGTGGGACTTGAACCCACACGATGTTACTCGCTTGATTTTGAGTC
>JABUSY010000044.1 GCA_021442455.1 Lachnospiraceae bacterium | reverse complement strand
AAAGTGATATAATTTTTGCAAAGATATTTTTAGGAGGATTAACATGGCTAATACTACTGCAGTTTATGCTCGTATTGATACAAAACTCAAGGAGAATGCAGAACAAATTTTAAATCAACTGGGTATTACACCAAATGCTGCAATCCAAATGCTTTATAGTCAAATAGTTTTAGTTAAGGGAATGCCTTTTGAATCAAAGCTTCCCAATCGCAAACCTCTTGCTCTAGGAGCAATGTCAAAAGAGGAACTGGATTGTGAGCTGCAAAAAGGATCGGACGATGTTAATGAGAGAAGAACTTTTTCTCTGGAGGGAGTAAATTTTAAAAGGATTATTAAAGATGAATGATAAATTTCAATTTTTGATTTACAAATTTCAAGAAGAAAATATTTCAGTGAATGCTGTTATTCGTGATGAAACTATTTGGCTTACACAGAAAGCAATGGCCGAATTATTTGAAGTTAATACTCAGGCTATAACAAAGCATTTGAATAATATTTACTATGAAGGAGAATTAGAAAAGCAGGCAACTTGTTCCAAAATGGAACAAGTTCAAATGGAAGGTGAACGGGCTGTTAGGCGTCAGTTAGTTTTTTATAATTTAGACGCTATTATTTCAGTAGGATATAGAGTTAATTCTCGCCGTGCGACTAATTTTAGAATTTGGGCAACAAGCATTTTAAAGGAATATATGATCAAAGGCTTTGCCTTGAATGATGAAAGGCTTAAACAAGGAAAGGTTGTCTTTGGCAAGGATTATTTTCGTGAATTATTGGAGAGAATCCGTTCTATTCGTGCAAGCGAAAGACGTATATGGCAGCAAATTACGGATATATTTGCTGAATGTAGCATAGATTATGATAGGAATTCTCAGATTACTCATGATTTTTACGCTATGGTGCAGAACAAATTTCATTATGCTATAACTGGAAAAACTGCGGCTGAGATTATTTATTACACTGCTGATAGAGAAAAAGAACATATGGGACTAACCACATGGAAAAATGCTCCGGACGGACGTATTTTAAAACCCGATGTTCTTATTGCTAAAAATTATCTTGATGAGAAACAAATTCGTCAACTGGAAAGAGCTGTGACTGGATACTTTGATTATATTGAGGATTTGGTAGAAAGAGAAAATACGTTTACAATGAAGGAGTTTTCTCAGAGTGTAAATGAATTTCTTGCATTCCGTAGGTACGATATTTTAAGGGACAGAGGTAAAATTTCCAGTCAAGAAGCAAAAGCCAGGGCTATTGCTGAGTATGATGAGTACAACAAAACTCAAAGGATAGTATCTGATTTTGATAAAGAGGTTGCAAGGCTGTTAGACTCTAGTGAGCTTTAACAGTACAAAAATCTCGTAGTTCCTTTAGAATATTTATAGAGACATAATATATGCTTTTATTTTTGATAGAAGGAGGACGCATAGGTGATAAAGTTCCTTGTATCCATAATGGTTGCTTTTATGCTTTGTTTGACTAATTTTGGTATCATTAATTGCCAAGCAAGACAGTCTGGTAGCTATACGGACAGAGCTACTAATACAATTTATGCATCCGTGGTGCATGTAAGTGATGGTGATACCATTACCGTTCGGACAAAATATGGTGAAAAGATTAAGGTTCGTTTATATGCAATTGATGCTCCTGAAAAGGCCCAACCCTATGGCCCTCAAGCTACTGGTATTTTAAAAAGACTTGTTTTGAATGAATTCGTTACTGTCGAAGTAGTGGACACGGATAG
>JABUSY010000061.1 GCA_021442455.1 Lachnospiraceae bacterium | reverse complement strand
GTGCAACATAATACTCCAACTACTTTACCAAAATCTTCCGGTCGTATTAAACCAAACCATGATGATTGTACATATTGGTCGTTGTTGTCATTTGTATATTCTCTGATTTGGTCTTTATCTGCATCAAATACAGTAGCATATATTTCTCTTGGCAATCCTCCTTTAGCATATTCAATTGCAGAAGCAATACCCATATCTAGTATAGGAATGATTTTCTCGGGAGTGTCAGAATGGTTGAATCCAGTGTATACTTCTACTTGTGCATCATATACATTTTTGGCTAATTCTATTGCATCAGCCCATGTGGATAATGATAGTTCTGATCCTTTTTCTCCAAGGTCAATAGTGTAGATGTATGGTACGGTTATGTCATCTACATTGACTTTCCTTACTTCTTTGAAAAACTCTTTTATTGTTTTTAATAGGGTGTTGGTTTCTGTTTCAGGACCTATTCCACCTGCAGATACTATTTTTGATGCTTCAGTGTAGTCTCTGTATTTTTTAATTCCTTCTGCTGGTGTGCTGTTTTCTGTGTATCCTATGAATACTGGTATTTGTGAGCCTTTGCCTTTTAGGAAGTTGTTGTAGTTGCTATATGTGAATATAACTTTAGGTGTTCCATCAATATTCATATTGTCTTCTCTCCCTCCGTGTTGTAGTGTTTGTTGATTATTTCTTGTAATTGTGATTTTGAGATTGAAGGTTTGATTTCGGTGTGTTCTTTGTTGTTTTTTTCAAATTCATATTGTTTTTTCAGTCCTTCTGCTGATAGTACTCCTATGATTTTCCAGTTTGCTAGTGGGTGTTCATCTACTAGTTTGTATAAGAAATCCAGTTCACCTTCATCTTTTTTTTGTCTTTTCTTCTTATTTTTGGTCATTTTATAGGTTCACCTCTATTTTTTCTGCTAGGTGTCCACCAACATTATGATACTTCATTCGGTCGAATTCTATTGTTATTTGTGTTCTTAGTACTGGAGGATTTAGATTGGGTTCGTCTAGTCTTTGCTCACCAGTAATTCTAAATGTCCATTTAAGAATATTATTTTCACGAAAAAAACTAACATAACCACTAGATTCTGGTGTGAGACACTGTGATTTGAAAACAGTAGAATCATCTAATGTACTGATAGTACAAGGTGTGTTTGTATTTTTACATGTGCCTTCTTCATAATGTTTACATTGTAGATAATGATTGTTTATTGCTTGATAGAGTATATTGTATATTTGTTCTATGATGTTGTGTCTTTCTTGTTCGTTGTCGCACCATATATCTAACCATATTGTGTTGTTTAATCTGTATTGTGTTTTTTCGTAGGGTTCGAACAAGTGTTTGCGCCCTATTTGTGTTTCAGATGCTTTGGTTATGGTTATGCAGGGTGTTCTGTCTAGTGGTTTGTATCTTATTATAACAGGTAGTACTCCACTGTTGTGTTGTATTTTACCTTGAAATAATTTTACAAAAGCTTTTTCTATCATAACATACCCATTTTTTTTTATTTGATTCCTCTTGTATTAAGTGAATTGCTTAAATGGTTTTCAAAATTAGAAAGTATTAGTGTAGATACTTCTGTTGCAAATGGTCTAGGTGGCATTTTGCTTGTACCGTAGTTTACATAAACCCAGTATTCAGCTGCCCATAATTCAAATCCATTATCTGATTTGGCTTGTATTGTGGCGGAATTGTTTAGAAATCCTGTTGGTCCTATTGGTGCTTTGGAGTGCCATAGGTTTAATCCATCGTTACTGGTGTTTTCTAGTGCTT
>JABUSY010000060.1 GCA_021442455.1 Lachnospiraceae bacterium | reverse complement strand
AATGCCACGTTCAGCCTTGCTTACATCGCCGTCAGCAGCCTGAATGAGTTTGAGAAGAATATTTTCCACATCTTCCCCCACATAACCAGCTTCTGTAAGGCTAGTAGCATCGGCAATGGCAAATGGTACTTGCAACATCTTAGCCAAGGTTTGTGCTAATAAAGTTTTACCAGAACCAGTTGGACCGATAAAGAGGACGTTGGACTTTTGAATTTCCACGTCCTCTTCTTCAGTTGTGCTATCTACTTGTAACCGTTTGTAATGATTATAGACAGCTACTGCCAAAGAAATCTTCGCATCATCTTGACCAATAACATATTGATCAAGGTGTTCTTTAATTTCTTTAGGCGTTGGAACGTCTTTCAATTCGAGTGGCAACTCTTCCGAGCCAAATTCATCGCGAATGATAGCATTACAAGTATCGACACATTCGTCACAAATGTAACAGTTTGGACCAGCTATTAATTTTCTAACTTCGTCTGTGCCGCGGCCACAAAAGCTACAGCGCATGTTTTCATCAGTTTTCAATGCTATCCCTCACTATTGTTTGGACGCTTCAGGGCGTTCTAATACTTCATCAATCAAGCCATATTCTACGGCTTCTTGAGCAGACATAAAGTTATCACGATCCGTATCTTTAGAGATAATATCGATGTCTTGACCAGAATGCGAAGCTAAAATGCCGTTTAATTCTTTACGCATACGAAGAATTTCACGAGCATGAATTTCAATTTCCGTAGCTTGACCTTGTACACCACCTAATGGTTGGTGAATCATCACACGAGCGTGAGGCAAAGCATAACGTTTACCTTTAGCACCAGCTGTAAGTAATACAGCCCCCATAGAAGCAGCAGAACCTACACAAATAGTAGATACATCAGGCTTGATGTATTGCATCGTATCATAAATTGCCATACCAGCCGTTACGACACCACCAGGGCTATTAATATACAAATGAATATCCTTATCAGGATCTTCTGCTTCAAGGAAAAGTAACTGTGCAATCACTGCATTAGCTACGTTATCGTCGATAGGACCGCCTAAAAATACAATGCGGTCTTTCATCAAACGAGAATAAATATCGTAGGAACGCTCACCGCGTTCGCTTTGTTCTACGACTACAGGTACATACATAGTTTATCACCATTCCATGCACCTCATGTGGAAGCTCAGTTTAGACTCAAAAGAGAAAAAGCTGATTACTCAGCTTTTTCTGCACCTTTTGCGTTATCAACAATAAAGCGAGCTGCTTTTTTGCGAGCTACGGAGCCAGCCAACATGGATACACGGCCTTCTTTTGCAATAATATCCCAAACTTCTTTAGGGTCAGCACCGAAGTTTTGAGCCATAATAAAGATTTCGCGATTCATATCATCAGGAGTTACTTGAACGCCTTCTGCTTCAGCTACTGCATCAAGAACAAGGTCTGCACGTACGTTTTCAGCTGCAGTATCTTTATACTCTTCACGCAATTCTTCAACCGTTTTATTTTCATTAATTTCACTAATTTGTCTTTCAGAATTTGAATCATAAATTTGAGAATTATTATAATAAATACTAAATGAATTAGTAACCGGTTTAATATCAGTTAATTGAATCATTTTTCCTATAACATTTTTCCAAGTTTCATTTTCATCAACTTTCAAGGTATGTACATGTTTAGAGCATGTTTTACAATTTGCAATTTTTTCATATTTTTGATTTAAAGCATATATTCCTTCTTGTCCCATATACATAAAATAGTTATCTAATCTTTTTGACATTCCTGACCATATTTTTAAACATTCCATTACAGTTGAAGCAGCTATTAATGCATTAGTTGAAGCAATAGCAGGTATAATATTCTTAATTACCCCTAACGTTAAATTATAAGTTACACCTTCAATATTAAATTCTTTTGCTCTTGCTAAAGCTGTTTGATAAATCCAATTTACATCTTCAATAGAATCCTTATCTACAGGATTTTTATGATGTTTACTCCATTCGCTTACAAAAGCATATTCAATGCAATGTTCTGGGATTCTAGGATTATTTGCAATAGTGCAAAGTGCATAAGTTTTTCTATTAGTATTCATTAAATCAGTTACGCATCTAAAACATGA
>JABUSY010000030.1 GCA_021442455.1 Lachnospiraceae bacterium | reverse complement strand
AATTATTTTTCAACAAAAAGAGGTGTGTATCATTATCTGAGCATGGCAGAGGGCAATTACAGGGAATATCTCAAAGATGAAATGGTCAGAGCAAAAAAATATTTTTACGTACTGAGACCGATACTTGCGTGCCGTTGGATAATAGATAAAGGAACGCCTCCTCCAATGTTGTTTTCAGAGCTGATGGAGGCCGAGCTGCCAAAGGCGTTACGGCCCGATATCGACAGGCTTCTCGATTTGAAGATCAATTCGCCGGAGCTGAAAATGATTCCGCGGATCGACAGGATAAACGGGTATCTCGATGCATCGATCGAAGAGATAAAAGCTGTTTTAACTGAAACTGCAGAAGCAGTGCCGGTTGAATGGACCCGGTTGAACGAGCTGTTTCGCAAATATGCAGTATAAGGAGCAGCAGCAAATAGTAAAAAAGGAGAAAATGTCATGCTTACAATAGACGATTATATGAGGATGCCTCATCGAATTGAGATAACGGAAGATGACGAAGAGGGTGGATTTGTGGCTCATTTTCCTGAACTGCCCGGATGTATCACCTGTGCGGAAACAAAAGAAGATGTGATCAGAAATGCCCTGGACGCAAAAAGGGCATGGCTTGAGGCAGCCATCGAAGACGGTATCGCCATAGCTGTTCCTGAGGAAAAGGGGACCAGATTATTTTCCATTGAAAAGGGACAGCAGCCCACTGAGGAACAACTTCTTGAAATTGAAGAGGCAAAAAAATATCCAATAACATTTGATGAAGATTCGCCAGAGTTATCACCTGCAATGCACAAAGCATTTCAAAGTGCAGTAATGCAAACAAACAAAAAAAGAAGAGAGAGAGGAAAAAATGATTCCGCAGATAGACAGGATAAATGACTATCTCGATGCATCGAAGAGATAAAAGCCTTTTTATCTGAAACAACGGAAGTAGGACCGGCTGAATGGACCCGGTTGAATGAACTGTTTTGCAAATATGCAGTATAAGGAGCAGCAGAGAATAACAAAATAAGAAGCAATACAGCCGTCCGGTTTTCGAAAAAAGAAAATCAGGCGGCTTTTTGCGTTTAAAAATTCAAAAATTCAATTAAAGGTGATTTTTGATGGAAGTCCCATATTTCGTACAATAAATATAGATAATGAAATTAAGCTCAGGAGGGTTAACCCACTGAGAAAAGATCGTGAAGAAAAAATATTTCAAAGGAGAATATCAGAATGAATAAAGTGATTTTAATGGGCAGATTAACAAAGGATCCGGAGATCAGATACAGTGCCGGACAGAACCAGATGACAATTGCAAGATATCAGCTTGCAGTTGACCGCAGAATGAAAAAAGCAGGAGAAGCAGCGGTAGACTTTATCCCCTGCGTTGTGTTTGGAAAGCAGGCCGAGTTTGCTGAGAAGTATCTCAAAAAAGGAACGAAGATCGTCGTTGTCGGAAGGATCCAGACCGGAAGCTATATGAACCGCGACGGACAGAAGGTATTTACAACAGACGTGGTCGTAGAGGAGCAGGAGTTTGCAGAGAGCAAAGCTGCAGCCACAAATGCAAACGGCGGTGATGACTTCATGGGTATTCCGGATGGGATTGATGGGGAGATACCGTTCAGATGAAGTTCTACTACAGATCTGTAAATAAATAATCAGAAGGCCGGTTGTTCCGGTTACAAAGGAAATGGTGGATACTGAATATATATAATATATGCCACAAATATTGAAATTATTCTGATTTGTGGCATAATATTTATATCAGATTATAGGGAGTAGAATATTCATGTATATAAAACGTGAGAGATATTTGAAAAAAATAAGACCGTTTTTTGATGTTGATCTGATTAAGGTCCTAACAGGGGTCAGAAGATGTGGAAAATCCATCCTGTTAGAACAAATTCAGGCTGAATTTGTTGAAAAAGGATTCGATGAATCGCATATCATAAAAATCAATTTTGAAGATTTGCAGTTTGAAAAGATAAGAACAGTCGAGAAATTAAATAATTATATTAACGATAAGATTCTTGATGAGGATAAATATCTGATTTTTTTAGATGAGATCCAGCACGTTCGAAGCTTTGAGAAGGTATTAGCTTCACTTAGGGCAACCAGAAACTGTTCTATTTTTATTACCGGAAGCAATTCTAAATTGTTGTCCGGCAAGATGGCGACATTACTTGTAGGACGATGTGTTGAGTTTAGAATAATGCCTTTTTCTTTTGCGGAGAGTTTTGAGTATATAAAGGCTCTGGGCCAAAATATATCTCCGGACGAATTTATGATTGATTATATTAACTGGGGAGG
>JABUSY010000064.1 GCA_021442455.1 Lachnospiraceae bacterium | reverse complement strand
ACAAGTGTGAATTTATTGAGATTTATTCTCACACTTCGAGCTCCAGGCCCCTTGTCTATCATAATGTCTATGACAAAATCCTCCATTGCAGAGTAGAGATATTCCTCTACAACAGGAGACAGACGGTGAATTTCATCAATAAAAAGCACATCTCCTTCATCGAGTGAAGTAAGAAGCCCTGCAAGGTCGCCGGGCTTATCGAGAACCGGCCCACTCGTAACTTTTATGCCCGAGCCGAGTTCATTCGCTATGATATGAGCCAAGGTAGTCTTTCCAAGCCCCGGAGGCCCGTGAAACAACACGTGGTCAAGACTCTCGCCACGCATCTTCGCCGCACCTATGAAAATTTTAAGATTTTCAATAGTTTTTTCCTGACCGGTAAAATCCGCAAGGTCCTGGGGACGAATAATTCCGTCCAAATCCTTATCTTTGCACTCGCTTTCGGTGCGAGGATTGAAATATGTATCCGCCATCGTCGCTTCAATAACAAAACATACAAATATATACATTTTTATTGATATTATTTGTTTGGCAAAAAATGTGGATAACTTTATTAAGTTGTTTATTTTATGATTTTTACAAAGTTTTCACAAGTGGATAACTAAGTTGAAATTATTTGAAAAGATGTGAATTTGGGTGTGGATAATCAATATAGAGAAAATAAAATCCACTAAAAAATTAAGTTATCCACACTATATAAACAAGGTTTTTACACAGATTGTGGAAAACTATATAAATATAAACTCAGTAGCCTCTGTGAAGGCTTTACTTGAGAAAAATAAGAAGGAAATATTCTGTAAGGGACTTTTCTTCTCGGCTCGTGCTGTACTTACCTCAAACATAACCGAAAAAGGAAAATATCTCGTCATTCTTCCAAATTCAGATGATGCGGAATATTTTACAAATGATTTGTATTCACTTCTTGAAGGGGATGATGTTTTTTACCTTCCTTCCCAGAAAGAGTCCTCCCAAAAAAGCAATTACAAATCCACAATCAGTGTCCAAAGAACCTCAGCCCTGCTTTCTTTAAAAGACAGTAACAAGGAAAGAACAATAATTGTTGCTTTTCCTGAGTCGGTGGAAGATGAAGTTCCTTCACAATTCACCTTATCCGAACCTGTAATATCATTTGAGATAGGAAAAGAAATCAAGTTTACATCCCTTCCTGAGATACTTTTCTCAAAGGGTTTTGAAAAAGTGGATTTTGTAAGTTCTCCTGGTGAATTTTCCTTGCGAGGAGGTATTATCGATATTTTTTCATTTGGTAATAATGAGCCTTATAGAATAAGTTTCTTTGGAGATGAGGTGGATAATATCACCATATTTGACTATAACTCACAATTGTCAAAAGAAAAACTCCAAAAAGTTGAAATCTATCCCGATTGCAGTTTTATTGAAGGTAATGGAAATAACCTCATAGACATTCTCCCGGAAGATACTATCATATTTCTCGACAATAGTGAGTTATATGCAAATTCCCCTTTTATGCAGAGAATTGATTCTTTCAGAAAGGTGTATTTTCAAACCCCTGTTGGAAAAAAATCGTCGGATGTAGAATTTCAAATAGCCCCACAACCTTCATTTAATAAGAATTTTGAACTCCTTTCAAGAGACATTGATATAAAAACCGAACAGGGATACAAGGTTTATATTTTTGGAGACAAACAGAGTCAGATAGATCGTCTCAGCGGAATTTTATCTCAAGACGGAATCATAAAGGCTGAATTTGTTGTCGGCAAAAGTCTTCACGAAGGATTTATAGATAATGAATCAAAACATTGTTACTACACCGACCACCAAATTTTTGACCGTTTCCACAGGGCGGTGATTAGAAGGACCATACAGAAAAGCGAACAACTCACACTCAACGACCTCAATTCTTTTAAGGTTGGTGACTACATTGTTCACATAGATTACGGTGTTGGTATTTTTGGCGGCCTTATAAAGAGAAAAGATGAATATGGAAGGCCCCAAGAGGCTATAAGAATAAATTATAAAGACAATGACGTCATTTTAATTTCCATTCATTCCCTTAATAAAATATCGAGATTCAAGAGTAAGGATGACACCCCTCCTACTATACATCGTCTTGGTTCAAAGATATGGAAAAGCCTAAAGGAATCCACAAAGAGAAAAGTTAAAGATATAGCAAAAGACCTTATAAATCTTTATGCTGTGCGTAAAAGTACGAAGGGTTATGCCTTTTCTGCCGACAATTATCTTTTGAATGAACTTGAATCTTCATTTATGTATGAAGATACTCCAGATCAAATGAGTGCCATCCAAGCTGTGAAAAAGGATATGGAAGATGATTGTCCTATGGACAGGCTGATATGCGGAGATGTAGGTTTTGGTAAGACAGAGGTTGCCATCAGGGCTGCATT
>JABUSY010000069.1 GCA_021442455.1 Lachnospiraceae bacterium | reverse complement strand
GCTTCTTCTGCCTGCTGTTTTGCTTCTTCTGCCTGCTGTTTTGCTTCTTCTGCCTGCTGACGCTGGCATTTTTGTTCTTCAACCAGCTGCTGAATCTTCATATTCTGCTGCTTAATCAACTGTTGATATACTTTTGCTTTCGCATTAGCATCTGCCAGCTGCGTGTCATAATCTGCAAAAGTTGTTCTTTTTTCCTTCAGCATCTGCTCCATGTATATCTTCTGGGACTCCTGCTCAGATCTCATGGCATCAAGCTCTGATTTCTCAGCTTTCAGCTGAGATTGAAGATCATTGACTTGATCTACAACTGCTGCATAGCTCTCTAGGCACTTTCTATCGTATTCATACATCTTTTGAGTGTATTCAGCCTGATTCAATAATTCTGTAATATTTTTCTCTTGCAAAAGAATTGACGCCCATCCAATATTTCCACCCTTCTCATACAGATATTGAATTCTCTTCTTCATTGCGTCGTATTGTTCTTGTTTAACTGCTTCTGCTTTTCTTAGAGCCACTGCAGTCTGCTCCAGCTGAACTTCCTTATCATTGATCTGATCTGTCAGAGAATTAATAGAAGCAAGCGTTGTGATCAGCTGCCCATCCAGTCTATCAATTTCACCGATTATTTGTTTTTTATGATCTTCCAGTTCATTGATGGAAGCCTCAATTTGACTTAATTGTCCTTCGATTTGCTGCTGCTGCTGGACTTCTTCTATGATATCCGCCTGAATATCCGCATGAACAACAAATATTTGTGTACTACTAAATATTATAGACAATCCAAATATAAGAATTTTTTTCTTCATGAATAATTCTCCTAATATGTTGCTATCATCTGTCATAATTATAAAATACTTATCGGTATGTTAACATAGTTGACACTTTGATGCAAGTATTATATTCTTATTTAATTGAAAACAATTCATGAATCCTAATACTCACTCTACAAAAAGCAACATTTGACAACATCTAATTTTTTCTTTAACTTCCTAGCTTTCTATATTAACTCTACTGTGATTTAATATAAGATTTTGCGTTACATTTTGTTGTAATACTTTAATTTCACCACTGTCTAACTTCTGGATTACTATATTATAGTAAACACCGAAAAACCGGCATCGTTCATCTTAATGTGCCGTCATAAACAGCGTCAAAAACTGTTTTCTCACTACCAAAAAGTATTTCCATCTTTTAATAACTTCAGCGAATAATAGTCTTCCCGACGATAATCCATTCCTGAAGATGTCAAAAGACCAGAGGACTAAAGGTTTTCGTCCATTTTTATGTCAATCATCTTGCCTCTCAATGCTTCTACACTCTTTCGAACTAGCAACTTCGGTCCGCTATCACAGGCATAGATTACCTGACATCCTTTCTGATACCACTCTTTCACTTTCTGCATCAGAGAAGGAGTAATGAAATTGCCATTCAGAAAACAAAAGTGTTTACCTGTTCCGGGGGAAAGCCCTATCTCTTTCGTCGCCTGTTCAATGCCCTGGATGTATTTAGATCCATATTTAACATTTTCTTCATTTTCACGCCTTTCACGCCTCCAAGAAAGCCTAAGTTTATATATCGTTCTTTTACCACTGCCATAACCCGGCCAGAAATCCTGCTTTCTCCGTATCCAGTATTACGCTGTATTTCTTTTATTTTTTCAGATCCGTCTTTTACTCTTGGAGTTCCATTCAACAAGATCAAGCGAACCTTTTTTTCATTCTCTGCATATTATAAACAGCATATTCAAAATCCTTACCTGTACACACAATTACATTATCAGTAACCGCATCCATCATACTCTTTTCATAAAATTCCACATCTTTTTCACCCGAGATGTAAACTTTTGCGGAACATGAAAATTCTTTAGCAAACTTCTCCACTCCCTGCCAGACTACTTGATAAATTCCCCTATCTGCAACACCTATGTCATTTGTAATCACCGCAATCTTCCTATTCCTTCTGAGTACCAGTGTATCCTTCAAACACCAAGATTACTAACAGCTGCAATCAAGCATTTCGTTTTTCTTCCTAATCTTACTATAATTCATCATCTATTTTCTTCAAGTGTTTGATTGGCATCTGATGGCTGCTTCCCATTACTTTTTCCACTACCCGCCAACTCTTTTTGCATTGTTATGATCTAGTTTTGGTGTCATATTTTAACATAAGTTATTCTATGTATGGACAAATATGTAAATAAAAACCACAAAAAATCAGAACCCACATTTACATTTTCACTAACATAAAACACTGCCCTTTTGTATACTGTTATCCTATTTCTCCGCTCACTGCAATCAGCCAACCAACGAAGGAAGATATAAATAAAACCAAAAACCCTAGATCTTGCTGCGGATAATAGAAAAAATTGTAACTTACAAAACAAATATTGAAACCGATCCTCAAGATCACGGAAAGCTGGTTCTCGTCACCGCCATCAACCTTACACCTGCAGGCGAGGGAAAGACCACTACAACAGTTGGCCTGGCAGACGCTCTTCTTCGAATCGGAAAACATGTTGTAGTAGCTCTTAGAGAGCCTTCCCTCGGACCAGTTTTTG
>JABUSY010000070.1 GCA_021442455.1 Lachnospiraceae bacterium | reverse complement strand
GACCCTCATAAGACCTATTCTGTATCCGTTAAAAGAAAACAAATTGATGAAAAGACGGATGTCATCGCCAAGAATCTTGTTGATGAAATTGTAAGATTTGTGCGCGAAAACGGTATACGTCATGAAGAAATGTCTGGAATTATCTATTTGGGCAATACTTTTACTAATAAGCAATTCACATCTCAGTTCCTGAACCACTATAATCTAAAGGAGAACCGGATGATATGCTACATGGATAAAGACTTGCCAATGTTAGTCAGTGCCTATAATTTCATTGATTGTAACCAGTTCAACGAATTAAAGTCAAAGTTGACTAAAAATGCAGAAGATGAACTTCGTCGTTTAAAAATTGCAGAAGAGGAAAGAATTGCCAATGAAAAAGCACAGGCAGAAACAGAAGAGATAGCTAAGGTTAATAAGGCAAAGAAAGAAGAGGAAGCGAAATTCCGTCAAGCAATGGATCGTGGTTATGAGAGTGAAAGTGAACATAACTATGAAAAAATGTTTGAGTATTTTGAGATTGCTACAAAGTTACGTCCAGACGATGAAGAAGCAAACGCAAAATGCGAGGAAGCTCGTCGTCTAAAGGCAGAACAAACTGTCATGCTGAAAAACTTTAAAGAGAAATTACAGCAGGCAAAATCTGCTTTGGAAGAAAAAGACTGGGAAACTGCTAAGCAAAAGGCGGAAGAAGCACTCAGCTCAAATCCGGAATCCACGGAGGCACTTCACATCAAAGATGAAGCTACACGTAAGATTACTCAACAAAAAGATTTTGACAGATATATTGATCGTGCGGACCTGTTTTTTGGTCAGCAATTATATGTGCAAGCTACTGAGGAATTAGAGAAGGCGCGATTGCTTGGTATTGATGATGAGGCTGTAAAATCGAGCTTGAAGAAAATTGAAGATGTCCAAAAAGCATTGAAGGATAAGATTGACAATCTGATTTCACAGCTTAATCAAGCAATGGCGAATAAAGATTTTGCTGATGCAGTTCGCTTATGCAATATACTACAAGAGGAAAATGCTGCCAATCAACGTAAGTGGGCAGAAAAGCTCTCTGAAATTAATTTATTGCAGCAAAAAGAAAAGGAATGTGCCGAAAAGGTAAAAACTCTCAGGTCTGAAATCAATGATGCCCAGTGGAATGAAGACTGGAAGGCGTTTGTCGATAAGTGTAAAGAACTTCTCGCAATCACGCCGGACGACTATGACATGAAGAAGAAATTGAATATGGCTGAAGAAAAGCTCAGAGAAAAAGAGCAAAAAGAAGCCATAGTAAAATTAGTATCAGAAGTCAAGGATCTGATTGTTCGTGCTGAGTTTTCAGAAGCAAAGAATAAATTAAAATCCTTGGAAAAGAAGTTTATCGGCAATTCAGAGGCGGATAGAGAGTTACGTGAGATGCGAAAACTAATTTTTGAACGTGAAACTGAGTTTGAGAAGAGTCATAAGCCAACCTCATCCTCTTCATCAACCACGCCATCTAAAGGGCCAAAGTCCGAAGGCACCGTTGATGGAGACCAATCAAATTCTCACAAATTCTTCAATGATGACAATCCAAGGCCGAAGCAGGTTAAATCAGCCCCGACTAAGACGCCATCACAGGATAACGGCGATTTCTTTGGGAATGATACACCCAAGAAAGAAAAAGCAAAATCCAAGACGCCTCCAAAACTGTCACAGGATGAGGACGACTTCTTTGGGGAAGCTATAAAAGCAGCCCAAAAGTTCAGCGCTGCCCCCAAGAAGCAAAGCAAAAGCTTTGATGACTTTTTCAACTCTTAACGACAATGAACTATGGAATTTGACAGTCTGATATCTAAGGAATTTGATAGTAGAAAAATTCAAATGCTATCAACAGATGCGTCAACATTACATTTCGGAAGAAAGATGTTGATAGACTATGGTATTGTGGCTGGTAGCTCCACTGTTATCTTTGTTAAAGCTGGTCAAAATGGTTCTGTATGTGGGTACAAGAATAAGTATATAAGATTAGCAAGAAAGCTAAATGAGAAATATGGATGTACGGTGATCTGTTCTTCAAATCCTTACGATGGGAATAATCCATTGGATAATGCTTTTGAGATAATTGAGGACTATATCAAAGGTAAAAATTACACTGAATACAGGTTATATTACATCGGTTACTCGGCAGGGGCCACTATTGGAATTAAGTTCGCTGTAAACTATACACAGATACAGCGATGCCTATTGGTTAATGCTCCATTGAGAAACATTGGGCTTATATATAAGAATGTTCCTAACTTTAAGGGTGAGAAATTAACATTTGTATATGGTGCTAAAGATGTATCTTATAGCAAAATAGGTTTGTTGGAGAACCTAAAAACCATCAATAACATACAAATCTCAACAGTAGAAGGAGCGGATCATCACTTTAGTCAAAACGAAGATGATTTTTTCCTTTTACCAGAGAAATATCTTTTATACGACATCTAATCACTAATAACTATTATTATGGCTGAAGTACAATTAAAGAAAAAAATTGTTCTCCGTCGAAAGGAGAAACCTGCTGAATTTACATTCACAGGTCTGCTGAAGGTTAAACTACTTTGGCAGTCAAGCACGGATCTTGACCTCTG
>JABUSY010000006.1 GCA_021442455.1 Lachnospiraceae bacterium | reverse complement strand
ATTTTGAAGATGATTTTGAAGATGATTTTGAAGATGAAGATTCAAATGGGAAAAAATAATTTTAGAGCTTCGGTACTTTGCAGAGGAGACGAGTGTTTTATGTTCTGTAGAAAATAGTGTTTTTACAAGATGGCACAAAGCAATTAGAAAATCTCTTTTGCAATTTCTCTTTCAAGTTCAAGCTAATCGTTGGTTTTTATAATTTGGCAATTGCTATTTTCGAGCATGTGGAGACAAAATAACTCATATTTTTGCGCGATAGTATAAGCCAAAGTAGTCGTACAGAGTTTCTTTTGTATTTCTTGGTATGCATCTTTGTTTATACTGAGAAAAATTGGATTGTTTTCGCTTTTTATATTTTTGTCGATGCGTGTGCTAGTTGCAAAAGTGATTCTGGTGCTTTTTAGATAGAATGTACATTTTTGATTTTGAGAGTTTGATCAAGGGCTAGAGATTATGAAAAAAAATGAGATTTATGAAGGTATTATAGAAAAGATTGTGTTTCCTAACCAAGGAATAGTTTTGGTTGGCAAGGATACGGTGATGGTTAAAAATGGAATTCCAGGATAGAGAATTCGTTTCCAAATTTCTAAAAAGAGAAAAAATAAAATAGAAGGACAGTTGCTAGAAGTGTTGGAAAAATCTTCTGAGGAAGTGCGTAGTCCTTTGTGCAGTATTTTTCCTACTTGCGGAGGCTGTATGTATCAAACGATGGATTACGAAGCACAGTTAAAAATGAAAGCAGGGTAGATCCGAGATCTGATGGATCAGGTAATTGCTGGAGCCGGACAAATGAATTCTGATGGAAAGCCGTCTTATTGCTTTGAGGGCATCAAAGCAAGTCCGAAGGAATTTCAATATCGGAATAAGATGGAATATTCCTTCGGCGATGAGTATAAGGAAGGTCCTTTAGCGCTTGGGTTCCATAAAAAAAACCGTATATATGACGTGCTGACTGCTAGAGACTGTATAATCGTTCATGAAGACCTGAATAAAATTCTCAGCTGTGTACTGGAATATTTCAGGAGTCAGAGTGGTATTTATTATCACAAGAAGACTCATGAGGGATATCTTCGGCATTTGCTAGTGCGTCGGGCAGAGGCAACAGGAACAATACTGACGGCGTTAGTTACAAGCAGTCAAGGGAAATTGCCTCTGGATCTGCTGATTGAACAGATCTGTAGCCTATCGCTGGAGGGACGGGTAGTAGGTGTATTGCATATGATTAATGATTCTGTAGCTGATGTGGTGCAGAGCGATAAAACAAAAGTGTTATGGGGGCAGGATTATTTTTATGAAAAAATATTAGGGATGCAGTTCAAGGTTACGCCGTTTTCATTTTTACAGACGAATTCACAAGGAGCTGAGGTGTTGTATCAAACTGTGAGAGAGATGGTTGGGGATGTGGAAAAAGCCACCGTGTTCGATCTCTACACTGGAACTGGCGTGATTGCACAAATACTCGCTCCAGTGGCAGGGCATGTGATTGGCGTAGAAATTGTGGAGGAAGCGGTAGAGGCCGCAAAAGAAAATGCAAAATTAAATGGGATATATAATTGTAGCTTTTTGAGTGGGGATGTACTAAAGATATTGGATGAAATACAGGAGCGGCCGGATTTTATCGTTCTGGATCCTCCTAGAGAGGGAATACATTCTAAAGCACTTCTTAAGATTATTGAGTTTGGTGTGGATCGGATGGTGTATATATCTTGTAATCCTATCAGTCTGGTGAGAGATCTGGAGATAATCTTACAGAATGGGTATAAGGTAGATCGCATAAACTGTGTTGATATGTTTCCGAGTACGGTGCATGTGGAAACCGTAGTACTGATGTCAAAAAAGTTTAAAAAGTCTTGGTTTTAGAAGATAGATCGTTCTTGACAGCAACTCAATTTTTATGTTTTTTGTTTTATAGAAACTTAACTTATAGTGGAGGAAATATCAAGACGGCTATAACAGACACGAGCTTCCAGATCATTTCCTCGTTCAGGATGACATCGTAGATGACTGGATCGAAGATTGGATAAAATCTTTTTCACGTCAAGAATGTCATGTGCTTTCTGGTAGACTTTATAGCAGATTATGTTCGCATCGTTTCCAGCAGTTGTAATCAGACAGTATAACGGCTGTATTTTGGCATCGCCCCAGGGTCTTTGGTCATAACATCAAAGAGCTTCCGGTTGAGCTTTGTGTGCAGATCGTCGAAGACTACGGCATGAATAATATTGAATCCATGCTTCGAGTAAGCCTCAGCGGAGAGCATTTGGTAGAATCTGTACATCGGCTCAGAGTTGATCCGGTTTCTGAGAAGTGAGGATCTTTACGCAGCGGTTTAAGGCTATACAACATCTTTCTCATGTCAGCAACAACATCAAATATGCTAGTAGCCTGCTGACGGTCAGCTACATATACATAAAATCTCGGCACGCTTTTCACCGTCACCGTAGAACAGGAGGCAGGGCAACAGCAGTGGAAAGCTCGGATTTTGATATCTTCTTCGGAATCTCAATGTAGGAAGTGTTGAACTGTCGGTCGCCGTTCGATGAGCTCGAAGTAGTTTTCTGCTCCTGTGTCTTTTGTGTGATAAAGTTTTTCGATGAACATGATAGCAAAGTCTGCCATCGCTTTGATGTAATGGGAGTTTTTGCTATGTAGCGGGTCGATTTATAGTTTTTTAGTTGTTGCATTGGAACGGTTGTTGTATGTTAGATAAGAAATCAATAAATTAAGAATGGATAGAAAAATATGCGTATTAAATTTAGTATTTATTACAGAAATTTGAAAAAATTTTTCATAGTTATGGTATTACTTTGTTTATTAGTGTCTTTTATGAGTTCTCCTGTTTTGGCAGCTACAGAAAACGGACCGAAGTTAGAGACATATATCTTATTTCCATTTTTCAACAAATTGCAGTCCATATTGAACAAGCAAGAAAAAAAAGAAGAACAGGAATACCAAAAATGGCCAAAGGAAATAGCAAAAATTAATAGAGAAAAAAGTGAGCGATCCATACCAGCATCTCCTTGGGAAAACCCTGATGGACAT
>JABUSY010000004.1 GCA_021442455.1 Lachnospiraceae bacterium | reverse complement strand
GTTGAAAAGCGCGACCAATATTTAGAAATAAGGGATTTTTATAGCTTTTGCATGGACTTAAACATTGACCACATTGTGGATAATAGAGAGTACTATTATGATAAGTTTTGGGAGCTATTCAAATGCTTCCGCTTCTACTATGGCATCCACCTGCGCGAACAAGGCAAACACCTCCCGGGATAATAAAACCTAAACTAATAATAATAAATACTTTATTTGATTATCAACTAAGCATTGTAGTTCATTATAATGAGGTGCTCTGCTTTTTTGTCGTTTCGATTCATAAAACTAACAGTATAATTTTTATCAAAAGATTTTATGGTTATTCCTTCTTTGTTATATAAATTATATATGAAAGGAGTGAATTTGATAATTAACATCCATTTTGCGTTACATTCATTGATGAGAAAATCAGCTAAACGCGTCTGATCCATTTTGCCGAATTCATTCTGCGCATATGTGCTGAATTCCGTATCGTAGGGAGGGTCCAGGAATACAAAATCGTCTTTAGATGGATTTGTATGCCGCAAAAACTCCTCAAAATCCATATTAAAAATATGAGTTTTCGCAAAATGTTCAAGAAGCAAATCAGATTGATAATAATCTATTTTCTTTTTTAAAGACTTACTATTATAACCAATTCCTCCATATGGCACATTAAATTCTCCACTAGCATTATATCTAAACATGCCACTATAACAGTAATTTCGAATAAATAAGAACAATGCGCTATGAAATTGTGGATGTTGTTCCTTTATACGAGCATCATTATAAAGATGCCTATAATACATATATAAAGCACTTTTTAATGCTGTCTCAATGTTGTTGTAAAGGTCCTGTTCCGGTAATTCGTTGCGCTCCGTTTCCAGAACTTTCATTCTAGCCATTTTTCGTGTTAGATTCTTTTTAATTTCGGAAACAAATATGCTTAAATGTCCAGTAAATCCTGTGTTGGGTAATTCATCTAATTCCTGTTTGTTTTCATCACAAAATTTATCCACCCTTCTTTTTAATTCTTGTTGATTTATTATATCCTGTCTTAGTAGCTTATACCAATCAACAAGTTCTTTGTGTCTCTTGAAAAAAACGTTTACATTAGTCCAAGCAGATACTATATTTTGGGCATGGTTGTAAAATATTTTATCTTTTAAAGATATGAATTTATATAAGCAAATTAATTCATCAGACTTATCGTTGATGAAATATTCGTGTGCGTTTAAACCCATATACACAGAACCTCCTCCCACAAATGGTTCGTAATAATTTTTATATTCATGTGGAAGGTTTTCAATAATATATTTTAATTCTTTCTCTTTACCCCCTGGCCACTTAATAATTGGAGATAAATCTGAGTAATGTTGTGGTTGTGTTGCTATGATTTCTAAAGAATTATTTGGGAACAAATCAACTAATGTTAGCTGCTTTGCATAAGAAACCTCTTCCTCGTTTACAGAGTTATTATTGTGAAAATTTTCTATCATTGCTTCATTAATTCTTTTGTTAGCGGCATCAAAATATTCTCTGTTCAATTCGACGCCTATAAATTTCCTTCGCAGTGAAAGTGCGGCAACTCCAGTTGACCCCACTCCCATAAACGGGTCAAAGATAATATCATTGGGATTTGATGCTATTTCAATCATTTTTTTTAATATCGAAACAGGCTTTTGTGCTGGGTGTTTTGGGTCCTTTAATCGTTCAGGCCCCATACAAATTGGCGTTTCGATAAAGTTGTGCATTTCTGCTTGTGAGATAAAATTCCAAGTGTGTTTTTTGTTCCAACATGTAAATATTATCTCACAACTATTCAAAAATCCGGCTTTGAAGATTTTCGGCGCTGGATTTGTCTTATGCCATATCATAAAATTTGACGTATCAAACTTATGATCAAGGCAATTATACCACCGTCCCAACTGATTATATGACGTAAAAATAAAAAGATTTCCAGTGGGCTTTAAGATTCTAATAAATTCATCAGCCCACTCTTCAGGGTTAAAGTCAACCCAGTCCCAGTCTGCTACATCATTGTTCATTGCGGTACGTCCTGGCAATGGTATGTTGCCAGTAGAGTGCTTACCAATATTATATGGAGGGTCAGTTAAGATAAAGTCAATTGAATTATCCGGTATTCTTTTGATTACATTCTTGCTGTCATCACATAGAATGCATTTTTGCCAATCATTCATTTTTCTTAGGGCAAATAGGCTTTTTTAATTTTAGACAAAGCATCAATAATATAGTGCGCAGACTTTTTATACTCATCAATTACTATTTCATAACCTTTGTCTGATTTACACACCATATTCCAGAATGCGCTACTAATAAGCAATTCATCATCGGCGAAGAATTGTCTGACACGTCCTTGTACCCATGGTTTCCCTTCGCCATATCGATTATATGCAGTAGCAAAACAAATCTTTATTTTATCTTGAGAACCAAGCGAATTTGCTAATATACAAAATTGCTCTAATAATGCTTCTTTTTCAGAACGAGCCTTTTTGTTATCAAGATCGCCACCAATTTTAAGTTCTATGAGATAGTGCATTCCTGTTTCATTATCAAAAAGATAATAGTCGCTCTCATGCCTTTTATTGATAACATCCTTTGTGGGCTTTAAATCACTAATATTGGCATAATCACTTAATGACGGCTTTCTTGCATGTCTTTTGTATTCCTCCAAAATGGTAGCAATGTATTCTGTTTGTTCAGGATAGATATTGCCCTCTATATGTTGACTTACCGTGTAATTCAACGAAGCTATTTTTATGGCCATTTTTTCAAGCATATTACCAAGACTGCTATCAAGTGAACGTGCTAGTGCAGAATAATATTGGATATCAGAGCCCAAGGCCGCTATAAATACATTGTTGATTTTCATATTAATTGTTCCATCTTCATCATCAACTTCTGCAATATGGCGGTCTGAAAAACCTGAGGCATAACATTCCACTGCCGTACTTACTACGGCACGAATAGCTTTTTCTTTTTCACTCGTCATTTTTCTTAAAAATATTTATATGGATTAATTTGCTTATTTTTTATGTTGTGCAAATTTACTCATTTTTATATTGAATTCCCAATCGCATTTTTTCTTAGCCAAGTTTGATACTATGGTATTCATCAAAAACATTTGCCGAAAAGATAACCTCACGAATTTTCAAATGGAAAAATAATGATTTTATTTGAGATAGAAAACTTTTCAGACGAAAAGCCCTAAAACTCGA
>JABUSY010000020.1 GCA_021442455.1 Lachnospiraceae bacterium | reverse complement strand
CGTTTGCTTTTCAGTAGGTTACGCTGGAGAGGCACAAGAGAGGTACAAATCCACCTGAAACGGTGTTTTTTGCTTGGATTATCTTACATTGCATTCATAAAAGGCGAAAAGAAACCGTAAAATATGTCAAAAATCTAACTTCTGTTTGGGCAAATAAACTTTTTACGTTAATTTTGCGGCGCAAAAAGTACATTTTCCGAGTATGAATGACAATTATAATAGAATTAAAGTGGTTCTTGCAGAAAAAAGAAAATCGAATAAGTGGCTTGCGGAACAGACGGGTAAAACCGAAATGACTGTTAGTAGATGGACTCGGAACAAAATGCAACCATCAATAGAGCAACTATTCATCATTTCAAGAGTACTTGGCGTTGATTCAAAGGATTTAATAAATAGTAATTCAGATATATAAAATGGAAAAAGAACGTGCAGGACGGAATCGTACAATTACATTGTCTGACAGTGAGCGTTTGGACTTGAAGCAAAGTCTGCATACGCTTACGGATGACAGCACTGTGCATGATGTTGTTGATAAAACATTTAATCAAGACATCTTAGAAGCAATAAAATATCTTCCAAAGCATTTTGTAGATTTGCTCGTCATAGACCCTCCTTATAATTTATCAAAAGATTTTGCAGGGTTCAAGTTTAAAGCAACTGGTGACGGGGAATACTTGGACTATGTACGGAGTTGGTTGCCTAAGGTGTTGGAACTATTGAAGCCGAATGGAAGTGTATATGTTTGTTGTGACTGGAAGAGCACAAGTGCTATATATCAAGTTCTTAGCGAGTACGCTATTATTAAGAATCGAATAACTTGGCAGAGAGAGAAAGGTCGTGGAGCTAAATCTAACTGGAAAAATGCCATGGAAGACATCTGGTTCGGTGTTTTGAAAGATAATGATTATTTCTTCGACGTAGAATCTGTTATGCAGAAAAGAAAGGTTATTGCTCCGTATAAAGTTGATGGCAAACCAAAAGATTGGGAAGAAACAGAAGAAGGGAACTTCCGTATCACATATCCTTCTAACTTTTGGGATGATATAAGCATTCCATACTGGTCTATGCCAGAAAATACAGACCATCCTACACAAAAACCAGAGAAGTTAATTGCTAAACTTATCCTTGCATCATGCCCTAAAGAAGGAATTGTCTTTGACCCATTTCTTGGTAGCGGAACAACATCTGTTGTTGCAAAAAAACTTGGCCGACACTTTTGTGGCACAGAAATCAATGAAGAGTATGCTTTATTAACAGTAAAGCGTCTTAATATGGCTGATAACGACAAAGATATACAAGGATATTGTGATGGTGTATTCTGGGAAAGGAATACCCTGAACCTGCAAAAGAAAACACAGACCCTCAAGTCAAAAAAACACAGAGTAACTGAATCAGCATGTATCCCCTTTATTGACTTCAACAAAGAATAACCAAAATGGAAGAACAAATAAGGAAAAAACTTGAGGCCAACTTACTAAATAAGCTGAAGAAGGACGGTCGTAATTTAGTTTCAAAACTTTCGCTTGATTCAACACGAGCAATTGGTGATGCTGTTCAGAGTTTTGTAGAACAACATTTTAGCGAATGCATACCTACTGATATATTGAACGAATATGAGGATGATTTCAGCCGTAGGTCTATGCAGGATTTGGCATTTTCCGATAATGATGGTAATTACTATGCTATTGATGTTAAAACACATAACACAAGCACAGATTTTAATATGCCGAACTTAACTTCCGTTCATCGTTTAGCTAAATTCTACAGAAACAAAAGCAATTATTTCTGTATATTAATGGTTACATATAATGTTGAAGACGGCAATATTGAATATACCAATTGTCAATTTAGACCAATCGAGCATTTTAATTGGTCGTGTCTGACTTTGGGTGCATTAGGATGGGGACAAATCCAGTTTAAGAATTCTAATGATATTAAAATTCTTCCTGCACCTTCGAGAAAAGATTGGATGATAAAAATGTGCGAGGCAATAGAAGCCTTTTATGGCATAGAAATATCAAAAATAAACGAGCGCATAGATTGGTTCAAGAAAGAAAAAGAGTATTGGAAAAACTATAAATAATTATATATATGAATCATTTAATTCTAAACTTTGTTCAGTATGTAAGGAATGGAATGCCAAAGTACAACAAAGAATCAGCGCAACAGGAAACGCAACGTATTTTTAGAATGACAAAAGATGGTAAAGTGTATTATACAGATCATTTTGCTGTAAGATTCTGTTATTCAAAAAATGGTTCCTTTTCTAATACAGTATTGGCTTTGTCCAAACTACAAAAATTTGATAGGATACCATTCTTTGTTGTCTTAATTAAAGGAGATCAAGATAATGCATTGTTTCTTGCAAATTCCTCACTGCTTCAAAAAATAAGCCATAGTTCGCAAGAATTGCGGGTAGATAATATCAAGGGGAGTTTCAATGGCTCTGATATAATAAAAGTTTATAATGACATTCCAAATGATTTTGACCATGTAGAGCAGTTATACGCAATTCACGAAGGATTTACATGGGAAGAGAATCTGGCACGATTAGTGGAGGCGACATCCGAAATCAAACCTCTAAAAGAAAAATTTACACCAAATAACGAGCAAAATTCCAATTTGTTTTCTTCAATTGAAAGAGCAAAAGAATTTGTTGATTCTGAAGACTATAAGACCTTAAAGAACGACTTAGACGAACGTGTTAAACGCAACTTGAAATCTATTCTTGTAGCCTCTCATATAGAAAACGTAAATATCAGAGGTCGTCTAATTGAATACCTTATAACGACAGAAAACAACAATATCCTTGACGATGTTAGATATTTAGAAAGCAGACTTCCTGTATATGACACAAGAAATGGATTAGGTGATTATGTGAGAGAGTTCCCAAATAGAAAATCTTATACTGACATCAAGACAAAAATCATGTATCTTGGTTCTAATCCAAAAGCATATAATGTGGATAAATTCCTCGAATGTATGAGTGAGGATAATTCTGTGTTCATGTTCTACTTGGTAGGAATTGATGAAACAGGACTAACAAATTGTGTGCTTTGTTCTGTATATGACAAACAACTTGTAGACGCCACTATTTTACAGTTCCATTGGGCTGGTCGAGCTACAAGAGGTGTCGCACAATTCAATGGGAACGCCCTTGCTGACATTCTCTTATCAAAAGAATTTAAGCATAATATAGATACTAAACAAAGCAAAGTCTTCTTACAAGGTTTACTTGATAGATAATATTATAAAGCCCTGACATTCGGAATCTTCCGTTTACCAGGGTTTATTATATCTATACTCCTCTGCCATAGC
>JABUSY010000043.1 GCA_021442455.1 Lachnospiraceae bacterium | reverse complement strand
CAGACCGCGCCATTCCCGGCGCGGTCTGAGCGTGTCAGTGCAACTGCATTAAAACCGCCTCGCAAAGCGGGCGGGCGAGGCGGGGAAAGCACTGCGCGCTAAAAAGGAAATTGAAATCCAGTAACCCCAAATACCTTAGCTAAAAGAGCCTAAGGAATCTAACGCATTCAACTGTCATAAAACATAATGTGTTACATAATGGAGATAGTGTGAAAACAACTGATATAGATCATAGAAGGCTTGGCTCCGTAAGACATCTAAGGTGTTATCTTAATCAACTGCAGCAAAGGCATTCTGCCACTGTTAATGGAAACTTGTTTCGAATTGGATAACTTCAATGTTGCATCGTGTTTTACATATCTTGTTCAACTACAATACATTGTTGCCTGCAAATTTAATTTTTTATTAGAATACTTGTAACTTAGTTCGCAGCATCAATTGTGTTTTTCAAACTTGATGTTAACTGATGATATGGAACATTATTTGTTAGAAAGGTGATAATGTGCAAGAACGGGATCTAGGAAGCATGGGCGAAGCATTATTTATGCAACTTTGCGCATCTGTTGGGTTAATATACAACCCATCATTAAAAGACAGTGCTGGATGGGATTTCATTGTTGACTTCCCTACACAATTTTCAACTCACCCAATGATAGATAAAAGTGCATCCCCTATCGAGTGTAAAATTCAAGTCAAAGCAACTGATGGTACTTCAAAAAAAGTACAAATTACTTTATCAAATATGATGCGTTTATGCGGAAGTAAGCTCCCCGCTTTCTTTTTTTTCATTGAGTATAATAAAAGCAATACTCCACAAGCAGTTTATGTTAGACACTTTGATAAAAATCTAATGTTTAAAACATTACAAAGAGCCAGAGAAAACTCTATTTTAAAAGAACCCAAAAAACTGAACAAAATTAACATTACAGTATCATTTGACAGCACCCATAAATTAGACGCAATAACAGGTGAACATTTAAAGTCTACAATTGAATCATACGTAAATGAAGGTATGGAAGTTTATACTGAAAAGAAAATAAATCACTTAAAAAATTTAGGTTATGAAAATGGAGGATATAAATTAACTTTTCAGACAAAAGCGGAAGTTGAATACGATAATCTGATCAATGCGTCTCTTGGATGGGTTAATAAAGCGAAAGTTAGAAATATAAAGTGCTTTGACGAACGATTTAATATCTCTATGCCTCTTGAGAACAAGAGTTTTTCTGAAGCCGATTTATCGTTTGGGGTTGAAAATTTTGAAACAGATGCCATATTGAAAATAACAAACATGACATCAAAAAAAACCATTCGCCTCGAATGTAAATTATATGTTAGTCCACTATCCATCAATGCTCCAGATAAGCATATCAAAGCAAGATTAAAATCCTCTTATTTCGACATTTTAATTTATCTTAAAACAGGACTCCTTACATATCGATTTGATTCATATGACAACATATTGAATCTATTTGAGATCAAAGATAATTTAACCATCATGCGATGGATTTATGAACAGAAGGACATGCTGGAATTTGAAATAAATATTTCTAACAGTCATAACCCAATGACTTTAATAACAAATGCCAATAAAGAACTAATACAAGACACCTCATTAATTGAAAGCTGTATTCAGGCATTAAATACAACAGAGAATGCTATTATTATATCTGACCGATTAAGTATTCAGGGGCAAGTTAAGACAACTATTACAAAATTGGGTATACATAGTGATAATACTAACATAATTGGGCAATTACTAAGTAACCCAAATTATTCCCCAGCAATGAAACTGACATCTAAGAATAAAATAAAATCACCCCCAAGTGAAATAAATGCATGTTGTTTAGCAGTTATCGCCACTAAACTAGGTGATTTTATAGTGCTTGTTATAATCACCATTAACGGAAAAGGAGTTTACTCTAAAAATGAATATCACCTGTCTAACCCCAGTATAAAATTAGAAGACATAATGTATTGTTATCACAATGAAGATATCACAAAAAAATTAATAACAAAAACAAAATCAATAGCAGATAAATATATGAAAAGGGATGACATTGTCTTCATAAACTTATTTCACGATCACAATAATTAGTAATTTTCGAAGGGGCTAGCCCCTTCTCTTTTTTATAAAAAATAAATACTAAAACTAAAAAACAATTATATTAACTAAAAATATTATCTGAATACCATTGCATCATCACCTTTCGCTTTTCAAAATATTGGGCGTGATTATATGTTCCTCTTATAGAGTTTTTATCTACATGAGCAAGTTGCATTTCAATCCAAGCGGTATTAAAGCCATTTTCATGAAGAATTGTTGATAATGTATGCCTAAACCCATGTCCTGTAAGTTTTCCAGCATAGCCTATTCGTTTGATAAGTTGATTAACACTTGCCTCACTCATAGGTTTATTTGGATCATTCCGTCCAGGAAAAACATAACGATAATTTCCTGTCATAGATTTGAGTTCATTAAGAAAGCCTAGCGCCTGCGTCGATAAGGGGACAAGGTGCGGCCTACGCATTTTCATTCTCTCAGCAGGAATTTCCCAAATAGCGTTATCTAGATCAAACTCTTGCCATAATGCTGCTCGTAACTCGATAGTTCTAACCCCCGTAACCATTAATAATTTTGTGGCAATCTGAACAAGTCGGCTTCCTGTATAACTATCTAAAGCACGCAGAAAATCAGGTATCTCATCTGATTTTAAGAAAGGAAAATGATTTGATTTATGAACTTCAAGGGCACTGGACAGATCTGCCGCAGGATTAAACTCTGCTCTTCCAGTAGCAATGGCATATCGAAAAACCTCTGAGCAACGTTGCCGCACTTTGCGCATTTTCTCCAATGCACCACGCTTCTCAATTTTACGCAGTACATTTAGCAATTCTAGCGGTTTAATTTCCCCTACAGGCCTCGCTCCCACATACGGAAAAATATCATTCTGGAACGCTTCAATAATATCTGAGGCATACCCAGCAGACCATTTTGCCGATTTCATCTGATGCCACTCTCTGGCAATCTTTTCGAATGCGTTCTCAGATTGAATTCTTAATGCTAGTTTTTGTTCTTTTCGAACCTCACTAGGATTTTTTCCCTCAGCCACTATTTTTCGTGCCTCATCACGGCGAGAACGAGCTTCAGCAAGTGTGATCGTTGGATAGACACCAAGCGAGATCATTTTAGGCTTACCTGCATAGCGGTAACGAAATCGCCAACTTTTACTTCCATTTGGCTCTACAAGTAAAGACAACCCTTGCCCATCCCCAAGTGTATAGGCTTTAGCTTCAGGTTTAGCACGGCGAATCTGCATATCATTTAGGGGCATGTGTATAGAATTCCATAATCGAACAGGAACATATACATAATCCTATACACATTTAGTACTGGATTCCACTGGAAGGTTATGGACTAACATGGACAAAAAGAACAAAAAATCTTTTATAAAACAGTATGATTATGGATTAATACGGATGTTTGAAGAAGTGGAGATGGTGCCGATAATAGGAGTCGAACCTACGACCTTCGCATTACGAATGCGCTGCTCTAC
>JABUSY010000054.1 GCA_021442455.1 Lachnospiraceae bacterium | reverse complement strand
AGCTTTGTAAAATTATATAAATACGCACCTATAAGGTTCTTTTTTGTTGATATTTGCACTCATGTTGTGTATAATTAGAGTGCAAGGAGGTGTATATTATGGCACAGGCAACTTTCAGTGTCCGCATGGATGAGGGCTTAAAGCGCCAGTTTGATGCACTTTGCGCGGAATTCGGTATGAATGCTACTACGGCGTTTAATGTGTTTGCAAAGGCCGTGGTCCGGGAAAGAAGAATCCCATTTGAAATTCAGGCCGCCGTGCCCGACCGTGCAGCCGGTATGCAGGCGTTTCTGGCCATGCGGGCAGAAGCAAAGAAGAACGGCCTGCAGGAAATGACTCTGGATGAAATCAATGCAGAAATCGCAAAAGTGCGATACGGGGATGAGGTAAAATGATATGCTACGCAGTGATAGACACAAATGTTCTGGTATCTGCCTTACTGTCCGGCCACGATGATGCCGCCACAGTGCAGGTGATCGGTAAGCTGTTTTCGGGTGAAGTAATTCCGCTGTTTAGTGAGGAGATCCTCAACGAATACAATGAGGTTCTCAGGAGGAAGAAGTTCAAATTCTCCGAGGCGCTGATTGTGGATCTTATCAGTGTGATAGAACAATACGGCAAAATGGTCATTCCGTCCCCCACCGGAGAAATCCTACCCGATTTGAAGGATCTGCCGTTTTATGAGGTCGTAGCCGAAAAGCGAGACGATGACGCCTATCTGGTTACGGGGAATATCCGGCATTTCCCTAAGAAGCCCTTCATCGTGACGGCCAATGAATTCCTGGAGATTTTGAAACGGAAATAATCAACCATGTGCTCAACGCACATAACAGACAGACGGGAGATGCAATTCTTCACTGTAAAATCCGATGTGGACAGTTTCAAAGATCGGTTTCCGGTTGATTTTTGATCGGAACCTCTTTCATATTTTCCGGCATAAGGGTATACTGATGATATGTATATTACTCTTAATGGATAGAAGAAAGGAATGGTACTACATATGGAAAAAGTCTATGAATATCTCAAAAATGCCGGCATTTACTATCTCGCAACGATGGAGGGCGATCAGCCGAGAGTCCGTCCCTTCGGAACCGTAATGCTTTACGAGGGAAAGCTCTACATCCAGACCGGAAAGTGCAAGGATGTATCCCATCAGCTGGCTGCAAACGGCAAAGCCGAGATCTGCGCCATGCTGAACGGCGGCTGGATCCGTGTCGCAGGCACCCTCGTAGAGGATGACCGCAATGAGGCAAGACAGGCGATGTTGGACCTCTACCCAAGCCTTCAGACCATGTACAAAGCAGATGATGGCAACACCCAGGTGCTCTACTTCACTGACGCCACCGCAACGATCATCAACAGCATTGGTGCAGTCCCGGAGATCATCAACTTCTAAGTTGTCACGTGGGCGAGGGAGTCATTTATAGGACAGACAAAAAGGACAGGCTGTTCTCTGATTTATCAGAACAATACAGCCTGCTGCATCCTTTACTTCCTTGTGCCCTAATGCTTTCACTTCATTCTGAGCAACCAGTACGGTATTGCATACAGAGCAATGCTTACCCTCAGTCTTTCCGGCGGCAGTACATGTAGCAGCTGCAGCCGGATCAACAACTTCCATATGTTGCGCCAGAGGAATCTCTTCCACTTTTGTTTCTTCACAAGCAGTACATTTCCAGACTTTCTTTCCTTCCGTCTGGCAAGTTGCTTCTTTAATTACGACTGGTTCTCCCCACACATGTCTGCCGTTACAATCAACGACCTGACATATGGGTCTTGCGCCGGTCTCTCTCCAGATAGAGGATCTCATTAAGCCTCAGCACCACATCGCCCCCGTCAATGACGGGAAATACCACCGTTCTGTCCTTCTCCAGCTTTTCATAAAAATCTTTGCTTCCAGTTTCTCCCTGATCAGGTAGGTTCTGATCAGGCCAGCAGCCTGCTCCAGCCAGTTTTTATCATCATCACACAAAAAGCCAACCACAAACTCTCTCATCTCTATTTCCAGTTTCACGCACATCCCGCATCCGGTATCACGATCGTCTGTATCAGCCTGCACTCTTTCTCATCCACAATCCAGGTTCTGGTTCCTCCGCACTCCAGCAGACAGGAAGCAATTGCAAAGTACTTCATTTGATATCCTTTTCGTCAAATTGACTAAATAATTTATATTAAAAATAAATTAAATTATTTAAATAATAAAATAATTCATTGAATAGAAAATAGTGAAAGATTAATATAATATATATCAAAAATTAAAGCATTTGGAATACCAACGGAAAACTAATAAATAAAAATTTATTAAAAAATACAATGAATTATTCTCTAATTATAAATGTTAAAGTTGCATTCACCATATATTCCGTTTTTTCAAGATAAATACTATTTATAACTAATATCAATTTTTTTCGGATTGAGTAAATTAAATATGTGCCAACTTCCATCAATTCCTGCAATACTTGGAGTCAATTATTGTATTTAAATCTTTACTTGAAAATGAAATGAATATATTTTTATATATGAGGGAAAATCTAGTTCTTTTTTTAGAGGACTTTTTTCTTTATTATATTTTTATATTTTATTTGATGATATAAATCCGAATTTTTTTTAATTAAAATCATTGATTTTATAATTGACTCTTTTATATTTCCAAATTGTTTATTTACTTTAAATATTTTTTAATTTATTTTTTTCTATTGATTTATTTTGTATTGCTTTATTATATATAGATGATTGATTTGATTAAGATTGACACATTTTTATAAATCTATAAAAAATATTTAATAATTTATTTATCTTTTTAAATATTCATTTAATCATATATTTGATAATAAAAAATAATAATATCATCATTTTTATATATAATAAATGAATAATTAATCACTTTTTTCAAGCAGCACAGTTAATTTTAAAGGAATTAATTATTATTTTCAATATTCAATTAGGGCTCAAGCTTTAATTATTATATGTTTTATATTTTCTATCGTTTCTAGAATTTCTTCCATTTCTGTTTCTTAAATTTCTTCTAGTGATATTTCTTTTTGAAACGCTTCGTACTTTTCTTCGATTTGAATCTCTTCTATTGCTAGTTCTACTCGTTCTGAATCTTCTTGCTCCAGTACTATATGAACGCGTTCCTCTTCTGAATGTACGAGCACTACTACGAATCATAATTTTTCTGAGCCCTTCATGCATTTCTAATCTCATTGGAACCCCTCTAATATTTTTATAATCCAATTTACGACAAGCTTTAAATGCATCACGACGATAATAATATTCTACTTCAGCTGTTCCTTTAGACTCACCCAAGTTATTATAATTAATTCCGCAACGACGAAGTGGTCCAATTTTTTCGAAAACTGATTTTATATCATTATTTGTAGCACTTCTTGTTAATCCGCGTATTATAATTTTCACTCCTCTCCTTCTTCCTCCTACACCACGTTGTCTTCGTTGATTTTTGTTAGAAGAATATCCACTTCGATTTTGATTTATTTTGCTTCTACCTAAGTAATTGCTTCTTCCTCTCGAAATACGGAATTTTCTGAATTTTCTTCGAGTTACACGACGTTTACTTGTTTCACTTTTTTTGCCAGTATTGTCAGCAAACTTTACTTTAACTCCTTCTTTTCCTTCACGTTCTATAACCGTTTCTTTTTCTTTTTCTTGATCTACCTCCATGCTTTTAAATGTTTTTTTTTT
>JABUSY010000029.1 GCA_021442455.1 Lachnospiraceae bacterium | reverse complement strand
CTAATGACGGTCATTAGAAATCAATAAGAGTCAAAGTCTAATGAATTTTTTGGGTTAATGCTTACTCATATATGGCGCGGAAGCTTTCGATTGTGTAGTTTACCATTGTGCGTGAAATTAAAAATCACGCGAAGGTACTGCTTATGGCAAATGCGGGCAATACGCCGTTGGCCGATTGCTTACATAAAAACAACAGAAACCATATTCGAAGTTGGGTTCTGTCTCCCTACAATCAATATGTTACCGCCAACGATGTGCCTCATATAGTATATACTACCTTCGCTGCCGAGAGCCTAATCCCAGATAGTATTTATATAGCAATGCAAACTGAACACATTTTTGCGCCCCATAGGAGAAACGGATATATTGCTCTCTGACTATGCCATTATCCAAGAGTAAATTCAGCATCATATCAGCGTCCATCACATCTGATAACTTGCATTGCTGGATGATTTTATTAGCCAAAGTATCGAATTGTTCTATTGTCAACCTATCTTTTTTGAATTTCCTTTCTGCCTTGTCACGAATGTAATCAAAGATAACCTTTAAGTCTGTATTACCTTTCTCCTGAGACAAGTCATCAAAATGTTTTTTTACAGCATTCACTCTAACTTGACTATTTGTGAAATAAGTAGCAGGGAGTATCGGCTTTTCAAGTTTATCTTCCTTAGCGTCTTTTACAGCATATCTTATCAAATCAATAAAGGGTCTAAGACTAATAGTCTCGTCAGCATTTTTCAGATTATTGAAAAACCAATCATAACTTTCACCATATCTGTTAGACTGTTTACTATCAGCATATTTACCGAAGAATGTTGCACACAAATGACGCAGTGAGTATTCTTCAACCAACGGCTGATAGTTGTTCTTTTCTAAAGTACAAATAGTTTTATTTACATAAGAGTTTGGATAGAACTCATACAGTTTCATTAACTCGAAAAATTCTTCTTTTGAATGCGACAAGATGAATTTAAAGAAATAGGCAAACATTTCATCCTTCTGCCATTCAATATTGATAGTTCTATTATTCAGTTCATTTCTGTTGTTGATATTGAAAGTACTTTTGTAAAGGTCGCTTCTCAAAAAAAGTTTTGGCGAAATACATGCGTATCGTAATCCGCGACAATAGTTGATAAGTGGGCTTATTCGATCTGTCCACAGATATGGACTTACCACACTATCCAACTCGTCAAAGATAAAAATTATCCTCTTTCTTCCATTTGCAATTTGTTTAGTGACTTTATCAAGTAGATTCAAATCTTTTTCGATATTGATAATCTTATCATCATTCTTGATGTATGAAACAAAAGTCTTTGCCGTAGCAGTGTCTGATTTTATATCAAACGTATCAAAAGAAGGTTGTACTACATTCTTTTGAGTACCCATGAGTACATCCCATATATACACTTTCCAGAATCTCTCAAAGAACAGATCAAGAGGGAAATCACCTATTTGATTATCCAGCAATAGTGTATCGAAACGATGCTCCGAGTTTATAATAGGTATGAACTCGTATTCATAGTCTTCTTTGTTCGCCCTTTTTCTCAATTCGTCAACTATATGTTGATTTGCAAGAGAACGATAAATGTAGGTCTTGCCTGTTCCCTTATTGCCTAACACAAGAAACTTGTCAATATTGAACAAGTCTTCCATGCATTTTCTGTAAAAATAACGATTTGACAAAAACTCTTGTTCATAGTCAGTAATCGATTCAGCATATAACTCTGGGAGATTTTCTGATATATTTCCCAAAAGTTTTTTCTTCAATTTATAAATATAACTTTGTGGTTCTGCTGCTATTCTATCTTTATCTGTATCCTTGATAGGATGAACTTTGCACCTGTCCTTTGTTAAAACGTTTGTGTCGTTTACTGATTCTTCAATATAATTGAAGAGATTTACATAATCCACAAACTCATTATTTTCAATAAAAGAAATGTAATCTTCGTAGTTTGAAGTAGGCAAACCTATATTTTTTAACACATCGCTATAACCAATGGCGAAAGTTTTAATTTCAAATATTCCATTTCTTTCTTCATCATCCTCAGATTGCAAATTTCTAATGGCCTCCTCAACGTATTCCTTAAAACTCGCAAATAATTTGGATTTTACAAAACTTGGAATTATAGAATTCACAAGAATGATTCTTGGAGCATTTTCTTTATTAAGCGATTCTAAAAAAAATGTCAATCCAGGCCTGGTCTGCGCATCAATACCAAAGAAACCAACGACTATGTCAGAGAGGCGATATGCGGATATACCGAAAATGTCATTGAAGCCGGTGCGCGAATCTATCAATATGACATCTGGCTTTATTTCTTTCTCAATTTTTGAAATAAGAACACGAAAACGTTCCACAAGTGAATCCTGATTAAACATATCCAAACGACTTAATCCGTTTAGATAGTGATTTAGATGAGTAGTATATGAACTATCTCCTATAGTCTCAGTACTTAAATTTCCCGATGGAAATATGTATATAGAGCCTTGACCAGAGAACTTTTTTGATGTCTCCCAATAATAGGCAGACAAACTGTCTTCATGCCCTTCAACTGAATCCATAAAGAACTCTATAAGGCCATTCTTGTAGTATATATTTTCCGGATCCTCCAAAAAGAAATTGGTGAAGCCCGGAGCCTCGAAATCGCAGTCAAAGACAATGACCTTTTTATTCTTCTTAATTGCAAGATATGAGGCAAGTGAGGCAAGAGTCGTAGAACGACCTACTCCACCCTTGTAACTATAAAATGTTACAACAGGAATATTATTAGGCTGCTTTGAAATTTTTTCTAAGAGCAAATTAGAAAGGTGAATTCGTGAAGTTTCAATATCTACACCGTTTCCATTCTCAAACATAAAATCATACGAATCATCACTATCATCAAGGTTTACGAATTCAGATAGAGGATAATCCCTCTTTAGAGATTCTAATGTTTTTTCGTCTATTAGCGGTTTAATGAATGTGGTCAGCCTGTTATTAGCATCAAGCACCAACTTAAAGTTTAAACCTATATGTTTTGTTTCAATATCTTTAAGGGTCTCCTCGAGTTTTGATATTGTGTTATATATCTTTATCATCTTGGATAGTTTTTAAGGATTGTTCGGTAAATAATTTCTATGGAACTAAGGTACTTTGAGAGAACCTCAGGTGAGAGATTTGGTCTATTTTCATACCTATATTTTACATGCCAATCTACAAACAATTTTTGGATAATATCATCCTGATGCTTCTTTTGAAAGAAACAAATATTTCTCAACCCATTACATCCTTTTTGTAATGCGTAATTATATTTTTGGTTGAGGTTATGCACCTTGAAAAGTTTAGCATCCTCCTTGAATGGTTTACTTTGATGTATGTCTCCCTGTATATTCATAGAAGAACATAATGCATAACTCAACATGGTCTCTAATATATATCCGCTAAGATAATATATCTCAAGACATAATCTATCCTTTGCATCCTTCTTAATTGAAGAATCAGAAATGTCTTTCAGCATCTGTTTACAGGAAACGAGATGACGAGAAGCGGAATTTTTAAACTGAATATAATCCATTCGAGTTTTATTCTATAGTAATAACACCTTTAATTTACAAATTTAGTGAAAAAAAACTTTATTTGCAAAAGTTCGGGATATAAATTTAGTTTTTTTAAGAAATAATGTAACTACTCGTAACTATTCAGCGGACACTGTCAGCCGCTCACCCTTGAAAAAAGGCGAGGATTGCGTTGTATGGAGAGTTCACGTGTTTTTCCTGACTTTGACAATGAGACACCCTAATCGCCCGTTGGGATTGAAAGGGCGCAGAGCAGCGGTTTGATTGACTCCTGCTCGGGAGTGGTGAATAAGGTTTGCGTCAGCGTGTCCCCGTTGGGGAG
>JABUSY010000066.1 GCA_021442455.1 Lachnospiraceae bacterium | reverse complement strand
CAGCAAAGATTGACAACTATAAAAATAATTCTGTCCTATTTAGAGGACAAGTCTTACGAGCTGGAGTATGAAACACGGAAAGACTCAAAAGATTTCCTGAACAATATTCATCAAAAGAGTGAAGAAGATGCCAATGGTAACATTGATTTCTTCCACATGCGCAAAGCGTATGTCACAATTTGCGAATGGTTTGAGAAAAGAAATTGTAGGAAAGAAGACTTCACAGAAACTTTGAAATCAAAAGTTCAATTTATTTGGTACAAGACAGAAGAAATTGACCCAATAAAAGTATTCACTCGTCTGAATATTGGAAAGATTGCGTTAACTGATTCAGAGCTTATCAAAGCCTTATTTCTGAATGAATCTAATTTCAAGAATCAAAATCAAAACGCCATTCGTTTGCAGCAGATTGAAATTGCAAATGAGTGGGACAAGATTGAATACACTTTGCAGAATGATGAGTTTTGGCTGTTTATTCAAAATGACCTAACATTCAAAACAATCACAAGAATTGACTTTATTTTAGATTTAATCCGTCAACAAGAAATATTTGGGAATAATGGAGATTGTGGAAATGACGAGCATCAAACATTCCGCTATTTCTATAACTATTTCAATAGTAACAAGAAATACATCAATGCCGAGTGGCTTAGAAAAACCTGGCTATCTATTAAAAATTATTTCCAGATTTTTGAGGAATGGTATAATGATTTTGAATTATATCATTATGTGGGATTCTTGGTGGATAGCGGCGAAACTATTGAAAAATTGATTTTAGACTTTAGCGGAGATAAAACTAAATTTAAAGAATCAATAAAACAGAAGATTTACACAAAGATTGCAAGTTGTAATAATCTGCTTCAAGAATATGAGAAAGGCAAATCCAAAACCGCTTGTTATCCACTTTTACTACTTTATAATATCCAAACTATTATTGCTCAAAATAAACAGTTAGAAGAAAGCAAGTATGGTATGGCGATATTCTATAAATTTCCTTTCCATTTAATGAAAAAGGAAAGTTGGGATATGGAACATATTGACTCGAACACCACTAATCCTTTGACAATATTTAGCGAACAGAAAGAATGGCTAAATGATTGTTTGAATGAAATCACAGATGAAAATCTCAAACAAGAGATCACTCAATTTCTTCAAGAATCAGAACAACCGGAAAACTTTGATGATTTGGTATCAAAGATAGATCAACATCTAAATATTGGATTTGAAAGATTGCATGAACCTCAAAATGAAGAAGAAATCAATCAGAAAAATTTGATTTGGAATTATTGTTTGCTTGATTCAGGCACGAATAGAAGCTATGGTAATGCTATTTTTCCTGCAAAAAGAAGAAGGATTATTCAAAAAGACAAGGGTGAAAACGGGGTGTCCTTTGTGCCGCCTTGTACAAAAAATGTCTTTTTAAAGTACTATAACCAACAAACAAATGTATTGCGTGCCTGGGAAATACAAGACGCAAAAGCCTATCTTTTAGACATAAACAAAGTTTTATCGGGTGCTGGTTTTATACAAGACCAAAGAGCAGAAATTGATAATCTATAAAAGTGTTTTTACAATGGCAAACAAATATACATTCTGGAAACTGATTTCGGATAAGAAAATAGTTATTCCGATAATTCAACGAGATTACGCACAGGGGCGCGAAGGCAAAGAATTTGTGCGCAAAAGCTTTTTGGAGCAACTCGGCAAGGCAATATTTGAAAACGAGCCTACCGAACTCGATTTTGTCTATGGAACTGAAAAAGACGGAACAATGTATCCACTTGATGGTCAGCAACGACTAACAACGCTTTGGCTTTTGCATTGGTTTGTCGCTTATAAGGCTGGAAAACTTGTAGAAGTTAAAGATACTTTGAAAAAATTCTCGTATGAAACACGTACATCTTCACGTGAATTTTGCGAGAAACTTTGCGAATTAGAGTTTACAGAAACTTGTGATATTGTGACACACATCACCAATCAAACCTGGTTCTTCTCGAGGTGGAAGCAAGATCCGACTATTCAAGCAATGCTTAGGATGTTGTGCGGTACTAACAATTCCAATAGCAAAGATGGCGAATTTATTGATGGTATAGAAGAACTGTTTAAAGGCAAGTACGATTTTGAAACCTATTGGAGGACAATGACTCTGGACTATAAGATCACTTTCAATTTTTTGCCTATGAACACTACAGAATTACCAATCAGCGATGACTTGTACATTAAAATGAACGCTCGTGGTAAGGATTTGACAAATTTTGAAAATTTCAAGGCAGAGTTGGTAAGATGGATATATCACGAAGACAACAAACAGGTTTGGGAAGGAAATATCAATATTGACACCAAACGAGCCAATTACGTATCAGCGATAGATAACGAGTGGACTGACATATTTTGGGCAAATGGGAAATCGTTAGGACGAGTAGATGAATTATTCTTTGCTTTTATAAATCGTTATTTTTTGAACGAATATATTTCCTCAAAAACAGAAGATGGCAAATATCTTTTAAATGATAAAAGTCCCTCTAACGACAATCGATATTCTTATTTAATGAAAGACAACAAAGTTGCCTATACAACACTTGAAATATATCCTTTTTGGCAAGACAACAAATCCTTTGCTAAAAAACTAACAAAATTGGAAACAATCTTAAATAACATATCTAAGTCAAAATGTCTTAACAATAAACTTTTTGTCCCATCTTGGAATAACAATTTCAAGTTTATCCCAGAGTATGCAAAAGACGAAAAAGATTCATACAAACTTACAACCGATGACTCAGGGAAAAATGTTAATGATATATATACAGTATCCCAAGTAGAACGTATAGCATTCTATGCATTCTGCAAGTATTTTTATGATGGCGATTTTCAGGACACTTCACTGAAGGAATGGAATAGATTCATCTGGAATATAATCTCAGTTTCTGATGATGGTCTGCCATTCATTAGAACTATCGGACGTATGCAAAATGCAATTGAACTTATTGACCGCATCGACACACATTCAGTGTATAAGTCTTTAGAAAAACAAAATACATTCGAAAATCCATCAAACTGTTTACAAGAACAATTTAACGAAGAAATAGAAAAAGCCAAGCAAATTCTATATGGTAATACCGATGATTTACCCACGAAGCCTGCGGATTGGAATGACGAAAAGAGCGGGGAGTGGAATTGGGAAAATGCAATCATAGAAATTGAAAATTTCGCTTTCTTTGAAGGCACTATACGATTCTTATATTATTCAGAATCAAATAAAGTGGATTGGAGTGAAAATAATTTCATCGTAAAAAGAAATTATGCAAAGAGCCTTTTCTGTGAAAAAGACAAATACAAGAGCTCTATGAAAACACTGATGAAATATGTGCCAATTGGGACATGGTGCGACAAGACGTATTCTGTAGATTGGGAAAGTGGCTCTCAATGGAAACGCTTGCTAACAGACAATAAGTTAACAAGTCACATTGATATTTTCCTGAAGGATGTACAAGGTAATCGCTCTAACAGCACGGAAGAAATTGAAGAATTCCAAAGATATTTCGAGCATAAATACAAAGACAAAAATAAGGGAACTTATTGGATTCTTAAGGACTATGAGCGTTTTGACTATGTTTATACATGTTATACTAACAAAATGGAGAATGCTTCTAATGATTTAGTATATCCTATTCTACCTAAACGAACAACTTTATTAAATGAATGTGAGAATAAAGATGACCGTTTTATAGTCGATGATGATTTTAAAGTTCTTGTCGATGGAAATTACCTTTATAAAGGTTTTCGCTTAAAGTTCACATTTAAAGGAAATAAATTTGAATGGTATCAAGGAAATAATGTCGAGTATGATGTTTATCTCATCGAGAACAACGAATACAAACTCAAAGATTCTGAAGCTGAAAACGATATTGATAAATACTATTGCTTCAACATAGATAAAAATGAAAATGCTAATAGCTTCATTCAGAAATTAGAAGATTTGATTAAAGAAGCATATTCCAATGATATATCAGAATAATCAATGACACTACTTGAGGCGATACGGGGACGGCACTCGGTGAGGAGGTATACGGGGGCTTCGCTGGAGGCGGAGGTGAAGGGGGCGCTTGAGGCGAAGATCCAGGAGGTGAACGCG
>JABUSY010000015.1 GCA_021442455.1 Lachnospiraceae bacterium | reverse complement strand
CCAGAGCCTCAGATGCGTGGAACGGACAACAGGTAAGTTCTCCACGCTTTTTTTGTGCCACCATATAACCAATTATTAAGACCACTATTATGGTGATTAAAAGAATTTATTACTCAGACAATGGAATCTTTAAGATTCCAAACAACGTTTCGGAAATTAGTAATGAAGCGGCTGCATTTGATACAACTGTCAAAACCATTGGGTTGGGCCAACAATCAATTAAATTTGGCGGAAAAGCATTCTATCAAACTTCTGTAGAGAAAGTTTGTGGATTAGACGGCAACAAAGAATTGGATGCCAAGATGTTTTTGACAGATGAAGCGCAATCTTTAAAAAACGAAGCAGATAATACGATTGAAATTCATACTGAGTCATTCTCAAAATGCACAAAATTGCATACTGTAATTATACCAAAAACTAAGAGAATCATTATTGAATCATTCGCTTTTAGTGGATGTTGCAATCTGCGTAGTTTTGAAATACAAGCTGACGATATAGAAATTAGCGACAGTGCATTTGAAGGATGTCCAAACTTGACGCTAATTTCAAACTGTGATTTTGTTGAACGTTTTTCAAGGGAACATGGTATCAGGTTTCTAAGAATTTAACCCCAACTATAATGGAAAACCTTGAGCAGAAATCACTGAGAGTCAAGGGGTATGCTGAATCTAATGGGAAGATTGTTTCAAGAGAAGGCAATATAATAATCTTCGAAGTAAACAAACTTTCTGAATATGTGGAGATTATTTCCTCATTTGAGACTGAGAACACCATGTTCTACAGAGGACAACCAGACGTCAACTTCCTCCTTACACCTCTTGTTTTTAGAGATTCCATAGATAGAGAAGATATTTTGATTAAGAAATTTTCAAGGTTCTTCTCTACAGATGTTTATAGCTATCGAACAATGCTTGAAAGATTAGCTTTTATGCAGCATTATGGATTAAAGACAAGATGTCTTGATATAACTTTAGACCCATTAATTGGGCTATTTTTTGCCTGTCAGTCCATGCCAGATAAGTATGGAGAAGTATTTCTATTTTCTGAGAACGAAAACAGAAACGTATCTGGAGATAAAGATGTTAAATACATTGATAGTATAACAACAGGCATAATTGCCAACTGCGCAATACTAAAGCAGAAGTTTACTTTAGGAGAACTTCATGCTCGAGTTATGGATGATAATCATCCCGGACAAATAGAAAATATAATTAGTTTTCAGGACATATTAAGTAGTTCCATCATTCTTGAAACACCGTTTGATAACTCAAGAATACGAAACCAAAAAGGAGCTTTTATATTATGTAATGCTAACAAAATAGACAGTCTAAAGGATTGCTATGGAGAAAATATGCAAACGGACTATGACAGATTAACTACGGCCTTATTATCTTCAGATTTAGAAGAGTTTTCTATTAGGTACAAGAACTGTTATAAGATTGGTAAGCAATACTTTTACAACATTGATGAATGGGGGGTAGGGTTCGAAAAAATTGAAAATCCATACGCTTCCACTCACACAATAGAGCGAATGAGAACGGACCCTTTTAATCTCAATAGATTAAGATTCAGAAACAAAACGAACCAATATGTCGTAATTGTCATTCCTCCATCATCCAAGTGGAAGATTCTAAAAGAATTGGAAAGATTCCATTACAACAAGATATTAATCTATCCAGAAAAGGAACAAATTTCCAGATTTCTTAATGAGACGCCAGCAAAACAATAATTGATATTATTAATCTTCAATCATAAAGAATTATGAAAAAAACAGTTAATTATTTTACCTTGATAGTTATGGTTTTTATTTCTATGACTATGCAAAGTTGTTCAAA
Source organism: Lachnospiraceae bacterium (assembly GCA_021442455.1). Lineage (GTDB taxonomy): Bacteria > Bacillota > Clostridia > Lachnospirales > Lachnospiraceae > Scatomonas. The sequence continues at coordinate 3,278 of JABUSY010000015.1, read as the reverse complement.
AGGTGAAGCAGAAAGACGTGCAGAATACTCTCAAATAGTAGAGAGAAAATCTGCATCAGATGCAATGAATGAGTTGTATATAGCAGCTGACGGAGAGATTGAATCTTTGGCTCGTATGCTTCAGGCTACTCCTTCTGTAATAAATCGAATCAGAACTGGTGAAACCAGTCCAACGGAAGATTTTGAGGAGAAGTACAAGGAAGTTTTGGTTTATTACAATCTCAATGATCGTTCATTTAGCAAACTTCAATCAGCGCTTGATGTAGAATATGATTGGTATGACAGTGTACTCAATTTCCCAAGCCATCACCCTGTCTTATTCTGGGGAATAAACATAATTTTATTTTTATTATTATGTTGGTATTTAATAATAATTCTGGGTTATATATATTTGGCGGAAATAATTCTTTTTGCAGTGGCATGGGTGGCAATGCTGATATGTTCACCTGGGCAAATGGAAGACAAGTACACAGATAGTATCAATCCCGTAATTGAACAAAAACTTTGATTATGCAAAAAATATGGATTGTATTGTTATGCCTTTTCTATGGGCTAACACAAATATCATGCCAAAGTAATGAAGAAAAAGCACTGCGGGATAGATTATCACGAACGGAAATCACTAACAAAGTGCCTAAATATTTATCATCTGCTGTAATAAATGAATACCAACAAGCTGAATTAGCCATTAATCGCAAGTACATAAAAGAGGTTAATAGTATCGTCTCAGAGAATTTTGAGGAAAAATTAGAAGAATTTGAAGAAAACGAACTTGGTTTTTTTGTGGGATACAAACACATGTTCAAGGTGCTTGCCAATTCGGATGAGGAATTGGCTGATTACTGGAATTTAAAAACATCAAAATATTTCAGCAACCAGTCCACCCAAGAAAAACTTCATGAAGCCTATGCCAATTATAACTCTGATGTCCAGCAATTGAGAAATCAGATATCTAAATCACCTAAATGCAAGTCTATTCCAAAAGAAGTTAAGTTCAATTTACCATCACAGGAAATATCTTTGGGCAAAATGAATCAACATTCATACTTGAATATAGCAATTGAATTTGGAACAGACCTGGCGGTTTGGTTGCTGATTATGTTAATAGTTGCTATTATCTCGATGTTTTTCGTATGGTCTGGCCCTCCTGCATGGGTTGTTACTGTTATCACAATCATTGCTTCAATTGGTCTGTCCATGTATAATGATAATCGTATGATAGATTCCATTCGGGAGCAATATCAGGAGAATATTGAAATAGACAATAATAACATTCTTGAAGAACTAGATAAATCAACAAATATTTTTTATGACTATATTGCGAAACACTAAAATTTTATTTTTTTTACTATCCGTGCTATTAATATCAGTTAGTGGGTGTAAAAAAACAAGTAAGGAAATAGCAGAAAAGCTGGCAAAGGAATCAGTAGAGGAATCAGTAGAATTACTCTCAAAGAAATCTGGCAAAGCTACCTTAGAAGAAATCGGAGAGGCAGGTATCCGTCGATTAAATTATGACGATTTTATTTCTTTTCTAATGAAGGAACACCCTTCCATTCATTCTTCCTTTACCAAATTTGATGATGGATTTCAGAAAGAAGTCCTACAATCGATAAAAACAAACCCTAAGCTTTTGGATGATATGTTGTCTCGGAAATCTCTGATTGATGAATTTGTTGAGGCAACATCAAAAACTCCTTTGCTTGCGGAAAACGTTAGTTTCTTTTCTCATTTCATTACACATCCACAATTTGCAGCAGACCTCGTTTTAAAGCAAACTGACAATGCTGTAGACTTCTTATCAAAGACTGACGGCAAACTTTTAGCCAAATACAAAGATGGTATTCTTGATATTGCGGAGCCATTTGCAAAAGACGGACGCACCTTTTCGAACATTATCCTAACAGGGGATTTCATTCCAAACACTTTATACAAGGTCAGGGGCCAGTTGGGCTCATCCTATCGTATTCAGACAGACGCATTGGGGAATATTGTTACTGCAGATATGAAACGAGTGAAGCCGGAAGATGTGTCAGCAAATCTTCTAAAGAGGAATGCAAATATCGATCTCGGACCTACTTGGACATCGTCATTCAATCGTATTAAACAAGCCAGTAAACAAGGGGATGTTGATGTCTCTCTCCATTTCTTTTATACAGAAGGGAATCCCAATCCCCGCTCGGTAAAAGTAACCGCTCAAAAGGGTGACAAATCCATAGTTGATAAATTGTTCGAAAATCGCAAGCATATTGTTAAATCCAACGTGTCAAGTTCGGTGGCTGAATCATCAACTAAGTTCTACAAAGAATCAGGAGAGCCCTTAACAGAGGCCATAATTCGAGATGCAACAAAACAACACGCAGGCTTTGACAATATTATAAATGCTATTTTTAAAGAAAATTCTGATTTTAAAATAAAAGATTTTATTATAAAAAAAGGACCTCGAGGCGGAGATATGATAACCCATAAATCATCCCCACGTATTTCTATGGAAATCAAGGGGGATATGGTTTATGCGAGTTCGGGCAGTCATGTGAACACCAATGGTCTCAATGATTTTCTTAACTATCTATTGCCTAATAAAACCTATGTTATTGATGACTGTTTCCAATTTAAGACAGATGGGGTTGGCAATGTCGTTGAAGCAATAGCTGATCGCACTAAAGCAAAAAATCTCCCGAAGCGAACCACTCCTCATGGGCCAACTCAAGGTAGGGTTAGCGGAAAAGGTCTTCCAGGAGATCAATCAGGGCATCTTTTTGCCCGACATACAAATGGACCGAATGAGGCTATAAACCAAGTTCCGATGGAAGCGCATTTTAACATGCATGGAGAATGGAGAGATTTAGAGAAGATAGAAGAGAAAGCTCTTAGTGAAGGGAAAAAGGTTATTTCAAGAAGAAAACTCATTTATGACAATCCAAAGTCTGGCAGACCATCTGCTATTATTTTCGAATACGAAATCGATGGGGTGAAAAATAGTGTAAGACTTGTAAATCCTATTCCCCAAGGAAAAGCTGCATGATTTTGGAACATCTATGATTTATATGTATTAAACTATTGATATAGTACTATCGCAATAAAGGTTGCAATTCTTCCGTTGAGGTTTTGGCGTTTTTGTCGACAGATGAGGTGTGGGGTTGATAAGATACCCTGCACCTCACTTGTTTTGGCCGGCTAAAGTGGCGAAATTTGAGATTTCAGCCACTTTTGGTGTTGTGAAAATTGAGATTTCAGCCACTTTTATAGAAAAACATTTTGAGATTTCAGCCAAATAT
>JABUSY010000028.1 GCA_021442455.1 Lachnospiraceae bacterium | reverse complement strand
CAGGGACTCGAACCCTGGACAAATAGATTAAGAGTCTACTGCTCTACCAACTGAGCTAAAGGTGCTTATGTATTATTAAACTAATTTTTCGACATATATCTCATTATAATAGATTGTTGCGAAAAAATCAACTTAATTTTTTGATTCTTTTAAAGCTTTACTGATCTCTTCTTTCAGTCATTCTTCATCTCTATACAACCCGATGCTAATTCAGTTATATCACCGTTTTTGAAAAACAGAGAAGTGGAAATGAACATCATCCGAAACTATACTGCGATGTTGTGATCTTGATTGACGTTCAATTTACAGAATGTGATGTTTAATGTTATACAGGCCGAATTAGTCTACATACATATTTACCACCTTCGTTCACTTCTTTTATCATTTTGTTTTCTTATTGTTTTGTATCTGTACCACTTGACTACTTCGATCGGACTCTGCATACTCCATTTGCTAGATCTTTACTCTGACTTCGAAATTTTCTCCTTTATCATATATCATTTGACAAAACAAATTCGAACTGTTAATTTTCGAATTTGGTCGAACATAAGCGAAAACTTTTCCTCATATTCCGTCTGAATATTTCCTATATTTATTTATTTTAAAACTAGGGAAGCATTATGCAAGATCAAAACTAAAATTCTCCAGGCTCCATCCCTACTCTCATATCTTCAATCCTACTGTTTCACCTTCAAACAAATGCTATTCATATCACCACAAAAATTTCATTGAATTTATCCAGAATTTTGCATGATAGCCCCTTCGTCCAAAAGTCTGAAAAGTTGAGATATATTTTCGTCACCTCGTCTTTTAATAAGTCTTCGGAAGCGCTTGCACATCCATAATGGATCAAACAGAAAGTCTCCCCTCAGAAACAACTCTGCGTTCTATATTTCCAGAAAAAACACGCTGCTGGTATATTAACTATATTGCCTTCCAGAATTCAATTTGGCCATTTTTATCTTGTATCAGGAAATGGCCCTTACCTATTCTGACATCTGTATGGATAAGATTATTATTTTAAAAAATTGTATTTCATTTTTCTTTAGATTGTTGTCAAAGTTTTTAGATAAAAGAAACGTTCAGCAATGCCCTCTCTCGAACTAGTTATATTTTGTAAGCACAATTTTCTATTCTTTCGTTAAATTATTAATATTTCAGCAAACAATTTTTAGTATTTATTTATCTAAAAATATAGAATACACTATTCACTATATCAATTATTAAAATAAAATATTAAATTAAACAAAAATTCCACAAACAAAGATTAACTTTTTTATTTCGAATGTATTAGGATAGGAAAGCCAAAAAATGATCATTCTAATCAATCAATTGTTTAAGATTGATAAATATCTACTTTATCATAGAAAGCTCTGTATACTATTTTTCGCCATCTAACATCAAGAGCATGGATTAACCCAAACGATGTTATCTACTATGCAATAGCGATAAATCTTTATTATTTCCGAAAATATAAAAAACTATGTTACTCATAGTGTTTTGGAAGCCAAATGAAGTGGATCATTTCAGATATAGCTATAGTGCTCGAATTCATATCCATATCAGGTTTTCACGGAAAAGCCATGACCACACATCATATGCCGCTAAATTCGAACTAAAAATCAAAGATATTGATCTGTGATTATCAAGATGAAATTTCTTCATATCACTGATTTTAAAATAAATATTGTCCTAATCATCAAGCAATAGCTAGCAAAATATAAAATTCATTGTAACTAAATTCAAATCGATATCTTCGCCATTAATGAACTAATCACTTTGATACAAAGACAAAAGTTTCTGATCTTTTTCGGAAATACATTGCTTCATTACAATCTGGCAGCAGAGGTTATTCAATAAATATCCTTGGGCGAATGATACTGAAAAAATTTTTAATCATTTCCTAAATCATTGGCATTAAAGAAAACGTGGCTGATTTTTTTCGAAATACCTTTGAAGATAATCAGAATCTCTAATCACGTAATTATATTTCTAAACTTGTCCAACAATCCGATAATGAAATGTCTTATTACCTCAAAAGTATTTTTGACGTCATTCAGTAAGGTCTAATCCAGCACTTATACAGTAAACTAGCATCTCTGTATAAATGGTCCAGCATTACCACGGTGGCAAATAATCTGGAAAACAAATTCCGATCTTGTTGATACTCAATGACTACATCTCCCACCAAAATCCATGACCTAACCTGCTATATCACCAAAATGCAGATCGTACTGGTCAGCTAGCTTCACATTCAATCTATTTATTCGCTTAGTTTCATGTTGTCCCTGATATCCCAGCATAGAAAACGGATGAAAAGAATGTTATATCCGCGCAGATTACAAGGATATAGCTATTACTACATCAAATTGAGCAACTACTCTTGCAAAATATAGATTACGGTATGAAAGTAGAAAATTCATATCCAAGAAATGATTGGATCTTGATCAATAAAGCTAAAAAAATGTAATCTCAGATCGATTAAACATTCCTAGAAACTTATTCCGCCCTACAAAAAGCTAACATGTACAACAGGCATCAACTATATATGGAGTATCTCTTACATAACGCCCATGGAAATATTCATAAGGTTAAAAACCTCTCTGACCGAAGCGCTGACCAGTCCGGTACTGCTTATACCACTATCTCTGTATAAAAAGCTTTGCTTACCATCTAACAAACACAATCAAAAGACATTAAAACAAACCTAGGCCTGAAATAAATATTACGTTTTTTCATTAACAGACAGCTTTCAAAAGATATCTCGGAGACACTAGAAAAAAAAATGTGAAAAATTTATAAGATTAAAATGATCAAAAGCAATGTAACAAAAGAATCAATCTAAGCCGCCAGTACTACAGTGCAGAGTCTTGAACTTTTTACAAATGGCTTTATCCTGTAATTTTTCTACTAATAAAACTTGTAAAAATATAAAGCATTCCGCTTCATAAAAGTATAAATTACTGCACAAAGTTCACTTAAAAATCCATCTTAAGTAATTTTTAAGATATATCAAATCACTCTTAACCAACCCCCTCTATCTCCAACTTTCTGGCAAATTTCTCGATTTTCCAAAATATTCAGTATATTGCTATCAATTTACCTAGTAAGTCTCTCTACTACTCCTTCAATTTATTTGTTTTTGAGTATCTCTTCAAAAACAATAAATCAATATCTCTGTTAGATATCACTTTTTGTCTATCAAGTCACTCTACATTTTCCTATAATCACATATTCTATATTCATATGAATTATATCATTAAAATAAACATGTGTGTTTTCTCCGAATATTCAAGCTCCCACTCTTATAATCTATTTCTGATAATTCAAATTTAACTTTATAATCGCAATTAATTTCGCCATCTTTTACAATAATGTGATATTCTTTATCATTAAAAAAATACAATTTTGAAAAGATTTTCTAAATATACGTTCTTATTTTAAAATCGTATTTTCACTCTAATTTTAGTGGATAATGTGAATAATTCCGTGTATAACTTTACTTTTCCTTTGTTTTCTCGCTTTATCAGTGTGGATAACTTTTCGTTATACACTAAGATTTGCTCAATTTATTACATTTTTTAACGGCATTTATGAAATTTTACAAGATCAAAAAATATACAATTTAACACAATTTATATATTTTTAGTCATCAGATAATTTTGAACTGATGTCACACAATTTGCTCCATCTGATACAGCCGTTACGATTTGTCTGAGCTGCTTCGTCCTGACATTTCCTGCAGCGAATACACCTTGTACACTTGTTACACCGTCTTCAGAAGCTTTGATATATCCACCTTCATCCAACTCCAGCTTTCCCTGTATGAGAACATTATTTGGTAGAATTCCGACAGCTATGAAGCACCCGTCTACAGAAAGCTTTTCTTTTTCTCCGGTCTTAAGATGCTCCAATTGCAATGCTGCCACCTGTTCAACCCCTTCAATGGACCTCACCATGCTGTCCCAGATAATCTCTACATTCGGCAGAGCCATCAGGCGCTCCTGAAGTATCCTTGCAGAACACAAGCTGTCACGGCGATGGATCAAATATACCTTTTTACAACATCTCGCTAGAAAGATCGCATCCTCTACAGCCACATCGCCGCCACCTACTACGGAAACTACTTTATCTTTAAAAAAAACTCCGTCACAAGTAGCACAGTAGGACACACCAAAACCTTCGAATTCATCTTCTCCCGGAACCTGAAGCTTTCTGTGATCAGTACCAGTAGCCAGTATCAATGTTCTCGTTTGATATAAATGTTTCTTCGTGCGAACAGTCTTAATCTCTTTTTTTAGTTCCAAATCCAAAACTTTTTCCATAACAAATTTACTTCCCATCTGATCTGCATGTCTCCGAAATGTTGTTCCCAGATCCATTCCACTGATCCCTAGAAATCCTGGATAATTATCCACTCTATAAGTATTCATCATTTGGCCGCCACTCACGTAGTTAGCCTCAATCACCAAGGTAGTCAACTTCGCGCGCTGGGCATATATCGTCGCACTTAAACCAGCAGGGCCACTCCCTATAATAATTAAATCATAAATTTCTACCATTTTACTTCCTCCTAAAAAAATATTCCAAATTCCGCTGTCAATTCCTCTAACCAATTCTACATCCTCTTGTTCGCCACCTTGATTTCTCTGATGAAATGTAGGAATCCGTCTACAGCGACTTCTGTATAATCCAACTCTAGATATATTTAAATAACAAGTACAATTAATCAGATACATTTTCTCATTCTTCATCGTATCTCCTGCTATCGCAAGCAAATCTTTTTCCGGCATTCCTAGAATAATTCCACCAACTTATGAAAGGCTATCGATACCTTAGTCGTATCTAAATCTCCATACAGCGCTGTTACAAATCAATTGAACACTACGATAGTATCTTGTCCGTAATTATTTACTATCGCATAAAGTTAACTTTCTTCAGGGGGCCACAGCTATATTTGGAATAAATCATCGTATAATTCATTGAGCTTCCAACTTTTTTCAAATACAGCAATCTAGGGTGGAAGTTGATACACAGCCTACTATTATATTCTACAACAAAGTTTCTCCAATAACTGTATAAATTCTACATTTCTTCTGTAAGATTGCTTTCTGACATTGTCTACAAGCATGTCCTTTCGTATTTCTCTCTCAACTAGACCAATCGATACACTTTATATTCATAAATCAACGATACCTCTTTTGTTCTCTCAAACCAGCCAATCAACTCTTCGGGTAAATCCTTCTCGTTAAATTCACGTAAATACCAGTCCTCCGACAGTGAATAGAGACAATTTGCAAGCCGACAATATAACAATCTGATACTTGTTGACTGATACTCCTAGAATGTAATGCTATTTACCATGCTTTTCTCGCCCTGAAGATAAGCCGCTGAATTAACAGTTAGCTCGCTATTCCTCTAATAATTTCAAGCCATGCTTCAAATACCTGCTATACATTCTATGGACAGTTAATAATTTTCATCCAAGATTTCAATAGTAAAGCTGTTGAGATCCTCTGTCAGGTTTCACATCATCTAAAGAAGTGATGCGAAAGATCAGCAGAATCTCTTTTTTATTCCATAATAACCATCTATGAAAATCACTCTGCTAAGAACAAATAATTCGATATATTTTACTTTATCTTTTCTTAAAAATAAAGTTTTAATAGATATTTTTTAAGTGTTTTATATTTAGCCTGAATTTTAACATAAATTAGAGTACTTTCCAATCCCATAACTTCATAGAAACTGTGAAGAAAAAAATAAACTTTACTTCTGTTATAAAACAACTCCCATCTCATAAGAGCTGTGCCCTATATCGTTGACTTATTAGACGCCCTGTTCCTCTTGATCAAACTTTTGACCGACACTGCCGATGAGAAGCGAAATATACATGAAAGAATGATTTATCAGTAAAATCATCTCGATTATCTGAAATCTATATTACACTCTCAATGATTTGACGGCAAACAAAATAAAAGAATATCTCTTCTCCCAGATTCAACAACAGCTACTAATTTTAATCTTCAGACTTCAGAAACAGAATATATTGAATAGAAGGAAACTCTTGCTTCCATTGATATATTCAGGCTCAGTAATTGAAAATCCATTAATCTATGAGATTAATCATCCAGGAGCTAAGAAATATAAAATCGGAAAAAGTCCTGGAGTTACTTGCTCCATGAATACCTGATCCCTTCTTAAGAAGGAGTGGCACAACTTCCCAGTTTTTTTCACGAGACATAATACTTTGGATAACATGGTTTTTCTAAGAGAGCTCTTTAAATATTTTTCAAAATCCTGAACTTTGACAAATAAAATCAAAAACTGGTATTTCATAAATGATGCAACTATCGATTGCGTTATCACTCAATACACCTCAAAAATCTCAATCAAATCTTCTTGAAGTTTATATTCATTCAAAATTTAAACAGTTGTCAGATATTTAGAAACGAAGAACATTCTTCTCTTCTCCAGTTATATAAAAACTTATCATATACTACCAATCTCTGATCGACGACCTGACACAATTCAAATGAACCGGCATAAACAATCTTACTCTAAAAGGATGGACGATAAATAAAATATGTGGATCATACATACCTCTAAATGACTATCTGAGCTCCACTTTACATCTAGCATTAAAGCTAATCAGATGTGATCAATGGAAAGGAACAAACTCTTCACCACTCTGTCATATGGATGATTTCCATAACATCTGTAGCAAATTGGTTTATTTCATCCTGGAAATCCTTATCTGACCAGTTTACCTCGACATCATCAACGGTCACATGGAAGGCTGAAACACTTATATAATCCTATTCTTATTCCAAAAACAGCAACTAATCCCTTACTGACACGTCTTCTGTAGTCAAATCGCTACATCGCTGTTACTCCCTGCTGGACATTGTCATCCATCTCGATAAGCCGAACTTTAGCTAAAACTTATGTTAATATATAACGAATACATCATTAAAACACCGTTCAACTATTTTAAGTATTATGATAGATATCTAAATTTTTGAATGCCATAAATGAAGTTTATTACAAAATTTTCACGAACAGGTGCTAGATAGACTCCCCTATGTCATTCAAAATCAATAACTGGATATCTCCATTTCCTAGTAATTCTACATAACCGTTTGTATGCTTCCACAGGTGCAAACGAAAAGTTTGAAAGCATATCAAACAGTTCTTGTTATAATGAAAACAGAGTATAACCAAGTGCTTAAACTATGATCATATGTATTTTATATAAATTATGAAGGCTACAAACATAATATCTGGTTAATCTCAAATTAATAGAATGCAGAAAAGATATCGCCCTGAAGACGTTTCAT
>JABUSY010000057.1 GCA_021442455.1 Lachnospiraceae bacterium | reverse complement strand
ATCCGTTCTTATCATGAAAAGCAGCGTCAGAACAGTTGGTTCCACAGTGAAGAGAATGGAACGTTGCTAGGGCAAAAAATTACTCCGATAGCCCGTGTGGGTATCTATGTTCCAGGTGGTAAGGCTTTTTATCCGTCCTCTGTGCTAATGAATATCATACCGGCTAAAGTAGCAAAAGTCTCAGAGATTATCATGACAACACCTTGCAATGTAGAGGGCAAGGTGAATCCGTCAGTACTTGTTGCTGCTCATGAGGCAGGCGTGAACAAAGTGTATAAAGTAGGGGGTGCTCAGGCAATAGCAGCGCTTGCCTATGGTACAGATAGCATTCCAAAAGTGGATAAAATTGTTGGACCTGGTAATATTTATGTGGCACTTGCAAAAAAAGCAGTCTATGGCAATGTGAGTATAGATTCTATCGCTGGGCCTAGCGAGATTTTAATTCTGGCTGAAAGTTCTGCGAATCCCCGTTATGTAGCGGCTGATCTGCTCTCACAAGCAGAACATGATGAAATGGCTTCTGCGATCTTGATCACCACTAGTCAGGAATTGGCAGAAAAAGTCAGCTTGGAAATAAAACGTTTACTGAATCGCCTATCCAGACGATCAATTATTGAAAAATCTCTAGATCATTTTGGATATATTCTAATTGCTGATACAAAAGCGGATATCATAGAAGCGGCCAATACCATTGCTGCTGAACATTTGGAGATTATGATGGAGAATCCATTTGAAGTGATGACTAAAATAAAGAACGCCGGAGCAATTTTTATTGGAGAGTATAGCTGTGAACCGCTAGGTGATTATTTTGCAGGACCGAATCATATTCTGCCTACTAATGGGACGGCAAAGTTTTTTTCTCCATTGTCTGTAGATGATTTTTTAAAAAAATCCAGTGTTATTTATTATTCCAGGGAAGCCATGAAAAGTATTCATAATGATATTGAACAGTTCGCGACTTTCGAACAGTTGACAGCTCATGCGAATTCTGTCTCAGTGCGTTTTGAAGGAAAAGAGTTCTAATATGATCGAAAGAATTGTCAAGGAAAGAAGAAGTACAAAGGAAACGGATATTTCACTAGAACTTTGTTTAGATGGCAGTGGAAAGTATGATGGAGAGACAGGTATCAGTTTTTTTGATCACATGCTGTTTAGTTTTGTGCGTCATGGTTTGTTTGATCTTACAATGAAAGTAAAAGGAGATCTGACAGTAGATGACCACCACACCATAGAAGATACAGGAATCGTCTTGGGTAGTGCTATCAAGCATGCTCTGGGAGATAAACAGGGAATTCGTCGCTATGGAAGCAGTATCCTTCCGATGGATAAATGTTTAGTTCTGACAGCCATAGATCTTGGGGGACGTCCATATTTTGTATTTGACGGTACGTTTACCACTGAAAAGGTAGGAGATATGAACACAGAGATGGTTCAAGAATTTTTCTATGCGCTTTCTTACAGCTGTGGAATGAATTTACAAATGAAGATTTTACAGCCAAGCAATAATCATCATATGACAGAGGCATTATTCAAATCCTTCGCTAAATCTTTGGATGAAGCGACAGCTTTTGACCCAAGAATCACCGATGTGCTTTCCACCAAGGGAAGCCTGTAAACAGGAGGGGAAAAAAATTTGGATAAATTATTGATTCCATGTATTTATTTAAAAAACGGACAAGCAATGTCAGAATTTGATTCAAAGAAAACAACCTTGGAAATAAATCCAGAGGTGCTTGCCAAAAAATTTATGAATTCTGGAGCGGATGCAATTTTAGTTTTCGATTTTTCTGAAACCAACGCAGAACATGAGATAGCCATCAGAAACATCAGGAAAATTTGTGACACAGCGGAAGTTCCAGTGATCGCTGCGGGGAATGTGGAACGAATAGAAGATCTTAAGAAGCTTCTTTATGCAGGCTGCCAGCGAGTAGTACTTAATTTTGTAAAACCCAAAAACCAAGAACTGTTGGTGAAAGTTTCCAAAAAATTTGGAAAAAAGAAAATTATAGTATATCTTCCGGACATTTCTGTCTATGAGGAATACCAGAAAGATATTGAAAAGTTTGCAGGGATGCTGTTATGCATTCAGGGGATGGAAAAGAATCTTCACGGCCGAACGGAGCTTCCGATTCTTTCACTAGCAGATACAGGAAACGTATGGGAACTGTTAGCCTCTAAAGATATTCAGGCATTGACAGGAGCTATAGTGAGCCAAAAAAATATAGACCTTATGGAAGTGAAGTCTCAGTGCAAGGCCAGAGGAATTCAAGTAAATACATTTGAAAGCAAAATTTCCTGGAAAGACTTCAAATTAAACAGGGAAGGATTGATTCCATGCATTGTACAGGATTACCAGACAAAAGAGGTACTGATGCTTGCTTATATGAATCAAGAATCTTTTCAAATAACTCTTAATACTGGGAAAATGACTTATTGGAGTCGTAGTCGTCAGGAATTATGGACAAAAGGATTCTCGTCTGGACATTTTCAATATATAAAATCACTCATCCTAGACTGTGACAATGATACTATTTTAGCTAAGGTCTCTCAGATAGGAGCCTCCTGCCATACAGGAAATCAAAGCTGTTTTTTACAGGAGTTAATGAGAAAAAAGTATAATGACAAAAATCCTCGACAGGTATTTGAAAATGTTTTGTCTATTATTAAAGATCGAAAAATTCATCCAAAAGAAGGGTCCTATACAAATTATTTATTTGACAAGGGAATTGATAAAATCCTGAAGAAAGTCGGAGAGGAGTGCACCGAGATCGTCATAGCAGCGAAAAATCCAGATAAGGAAGAAATTAAATATGAAATTGCAGATTTTTTTTACCATATAATGGTGCTGATGGCTGAGAAGGACCTTACGTGGGATGATATCACACGAGAACTGGTAAGAAGATAAAGCAGATTCAACTATGTTTAATGTTTAATGTCACTTAATCCCAGTCATCATAAAAAATAAATATTCTCATAAATATTAGTATTTTGTACAATTTTGCAATATTTCATATACTTTTTCTGACAGTTCTACTTTTTCAATATTTTTGCTTACGACAGTTTTGAGAATTTAATTATATGAAATTTTTGATCTATAGATCAATTTTCAGATCATATTTCACTCCTTGAAGAAAATTTCAAGTATTAATATGTTGATTTTATTCCTAATTCAAATTTGTTGTAAAAATCTAATATTTTCAGCAATCATGCCAGAATAATTCTATGCTATTGTTATAGCTGTAGCAAAAAGTACAAAATTTTTCACTTCCCATGTATAAAAATTATCGAAAGATAAAAATGGGGATATTGTTCATGTGAATGATCCTGATAATTGCAATGGGATTTTTATATGGAATTCTATCATTTATCGACGAAATTTTCTGAATATACGCGTGCTGATAGAAACGTTTAAAAATATAGAGCAAAATATCTGAAGCTAAGCGATTGTGAAACTTCCGGAAAAATCAATGAATATCTAAAAATATACACGAGAATATTCATTACCTTAAGAACTATAGTGTTTATAGGGAGAACTGTTTCATCAGCTGATCTAAAAAACTTTTACTATCATTCAGTATTGATTTCACTGATGACAATCTGGAAATGTGGGATAGATTACCTGCTTTAAAGAATGAATTTTAACAGAAACAGAATAAGAGTATATATATAAAGCCGATAGATAAATGAAGAAAAATCTGAGTAGATCACACTATAATTTTTTGCTGCTAGAGGCGATACTTCTTGACATTATATCTCCATTCCTGTATTGAACAGAGTGTCTTAGTGGCAGAATGTCAGCTTCCTTTGTTTTCTTAGCTGAAGAAGTCCTTAAAAAGAAAAAAGCTAGTCATAGATTTTAAGACCTTACTCTTATCAGAAAATACCTGTTTCTATTTTCTATCAAAAGATATAGTTTAGCGCACTACTTTTTTAAAAAATTAGAACTCTGAAACAAGCTTTGTAAACATTTTTAAAAATAAAAGAACATGCTAGAAGCCATGTATAAAATCGTTTCAGCTTAATATGCAGCAGACGAGAGAAATGCGACTTCAAATAAAACATTGTTATGAACAAGATAAAGCGGTAGAAAAGTAAATATTCGATGTAAAGGCTTCATTTTTATGTATGTAGATGTATGTAAATCTTCTTTTTCTGAACATAGTCTCTCTTACATAGAATCTAGCTTATTTGGTAATTGCAAGTATAAAAAATTTAACAAATCAGAAAAATTTATCAGAATACACGAAAATAATTGACAAATCAGTTCTTTCTATGCTAAAATATTATAGCATATCGTATAGAGAGATTAAAGCCTTTAAAAGATAACCACCGAATCTGGCGGGTAATGATAATAGGAGGTGTCATATGTACGCAATTATTGCAACAGGTGGTAAACAATATCAAGTAGCCGAAGGTGATATTATTAGAATGGAAAAGTTTGATGTAAAAGCTGGCGAAACTGTTACATTTAATCGGATACTTGCAATAAGAGATGATGCAACGCTGAAAGTTGGTGATAGTGCAGTAAAAGCCAGCGTTATCGCTTTTGTTCTTGAAAATGGAAAATCAAAAAAAGTTGTTGTCTATAAATATAAGAGAAAAACTGGATACCATAAGAAAAATGGTCATAGACAACAATACACAAAGGTGAAAATCCAAAAAATTCATATGTAATTAAATTGGTGACTTTATGACAAAAATAACGTTTTATCAAAATCATATAGGACAATATACAGGCTTTGAGTTGAAGGGACATACAGGCTATATGGCAGCAGGTTCCGATATCATATGCGCAGCTATTTCGGCATTGACCATTAATACGATTAATTCGCTGGAGAGATTGGCCAATGATAATTTCACAGTGGACAGCGATGAGAATCATGCATATATACGTCTTTTTATTCTAGGGAATCATAGTAAGGTAGCAGATCTCTTGCTTCGTTCACTTGTAATGGGCCTTAGTGATATGAAGGCTGATGAATCTAACCAAGAGTATATGGATCTAATTTTCGAGGAGGTATAATGGTATGTTAAAGATGAACCTTCAATTTTTCGCACATAAAAAGGGAATGGGGTCCACCAAGAACGGACGTGATTCCGCATCTAAACGGCTAGGTGCAAAGAGAGCAGATGGACAATTTGTTAAAGCTGGGAATATTCTTTACAGACAACGTGGTACCAAGATTCATCCTGCTGTGAATGTTGGGATTGGAAAAGATGATACTTTGTATGCAAAAGTAGATGGTGTTGTCAGATTTCAGAAAAAAGGGAAAGATCAAAAACAGGTTTCTGTTTTTCCGGTTATTGAATAAAAGAAACGAGGGAGGGCTGTTGCAAACTTTGTAATAGTCCATTTTTCATGGTTTGTGAGGGCATATATATGTTTGTTGACAAAGCAAAGATTATTATAAAATCCGGAAAGGGCGGAGACGGTCATGTGAGCTTCCGGCGTGAAAAATATGTGGCAGCAGGCGGTCCGGACGGAGGTGACGGTGGAAAAGGCGGAGACGTTATTTTTCAGGTAGATAAGGGGTTAAATACTCTTATAGGATACAATCACAGCAAAAAATTTTTCGCACAAAATGGTGAACAGGGTGGAAAACATAAGTGTCATGGAAAGGATGGGGCAGATCTGATCCTAAAGGTACCTGAAGGCATAATAATATTGGAGAGTCAGTCTGGAAAAGTGATTGCTGATATGTCTGGGAACAATAGAAGACAGATCGTGTTAAAAGGAGGTCACGGAGGAAAGGGGAATATGCATTATGCTACTTCGACTATGCAAGTTCCCAAATATGCCCAACCAGGACAACCAGCTCAAGAGCTTGAAGTACAGCTGGAGCTAAAAATGATTGCAGATGTGGGTCTGGTAGGATTTCCAAATGTTGGTAAATCTACTCTTTTATCCAGAGTCAGTAATGCAGAACCTAAAATCTCTAATTATCATTTTACTACTTTGAAACCTAATTTAGGCGTTGTCGATCTGGATGGATGTAGAAAATTTGTCATTGCAGATATTCCTGGCTTGATCGAAGGAGCATCAAATGGAGCCGGGCTTGGCTATGATTTTCTTCGTCATATTGAACGTACGAGATTGATCATCCACATCGTAGATGCCGCATCTACGGAGGGACGGGATCCAGTGGAGGATATTTATAAAATTAATCAGGAACTTGAAAAGTATAATCCAGAAATAGCAACCAGGCCACAGGTAATTGCTGCGAATAAAATAGATTCTATCTATGTGAAAGAGGGCGAAAAGGATCCTATTCAGCGTCTTCAAGAGGAATTTGAATCTGAAAATATTCGTATATTTCCGATATCTGCCGTAACAGGTCATGGTATAAAAGAACTTCTATATTATGTTCAGAATCAACTAAATCATCTTCCAAAAAAGACAATAGTCTGTGAAGTGAATTTTTCCCAGGAAGACATGCTTCACAAGCAAAATCTGCTATCGACTGTGATACGAGATGCAAAAGTTCCCAATACCTTTGTAGTAGAGGGCTCCGAGATTGAAAAAATTCTGACTTATACCAATTTGGATTCAGAAAAAGGATTGGCGTTTTTCCAGAAATTTTTGAGTGAATCAGGAATTTTGCAAAAGCTAGAAAAAGCAGGCATACAGGAAGGAGATACTGTTCGTATGTATGGACGGGTTTTTGAGTATTACAAATAACAAATGAGATAAGAATTTCTGAAAACTGACTTTTGTAAAATGCAAGCAAAAAACGGGATATAGTCTTCAAATAGATAATTTAATTAAATGAAGAGAAACAGTATCAGGTGAACTTTTTACAGCTCAATACATCGAATTTTGATATTTCATCACAATATTTTATTATAAATCATAGTGCTAGTAGAGAACACTGTAAAATGAATGATCAAAAATGATAGCAGGGGGATTATAACAAAATGAAAATACAATGGCATAAAATTCAAGACAGGCTTAAAAAGGAATTAGATGCGAATCGCTATGAGCATACCAAGGGAGTGATGTATACAACTTCCTGCATAGCCATGGCCTATGGGATTGATATGGAAAAAGCAAGAATAGCAGGTTTGCTTCATGACTGTGCAAAATGTATCTCGAATCAGAAAACAATAAATTTATGTAAAAAAGCAAAACTTCCTATCTCTGAATTTGAAAAAAAATATCCATCTCTTCTTCACGCTAAATTGGGAGCTTATTTAGCTGAAAAAAAATATGCTGTTCATGACAAGGAAGTCCTGAATTCCATTTTTTGGCATACGACAGGAAAAGAAGCTATGTCTGATCTGGAAAAAATAATTTATATTGCAGATTATATCGAACCTAATCGAAATAAAGCACCACATCTGCAACAGATTCGAAAACTGGCTTTTGAAGATCTAGACAGGTGTATGTATGAGATTCTTAAAGATACAGTCAGTTATTTGTGCAAACATTCTAAATTGATAGATAAAACTACCTTAAAGGCCTATAACTATTATAAAACCTATACACGAAAAAACAAAAGTAAAAAAGACAACAGATGTATTGAGGGCCTGAAAAACAAAGAATCTAGCTAATATTATATGGATCTTGAGTATTGAAATGATTACTTCTGATTGAATAAAATAGAAAACACCAATCACCTTAAAATGTTTTCACAGTTGTAGACTCTTCAACCAGAACAATTACCATTTCACCGTCTTTGGTTGTGCTTTTCTTTTCCACGAGCACGTAATCTCCATTTAAAATACCTACATTAATCATACTTTCTCCTTTAACCTTCAGCATAAAAGTCTCATTGTCCGGTAAAGAATTTACCGGAATTAGGAAATAAGATTCAATGCTTAAAAAGACAATGCGATTGTACAGCAGGTATATGACCGATTATTGGAACACTGATGATTGATTCTGATATTTTGAAAATCATTGTTAAGAATTTCAATTGCCCTCGGTTTTGTTCCATCTTTTTTATGTATCCATGTTTTCTAGCGCCTCTAAATGAGCAATATACAGAAGAGGTGAATTTTTGCTGAACTGCTTTACAAATCTCACGAATACAAGGAGGAAACCCCTTTTCAAGAATCGTTTTTTATATATTGTAGTATTTCTTTTTGTTTTTTTTTGCTGATAGGCCTTTTTTTATTATTTAACCTCCGTTTTTTTCATATGCTAATTATATCATCAGTATTTTTAAAATACAAACATATTTTCGAACATCTGTTTAAATATCTCTTGACAGAAAATGTATATTATAATATACTTTCAGCGAATAGATTTTGTGGTATATTGTATTATGTTTTTTCATCATCAATTAAACTATTCGGGAAACCTGTATTTCCCGAATAGTTTAATTGATGATGAATGTAGCTGTTTTTTCTATACTGATATTTATTCTATCAGTTTGGAGGCTTTATAATCATGAATAAACGCATCACTTATCACGAACAGACAGATATGGAAAACACTTTAAAGTTACGAGAAGTTTTAAAAACTCTTCCTGAATTTTCAAAAACTTTTTTTCGAGCCATCAGCACAACCACATCCACCAGCACGCGTATTAGATACGCTTATGATATCCGTATTTTTTTGCAATTTCTTCTGAAAAATAATTCTATTTTTAAAAATTTAACAGAAAATACACTGACTCTTGATCTCCTTGACCAAATTACAGCGCTAGATCTTGAGGAATATATTGAGTATTTGAAGGCATACCAGGTACCAGAAGCTGATGAATATACCACAAAATATATCACAAACGGTGAAAAAGGCATTAAACGTAAATTATCAGTACTTCGTACTTTTTATGCGTATTATTACAAACACAAACTGATTCAAACCAACCCTACACTTTTGATTGATATGCCTAAACTCCATCAAAAGGAGATTATTCATCTCGAAACAGATGAAGTTTGCAAACTTTTAAATTTTGTAGAATCCTGCGAAAGTACTATAACACCGCATCAGAGAAAATATTATGAAAAGACAAAATACAGAGATCTTGCGATTATCACTCTCTTGCTTGGAACAGGTGTGCGTGTTTCAGAATGTGTCGGTTTAGATCTGGAAGATGTGGATTTTAGAAATAATGGAATCCATATTGTACGAAAAGGTGGAAATGAAATGATTGTTTATTTTGGACCTGAGGTAGAAAAGGCTTTGAAGGATTACATGAAAATCCGTTCTAAAATCATTCCTGTCAAGAACCATGAACATGCACTCTTTTATTCCTCGCAGAGAAAACGGATTAATGTGAAAACTGTCGAAAATCTAGTCAAAAAATATGCTAGCCAAGTAACAACATCTAAAAAAATCACCCCGCATAAGTTACGTAGCACTTATGGAACAGCGTTGTATGAAGAAACAGGCGATATATATTTAGTTGCTGATGTACTTGGACATAAAGATGTAAATACGACGAAGAAACATTATACAGCTATAAATGACTCAAGACGGAAAAAAGCTGCCACCGCAGTTCAGTTCAGAGAAATGAACAAATAAAATGAATATTTGACAAAACAGTCTAACAATATATATTGTTA
>JABUSY010000042.1 GCA_021442455.1 Lachnospiraceae bacterium | reverse complement strand
AAATTTTAAATACGACCAAAATAGATTCAAAAAGTATATTTCTAAAATTAACAATAATTAAAAATTATGAACAAAAGTCTTGCGGGGGGGGGACATCGATGATAAAATAATGTATTAGAAAACTATAGATTAGTTTTGTGAAAATATTGTGAAGGAATTAACAAGAATAGCACTTTTAAATGGGCATTTTATTGATTAGTTCACAATAAATAATTAGAGTATGGAGGTTTACTGTTTCATGAATAGCGTAGATTTGTACCTTCTTGGATTACATGCAGAAGAGCAAAAAGATTACCAAGAGGCGCTTTGTTTGTATGAGCAAGCTGCTGGACAAGATTTTTTTCCAGCAAAAGAAAAAGTAAAACAAATGAAAGATTTAATAAAAAAACAAGAGGACGTGCAAAAAGATACAAATCTTGATGCTGTTATTGAATCTAAAGATAATATTGTAGACGATGTATTAGAGCGGATGGTATATACCAAAAGAGAACTTTGTGAAGAAGCTAAAGAAATACTTATAGTTAATGCTGGTCGTATGAACCACGGCAAGAGCAGTTTATTAAACTCTTTATTAGGAAATGAAGTGTTTGAAATAGCTGATGTAAGAAAGACTCGCGTAAGACAGAAGGAAAAATATGCTGAGGATGTTTATGTTATAGACACACCTGGGCTTGATGCAGATGCAGAGGATGATGCTGAGGCCTTTGAAGTATACAAGAAGGCTAATTATATTCTCTTTGTGCATAGTTTGAAAATTGGCGAACTTCATAAAAGTGAAATAGACATTATTGTAAAATTGGAAAAACTTTTCCCAAAGGGATATTTTTGGGATCATTTTGCTATGGTTTTGACTTTTGGAGATGCTGTAAGTAACAAAAACTATGAGTTAATTAAAGCTAAGATTCAATCCGATTTAGATTCTGTATTACCAGATAATAAACTTAAAATATTCTTTACATCCAATAAACGTTTTGAAAAGGGTGTGCAAGAAGAATCTCAAAAGAAGAAAGAAACTTTTATAAAAAAGAGTGGCATTCCAATTTTAAAAGAGTTTATTGATGAGAATCTATCTCTGTGGCGAGAGGAAAATTTGGCTTTACAAAAGGACAGATTTAATGAAGCTAAAGCTAAATCAGTAGATAGATTAGAAGAAGTTAAAAACCTTAGTGAAAATAGAATCAATCAAGAAAAAACTAAGTATGATAATTTGCTAAAATTAGCAAATGCAAAGTTTAGTATCGCTGAAAAGCATTTGGAAGATAAACAAAAAGCATTGCATGATTTCGAAAATAATTGTTAATTTTTATTAGACGGAGGTATAAAAATGATTTGGGGAGTAGTGGGCGTAGCAGTAGTTGCAAGAGTAGCTCATGATGACTATAGTGATAGTGCGTATAGAAGAGCTAAAAGAGAGGAGAGAGAGGCTAGGGAGCGTGCCGAAAGAGAGGCTAGGGAACGGGCTGAGAGAGAGGCTAGGGAAGCTCGCGAAAGGGAACTTGGCAGATTAAAGAATGATTTAGAACGATGCTATATGGAAGAAATTAATAGTTTGCGAACCGACAATGAACTGGGACAGTTTGTTACTATTACTTACGGAATAGAGTCTATACGAACTTCATTAGAAGACACAAGAGATAAAATAAAGAAATCTTTAGAGGAAGAAATAGCTGAAGATAAGAAAAAAATTCAGGAAATTGACAACGCAATACAACGAATTAATAAGATGACCTTGAATAGTTTGGATGATACTGAAGAAAAATAGTGAGGGAATTTCTGTGGTAAATAATTATTTTAGTGCTACAGCTAAAGATTTTATTAGTTCCTTGGATGAAGCAGGAGCAGAGTTAAATAAATTTTCTCGAAAAATTACTAAAAAAAGTGATGATGCCTATAAGATCGTAAATGATTTTAGTGCAGCATGTGAGAAGCATTTGGTCAGAGACGATAAAAGCGAGGATGCCATCAATAAATCACTTAATAAATTTCTTGATACTTTGCGAGAGGCAATTAAACTGTGGCAGTATAATGTTGAGAAGGATAAACAAGGAAGAAAATTCATGCATGACCATGAGAAACATATGGTTGTCATGGTTTTTGGTGCTGTTAAAGCAGGTAAAAGTACTTTAGGAAATTTTTTTGCGGGAAGAGAGTGGTTGGCAGCTCCCTTTGATAATGTTTACAAACATCTTGAACCGACGGATTTTGCTACTCAAGAGAAAGGTAGAAATACTGGGGACATTGTAAATGTTGATGGCAGAACATGGTTTTGTGAAGGAGTTACAGATACCACAGGAGATATTCAATATTTTACTTTAAGTGGATTGCGTTGGTTTGATACACCAGGTACGGGTGCTTTGAGCAGAATAGGTGATGCCCGTAACATGGAAGAGATGGTAAATGAATATATTGAGTATGCTGATTTGTGTATCTTTCTAGTCAATTCTTCAGAACCTGGACTGATGGAAGATATGAAATATTTACAAAAACTTTCTGATAAAGATCAGGAAGCACTTGTAGTTATTACTCGCTCTGACGACGTGGAAGAGGAATACGATGAAGCAACTGGAGATTTGAAAAAAACTTTTGTTGCCAAATCCCCAGAAAGAAGAAAAAATCAAGAAGATGATATGTTAAAGCGATTGGGTGAAGCATATCCTGAAATTGATAAAACAAGGTATAAAGCTATGAGTATTTCTGCTCTGCTCGGTAAGATTGCTTTAAAAAATGGTAATGAAAAAGTTTATCGTCAGAGTAATTTAGATGAATTGATGAAACGTTTGACTGAAAAAGCACGCAAAGGTGTAGTTGAACGTAAGGAAAAACGACCTAAACAGGCTTTAAATAATTTCATTAAAACATTAATAGAAGGCAATGACGAGATTAAGGGACTGAATGCTTTAAAGAATGAATTTATACCCATTAAAAGGGATATAAAGAATTTTAAAGATAAGATTTCTTCTCGTGCTGAAAAAATTGCTAAGAATATTACTCGTAAGGCTCGTGTTGAAGTGGAAACACGCATTAGTATGCTTTCTAGCAAGGTGATGAATCAAGGTGGAGAAGTTTCAGTTAAGGAGATTAGCGATACAGTATTTAATATTGTTAACCCAATGCTTGCAGCTGATACAGCTTCTGAAGTTACTCATGTTATTGGCAATAGCCAACTCCTATCCCATAAGTTTTATGAAAAATTGGGTGATGTGGAGTTTCAAGGACCAAGCCTATCTCAACAAATGTCTCAGTTAGAGTATGAATATACAGTTACTGTTGTTGATGAAAGAGACCCACGTGGATTTTGGGAACATTGCAGATCTTTTTTTGGGAAAAAGTACTATGAATCTGATAGGGTAGTAAAAAAGGGATATATAACATCTGTTACAGGTACAAATGTTGAACAAGTTTTAGATTATTTGTTACCACAGGTAGAAGGTTATTGTAAAAAAGAAGTAGAGAAGGCCTTAACTAATTTAGTTAAAACTTATTATCTACCACAAGAGAAGTATATAGAGGCCATGGAACGCGAAATCTCTTTAGCAAAAAATAAACTTACGAAATTGATTATGTAAGGGTGTTAAATAATGAATGTAATTCTCAAAGTAACTACTATGTGTAATTTGGCTTGTGCATACTGTAGCGAGGGTGACAAATCACCAATTACAATGTCGGATGAGTTGTATAAGAAATTGATAAATCAATTGCCTGAACTCTTGGATAAAAATAATGATAAGACGATAGATATTATTTTTCATGGAGGTGAGCCAACTGTTATTGGGGTTGAGAAGTTATCCTTTTTCTTAGAATACGCTAAAAATATTCTTTCTAACTATGAATTATCTTTTTCAATGCAAACCAATGGATATTGTATAGATCAAGAGCTCATAGAATTGCTAAGGAAATATGATGTTGGTGTTGGCGTATCCTTGGATGGTTATACTGAACTACACGACGAAAACAGAAGAAGCAAAACTGGTGAAGTTACTTGTAAGAAAATATTGCATAATATAAAAGTGTTAAATGAATCAGGCGTAAGCTGTAGCACTTTGATGGTGGTTAATACTAGCAAAAAAATTGATGCAGATAAGCTACTATCTTTTTTGGTAGAAAATAACTTATCTGTAAAAATTAATCCATTAATCCCTTGCGGTAGAGCAGCTGTACGAAAAGATTGCGCTAATGTAATGAATAATTACAATGATTTGCTAAAAGAACTGATTTTTAAAACAATGGTAAATAGTTATGAAATAGAAATAGAACCATTATCAGGTTTGATACATTCTATTTTATACGCACAGCCATTAAACGAATGCTCTTATAATGGTTCCTGTGGCAAATCTTTTATTTGTGTTTATCCAGATGGTGGAGTAAGTTTTTGTGGTCGAACAACAGACATTATGTTATATGGCAATTTACAGAATAAATCTTTAATAGAACTTTACGAATCTTCCTCGGCCCAAATGGTTCGAGAAAGATTTGAATATTTAAAGATGAATGATTGTAAGAATTGTAAAGAGTGGGATTATTGTCATGGTGGTTGCACCTTCGAAGCTTTGAATGCGTATGGGAATATTAATACTCAATTTCCAAATTGTGAATTAAGAAGAGATTTGTTACATTTTTTAAGAACAGAAGGACTTGCTTTAATAAAAAAAAGATTGGTGAATGATAAAAAACGATTCAGAGAAAGATTATATGAAAAACAAGAAATTTTAAAAAGCTTGTGAGGTGTTATCTACATGCGAGATAATGACGTCCTATTTTTTAATTTACATAGACCATATCTTGATAGCGTAGTAGGAAAAGGTGGATTCGCAGGAATTTATTTATTAGCTGCTTTCTTAAACGACAACGGGTATTGGGCACAAAGTTTTTCTGGAACATTAAAAGATGGAAATAGTATTTTAGAAGATGCATGTTTATCTTGTGTTCCTAAGGTTGTTGGACTATATTGTGATTATGGTAATGTTACCGAGAATATTTGGTTTTGTAGGCACATTAAAGAAAAATATAATATACCTGTAATAATTGGTGGACCTCAGGCAACCGCATTAAAAAAGGATTTCTATGAAGAATCAAATTGTGATGCTGTTGTTATTGGTGAGGGAGAATTAACTGTTCTTGAATTAGTAGATTATTTTATTGATGGTACTGGTTCTCTCAATGAAATAGACGGTATAAGAATCTTGCAAAATGGAGAGCTTATAGCTACCAAACCAAGAAATCTAGTCATGAATTTAGACAATTTGCCTTTTGTTACAGAGGAATGTTACTTAGATCCAACAAGAATTTCTGATGAATTATGGATTTTAACTGGCAGAGGTTGTCCATTCCATTGTGCATTTTGTCATGAAGGACACCATACACAAAAGGTGCGTTTCCGTTCTGTAGAGAATGTTATAAAAGAAGTAGATAAATTTTTAGAAAAGCATTCAGGAAAAGCTGTGCGTTTATATTTTACAGATGATACCTTTACACTCGATTCAAAAAGAGTAAAAGAGATGTGTGAGGCTCTGGCTAAAAGAAGAGAAAGAAGCAACCTGAGATGGTTTTGTGAAGGACATGTGCATACAATACTGAAGCATCCTGAAATGCTCGAATATTTAGCTATGGGTGGTTGTCAGAGATTGCAGTTAGGAATTGAAGCATTAACTGTTGAGGAACTGGATGAATATGGCAAGAATACTACACCAGAGGAAATCTTTGAAGTTGTAAAGTTGTGTACTGAAGCTGGAATAGATCAAATCTACGGAAATATTATATTAGGTGGAGCTCACTTTTCTAGAGAAAAAGCAAAAATAAATTTGGAAAGAGCCAAAGAATTAATTAGCTTTGCTAAGGGATCTTTAGAATTAAGTGTTATTAGTTTTTGGCCTCTGCCCAATACTACTATGACAAAAAATCCATCGAAGTTTGGGATGAAAATAGTAGATTTAGATTTTGATGAAGCGGTAGATGACTTACCTCAAACAGAAACAGACGACTTGACACGTTGGGATATTGCCGAGATTATGAACACCATGAATGATGCATTGACCCAACATATGTTGGACATGTTAAGGAATGAAGTAGTTCCACTTGAAAAGATTTTTACATGGTTTGATGAAAAGGACGATTTTAATTATGGTGGGCGATGGCACAGAACATTATATACCGATGCACCGCTATATTCTTATTATCATTTGCTCGGAATGCATGAGGCCCAAAAGCAAGCTGCAGTTGAGAACTTCTGGCATAGTGCGTATCCTGTAAGAGTAATTCCTATTTTTAAGCATGTGAAAAAAACTTCAGATGGTGCGAAGATTTTAGTTTCTGGCAATAAGGAAATCTTTATTAATGAACTTGAATGTCAAACGCTTCTTTTGTCAACGGGTAGGCATGATATCGCCTGGGTCTTAAAAGAGCTAAATAATAGAGGTTTTATTGTTGATGATGAAATTCTCCATAATATTTACGATAAGTTAGAAAAACATCATCTGGTTGTGTTTTTATCTGAATAGGAGGAATAAGCATGGAAGATGTAAGATTATTGGATTTTCGTTCTAAGCTTTGCCATATACAAGAGGCATTAAATGAAACATTAGAACCTTATGCTGAAAATTTAAATGTGTTAAAGCATGTATCAAATATTAAAGGAATATATCAAACTAAAATTGATGCCACTAATCCTGAAATTATGGTCTATGGTATTTATAATGCAGGAAAGAGTAGTATTATAAATGAGTTGATAGGTTCTGACGCAGCTAAGGTTGCTGATGTTCCGACTACTGACAGTGTTGATTACTATGAATGGAATGGATATAAAATTGCTGATACTCCAGGTGTTGGTGCACCCATTCAACACGAAGAAGTAACTCAGAATCATTTAAAAAATGCAGACGTTGTTATTTTTGTCATGAGTACAACCGGGTCAAATGAACGAAAAGAAAATTACGTCCGCATGAAGGATATTGCTGACAGCGGTAAGAAAATTATCATTGTTTTAAATGACAAAAATGGAGATTTAGGGACTAACGATGATGTAATTAACCAAATAAAAATTAAAGTTGGTTGGAATATGAAAACCGTTGGCATAGAGGATGTTGACAAGAAGTACTGCATTGTTGTTGTAAATGCCCAGAGAGCAAGACAGGGGAGAATCCGTAATATTCCTAAACTATATGAAAAAAGTAATATGCAGGAGCTTTCAACGATAATTCGTCATGAATTGAAGAAAGCGGGCAGCTTTGCTATTTTAAGTTCTGCTGTTGTGAACGTAGAAAAAGAAATAGAAAGCATAATTAGTGTTTTAGAAAATATGAATGGGGGCTCTAAAGATTCTCTAAATATTTTGTTAAATCGTATTCGTGAAGAAAAACAAATTATCAGAGAAACAATGAGCGCTTTTATTGATAGGAAAACTAGAACTCTTTCTATGGAATTACCTGCAGAATTCAGTAATGTACTTAGTAATAATGTTGATGAAGAAACCAATAATAAATGTATAACTGCTATTTTAGAACGCAAATGTTCATCCTTAGCTGAGGAAGTACAGAAAAGGTTAGATCAGGAAATTCGTGGGCTCATTGAAACATTGTGTCAAGAAATAGATGATTTACCTGTTGTAGATAGAGAAAATATTTCTGCTGTAATACCTGTATTAAATTTTGAAAAGATAACATCAGAAGAATATTCTTTTAATTCAGCACAGGATGATTTCAAAGATAGTAGTTCGGGTAATAGTTTCTGTTTTAATACACTTCAATATGAAGCAGGTAAAAAAATTATGGGTGAAGCGGTTGGAGCCATTGCTCAAACTGCTGTTGGTAAGGCTTTGGCAAAAACAACGGTAGGAAAATTTGTTGCTTCTGTTATGCCAGTAGTAGGCCCTGTTATCGAAGTAGCATTGTTTGTGTTACCGATACTGAAAGGACTATTTGGTGATGATGGGGGTTATGAAAGAGCTCTAGCTAAAGCTGAACGTGAAAATGAAATTGCTCGACAACAAGCTTTAGCAGCTGCGCAAGCTAAGCAAGAGATGATTCAAAAATGCCTGTATTTATCTGTAGAATTTGGTGAAGATTTAAAGGATAGTGTCAATGCATCCATTAATAATGTTTCTAATAATCTTAGCAAACCCTTCACAATGAAGAAAAAAGATGACCAATCTAAAGAAGAACAAAATAAAGTGGCTTTGATTAAACTAGATAAAATTATAGATGCTTGCCATTTGTTGAGACAGGAATTATCTGCTAGTCAAGAATAAACTTATGAATAAAAAATTTTTGGAGGCCTATCATGAAGAAAACTTATTGGCAAAACTCAGGCGTTAAAAAATGTGCCTTTTGTAAATATTGGTATGATCCAACAAATTCTTGCATCAGTCCTAAACCGCATTTTAGAGGGGTTTGGGAATACGAAGACAATATGAAATCCACATGCACAAAATGTGGTCACAGAAGTCAACCAGCTTGGAGCTCTTGTGGGGATTTTGAATGTAAGATCTAGGGTTAAATATTGATAATAGTTATGCCGGTTAGATTCTCACGTGTGGGCAGAATAATTTTATATGTGTAGATAATCATATAAAATTTTAGAGGTATTTATGCTAAATCAATTTATGCAAGAGTGGTTTGTTGGTTCAATGTGGCTTGGAAGCTCGTTGTTACTCTGTCAAGTTTTTTATAAAGTTTTATTTCCAGAGCTAAGAGCCTGGGTAAAAAAGAGCAAAACTGACTACGATGACATTCTGTTAGAAGCTATAGAATGGCCGTTGTATATATCAATACTTATAACTGGTGTCTTTTCTTTTATAACGAATACACCATGTAAATGGTTAACGGGAGATACATCATTAATGTCAATAAGACTGACGCTATTTTGGGTTATGTTTTATTGGTTAGGATACAGAATATTAAGTGGCTTAGAAAATGAAATCGTATCAAATATCCGAGCATTGAGAGAAGCTCATGGATTAGCTCAAGTTATAAGAATAATTCTAAAAGTTATAGTTGTGTTGTGTGCTGGCATTACAATTACTCATGTATGGCAACAAAACATATGGGGTATAGTTACCGCCTTTGGATTCGGTGGTGCTGTAATTGCTTTCGCATCCAAGGATGTTATTGGCAATATTTTTTCCGGTTTTGTTCTCCTGGTAGATAAGCCATTTAAAGTAAATGATTTTATTTCGATTGGAGAAACAGAAGGATATGTGCGTTCTATGTCATTGAGAAGCACTCAACTTGAGACATTTGATAGAGCTTTTATTTTCATACCTAATAGTGTAGTTGCAAATTCATATGTATTAAATAATAGTCATGCAAAACGGAAAAACAGAAGAATTAGATTTAGAATTAGCTTACCTCATGGAACAAGCACAGAAGAAATAAGAGACCTTATTTTCAGAATAGAGCAACTGTTTATATTTATGTCCAGACATAACTATTTAGATTCGGAATACAGTGTTACTCTTGATAAATTAGGAAGTTCTTGTTATGAAGTGCTCGTGATTTGTTACACAAACAACATAGAATATTTAAAATTTTTAAAAATGCGTAATAATGTTAACTTTGGTATTGTTGAAATTTTGGATAAGGTAGGTATGCAACTTGCTGCTTTTAAAATTAGCATTATAGAGGAAGAATAGTAAGACCAAATTATATCTTTGATTTGTACTTTATAATTATTGTCAATTTTTACCATTATTTTTTATGGTGTTAGCAGCTGCTTAATTTAACCAAAAAGTGACCACTCAAAATAACCAATTTTCACCA
>JABUSY010000027.1 GCA_021442455.1 Lachnospiraceae bacterium | reverse complement strand
TATGATAAGATCATCGATATGGTAGCCCTGTTTGTATGGTTCTTCCATTGTATGCCGATAGGAAACGCTGCTTCTGCAAAACTGATACTGAATCCGGAACAACATATACAAAGATGTACAAACGTGTTCCGGAATTTCATGGAAGCACAGCTATCTTCGCTATAGATTTCCAAAATGACGGTGAACTTGTAGGCGGATGTATTGCCGGAGGACGTCATTACCTGCATATCAATGCAAAGGGGGGACGTAGAACCTTGAGTATTTATTCATTACTCTAATGCAAATATACAGAGCTACACTCTGCTGAAAGCACTCAAGAGCCCTCTTGTCAAGCTTACCATGATCACCAGTCATTTAATGAGAATCATCTGTGTCCCTGCCCGATGCTAGAAAACCCACAGTATCTTCGCCAACTAGTTAAAGATAGCAACGAAGTGAATAAGACAGTAAATACTGATTATCAGTACCCCGAATCTGTCGACCATCTCTGTGACAAATGTGAAACCTACGCTGCTAATGGGGAACCAATGGAAGACGAAATCTGGTCTTCTTCTCACCCTGATTTTTCTTCTTTCTCTAGCAAATGTACAAATAATATAAAATGGAAATCCTCTAAATAACAAGTTCAGTGGCTTTTTCCTGAAAAAGATAGAGTATAGTGGTTTAAAAATTTAAAAACTAGAAATCTACAAATAACTAATATAAAAACATTCGTTTTGTTATAAAATTCAGAAAATGCTCTCAATATACTGGCATATAGACGATCTGTAACGTTTTTCATCATATTAATTTTCATATTATCACTATCTTGTAGATTTCCCCCCTTCACAGCTTATCAAGAAGTTAATTGTAAGTGGGAGCATGTTTGGAAAGTTATGCTCTTATCAATAACGTCGATGCTATAATATTACCTTCAGCATTTGCGCTGTTTATATGTAACTATTTTTTAAATCTATCCTTAAGATTACATTTATAGACATTCTTGATTCACTAATCGATTCTAAAACCTGTAATACTTTTGCTGAAACGCATAAAGCCGACATACATTTTTTCTAACGGTGGAAACCTCAAACTGACTTTTTCGTTTCTATTGTCATTATGTTGTTTTTCGTGCTTAATTATGTGATTTTGAACATTAAAGATCAACGAAACAGACAGTAGCAAATATTTGCTCCTTATGAGCGCCAATGCTATTTTCATGGGTATTGGAAACGATATAAGAAATGAGATTTTGTGTATAATACTATTCATCATTCTCTGATTGTTTGAAATGCACGACAATAACGTTCTAAAAATTAATTTTTTAGTACAATGCTGACAAGGAACACCACTCTTGTGAAAAGAACGCTAATGTATCCACTTCCGACGTTTGTATAGAAACCCTCACCTCAACTAGACATGATCTGGTTGCAAGTGTCACTATCAGGCTTCTTTCAGGTAAATTCTGTTTAAGTACAGAATTAGTAAAACCATACATTGATTAACCTCTAGTATTCAATATCACTTTTTCCGTATAAAAAACTCTGGACAACGCAGACAGAATAAGACACTTCTTCATAGCAACCCGTTGGAACTGCTTAAGCTGGACGAGTTCATTGCTAACAGATATAGCTTAATTAATAATCCAAAATATCGGGATAGCATCTCCTCCATATCTTCAGCTTTCTCATTTCCTAAATATGGAGGTGCTGTGCTGAATACGTGAGTAAATCCCGAAACTCAAAAACGCGCTGAATATAGACGCCTTACAGCATATAACATAGTTTCTATATTTTGATGAATACGCACTTTGGGGTTTCGGTAAGGAAATTCAAAATAACTGATGGAACACATAACCAAGAATGTACAAACGCCGTTTGATGTTTTTCTGAAATCGATCCTTCCCACCACCCATTCATTACAAGGATACTTTCTGGATTGGCTATGAAACACTTTAGGTCACAGTGTGTAATTGATTTGGTTTTGACTTATCCTTCTCTAAGAGAACTGTTTAAAAACATGAGCTGCGTTTCCCTGCAAAAGCTCTGCTCCATAATCTGCAATAGAAAAATATATTTCACTTTGTAAAACTCTTAGCCTGCAGAAAGATACAAACTCATATTACACTAAGATCACATACATTTATTTTCCAGAATATTTTTCTATGATAATAAGCGTTGTAATTTTGGTCATAACTTTTTTATATCTGATAAAGCGTCTCAAATCTGACATTTAGTTTTTTTGAGCTGCTCTAGTGTTTTTATGTACTTACGCTAAGTAGTTTTGATTTTCTCTAAAAATAATTGTCAATGCTCCAAACTCCATATTTGTCACAAAGTCTTTCAAAACATTTATAACTTTACTTTCCAATATTAACAATTTTCCATATACAGATATTATGCATATGTTTTTTGCAAGAGATCTAAAATTGTATCTGCTATTCTCACCTAAGAAACACGTTATCAGTATTTAATCGCATCCAGTGCTGCCAATATGCTTCCATACTGGAATTTGAAACTTTGTATGATAAATCATGCGGATCTGTATCAGCCGTGGTATCAAACACATATACATCAATGAAACCGCCAATCATAATATAAAAATATCCACTAGAATAATATCAAACTTTAAACTTTTCAGAAAAATGTTCAAATTCTGATTATACTTTTTGAAAACTACATCATCATGGATAACATTCTGAAAAAATAATAGAATAAATTTTGAATTATTCATTCAAAAGGATATTGATAAGCTTATTTATATATTATTATCAAAATATCTTCAGGATCAGCTAACAGTAGAAAAGATGACATAGTGTAAGAAAAATATTGTTTAGGAAAATATAGGCGTAAGAATGCAAGAAGAATTATGATAAAATAGTGAAAGAATAAAGAGAATACTTAAGGTGGAAAAGCAATATCAGAATCACAAAAAATACAGAAAACCATGAATAAAATATATTCTCCTTCATCAGACGGAGCATTAAAGGCATTTTATGAGAAAGAACGCTGTAGGCTGCCTTTTGGATAGGATAAGCCTTTATTTTATGACTCCCATATAAGCTATATATCTGAGCATAGACAGAAATGCGATACAAGCATGAAAAATGGCAAGCTCAGCGATCTTCACGAGGATATTCTTTAAACTTTATCTTAGAAAACTATGTAAAGTTTCGAAAATATGCATGTCTTAATTATTATATTTTCACAAAGATTGTTTAGCCAAAAACTGTTCCATTTGCTCCAGAAAGTTCTATGAATAAATAATTTGTGGTATAACGCATTTTGCTAAGAGACAAAGCTCAGTTGACACAGCTGTGAGGAATATACAACAAAGCATTTCTAATTTTTCCTGTCAACTTTTTTATGATCTGCTTAATAATGACAATCTGTTCATCATTAATTTTACTTTCTGTTAGTATTATTTTTTAATGTATTAGCTTGTCGTGTATATTGTCTGTAAAGCTAATATCACACAGGAAAATCCAGCTTTTGTTATCTACCATACTTTTAAAATACGAAAAATGCGGAAGGCAACTGTACGATGCTAAAAACCCGATGCTGCTTTCTCCGAAAACACAAAAACCCATCTTGACTAATTGCTATATGGAAGAAATTGTAACAACGATACAGGCGTCGCTAAAAGCGTAGACAGAAATGATTTTTCTAATTATCTATCTATTAACGGAAAATAGGTATTAGCCTGTTTTAGTACCTTTTTTCCTACGACCTGACTTTCGATAAAAATGTAGGCACAAAACTCTTACAGAAGGCAGGTATTTTCTGCAAATTCTCCAGAGCAAACCAACACACATAAAACTCTTCATAACATTCTCAGATAATCTTTTTTAAATAAAGCGCCTGGTTTAAAAAATGCTGTCTTGCCTTCTTCTAAAACCTTTCTACCAAAAGGGTCATGGTCAAGGAAAACCAAGAATACATAATCATCACAACCACATAAGGAGATGAGGCTTCTCATAGCTAATTTAGGCCATGAAAACAAGCCAAAGTGAATAGATAAACGTTTTTCTCTGGCAAAGAAACCAGATCTATTGCGAAATATAGGAAAACTTGCTAATCAGCATCCCTGTTTTCCACATACATATATTGCTTTTCCAAGTTCTTTTAAAAAAATTACTGACCAATCTCTTATGAGACTTGATACAGGCATTCAGTCTTTTCATATCTGGAGTAATTCCAATGTAAAAAGGAATGTTATCGATTGACTATATTTTATATTTTTAAGATTCCTCGTTCTCAATTTTTCATCAGAAGATAATAGAACTGTTCCAAGTCCTTGGCGTTCATAAGAACTGGGGCGTGGTAAAAGGGATTAGCTTCCTTATCCGCGTAATGAGAAAGTTTTGAAATATCCTCTTCCTTAATTTCTAAGATCCTATCTTCGATGCCAAAACGTTTTTTCATATCCTTAATTGCTTGAATGAAATTTTGTGCCGCTTCTTGATCAGATAAATGTTCATCAGAAATACCTGCCTCATTAGCTAGCATGTGAAGCTTATTATATATGGATCGTCCATAAGCTTCCAGTATATAGGGAAGAAGGACTGCATTAACCAGCCCGTGAGAAATATTGTATTCTCCGTTCAGAGAAAGGGAAACTGCCTGAACATATCCTACGTAGGATTTTGTAAATGCTAAACCTGCGTAGAAGGAAGCTTTTAGCATATTGCGCCTGGCTGCTCTATTATTTCCATTCTCATAAGCACTGTCCAGGTTATCAAAAACCAATTTAACACTCAACAAAGCACTCTTCTGAGTATCATACGCGGTTGAATTTCCGAGAAAAGCCTCAATTGCACGAGTAAGAGCATCCATACCGGTGATGGCAGTGATATAAGGAGAAAGGCTCAAAGTCAACCTTGGATCCAGTACTGTGCATCTTGGAATCATCGAAAAATCATGAAGCACATATTTATAGCGTGTTTCGGCGTTGACGATAACCGCCGTCAAAGTCGTTTCACTTCCGGTTCCTGCTGTTGTCGGGATTGCTATAATCATCGGAAGCTTTGTGTGTACCTTTAGAATTCCCTTCATGTTTTCAAGAGATTTACCTGGTTTTGCCACGCATACAGCTACAGCCTTAGCGCAATCCATGCTGGAACCCCCGCCGAAACCGACAATCGCATTACATCCACTGGTTTGGTAAATCTTTAGTGCTTCTACCACATTAGTCGTCGTTGGATTTTCAACTGTCCGATCGTAAATAATAAAATTAATACCATTAGATGTCAAAATATTTTCCAGTCGCTTTGTGAGACCCAACTTTCGAATGTTTGTATCAGTGATAATCAGAAGGTTGTCACAATTATTTTTCCGTATAATTTCCGGAAGTGCTTTTACACTTCCGACAATCTCCGGAGTGCGATAAGGGAAAAAAGGAAGAACAATTTTAAACATTATCTGAAATACTCTACAGTAAATCTTTTGCAGTGAATTCATAATTTCTTTCCCTTTCCATTTTAAAATTTATTTTTTTACAGATCCTCAGAAACCTAAGATAGGACGTAAGGAAATCTTTTGTATTCGAAAGCCTCTTTTCTGTAATAACTGCACTCTCATAATCATCTTTCTCACCTTGAGGTGTAACTGATATCATCTCTGCCAAATTCCTAATAAGAATCCTTAAAATCTTAAAAAAACTATATAGTATTTCTAAATTTTCTAAATGAATTTACAGATCTGAAGTGATGCCAAAAACATTTCTAAAAATTTCAATGTTAGAGTAACAGAGAAATGTTACTTTGTCAATAAATATTTAAAGGTGTTGCATAATTCGTATGATATCATATATAGAATGATTTGTATATATATAATAAAAAAATTCAAAAAATGTTGAAAAATCGGATGTTTTAACACTAATAAAATTGCAGTTCGGCTTTTGAAACAAAAGACGTTTAGAATATACTTTACAAATATGAATCGGCCACGGAAAAAGTGATTTCCCGACAGATAGAGGCCAACCATAAGACTACAGTTAGGCAGATACAGAAAACTTTATAATTCGGCTGCTACTACAAAACATGTGGTTGAATTTATAGACTATACACTTTCTCAGTTTCTGTCAAAGAATACGAATGATAGAAAATATTGCTATGTATCGAAGCCGTAAAGGATGAAGAGAGAAAATATTACGGTAACTTATCGCTTAGATTACATA
The DNA here is from genome assembly GCA_021442455.1 of Lachnospiraceae bacterium. Taxonomy (GTDB): domain Bacteria; phylum Bacillota; class Clostridia; order Lachnospirales; family Lachnospiraceae; genus Scatomonas. The sequence continues at coordinate 5,773 of JABUSY010000027.1, read as the reverse complement.
TTTGAAAGAATTGCCATTATATTAAGTCACATAAAAGAAATCCAATCAGTGGAAGGTAACAATGTGGCAGTATGCTTTACTAATTTTTAAAGAGCTGCAAGATAACAAACTCTATCCTGGCTGATAAAAATTATGATTATTTGCTATGAGAAAAATAAACTTTTAATCAAATCGTTTTTAGATATTACTGAAAAAGAATAAAAACTTTATTTTTTTCGATCTTTCTGTTTGTGAATAGCCGAATTTTGTGAATGTCAATGTTTATCCATCCTATATATATAAGATAAGAGTCGAAAGCGTTCATGCTGGAAAAATCTGGAGAAAAGATATATCCTTGTGGTAACCAACAGAAATATTTGGATAACAAGGGAAAATTGAAGCGGATATAAAAGCATTTTGCTAAATCATCAGGCATACAGTATAGTTTTTCTCACAGATTTCAGTTTTTTAGAAAATAACCGAGAATAATTCTCTGTATTAAGCTAAAAATTACAGTTTTTTAAAAACAAGTTTACGTGTATATTACGAATGGAGATAGACACGGAAAGAAACATTGTGGTGAATGAGGTGTTAGCAGAGACTGATAGTTAAAAAGTAGGGAGCTGCTTTACGTTTTGAACATCTGAAATGAACAATCAATCATATCTGAAAAAATATGTTGAATTTTCCATGAATTTCACGAACAACTACAAACACTCCAATGATTTCGAATGCAAATACTGCTTTATCAAAGGGGCGTTACAGCTATTTTTTCAGCACCGGTTTGGACATTCTTCTGAAAAGTTGAAAGCTTAATATTTTTCTATTTTTAGATATTGATTAACTGTTTCATTGATGTATATATGCTTGATATCACGGCTGATACACATCCACATAATAATTTATCTTCTTCAGATATACATCCATGTAACTTTTCTGTTTGAATGTCTCACTTTTAGCATAATCCTCCCCCACTGCCTTCTTTCATCATAATCCTAAAGCATTAAATTTCACCTGTCTTCCGGATATTTGACTCAAAGATCTTGTTATATCCTAACCATTCACCTGAATCATACGAAGCCTCCAGCATCTCTGTCAGAGTCTCCATCCGCGCGTCTGTATTATCCGCCAAATTCAATGCCAACGCTTCTGCCAGTGCTGGTTTTTTTGGCGAACCATATTCCAACTCCCCGTGATGTGCTAATATACAATGTTTCAGTGCATTCTCCAACGGTTTCGGAAATTTGGGAATGTTGGCAACCCCATCATGTACCATTTCAGCCCCGATCATAATATGTCCCAAAAGCTGTCCATCATCGGTATAAGCATTCTCTGGCAACATCGATAATTCTTTCGTTTTTCCAATATCATGAAAAATTGCCGCCGTGATCAGTAAACTTCTATTCAGGACCGGATACGCCTTCGTATAATACTGGCACAGCCGTGTCACGCTCAGAGTATGCTCCAGCAGCCCGCCAAGAAATCCGTGATGAACACTTTTCGCAGCAGAACTGTCTTTAAACTGCTTGATAAAACCCTTGTCCTCCACATAATAGCGTTTAAGAAGCGCAGACAGATAAGAATTTTGCACACTGCCTACATAAGAAAGCAACTCTTGGTACATCTCTTCCACATCATATTTGCTGGCAGGCAGGTAATCGGATGGCTTATACTCTCCTTCATCCGCCTTTCGCACACGCTTAATGGATACCTGCAACGTTCCAGCAAAGCTGTTTACATCACCCATCACTTCTATATAATCCAAGGTGTTGAATTCATCGATCCCAAAAGAATTTGGCTCCCAGATCTTTCCATCGATCTTTCCTGTCTTATCCTGTAAAATCACATTTTCATAAGGTTTTCCATTCTTAGTCACAAGAGACTGCCTAAATTTACACAAATAAATCCCCGAAATCTTTGTTCCCTCATGAAGTTCTCGGATATATTTCATAATAATTTTCCTCCTCTTTCTCTTTATCTCTATTCTATCTCTCGCCGGCTGTCACATTGATCTCCATTTCGACGTGACCTTACTTCTCTAAACGTCAGCTTTGTAAGACTGTCGTAATTATTTGCTTAATCATTACACATTATATTTCTTGATCCAAAAAAGTATAACAAGCGAATCTGCCTGTACATTCTGGATTACAATTTTTCCGCGATCTATTCAGTTACCTCATGTCCCTTGAATCACAATGTACACTTTCTCGTTATTGAATAATGGCTAGATTAAGCCCTTTATTTATACAAAGGTCCTCAGCGCACTTCTCTATTTCCTCTCCACCAACAATCTCTATGCTACTTAAAATCTTTGTGGTTAGCAGGTATAGTACTGACTTCAGCTTGGAAATCTGATCATTGTGAAATAATAACGATAGTTCTAAACATCCCAGTATCAGCTTGCTCTATGAAACGCCATAAAATCTTTCTAGCAATGCCCTGTCCGAAATTTTCTTCGTATCTATACTGAAATCCTCCAAAACAACTCACAGGATTTTCAGTTCAGTATTGGCATCATATTTCTGAAAAATATCATCTGGCATACTTCCATCATATAACATCACCTATATCCGTTCAATATTCCCCTCAATCCTGTATTGCGTCAGGATAAACAAATCCTGTCCATTATCCGCAAATACAAAATGAGAAATCTTCGACTAATTCTCATAGTTTTGATTAAAATAATTCATTTAGTTCGTAAGGCCGCCAATCACAGGCACTCACGCGTGCTTCAGCTTCTCTTCTATAATAGTTGGTTAGTATGTTCTCATACAGCTGCTTTGTTAATGCGATGGTCGCAGTTTCATCGGTAGCCTACGCCATACAAGTCCAAAAAGAAAAATCATTATTTCATCCGATGCCTTTTCATGTACAGAAATACTAACCTTGGGTGCTTTCTCAATGCTGTCCAGAATTTACTCTATTACTTGAACTATTACGTGAATGCAAAACAGGTAAAAATTCCGCAACTACTGCTGTATACGCCACGCCTGGGATTTCTTATCCCAAGCACCCGTTTGTCCATCGGCTGCTTTGTATAAAAACTGTAAGCTTTGTTCTTGCTTTTCCATATAGTTAATTCCATCATTATTAATCTGAAAGATTTTCTCACAAATATACGAACAATTTATGAATAATTTTATATAAAAATTCCTTTCCTATTGTTTTTTTTTGGAGTACAATGATAATAGAATTACTCAATGTAAAGGAAAAGATTATGAACCAAAAAGCATTAAAAATACTTGAATATCATAAAATCATCAATATGTTGCTTCAATACGCCTCTTCCCCCATGGGCCAAGAGATCTGCCGGCAATTGACACCCTCCGATGACCTAAATACGATCCGGGATATGCAACGCCAGACCCATGATGCGCTCAACCGCCTGTTCCGCAAGGGATATATTTCTTTCGAGAGTGCCAGGGATATCCGTCTCTCTCTGAAGCGTTTGGCCATCGGGAGCTCTCTGAACCAATCAGAGCTTTTGTTTATTGCCTCTCTTTTGGAGAATACCGCACGAGTAAAATCTTACGGACATCATGATAATACGTTCAGCGATAGCCTAGACTATCTATTTAATTCTCTAGAGCCGCTTCCTCATCTCTCTGCAAAAATCCGTCGCTGCATCCTGACAGAAGATGAAATTAACGATGACGCCAGTCCCGGCCTTTGCCAAATTCGTCGCTCCATCAAAGCCATCAATAACCATATTCATGCTCAGCTGAACAGCCTGATCCACGGCTCTCTGCGTATTTATTTGCAGGACACCGTAGTTGCCATGCGAAACGGCCATTACTGCCTCCCTGTTAAATCAGAATGCCGCTCTCAGGTGCCCGGCATGATTCACGACCAATCCTCCACAGGTTCGACTATCTTCGTAGAGCCCATGGTCATTATGAAGTTAAACAATAATATCCGAGAGCTAGAATTAAAGGAAAAAAAAGAGATCGAAATCATCCTGTCCACACTCAGCCAACAAGCCGCTCAACACATAAAGCTTCTTCAGTACAACTTAGAAAATATGGTGAAACTGGATTTCATATTTGCACGGGCCGGCCTTGCAATGGAAATGAACGCCACTGAACCATTGTTTAATACCGACGGAATCATCAGCCTGCGGAAAGCAAGGCATCCACTTATTGATAAACACCAGGTCGTCCCAATTGATCTCACTTTAGGAGAAAATTTTGATCTTTTAATCATCACAGGCTTGAATACAGGTGGAAAAACCGTCACACTAAAAACTGCGGGACTTTTGTCCTTGATGGCCCAATCCGGCCTTCATATACCGGCTTTGGAACACTCCAGGTTGTCCATTTTTACAGAAATTTACGCAGATATCGGAGATAAACAATGCATTGAAGAATCACTAAGTACCTTTTCCTCCCACATGACAAATGTGGTCTTATTCTTGGAAAAAGCAAACCAGAAGTCCCTGGTACTCTTCGACGAATTAGGAGTTGGAACTGACCCCTTAGAAGGTGCTTCCATCGCCATCGCTATTCTCTCTCACCTGCACCAGAAAGGGATTCGGACAATGGCTACCACTCACTACAGCGAATTAAAACTCTACGCCCTTGCCACAGAAGGAGTTGAGAATGCCTGCTGTGAATTTGATCTGAATACAATGTGTCCCACCTATCGGCTTCTGATCGGAGTTCCCGGCAAAAGCAATGCATTCGCCATTTCCAAGAAGCTTGGCCTTCCAGACTATATCATAAAAGCAGCCAAGGAACAAATCAGTGAACAGGATGAATCGTTTGAAGACATTCTGACTACACTGGAACAGAAGAGGAGCACTATGGAACAAAAACAACAGGAACTTGAAAAAAAACGTATAGAAATCGACAACTTAAAAAAACAGATTTTCGAAAAACAAGAAGAACTCATCTCGCAAAAGAAACGAATTCTTCAAAAAGCCAAAGAAGAAGCTCATGAAATCCTACGAGAAGCAAAAAAATATGCCGACCAAGTCATGCGAGATTTTCAAAAATTCAAAAAAGCTGAAATTCCCGTCAAAAAGATAGAAAAACGGCGATCCGACCTCAGGGAAAAACTAGCAGAAACAGGAGAAAAACTTTCTGTGAAGCCTGATCTTTGTTCGATCTTCCACCCGAAACTCAAGGACCTGTCTATCGGTAATTCTGTGAAAGTGATAAGCATGAATATAAAAGGCACCGTTATCACACGCCCTGACGCAAAGGGAAACCTTTTCGTTCAAATAGGCAATATTCGTTCCAAAGTGAATATGTCCGACCTGCAATTGATAGACAAATCTGTTACCACTAACGTCGGAATAAGTTATGCCATCTCCAAAAAAATTAAAATCTCTAAATTTAACTCTATAAAAACCGAAATTCATCTGCTTGGCAAAACTGTGAACGAAGCTGTTTCAGAACTGGATAAATATCTGGATGACGCCTATCTACTCCATCTCCCTAGCGTCCGTATCGTTCATGGTAAAGGCACAGGTACTCTCCGCAAGGGGATTCACGCATATTTAAAAACTCAGAAACACATCTCAAACTATCATTTAGCCGAATTTGGTGAAGGAGATGCCGGAGTCACTATCGTAACATTTAAAAAATAAAAAAAATTCATGAATAATGAGAAAGCAGAAAATATATGAAATATCCTAATCTGAGGATAGACCAAATTAATTGCTGTATAAGGAGAAGAAAAAGGATATACCACTAGGTGATACTCAAATTATGAACGTATAATTGATCAAAACGACTCTTTTAAAAAATTTAGAATTATCTTAACGCTTCATCAGAACTATGTGAGGCATCAG
>JABUSY010000068.1 GCA_021442455.1 Lachnospiraceae bacterium | reverse complement strand
TATAAAAATCCTTCTATAAATCCTCCATTGAGTGCATCAAAACGGATAACAGAGCAAAAATGTAACAAATGTTTAACAAACCTACAAAATACACCTTGTAATTTGTTTAAATTTTATTTTCCTGTTTATCTTCTTTATTATTTCTTCCGAAAAGTTCCCTGTAGCTCTTTTAATATGTACTTCAACTCCTCCATGCTCTGAATTTCATTAACTCTGCTCCTAAATTTTGCAGAGTATGGAAATCCTGCCGTATACCAGGCCACATGTTTTTTCATCTCCTGTATTCCCTTATACTCTCCCTTATAATTCAACAACATACGGGCATGACGAAGAATCATCTCACAAATCTGATCTTTGGACGGACCAGGAAGTATTTCTCCTGTTTCTATATAATGGATAATCCTGGAAAAAATCCATGGATTTCCCTGTGCTCCTCGGCCGATCATGATGCCATCACAGCCGGTCTCCTCCAACATTTCCTTTGCCTTCTCCTGGCTATTCACATCCCCATTTCCGATCACGGGGATTGATACTGCTTCTTTCACCCGCCGTATAATCTCCCAGTCAGCTTTCCCAGAGTAATACTGTTCCCTAGTTCGTCCGTGAATGGCTATCGCTGATGCTCCCGCCTGTTCCACAATTTTGGAAATTTCTACCGCATTGACATGCTCTTCGTCAAAGCCACGACGAATTTTCACCGTTATAGGTTTTTTGACTGCCTTTACCAGCGCAGAAATAATCTTTCCAGCTAGTTTTGGATTTTTCATCAGGGCAGATCCTTCTCCTCTCTTTACTATTTTCGCGGTCGGACAGCCCATATTAAAGTCTAGAATATCAAATGGACGATCCTCAATCCATCGAGCAGCCTCTGATAAAATCTCCGGATCACTTCCGAAAAGCTGCAATGATACAGGGAATTCCCTTGAATCAATGGTTAAAAATTCTTCTGTATTTTTTTTTTATATAAGATAGCCTTTGCACTTATCATTTCCATACACACCAGCCCCGCTCCCTGTTCTTTGCAAAACAAGCGGAACGGCAGGTTAGTTATTCCTGCCATTGGAGCCAATATTAATGGAATACCAATGATCACATTTCCGATTTTCAACGCTCGCATGCTCCCTCACTTCCTATTTCAGTCATTTTCCAAGCTTTTACATTCAGTCCTAAGAAAAATATCTGATAAAACAACTCTAGAGATTGGAAAAGTTCCCTCTTTCTATCCTGTAGCTGCTTAATCCGGTGCATGCCACCAAGATCGTCATACCTGGCATCCACTTCCAGTACCTCTGTCCTCAGTTTTAGTTTTCCCTTTTCATTGTATTCCACCGTAAATATACCACCAATTTCCTCTGCAAACAGAACACACATAATATGCAACTCATTTTGAATCTGCTTCGGAAGGATGCAAAACTTCGGATTAAAATAATACTTCTTTTTGTACGCATTTGCTCCACAAAGTACCATTTGTTTTATACTCCTATAGATAACTATAAAGTCCTCTGACCGAGACCTCTCCAGAGTAGACAGCCTCTGTTGCACCATTATCCTCACGTTTTACCAAAAGCTCCCCTCTGCCATTAATGCCCAAGGCCATCCCACAAAAGGAACCTGCAGGATCTAGAACCCGTACAGAACGCCCCCGATTCACCAAAATTTTTTGATATTCTTGAAAAAATGCAGAGATATCTCCCGTATTCATAAAGATTTTATAATATTTCCAAAAAGAGTTAAGGATCTCCACTGTAACAAACTCCCGACTAACAAACCTTCCCTGCTCCAAAAACAGAGAAGTGCTCGTTCCTGCAAGCTCTTCGGAAAAAGACGAAACATTCACATTTATTCCAATCCCAATAACCACATAATCCATGCCTGAACTCATTTCAGTCAATATCCCGCAAATTTTTTTACCTCCGATAATCACATCATTAGGCCATTTAATCTGTATATCCAAATCACAGACCCGGCGTATACCATCAACAACAGCCATACCCATGACCAGCGTCAGCATGAATATTTTGTCAGCAGGCAAATCAGGCCGTAGCAAAATGCTCATGGATACAGATGTTCCGACAGCGGTATGCCAGATTCTACCTCTACGCCCTTTTCCGGCTGTCTGCCGCTCCGCCAAGTATATAGCTCCTCCAGGCACACCCTTTCGTCCCTCTCTCTTCGCCCAATCATTAGTAGAATCCACTGTCTCACAGTAAAAAAAGTGGCAGTCGACTCCCTCCTCATCGATCAATCGCCTTCTAATCTCCTCTATGTTGAAAAGTTTTGTGTTCATACAGCCCCTAACGTAGCAGCCATAACAGCCTTTATTGTATGCATCCGATTCTCAGCCTCATCAAACACCTTGGACTGAGAGGATTCAAAGACTTCATCACTTACTTCCATATCAGCAATATTGAAACGTTCATACATTTCTTTTCCTATATTTGTCTTCAGATCATGGAAAGCAGGCAAACAATGAAGAAATATTGCTTCTGACCTAGCATTTTCCATCACCTTTTTGGTAACTTTATAGGGAGTCAGATCATGAATTCTCTCTTCCCACACCTCATCCGGCTCGCCCATAGACACCCACACATCTGTATAGATAACGTCCGCATCCCTACTTCCTGCCGCTACGCTTTCCATCAGTGTGATTCTTCCACCACTCTGTTCCGCATATTTTTCACACTGAGCCACCAGATCCTGATCGGGAAAGTATTTTTCTGGAGCACATGCTACAAAATGCATTCCCAGCTTTGAGCAGGCAATCATCAGGGAATTACCTATATTAGAACGAGCGTTTCCCATATAAACCAGACGAATGTCCTCCAAATGGCCAAATTGTTCTTTCACCGTTAGCATATCCGCAAGCATCTGCGTGGGATGATACTCATTTGTTAGCCCATTCCATACAGGAACACCGGAATATTTCGCCAATTCTTCCACAATCTCTTGGGAAAAACCTCGATACTCAATTCCTTCGAACATTCTTCCGAGAACCCTCGCCGTATCCTCGATGCTCTCCTTCTTTCCGATCTGGGAGTCTGACGGATCCAGACATGTGGTACCTATCCCCAAGTCATAAGCCGCCACTTCAAAAGCGCAGCGAGTTCTAGTGCTTTTTTTTTCAAAAATCAAAGCAACATTTTTCCCTCTCAACGTGTCTACTAGTATTCCTCTTTTCTTTTTATTCTTCAATTCCGCTGCTAGATTCAGAAGATATGTAATTTCCTCTGGTGTAAAATCCTTCAAAGTCAAAAAATTACGACCTTTCAAGTTCATTCTATTTCTCCTCTTTTTAATTTTTTATCTAGAGGCCATCATCCCCCGATCCAATAACCTCCGACCTTTTATCCGTTATACTATATTTTTACAACATTCTTTAACATCAATAACGATTCATCAGCACCTGCTTCACCTTCAGTATCATTTTCACTTCACCTTTCACTGTACGAATCACTTTTCCTTAAACTCAACTAGGAGAATTATCTCTCAGCTTATACATTCAAAATTACCAGTTTCTTCTTGCTTTCCGTTATCAAAATCATTGACGTTTTTTCGTTCTCTACGAACAAAATAAATTCCAATCTCTCATACTTAACTTTCATCTCAGGAAAGATAATATCTTTCAGTTTTATTTTATATTGACTTTAATCCCTCACGGAGTTGTTGATGATAATATTACACACAGCGTAGCATTCATCAAATCCTCAATAGTCATGATCAATTTCTTTACACCGTAATAAAACAACTAGTAATCTAAACAGCACAACCATTAACAACTCTCTTCACAAAAAAACTTATGATTCTTCAGTTCTCTTTATAAACACACAATTGTTCGAAGACAAAAAAATGGGAACCTGTATAACGATCTTACTGCAGAAGACAACAATGATCAGAAGCAATATAAAAAATTAATAAGTATCACAGTTCATTTCTCCCATAAGTTTCTTATCTCTCTTTCTTTTCTACAAGTAACTTTACCTCATATATTTTCTACAATATTCCAAACTGTGTATTTTCTATAGTATCGTTATCCTGTTATTTACTGGTCATCTATACCATACCAAAAACTTCATCCTACCTATTAAATTATTTTTCTAATGCACTTAAAATTAGATAGACTTTCCGAATAATTACCTGTTGTATTAACCGTTTCATAACAACCGACCTGATATAAATCAGAAAAATAATCAAAATTGCCAAATATAACACTACCTCAATTTCAATATTTACTCCTCCAGAATAAATAGATAAAAGAAACAAACACCTCCACCTGCAAACCAGATCCTCTAGATGGCCAAATGTAATGACTTCGATCACTAGCAATATGATTAAAATAACCATCCATACGATTGGATGTATCTGCTATCCCTTCATAAAGTCACGAATTAAGCATACTATATTTTTTTCAAAAATACAAGCATGCTATTGCGGATCTTTGTTGAAAAATTTGAATGAATATTCAAACGAAAAGTAGTGAGCAATCTTCTGCTGCTTTTTAACTGTTTCAAATGATATAGTGGCTCTCGCCAATAAAAATATTTATAGTCTCAGACGATAGATTTCAGAATGAAACGCAAAAAATACTGACATCAATAAAGCATAATTATTCAGTGAATTATGCCTGAAACATCGTAAAACCTGAATAAAACATTTTAGATCATGGAAATCGGAGTAGCTAATCTTCAAGCCTGCTCCGATAGATCTCTTTTGTTTAATATGTATATTCCTTGTTTAGAACTGCTGTTAAAATACAGATGACTGTCCATAGGATGTTCACCTTACAAAGTCACTCTGGCTATTGCATAGTAATCGACCTTTACTTTCTGTATCAAGATTTTAGTCAAGACATCTGGATAAAATTAGGAACATCCACTGTTCATACAACTTAACTTTATCGTTCCGACTGCTACCCATCTCCACAAAAATTTCTCCTCCGACTTCACAGTAAATGATCGCTGTAGAAAAAAAAACAGTTCTTCCGACTCAGCTAATATGATGTAAGTAGAAACCTTTGCTTCAAAATTTAACACATTTTGTTCAGCCATTGTCTGAATCAATTTTTTTGCTTTGCATATTTGTTCGTATTCCTCGAGAATCAAGTCCATATATTTTAAAGCTTTTATCTCGTATCTGAAACATTTCAATTTTTTCTCCAGTTATCTTCACCACTTCATCACCTGTCTCTGAACCCAGCATACTTTCCTTCGGATATGGAAGACGATCAAATGTTCAACGCCTTCACTTCAACGATATCGGACAATCCATGTATAATTTCTATAATAAATATGAACTCTAACCTTTTCACCGACAGCGAGCAAATCTGAACTAATATATTCTTCCACACTGTCTGAACAGATCTTCATCTAGTTACTTTCTATATTCATCTCAAGAGCAACACGCTGATCCTTCCACAGTCAAGCGATGCTCCTTCTCTGATATCAGCATAACTGATGATATTCTCTTCAGACATTTTCTTCCCATCGGCTGTATCTATTCACTTTTTCCGATCCGCGAGACGCTACATAACTTTTATTCACATTCTAAATATCCGATTTGCAGAACATTCTATATCTGTATTTCCTATCCGAATATACCCTCAAGTAACGTTTATCCAGGCTTTCTGATTCTTTTTCAGATTTATTCTGTTCTGATAGAAGTAATTCTTACGATAATTCAGTCTTCCATCATATTCTATCGAGTTAATGGTCCTTGTAGTTTCTTTACTTATATAAAAGAAATTCTGATGAACCTTCAGAAAATCATTTAGAAGAGGCATACAAGCATAAGAACCAGCCACTGCTGTTCCGTCTGTCTGAATATATCACAAGAGTGTTTCCCCTCTCTGTCATCATACATAGCTCATAGCTGTGATAATAGTCCAAAGTATTTAAAGATAAGATAAATAATTGCTTTCCATGAGGAAGTATGATATTTTTCCGTTGTGAACTTTCCTGCTCATCGCTAGCCTTATTCACCATATCGTCCAGACCCACAAGCACATAACATCTGTCATACAGAAATAATCGCATTAAATACTGTGATCATTAACGAAAAAAGCCAGCTGTAACAATTCCAACTTTCCTCTGTCCTTCAGTGAAAATCTACTCTCAGGTTCTAGCACCAGAAAAAAATATATGTGGCATTTTCTAAAGTTCAATTGCCTCGTCATAATCATTAACCTAACTTCCATCAGATTCTTATTATCCTCTGCCACAATCTCATCCAAAAGATGTTGAAAACGAACTGAATCAACTGCTGCCTAATTTTTCTTCATTAAGCCTTTCTTCGATCAACATCCATATCGCTGCTATAAGCACAATTAGAAAATCTCACAACAAAAACAAGCTTTCAAAATCAAAACATTCTTTTTTACATATTGATTGTGTGCATTCATTTTACATTTTATACCCGCTTAAAGTCAGGCAAAAAATGTAGAAAAAAAGCAAAAAATTTTTTAAGAGCTTGTAATAATTGGAACATAATCAATAGTATCGCTGTAAATTTGCCATGTACATCAACACCGCCGCTGCCACTGCAGCATTCAAAGATTTAACTTGTCCCTCCATCGGGATTCGAAGCAAGCAATCACAACTTTTCGCTAGCTCTTCACTAAGTCCTTTGGCTTCATTTCCTATTAAAAAAGCGCTGCCGCCGGTATAATCTTCCTCGTTGTACAAATGTTTCCCATGTAGATGAGCCGCAAATGTACGTATACCAAATGCTTTCAGCCAACTAACCGCATCTTTCAGTTGATTTTCATAGATAAAAGGTACTCTAAAGATTGAGCCCATCGTCGAACGGATCGTCTTCGGATTGGATAAATCTACACACTTCTTGCTGAGTATCACACCTGTGACACCGGCTCCCTCTGCAGTACGCAAAATCGTTCCCACATTTCCTGGGTCCTGCAAATCTTCCAATACCAAAAGCAGCGGATGAGCTACCCTGAGCAAATCCTTCCTCTCATAAGAAGGTATCTTCAGAACTGTCAGAATACCTTGTGGAGTTTTACTATCACACATTCCAAAAAAAACACGGTCATCAACTATTTCATAAAATATTCCTTTCAACAGTTCTCTATTTTTTTTTTCAAATGAAGATGATACATATATCTTCTCCCTCAGCTCAGGCGGCGCCTCCCGGAATAACTTCACTCCTTCTGCCGTAAATAATCCTAACTTACGACGAAACCTGGCTTTTGTATTCAATCGAAGGATTTGTCTAACCTGCGCATTACTGCTGCTTGTTATCATAAAAACTCCTATATGGTTATCTCGAATACGAGTAATGGATTCCGCATAGAAAATTGAAAATGTCTACCAAACTATACAGTTTTTCGCTATATCCATTCGAAAACTCATCCCTCGAGAAACAATCAAAATAACTTCATTCAATTTTCCCCCCACGAACAAGCAAATCCTATCGTATAGATTTTTATGTTCATAAACAACTCATAGACCCCTGGCTTGATAGATGTGAATTCTCCCCCGCTGTATGCAACCGAAAAAGCCAGATAAGTCTTTGGATCTGTTGCGGAGTCGATTTACTTCTCCAATAATAATTTTGTGCCTTTCTATTATTGATGATCTTTTGTTCATTATAATTATTATTTCTCAGGAAGTAAAATATCCTAAACACTGTTAAAGATGTCGCATCCAAAGACAATATAATTAACCTTCTTGACAATGACCTTTCATGATACTGTAGCTCTGATGAAAGGTGAAGTATACTCTTATATGTATATGTTTCTTTGTATGACTGCGAATTTTGCATTCTAATAAAAACAAATTCTTATTTTATTTTAATACTTTTTTCCGCGTTTTTCAATACTATTTTCTACAAGTTTCACATTTTCCTCACCATAATATTGAGCCAGAAGAGCCAATAATTCTGGCCCGGCATCTACGCTTCTACTGCTCGACAGACGCTTCATAGCTTTCTCCGACCGGATATACAAGACGACGCTATCTTTCCCGTTCGACTCCTTTAAACGCTCGTACAAACCAGCAATTTCCTGTTCATATGACTGCCAGTTCGCAAATTGTATCCAAAGTTCCCGACGAATATCATCAAAAAGATAGATTTGTTCTAAGATCAACTTGCTTGCCTTTTCCTCTTCAAGCAATACTTTTCCTTTTATAAAAACTTTCGCTTCCTCGAATATAAGTTCTGCATTTCGCTCATAATCCTTGGGAAACACTATAACTTCCACAGTCCCTACCAAATCCTCAATCGTAAGAAATGCCATAGTTTTATTATTCTTTGTATACTTTACAATTTTATCCGTAATCATTCCACCAATTATTTCTTTTGCTCCGTTCATTACCTTCGGATAACCTGTTTCCCCATCTGGAAGGAAATCTGTGGTCACCACAGAGATGTTCCTTTTCCACTTTTCAATATATTCCTGCAGTGGATGACCGCTAAGATAAATTCCAATCACTTCTTTTTCAAATGCAAGCTTTTCTTCTTTTTCAAATTCCCCAACATTCGGAAGCTGTACGTCAAAAGCATTTCTGTTATTTTCAGGCATCAAATCAAAAAGCTGCATCTGACCTGTTATAGCATTCTTTTTTTTCTGATTGACCCCGTCAAGTATCTTGGCATATACTTGCATAAACTGTTTTCTCGTTCCACCTAAACAATCAAATGCGCCGGATTTGATAAGATTTTCCAATGTGCGCTTGTTCACCTCTTTTCCGCCGAGTCGCTTACAGAAATCCTGTAAACTATCAAAAGGACCATTTTTTTCCCGTTCTTTCAAGATAGTTTCCATCACAGGCTTTCCGATCCCCTTAATCGCTAAAAGGGCATATCGGATACTTCCATTTTCCACTGAAAATACTCCTTCACTCCAATTGATATCCGGAGCCAAAATTCGAATCCCCATTTGCCGGCAGTGCAATATATACTCAGAAACTTTACTTGAATTTTCAATATATGAAGTTATGAGAGCAGCCATAAATTCTAAAGGATAATAATATTTCATCCAAGCGGTTTGATATGAGATAATCGCATAAGCTGCCGCATGGGACTTATTGAACGCGTATTTTGCAAAATCGATCATATCATTATATATTTTATTGGCAATCTTTTCGTCTATTCCCCTGGAAATACAACCTGGTACTCCCTCTTCTGGACATCCGTAGACAAAATTTTGACGCTCTTTTTCCATAATTGTTGCTTTCTTCTTAGACATAGCACGGCGCACCAGATCACTCCGGCCCAGCGTGTATCCAGCTAAATCACGCACGATTTGCATAACCTGTTCTTGATAGACGATACAGCCGTAAGTTGGCTCTAGGATGGGTTGCAGCTGTGGGCAATCATAGTGCACATTCTCCGGATAATTCTTTCCTCTGATATACTGAGCAATAAAATCCATAGGGCCTGGCCGATACAGAGAAATTCCTGCGATGATATCCTCTAGATTCTGAGGCTTTAGTTCTTTCATAAAGTTTTTCATTCCTCCAGATTCTAGCTGAAAAATTCCTTCGCACTTACCGGTACCAATCATATGAAGAACCTGAGGATCGTTAAAATTTATATTCATCATGTCGATTGCATGTCCGCATTTTTTCTCAGCCAACTTCTGAGCATTTTGGATAACTGTCAGGGTACGTAATCCCAAAAAATCCATCTTTAGAATCCCCAACTCCTCCAACGTTTTCATCGTGAACTGTGTGGTAATCGTCCCATCAGAGGCCCGAGACAGAGGAAAGTATTTATCCACAAACTGCTGAGAGATGACCACACCAGCCGCATGTATTGAAGTATGCCTTGGCAAACCCTCCAGGCGCTTTGCTATATTAATTAGATGATGAATCTGCTCATCACCCTCATAGAATTTCTTCAGCTCTCTATTCATCTCAAGAGCCTTGTTAAGCATGATATTCAGTTCATTTGGAACCATTTTTGCGATAACATCCACCTGAGCGTACGGCATATCCAATACTCTTCCCACATCCCTAATTACGCCCCTGGCTGCCAGTGTACCAAAAGTGATGATCTGCACCACACAATTTTTCCCGTACTTGTGTACCACATAATCAATGACTTCCTGCCGCCTTTCAAAGCAGAAATCTACATCGATATCAGGCATAGATACCCTCTCCGGATTCAAAAAACGTTCAAACAAAAGATTGTATTTTATGGGATCCAGTCGTGTGATTCCCAAAGTGTAGGAAACTAAGCTACCCGCAGCACTTCCTCTGCCAGGCCCTACGATGATATCATGGTCTCTTGCAAATTTTATAAAATCCCACACTATAAGAAAATAATCCACATAACCCATATTTCTAATTGTATTCAACTCATAATTAAGGCGCTCTTCTAACTCATCCGTCACCAAAGGATAACATTGTTTCAAGCCATTCCGGCAGAGCTTCACCAGATACTCCCAGGAAGAATACCCCTCTGGGACATCATACTTTGGAAGCTTAGTTACCCCGAATTCAATCTCTACATGACAACGAGCAGCGATCTTCTGTGTGTTAACCAAGGCCGGAAGGGCATATGGAAACAACTGTTTCATTTCCTCCGGAGATTTGACATAGTATTGCTCCCCCTCATAGCGCATCCGATGCTTATCCGAAAGCTTCTTTCCTGTCTGTATACACAACAAGATATCGTGGACGACTGCGTCTTCCGCATAAGTATAGTGAACGTCATTAGTGGCCACAAGCTCTATTCCTGTCTCCTGGCTCATTCGCAAAAGCTGCGAATTAATCATTTGCTGCTCCGGAATTCCGTGATCCTGCAGCTCCAAAAAAAAATTCTTCTTTCCAAAAATCCTCTCATACCGTAGAGCCGCTTTTTTCGCTTCCTCATACATATTTTCCCTCAAACTCCTGGCTACTTCGCCAGCCAAACAAGCGGACAAGGCGATAATTCCTCTATGATACTGCTCCAGCACCTCCAGATCCACCCTCGGCTTATAATAAAATCCTTCTATAAAACCTTTTGACACAATCTTCATGAGATTAGCATAACCTTGGTTATTTTCCGCCAAAAGCACCAAATGATAATATCGATCGTCTCCACTTCCAGAATTCCGCTCAAAACGTGAGCCTGGAGCCACATAAATTTCACAACCAATGATCGGATTAATCCCCGCCTTTTTCGCCGCTTTATAAAAATCAATGCAAGCATACATAACCCCATGGTCTGTGATGGCCGCACTGTTCATACCGAGTTCTTTCACCCTGGCAACATATTCTTCAATTTTGTTTGAACTGTCCAATAGACTGTATTCTGTATGTACATGCAAATGTGTAAAACTCATTTTTCTTCCTTTTTCACTACCATAATCCAGATTATTCAGAATGTCAGCGTTATCAAACTAGGATATAAGCTTCCGCATTTACGACTGCCTATAATCACAGTAATACCCTCCTCCACACATACCCTCATGGTCTTCTCTCGTATACTGAAGAAACAAAGGATCTCGCTCAGTTGCAATGTCGCAAGAACCTGATTCATAAATATCCGGCATGCCAATTCAATGGCATATATACAGTACAATTTTTCCGTCAGCATAAATTCTTCGCTAGCTCGCACATCATCTTTACTCCATCCATAACTATTACCAGATAATCCTATTTTTACAAAACGACAATATCCCATTCATAAACGGATGTATCACCCCTCTCATATTCAAAACGATGCTGTACTCATAATACAATATGCTTACAGTTCATAATAGTCAAGTGAATTCACTATTTCCTCCTCTTTCTCTTCTGCTTTTATTCATTGTTACCTATACAGATATTTAACCGGAAATATTGAATTTAATATATTATGTCATAACCATTTTGGTAAAACGCAGAAACCTATAAAATAAATTACAGAATAACACTACATATATTACAACTAAACCATGAGACTGCTCTCGTTATTTTTTGATTAAAACTCAAGCAACGCGAGTATTGCCC
>JABUSY010000003.1 GCA_021442455.1 Lachnospiraceae bacterium | reverse complement strand
GTATGTAGAACCGGAGCATTGGATGCAAGATGGAGAAAGTTTTTCTTATGTGGACTATGACTGGTTCTCGATGAAAATTTTTGAGATAAATTATAGAGGAAGGAGTAGAACTTTTGCTTCATAACCTTATAGTTAACGTTGTCCAGGATGGCAGCAAGGCACGGGAGTTATTGAAAACACTAAGGACAGATAGTTTGATTTGAGCATACACTTTTGTATTGATCGTATGAAATGAAGAAGCCAATTAGACAGCATTCTTTCCATGATATCTTTTATTCTTATGGAGATAAGACGTAGAATCTTGCAAAAGGTGAGATTGAATGCAGCAGGAAAAACGTCATGGTTATTAAATTCTTCAGAAATTACATCTATAGTTTTTAGTATGTATATTTTTGACAATGACATGATCGATTAGGTGGAATATGAAATTGAATATCCTAAAAAATGATTCTCTGATAATATTTCAAATAAAATAATGGATTTAGAGTTTCAGTTGCTCAGGAAAGAGTTTGAAGAGATTTTCGAGCGGTTTGTAGGATAACTCGTATTTGATATTAGCTGAATGACGACCTGAAGGAGGAGAATTCCTATCTGGAAGCGTGCAAGAGAAACATATAATTGGATCAATGACGATTAACGACAGTAAGCTTTTGAATTCCATTTTGAATATAAGGATTTTTTATATCAGCTCCGACAACGGATGACATATCCTGAATAAAGAAACAATCTTTAGTCCAGCAGGTAAATTTTTTATTTAAAGGTAGAGTGCAGAGCATGGAAGCATTTTTCTAATCATCCGGATGAAGTAGAGGTGTCTGAGAATGAGGAAATGGATGTTTGATACGATTTGTGATACTGGTGTCGGCCTAGCTTTGCTATGAGTTTGTAACTGTAACTGGGTGTTGTTACGTTGCTGAAGAAGCTAATAAAAATTCAGAATATTACGGAAATGTTTAATTTCATGATAACAGGCAATAAATGTGTAGCAAGTAAATGACCTTTGTGAGGATTTTGATGATATGAGAAAACAGCAGAAGGAGTTCGTAGAGAAAAAATAACTTTAGATAAGGATATAAGAGAGGCTGTATAGCAATATTTTTCACGCTATGAAAATTCCTATCGTGGCCGTGACATGATTATGTGGAAAACAAGATAACTGAGAAAATAGACCGGTATATCCGAACGATTAAAAATAATGCCAATGAGATAGAGAGCCTGATCAACGAATTGACTTTTTATTTCAAAATGGATATAAATAGCATTCTTTACATTTTTACAAAAATTCATGTGTCAGATTATTTTGAAAATTGTGCGGGAGAGCTGAGCCTTGAAGTGGAATTCTGATATATTGAGTTAATCTATATCGAGAAAATAATCATAGCGGCAGTAAAATCAAGTTGTTCATTGTTAAGAAGATTTTGGAGGATCACGGAGGAAAAATTTGGGTGACCAGTAAGGAAAGAGTCAGCACACTTCATGTACTTTGTGTTTTAAAATATCAGAAAATACAGGAAGATGAAAAAGAATATTGATCATAGAAAAATGAGGCATCAATCGCATATCTGAAATTATCAAGATTTTAAGTAGAAATTTAAGAATAGATGGGAGATACAGGCTTGAAATGGACGTTGAAGGAAGCGTATAATTTGTGTATTTTTGATATGTTTCATGAAGTGGATTGTTTTGAAATTTCCCTCGAGGTCTGCGACAGTTGTTATACTTTCGTCAAAAAAAGGATGCCATTGAGAAAATTCGGAACCTTGGATTTTGGGAAAAAGATTATATGATGAAGTATTTTTTTACAAGTGAGATAGTAGATCGTGTAAAAAAATTATTTGGTTAGGTATAACTGGCTGAACAGAAATGGCATGCTTTAGAATGATATTGTGGAGATACATAAAATCAAGATCGAAAAGACATCTCGATGCACTCGGAACAACGGGAAAGAAAAAATTACGATGAAAGACCAAGAATGTGAACAGATTAAGCTGTCCACATTCTTGGTGCAGAAATTTAACCGGGTGTTTACAAAACATAAGCACTGTTCCGAAAAAATTTTGAATAAGTAAGCCATCGATGATAATTGTGCTCGTGACGGTACTGATAGTACATAAGAAAATCTGCGAAAAAATCGGATTCAATACGGATAATCCAATAGAAAAAAATCTTGGAAGTTGGATACCGTTTGAAGGTGGGAAATTGACATATCGGATATAGTAATTGTAGGCGTTTTTAGAGTTTCTATTTTGGAAATTAATGAATATTGCTTGACTATGTTGTCTGACTTTCATGATGAATAGAGAAGCATAAACATAGTAAAGAATGATATATATTTATTTTCTGATAGAGAAGATTATAATCTATAAATTTGCAAAAATTAAAGAAGAGCTGATCGATGAATTACTGAGTCATGAGTTTATCTCTGGATGTTTTTCAAGATAAAGATAAATGTTTAGGTAGCTTATGATTCTGCATGTAATTTATAATCTCATGATTAAAGCTAGGGTTTTACAGAACGATTGATAGATTCAATTTTATATTGTAGAATAAATAATAGCTCCAAGTTTTTTGAAGAAATGTGTGTATCCGAAGTTATTGTACTGTTTTTTCACATATCTGTTGAATCTCTCAGGAGCTGGCTGCGTAAATTGTGCTTTACAGAGAAGTTAATAAAATGATAAAATGCTAATTGAAGTGATATCAGAATGGTGAGCATATTATGATTATCCGGAATGTGCTAACTTATAGAAATCAGAATCGAGATGTATGGATGTTTTCAGGAAATCAGGTCCTGGAATGTTTTTTAGAGAGCATGAAGAAAGAGATGATGAATGATATGAAGAACTATTTGTTGGAATTTAATGTCCATTTGGATACATGTATGAGTGTCAGAGTCACTTGTTGGAATGAAAATGAGCTTTTTTGAAAATTTTTTACTGAACAAATATGGAAAGGAAAACTTAGCCGTAAAGATATTCACCGAATGGGAGGAAATCAGATTCTATGCAAGCATGTCACTAACGGGATCCAGTATATACATGGATGTAATAGGATTTTCCCTGGCAGCTTTAGATATCTTTCTGGAGCTTAAGAAAATAGAAAGAGTGAATGATGTTTCAGATGGTGGTATTCCTATAGAAAAGGATTCTGTTTCTTCTTGCAGCAAGCGGGGGAGCTAATGTGATAAAAGCGATTCCACACTATGAATTTAGATGGGAGTATAAAATTACTAAATATTGATATGAAAATGACAGAGAAGTATAATCGTTTCGTGGACGTATCAATGGTGCTTAGATAGACCAATGAAGATTCTAAAGGCCTGTAGACGCTAGCATTTTAGGCGTATACGTCGAAAAGGAAGGATCGGGTGCTTGCAAATGCTTCATTCATAGCACATCATACCTATATGTTGAAATTATTCCTTTCCTAGTTTTGAAAGCGATATCACTTTCGTCACAGACCTCGCTGGTTAATATTCAGTTATAAGGTAAAACAGATATATATTCAGAGACATCATACCAATAAAAAGCGACTGGAAAATAAAAATATTGTGATTTTTGTGTATGACGATATCTAAAACTTCTTTATAACTACTATGGAAAGGAAATATGATGAATGTTATTATATGGGAACTCCAGGTCTGCCAAATGTTTGGTTATCCGGAAATTTACAAAATTTTATGAATGCGTGATTTATTCATGTGGCAAAAACATTGCATCTAGTACATTTTCACGTGATCAGTGTGGATGCTTGGAATTTCCAGGAAGAGTAGAACAGGTATGCAGTAGTGTTTTATTTTAGCACAGGAGGGAAAAGCTTGCAGAAACTATAATCATGGTTTGAAAATTCTAATTGGCAATATGCTTCATATTTAAACTATAAGATCTATAGTTTTTTTATCATCTATTTTATTTAGAGACAGTCACTTTTCTTTTTTGAGGTGGTGCAGCTTTGAAGAACTCGGTTGAAGGAGATAAGATAATCAAAAAGGAAAAGTTGACAGTGGTGTTGGGAGTGATCTAGAAGACGATCGAGTTTTTGAAAATAGTTGTTACAATCTTTTTGATTTAAAAATCGACCGCTATTTCCACAGGAACTATTGAAGCAATATTCATTTATGAGTATGAGAAGGAAACATCACAAATTATGATCACCGCCGGCACATAGATACTGGCTAAAGGTTTCTCTATGCTGAGTATTATTTGCTGATTTTTAGTAATTTTGTGCAGGTAATTCTTGGTTTAATCAGTATTTTGCTGCGAGATATTCAGCCAAAGAGTTGACAATATATTTAAGTACCGGAATGCTTAAGAAAACTTTGGAGGTCATGAGATAGAGACAAAAAAACGAGTATGCGTTGAAGAAAGATATTTTCAGTGTTTTCCTGATCGTATGTACTGTGATGAGGTTTTCACTTGAGATGGTGTTGTTCTTGTGTTAGGGCTTCACCTGTTTGTTATGATTTATGCGATTTACTGTTGGTTAAAGAAATGTCATTAACGTTTATAAGTATCAGACTATTTGTGCGGACATGCAATGCATTTCGCATATAAGTAGTTTAAGAAAGAAAAAAGTGAGTATGGGCAGAATATTTTATATTATAGGAAAGAGTGCATCTGGCAAAAATTATATTTACGAATCACTGCTGGCTGAAAAAGATTTGAAACTTGTGCAGATTATTCTTTATACTACTAGGCCAATGCGTAGTGGAGAGCAGAATGGTCGGGCATATTATTTTACCGATGAACTGAAGCTGGCCCATCTTCGGCTATCGGGCAAGCTGATAGAGGAACGGGTATATGACACAGTTTATGGCCCATGGTATTACTTTACGGCAGACGAAGGCCAGTTTCGTCTGAATAGCCAAGATTATCTTGGAATAGGAACATTAAAATCCTACGAAAAGATAAAAGAATACTTCGGTGAAGATAAGGTTTGTCCGCTGTATATTGAAACAGAAGATAGCATCCGCCTGAAACGAGCTATTCAAAGAGAAGAAAAACAGCCGGAACCAAAATACGCAGAAATGTGCCGCCGGTACCTGGCGGACTGCGAGGACTTTTCAGAAAAAAAAATCCAGGCTGCAGGTATCAAATATAGGTTTCTGAACAATGGGAAATTGTCACAATGCCTTAAGGAAATCAAGGCATATATATGGCTTCAAATTGCTTGGTGAGGGGGGATATTGTTTTATAGAGCTATCAGATATGTTTTGTAAAGGACTATTTAATCAGATTTATAAAAATTCATAAATTATTTATAGTCAGGTAGATTTTTTCTCTTCAAGATATACTAATTATATTTATATGTCGCTGCAAGATTTCTTTAGAGTTTAATATATAGAAAAATAGAATTTGGAAAAATTTCTGTAAATGCTCGAGGTATTGTGTAGGTTGAAATTTAGCAGTGATTTGGCTTAAAGTCTGGGAATAAAATTTGTTCTTTCAGAAACAAGATGGGGAAATCGTTGTAGATATCTTACTTTCCAAAGAATTCCGAAAAGTGCAGGCTGTTTTTACTGAGACAGCTCAAACTATCGTTGTAGACGAAGCACGCTATGGGAAAAAAGATAATATGTAAATATTGAGTTAGTATGAATATTCTATTGTTTACATTGAGTTTTCCTCGATGATCTAAATCGGTGCAGGTATTGTTGTATGTTTCGGACAATTAAAAAATTATTTTATGTGAGCGTAACATTGTAGAGCTGCTAGATATTTGGACGAGGAAAGAGTTTAAGTTTTGGTAAATACGAAAGTGATGTTTGAAGTAATGTCTTATTTGATTTCGGAGATAGATCATGCGATGCATATACGAAGAAACAAAGGCTATCAGATCTTGCATACAACGATTGTGTCCAATGTAAATATTTTTTTAAGAATAGATAAAAATTTTTTTGAATCTGAAACTACAACTTCTAAAATATATGAAAATTGTACAATTAAAAAAATGAAAGTCTAGAAGAATACACGATTCATTGTTGAATGGAAAAACACATGGATGGCTAAAAAAGAGTTTTCAATTTGTATTGTCATTTATATTATTTGTATTTGTGATGGTTAATTTGATCAGTATAAACTTTGTTCATAGTCTCCTATTGGTCTCGCTAAAATGAATTTTCGTGATATAGTTGTTTTTTGCAATTTTCTTCATAAAAGTGCTAGTGCGTCCGCTGTTACAGATAGTGATTTGTATGTTCATTATTCATAGTTCTATATGATTCAAATGCACTACAGATAGAACTAATTATGAAGGATGCATGTACTTCTTCGGAGGATGCGATCTCTGCGATTGTCATTTCAGGGAATTAACAGGCTTGGATACATTGAAACTGTGTAGAGGTATCCGGTTCTTCAGCGCTTTGGATAGGTGTTACAGTGTCACAAGTAAAGAAATTTTTTCTATATTTTCCAGTTTTAGCATGATTTTTTGCAGAGTTTTTCCAAATCGACCAAAATCGGTATTTGCAAATTCCATTCTTACGGAGCAGAAAGTAATAAGCTTTGAGGTAATACATTTTCCGGATGCATTTCTTATCTTTCAGAGATATGTATAGAAGCAACTTGATTTCTGTTGTTTTTCGTTTGGATATTTCTTTCGACGTTTCATACAAAAAACGGCTGTATCTTGTTGAAAATTATGTTATACTGTATTGTATCAACTTACTGGGAAGGTGATTGAATGTTGAAGCAAAGGAGAGTAACAGGTTTTGATAGCGTAGTGGGACATGAGGAAATTATCTCTACTTTTCAGCATGCAATCCGTTTAGGAAAGGTATCCCATGCCTATATATTTGGCGGAGAACATAGATCTGGTAAGAAGATGCTGGCATCTTTGTTTGCTATGACGTTGCAGTGTAAGGAACATGGAATTGGGTCTTGTATGAAGTGTATATCCTGTAAAAAAGCTCTGAATAAGAATCATCCTGATATCATAAACATAACTCATGAGAAGTTAAATTTCATTGGAATCGACGATATTCGGGAGCAGCTGATCAACGATGTAGGCATCAAGCCGTATGAAAGTCCTTATAAGATTTATATTGTAAATAGTGCCGACAAGCTAACATTTCAGGCCCAGAACGCTCTTTTGAAGACGTTAGAAGAGCCTCCGGTTTATGTGATTATCATGCTTTTGGTGGACAATCCGGATGCGTTGCTGCTGACTATCACTTCCAGATGTGTGATTTTTAGCCTAAAGCCAGTGAAGGACCATTTGGTGAAGGATTATTTGATGAACAAAATGCACATTCCGGACTTTCAGGCAGAGGGACAAGTTTCTTTCGCAAATGGAAATGTCGGTAAGGCTCAGCAGATAGCTAATTCTGCTGAATTTATAAAGCTAACAAAGAATGCGCTCCGAATCCTGAAGCATTCTAGGGAGCTGGAAATTTATGAGTTTATGGATGCAATTCAAATTATATCTACGGAAAAACAGAAGATATATGATTATTTGGAATTGTTCATTATGTGGTTCAGGGATGTACTAGTTTTTAAAGCAACTAAGGAAGTGGATAATCTTCTCTTCAAAAAGGAAGTTAATTATATTAAGGCACGAGCGTCTGTTAGCTCCTATGAGGGGTTGGAGAAGATCATTGACGCCATCCATATGGCAGATAGCCGACTCCGTTCCAATGTAAATTTTGATCTTGTAATGGAACTTCTGTTCCTGAAAATTAGGGAGAATTAGACATGATAAAAATAATTGGAGTAAGATGTCGGAACATGGACAAGCTATATTATTTTGAACAAAAATCGCTGAATATTAAAATGGGAGATTCTGTAATTGTTGAAACTTCCAGAGGCGTGGAATATGCTATGGTGGTTCTGGGGCCGAAAGAGGTGGAAGAGTCCAATATCATGCAGCCGCTGAAAAAAATTATTCGCGTTGCGACGTCGAGAGATAGGTCCAAAGAAGAAAACAACAGAAGAAAAGAAAAAGAAGCCTTTCAGATCTGTCTGAAGAAGATTGCAGAGCGGAAGTTGGATATGAAGCTGATTAATGCAGAATATATCTTTGACAACAGCAAGATGCTTTTTCATTTTACCGCGGATGGGCGGGTGGATTTCAGAGAATTAGTGAAGGATCTGGCAGCAGTGTTGAAGACAAGAATTGAACTGCGACAGATAGGTGTTAGGGATAAGACGAAGATTCTTGGTGGCATTGGAATTTGTGGCCGATCATTTTGCTGCTATACGTATTTGTCGGATTTCGCGTCGGTGTCGATTAAAATGGCTAAGGACCAGCATCTGTCTTTGAATTCGACGAAAATTTCTGGTAATTGCGGACGCTTGATGTGCTGTCTGCAGAACGAGCAGGCAGCCTATTTAAACAAAACGATGCCTAATAACGAAGATATAGTCATAACGCCGGAAGGGTTGAAGGGAAAGGTCCAGAGCGTTAGTGTACTCAGACAGACGGTAAAGATACTTGTGGAAGTGAATGATGAAAAAGAGATCCGTGAATACCGTATAGAAGAACTGAAGATGATACCGTGCCATCAGAAACAACAAAAAAACAAGGACAAAACCAAAAAACGAACTCCTAAGGAACTGAAAAAAAATAAAGAAAAACAATAAATAGAAAGGAGAAAAGGCCGTATGCTGGAAGTGATTCGGGAAAATGAGGAGCTGGACGATCTTTAGAACGGATATCCAGTCAGAAGAAGGCTTTTGCTATGAGTTTCATGCTGTCTTTTATCGCAGAGTAAAACAATAAGGTGATGTCTGTTGATTCAGATAGTAATCCTTTTGGCAGTAAAGACGGAAAAAATATCCTTTGCCGGCTTAGAGATTCAGGAGAAAAGTGGAGAAAGGGCTGGAAAAAGCGTGGTTTATTTATAAGTATTTACTAAGAAGAATCCATATTGTCACAAGAAGAAAGAAGTCGGAGATCCTCTTTGAATCGATTGTTTTTGGTACGACTGTCAGCAATATATGACGGGTAGTCATGGGCAAGTGAATCCAAAAAACGATTACCAAACATGAGGGGGGTGTGCTTGAAAATTTAGTACTGAAAACGATAATGTGGAAGAGAAAAATTTATTTGGCTTATCAGTCATTCTGCAATGAGATTTGAGCATTTACGAAAATGAGCGCTGATATAGCGAAAAAGGGAGAAGCGATGGCAGGGAAATTATATATGTGCGCCACGCCGATTGGAAATTTGGAAGATATCACTTTCCGGGTGGTGAGAATGTTAAAAGAAGTAGATTTGATCGCAGCGGAAGATACCCGACACAGTGTCAAGTTACTGAATCATTTTGACATACATACGCCGATGACCAGCTATCATGAATATAATAAAATGTCCAAAGGACGGAAATTTGTAGATAAGCTGAAACAAGGGATGAATATCGCTCTTATTACTGATGCTGGTACTCCGGGAATATCCGATCCAGGGGAAGAACTGGTGGCCTTGGCCTGGGAAGCTGGCATAGAAGTAAGCGTTTTGCCTGGAGCTGTGGCTTGCGTCACAGCGCTTACTCTATCAGGTTTGCCTACCAGAAGATTTTCGTTTGAAGCTTTTCTTCCTTCTGCTAAAAAACAAAGGAAAAAAGTG
This sequence comes from Lachnospiraceae bacterium, assembly GCA_021442455.1. Lineage (GTDB taxonomy): Bacteria > Bacillota > Clostridia > Lachnospirales > Lachnospiraceae > Scatomonas. The sequence goes on along the minus strand of JABUSY010000003.1, from coordinate 2,745 downwards.
ATCGAAGAGCTAAAAGAAGAAAGCAGGACCATCGTCCTATATGAGGCTCCTCACCGTCTGTACAGAACATTAAAAGAGTTAAGAAAGGTTCTGGGGGGAACACGGAAGCTTATAGTCTGTAGGGAGATGACGAAAAGATATGAGACAGTTTTTCGGACGACATTGGCTGAAGCTTGTGTTCATTATCAGAAAGAGATACCAAAGGGGGAATATGTATTGGTTTTAGAAGGAAAATCTAGAAAAAACAGTAGAGAAAAGCAGGAAATCTGGAAAGCAATGACACTGGAGCAACAGATGGTATACTATATTAATCAAGGATTTGATCAAAAGAAAGCAATGAAACAGGTAGCAAAGAATCGGTGTTGTACGAAGCGTGAAGTGTATCAACAGCTGATAGTGCACTCGAAAGATGATACTTTGTAAGTCATGCTCTTGGAGAGATAGGGGAAAGAGCGTGTATTGTTTCGCAAAGCAAATAAAAAGTCAGGGGAAAATATCAAGAAAAATTTTGTTTTTGTGAAAAAACATTGATTCAATGTATTAACAATTGAAACTATCACGAGTATTTTAACTTATCGGTTGTTAGATAAGATTAAGTGGAATACAGAGCTTGGAGTAACATAATGCATTAGAATCATTGCATACATGAAGTACAATATTGATTAAAGAATTAGGAAGGTGGAAGAGAAGATTTTTAGAGAATGAACTTGTCGGCGAACTTGGTGTTAGCTGTTTTAGCTTTCGTGAGACAGTCAGGCATTTTGCGGAAATTGGCGTGTTGACAAGTGATCATGATTATGGAAAGTACAGCATATTATTTATTTGGAGACATTTAACCAAAACTTAAAACTAGTAGTGAAGAAGCTGAAAAAATATTGAATAATTATGGTTGAAAGTCACAGAGTTATCGAAAAATTCGTGGCGGAAAATATTAGTTGGGAAAAGAGTTTAAATACAATGTTTTAGGAGAATAAAAAAGCAAAATACTTAACCGTAAGACCTTCGGATATTGCAATGGAAGTCATTAGAAAGAACAGATTTTACAAACTATTGAAAGGGACGATGTGGAACAGGCGAGAAACTACATGTATGAATATATGAAGAATAACATTACAAAATATGAAAATAAAAAATTGTAACAATTTTATCGTTTGACTTGATTGAAAAAAGTATGCACATCAACTGCAGTTATATGTAGATTAGCGTCTCAGCCGCTGGAATGCGTTGTGATGTTTACCTTTACATGTATGATTCAAAAACGAAAAAATGAGTACAAAGATTTTAAGGATATTTTAAGGATTTAGAAAAATCTATGCCGTACCTAAAGGGATTAATCTGGTAGTGGTAAATGTAGAAATAAATCATCCAGGATTTTATACGGCCTTGAATGTGTTATCATTGCATACAGATATCTTATGCTAAAGCTAATAATTGAAGAATCTTTATTCCCTTGTTTTCGTGGACGTGATGTTGACAGATTTGAGAATCTTTGGAAGCAGATGAAATCAGAATGGTTGCTAGTGAAATGGCCCGATTTTCGAAAATATAGTAGTTCTGTATGACATCCAGAGCAAGATGGCGAGAATGTTGCTCTACCAGTTATGGAAAAAAGTCGGAAAGATTATCGCCATGCAGATGGAAGAACTGTGGGAAATATATTTGGCACTTTCAAAAAATTGGCATCACATATATTCACTGTTAGTTGCACAGAGGTTACAGTGATGAAAGTGGTTAGTGCCAAAAACACGCCGGCAATAGCACAGTTTTGCTCCCAGTAACCTTAGAGGAAAAGTGATTACGCTTAAAGTATTGCCATAAAATTATGTCTGTGTTGGTATCTAAAAATACTAGAATGAAATACCTGAAAGATATGCCAAAAAATAAAGTGATTTATCATTTTGAAAATGTGGATATTGCTAGTCGCGCTGGTTAGCTTAACAGATAAGATAAGACAAACAGAGGATTCAGCTTAGGCAAATGAAAAAGGCTAAGTTACAGCTATGGAACAATCGCGGTGCAGTGTATTTCAGCTATGGGTATGAGGGCGACTGTAAGTAGTAGTAGTATTGGTAGAAGTCTGCTAGGAGAAAGGTTCACTACCCTATTTGATCATATATGTCTTATAGAATGTTATATACCGGTTTGACTGTGTTAACTTAGATCAAAATTTTTTGTTCCTAGTTGGACGCTAAAGCCAGTAAATGTATATTTCTAGAGCAGGTTAGAGCTTTATGCAAACATCAACACTAAAAAGTGTTTCTTCATAATTATGATCTGCATTGCGCGATGCTGATAGAGTTTTGGCTGTAAAAAATTTCATCACCAAATATGCAACTATCTTCAATTATGATACGTCGACTCAGCAGAATATCACGGTGTCAAATGTCCAGAGGGAAAAATCCATGAAGAAGGTTTCAGAACGGGAAGGAGGCATTGAAAATATAGAGGTCTGTGAAGTTAACATACATCTGAAGAACGACAGAAAGAAAATTTTTTTGACGCTCAGTGATTAAAAAAACAAGGAAGTCCATAGGGGACTATGCTTTAAAAAAAGGTGATCTATGTGATTCTGCGCCTGTTAAAGTTAGAACAAATATGGAAAGTTATTTGCCCAAATATGATTTATTTTTACCTCCTTCTAATTGATGATCTTTTTCATTTTTTCATATAGTTTCTAAAAATTTACAATTTCCCTTTTTTACGATATAGTTCTTTCATAAATACTGTTATTAAAAACTCACCTAG
>JABUSY010000050.1 GCA_021442455.1 Lachnospiraceae bacterium | reverse complement strand
TAGCTCAGTTGGTAGAGCAGTAGACTCTTAATCTATTTGTCCAGGGTTCGAGTCCCTGAAGGCGCATGGAAAGCACTGTTTGCAATAACGAAAAGAACATTGAATTGGATACTTTTTTTTATATAGGTTTGCAAATTTTTATAAGGGACAAAGCAGCTAATCCGGTGGACTATATTATTTGGAACTTTTTTCTGCTCGTTTGTTGTTATTTTGGGCTTCGCTTCTAATTTCTTCGTCGTTCTGCAGATACATCAGCATTTACTAAAAAATATCTCAAAACAAATCTATCATTAAATCAATTTGTTTATGCTATTCGATTGTTTTCTTTCGATGTTGTTTTATAGGCTAGCAGTGGCATTGGTTACCTCAATTGCGAGGAATTTACCTCGGCGCAGCATTTTTTCTTAGGATTTCTGGTGGTGGTGATGATATTGAACTATTTGTTAGTATCATATTTATTTTCCTCAAAAACTGGAATGTCATCAAGACACCTGTGCATGTAGTCTTCTCGGTTAATGTTGTCGGAATGGATATATATTTGTTGGCTATTATATCCAAGTTCTTACTGTAATATGAGATGGAGGGTAAGTATGTAAGACTAAAAATATGCTCATTACGAATTCTATAAAGGGTTCTTTTATTCGATTTTGATAATTTTTATAGAAGTGACTGCAATGCAGGAGATTTCTTTAATTATTTATTTATTGAATGAAGTATATTTTTCTGAAGGACCGAAGAAGCAAGATCAAAATTGTGAGAAAAAGAAGAAAAAGCAAAAAAATAAGAAATCTTGAGAGTAAATAGCAATTATCATTCTGCTAACAGCAGGGAAATTGCTTCTTAATAATATGAATATGAATAAGGATGTGATTAAATGAAGAAATTTACATGAACGGAAATAATCAAAGTTCATCAGGGACATCAGATGGATGTATTAGTATATCCATCTGAGTTAGAGTTGAAGATAGTTCAGTGCAGAAGATAATGATTTTTTCGTGACTAATTTTGGATTTTATTAGGTAGAAAGAGTGTTATAATTCGATGAGGCGTGAGGCTACGAAGAAACTCAAGAGAAGCAAAGATTTTTATTTTTGTTCCTATTATAGAAATTGTCATTAACTTTATGCTTTACGTAGTTCCAAAAAGACCAATCTTGATTAAGATACTTTTAACAGGTCTACTAAAGTGGTGGTTAAATGTGATGCTGATTGTGAAATAGGTATTTATGGAGCATTTTTGGAAAATGCTGCTGTTGAGATCTTGGAAATAAATTTAGGAATGTATCTGCTATTCTTTGATGGGAGACTTATCAGGCGAAAAAAAGCCAGTACTGTGGTTATATTGAAAATTGACCAAAGACAAAGTCTTAAAGAAGTTTTAGCGAAGAAGAGGAGGTACATTATCATGATTAAATCATGAGTTTATTAGCATGGGAGAAAGAATGATTTTTGATTTTTTGACGATGATTTGTATGGCATAGTCCTTCGCATCAAGTAAAGGGAATGAAAAAGGCAATAGACGGGAAGTTGATATAGTGCTAAGTGAAGCCGATATACGTGAAGGAATAGTCGGAATATAGTTGTAATATCTCTGTAATTGGTTTGTGACAAGATGATTTTGGACAATTGTTTATGTTGGCAATTCTTAGGGAAAGTATTGTTCATAAAATACTAAAACGGAAAAGTATGTGCTGTTTTGTAGAAGCGATGGTGGGATATTTTGACGAATTAACAGGGAAAGATGCAAATACTTTGAAGTGTGCTTGTTCGCCTGCATGGTATTGTTTATACAATCTTCTCAGAAAAAACTGTTCATAAGGTAGTTATGACAGTCCGTGATATGGATTAATTTTATATCTATATGCATATTGCAGTAATTACTAAACTAAATCTACTTGAGCTTAACAAAGCATAATTTCTAAATGAGCGATTATGTTTTGTGGCAAAGGCTGGGATATTTGAACGGAAAATAGCGAAAGATTTTTAGCAGTTTATTCTTGATTGTTGAGAACACTAAAAGTTCAGGTTGAAGTAGTTCTGAGTTTTTGGACAGCTCATTTCCGGAAGTACTGGATAAAATATTCAGAAAATATCGGTTTCCTGGATGAGTCAGAAGAACTTTTCATCAGGGTATTCAATAAATTTTTTATTGAGAATACTTCTGTGATGGTCATTACAAAGAAAGATGTGCAACGTCTACTAGTAGAAAAAGGTATACTTATGGTTATGATCAAGGATAATGAATCTGTGTGATTTTTTATGATACTCAATTTTGAAAGTCGGAAGATTATAATAGAAGGAAAGATTGAATATAATGAGAGAATAGTTCTTATAGTTATGGCGTTGCTTTCTGTGAAGGAATTTAAAATATTTTACGCTGAAGAAATTGAAAGTATTTTGGAAACAATATTCTTGGGATCGGGTGATTCTAGAATCTGATTCTTTGTTCTTTTGTGAAGTGTGTAGAAGATGAAAGAGATGGAGTTGTGCAGATGAGGCTAAGTTATATCTGTAAAATTGGAACTGGACAGTAATCGTTATGGATGACAAATATGTTTCAGTTGATCATAAAGCAGGACCTGTTTTTTAGAAAAAGTCTATAACAAGCATATAACCGCTAGAGTTTGAGCGGATGTATTTTAAGTGTTTGTGATTTTTGGTTATGAAATAGAGTATTTTCTAGAGTATATTTAGGAGATCGTGTATGTATCTTATTGTAGGATTGGGAAATTTCGGAAGAAAATTTAACGGGACAAAACACAATGTAGGTTTTGACATTATTGATTATTTGATGAACGAGTATCAGATTCTTTTGTCTGAAATCAGTCTGAAAGCAATGTATGGTAACGGGATGATCGCGGGAGAGAGGGTGCTTCTGGCGAAGCCTATGACATATATGAATTTCAGCGGTGAAGCGGTCAAGGCTCTTGTAGATTATTATAAGATTAATCCGGAGCGGGAGCTGGTGGTGATTTATGATGATATTAACCTGAAGCCTGGATTAATCCGGATCCGTAAGCAAGGAAGCGCCGGAGGACATAATGGGATGAAGAATATCATTAGCAATCTGGGTACTGATAGCTTTACCCGTATCCGGATTGGCATCGGCGAGAAGCCGCAGAAGTGGGATTTGTCCGATTATGTTTTGTCACCCTTTAGGCGAGAGATAAGAGAAAAGGTAAATGAATCGATGGAGAAGGTCGTTTCTGCCCTAGAGATGATTTGTCAGGGAAATACGGATAGTGCTATGACTTGTTATAATAATAAAGGAGAGAAGCAGTCAAGGAAATCAGAGGCTGTATGAAGATTGCCGTTTTTATGACTGGAAATTTTTACTGTATTTAGCTAGGAATTTAATTGATGTCAGATATATTTATCGAAAAATCTGTTAATCAAAGAGAATGTATGTTATACAGGAATTAGTGAAGCGAAAGATGTGAGTGTCATTAACCTCGTAAGGAGAGGTATAGACTATTTTCCCATCTTTCGTGTTCGGAATTCTGAAAAATGACAGAATATTGAAACTGGAATTATTTAGCTATAAATGCTGCGTTCAGATAAAAATTTTTTGAGTAATTCTTAAAAATTTAGGTAAAATAACCATCTTATCTCGCAACAGAAGTAATCGACAAAGATGAGCAAGAATGTTTTCAGTGGTTGATGAATTACGTTTCTTAATTATTTTCCCAAGTAGCAAAAAGATCTTTCTGGATAAGCCTGAAAGGATTTTAGAGAGAATTGAGATACTGTTTGACAAATAGCGGGAATCTATGATGAAGTGAAAGAAGGTAAGCAGTTTTCTTCTCCCCTCAAAAAGTTAGCCTATGCAGTTAATCGTCCGAACTGTTATGAGAATGGTACTTTGCCTGTTGAAGATGTGAGATCTAAAGATAGCATTCTGTGACAGTGAAATCTGTCAGACCAATAAATCAATTTTCCATATTTGTGAAGGATCTGAGTTCGTAAAAGCGGGTCAATTAGCGGATAGTTTTGTTGTTGTATTTTTTCTATGAGGTGTAGAGCGGGTTGAGCTGAGGATTTTCAGAATGATGGACTCAATACGTACTACAGTGAAAATGCGAACAAAATTTAACATTCTGGTAAAGTTTTGATGATCTTTGGAAATGTTAGAAGAGGTTTTATCCTATGTAAAAGTTCTAATAACGTAGACAGATATTTTGGAAAAAAGAAGATAAGAAGATAACAAGGAAAAATCCAAATACAGTAACCATTAGAGTTTTGAGGAACTGTTTGTAGGAAATTTTGCTGTGAATAACAATCTTGAGTGAGATATTTACTAGAAAATTTACAAGGTAGAGATAAACAAGGGGAAGCAGTCTGTATATTCATGATAGGCGGATGGATAATGTGTTTGTAAAAATATGCGGTTAGGATGATATTAAGAAGCTAAAATTGAATAGGCTTGAAGGCCAGGAGTAAAATCAGACAAAGACCTGGGTCTGTAGAATTGTTGTGATCGAGGCAGATCAGAGATTCGGCGTAATTCACCAATAGAAGATTTAATAAGTAAAATGAAAGAAAAGCGTTGCCATCTTGACTCTGATGGAGACGTTGATCTTCTCTATACAAACTTTATATGAGATTGATTGAAATCTGGAATATGAGCGCCCCTGGAAGCTCTTTTGGACTCGTGTATTGTTCCAGAACTATGTAAAGAGGATGTATAACGAAAAGATACTCTTGAGTGGTCATTAAAAAAATTCCAAGAGACGAGTTGGAATATTATTTATAACTGTAATATATTGATGAATCGGATCGCGACGTTAGCACCAAAAGTCAGCGCGACTTTTGTATGTGAATAAATAAAAAGTACGAGTTAGAGCAGATTATGTGTAGTTTCCATTCACGGGAAGATTCATGTAACTAGTTCTAACAGCTATACTGTTACTATACAGTATTTTACTCTCTGGCAAGCGTATCATAATGCTTTTTCCAGCGAATTTTTTGCAAAAGTCCGTGGCAGTGATAGGAAGCTATTTGTTTTGAGTTATTGTAACGATACTGTGAGTGATAATTATTGTTGTATCCAAATTACGAAGACTTTTATATTATTCCTAGCATTCTAGAAAAAAAATAAAAAATCTTTCATTTGAACAGAATTTCGCATTGAGAACAGAATCTCAGCTTAGAAAGGAAGGAAAGAGATGTACGTTAACATCACGGCGCAGGGACAGATGATAAACAGGAAAAAATGAGTGTGATTTTCATTTAGTAATGTCAGTTACCAGTAAAGAGTACAGGGAAGGATGGGCCGTAGCTGTGGCAAGCGTTACCATGAAGGGAGAGTAAATCCTAATAAATGAGGTGTTGACAATAGCTTAAAACGACTTCATTTCCAAGGCCTGTGATTTCTGGTAACGGTTCCCCTATGGTTAGTGAGATATCCAGAAAGATTACAAATTTCAGAATGATTTTGTTCAGTGGAATATAATTTCCGTGAAGAATTTGTATAACATTACCCATTGTAATTTCTTTCTATGATATGGTTGTCATGCATTTTTGTGATAGGATGGTAATATCAAGGACTTCCATGACTTGGATAACAGATCCATTCTATAGAAACATTTTCAACAACTCTCCTAATTTGATAGAAAAGCATGCCATCAACGGCCGTGGATATTCAAGAATACAGAATATGTCGATTGTGGCTATACTATGCTTATAAAAAATTTAATTGAAAATTTGTTCCTTTAACCTGTTTTCTCTGTAGTGACTAGGATTTTTAAATGAAGATCACATAATTTACACTTAAGAGAGATATAAGGAAGAAATATTTAATCCGAACTATGACAAGATCAGATCTGTAGTAGGTTGATATGATTTTTTATCTAGTGAGGAAAAATTCACGATCGGTTGTCATGGATGTTGTTCCATAGCAGGTGTCATGTGTTCGTATTTTACAGTAACAATTGCTTTTATGTTATGGGAGAGATGATGTTTTGTATTTTCGTTAAAATTCGAACACGCTGTATAGATAGTTTTTGCACTCGTCTGCATTTTATAGTAGTCTGTATCAGAAAAAATCATTGATATATACTTGACGAAATTATGGGATAGCTATATAATTCTCATATAGTTATCAAATAGTATAGAAAATAATGCATTTTATTGATTATAATATGAATATATAAATAGTTATTCCTAGTATAGTTATTTTTCTGCTTTTCTAAAGTATATGCAGGTATTTTATGTATTTTGCTATAGATTACTATAGAATGCAGATAAGTACAAAGATTGTTGATTTATAATATGTTTATGATCGGATTTTGACGAAAAAAAAGAGGTAGTATTATGAAAAAAAAGACACAGAAAAGAAATCGTTTGATTGCTCTGTTATTGGCAGGAGTGACGGTAATTTCCGTGTTTTCCGGGTGTGGTAATAGGAAAAAAAACAAAAACAGTTTTTGGGGGAATCATAAAAAGACTGGAAAAGTATATTATTTGAATTTTAAACCAGAACAAGCAGAACAGTGGAAGGAATTAGCTGCTGGATATACGAAAGAGACTGGAGTGAAAGTCGAGGTAGAAACAGCGGCTTCCGGTACCTATGAGTCTACTCTTAAATCTGAGATGGCAAAGAATGAAGCTCCTACAATGTTTCAGGTAAAAGGACCGCTAGGATTATTTTCTGAAAAAGACTACTGTTATGACCTATCTGATAGCGCTGTATACAAACATGTGAAAAGTGATGATTATGTCTTGAAAGAAAAAAATAAGGTAGTAGGTATTGCATATGTTATTGAAACTTACGGTATTATCTATAACAAAAAAATTCTGAATCGATATTTTAAGCTTCCTGATGCCGAGATCCATTCTATTAGTGAGTTGAATAATTTTTCTACTTTAAAAAAAGTGGCTAATGGCATTCAGGAGCATAAGAATGAGCTTGGCGTACGTGGTGCATTTACTTCTGCTGGTATGGATCCTTCTTCTGATTGGAGATATAAAATTCATTTGGCTAATTTGCCAATATATTATGAATATAAAGATAAAGGTATTACTTCTACAGACGCTATCCAGGGAACTTATCTGAATAATTATAAACAGATTTTTGATCTTTATATTCAGGATTCTACTACAGATCCTTTCATGCTTTCTTCTAAAACCGGAGAGGATGCGGCTTTTGAATTTGCTCTGGGAGAGGCAGCATTTTATCAAAATGGTACTTGGGCTTATAATGATATCAAGGGAAATTCTGTTGCGGATGAGGATCTGGGAATGCTTCCAATCTATATTGGCGCTGACGGTGAAGAAGATCAAGGTTTGTGTACAGGATGTGAATATTATTGGTGTGTGAATAAAAAAGCTTCAGAAGAGGATATTCAGGCCACTCTAGATTTTATGGAGTGGTGCATCACGAGTGAGAAAGGAAGAAAAGTTATCTCTGAAGAGATGGGCTTTATCACGCCGTTTAAAACTTTTGAAGATTATCTTCCGAAAAACCCGCTAGTAAAAATCAGCGAAGAGTATATACAAGCTGGCAAGTTTCCGGTCTCGTGGAACTTTCTCACCATACCATCTGTGGAATGGGAAAATGGCGTCGGAAGTGCGTTGTTGGAGTATGCCCAAAAAACAGGAACCTGGGATGCTGTAGTTCACGCATTTGTTGATGGCTGGAAGACAGAATATACAGCCGTTTACGGAGAGGAGAGCATGATATCATGAATCGGTCAGTTCAAAAGTATTTTCCGATTTTTTTGCTTCCCACGTTGATTGTATTTACAGTTATTTTTTTAGCACCATTTATTCTCGGGATATATCTTTCGTTTTGTAAGTTTACAACGATTACTGATGCCGTTTGGATAGGTTTTTTTAATTATCCAAGGCTGTTTGAGGATATTATTTTTCGACATTCTTTTTGGTATACGGTTTCATTTACAATTGTGACTATGATGCTAATTAATGTGTTGGCGTTTTTTGTGGCACTGGCATTGACAAAAAAACTTAGAGGAAAAAATTTTTTTCGGACGGTTTTTTTTATACCGAACTTGATCGGTGGGATTATTCTCGGTTATATCTGGCAATTGCTATTGAATGGACTTCTGACATTCGTGGGCCGCACGCTCACCTCTTCTGGTAAATACGGCTTTTGGGGTTTAGTGTTTCTTTTGTGCTGGCAGCAGATTGGGTATATGATGATCATTTATATTGCAGGAATCCAAAATATTCCTTGGGAACTGACGGAAGCTGCAAAAATAGATGGAGCAACTTATTGGCAGAGAATAAGGCATGTAGTAATTCCGATGGTGATGCCAGCATTTAATGTTTGCACTTTCCTGACGCTAACAAATGGTTTGAAATTGTTTGACCAGAATCTGGCCTTGACTCATGGTGCGCCGTCCAGGATGTCAGAAATGTTGGCATTGAATATTTACAACACTTTTTATGGTAGACCTGGTTATGAAGGGGTTGGTCAGGCGAAGGCTGTTGTGTTTTTTCTTCTTGTGGCAACCATTGCTTTGATCCAGCACAGGATCACTTTATCTAAGGAAGTGAAGGTGACTGAGTGAACAATGAAAAGAAAAAAAATAATAGGTATAGTTTTTTTTTAAACTTGTTGTTTTTTATAATATCCATCGGGTATTTATATCCTGTTATATTGATTCTACTAAATTCATTTAAAAAGAAAGCATATATCAGTAAAAGTCCATTTTCCATACCGTTTTCAGAAATGTTTTTCGGAATAAACAATTATATTAATGGAGTAGAAAAAACTGGTTTTTTTCAGGCCCTTGGATGGAGTTTTTTTATCACAATAGCTTCTGTTATCGTTATTGTGTTCTGTTGTTCTATGGCTGCCTGGTATATCATACGGGTGAAAAATCTAGGAACTAAAATTTTTTATGTACTCTGTCTGTTTTCTATGATCGTGCCTTTTCAGATGGTGATGTATCCGTTATCGAAACTGTCCAATATCCTTCGGCTGAACAGTCCGTTAGGGATTGTCATTGTATATTTGGGATTTGGTTCCGGAGTGACCATATTTATGTTTATAGGATTGCTAAAATCAATTCCGCTGGAAATAGAGGAAGCAGCTATGATTGATGGCTGCTCTCCGTTACAGATTTTTTTCAGAATAGTGCTTCCAATGATGAAGCCAATGTACATAACTGTGTCGATTCTGCAGGCTATGTGGATATGGAATGACTATTTATTGCCATATTTAATACTAGATTTAAAAAAGTATAAGACAATTCCCGTTGCGATTCAGTATCTGAGAGGTGGTTATGGGTCAATAGATATGGGCGCGATGATGGGTGTGCTTGTTTTGGCAATTATACCGATTGTTATTTTCTATATACTCTGTCAGAAATATATAATAGAAGGAGTAATATCAGGAGCGGTCAAAGGGTAGAAAAGTAATATCAAGCTAAAGATCAATCGGATTACATTGATTTGATGTAATGAAATTATATTATCATCATCTTTTAAAAAGAAACATAATATTTAGAAGATTTTGACAGGAGAAGGAGTAATCACCTAGCCTTTTATAAAGATAAAATCAAAGTGATTTATATCAACTCTGCATTAATAACGGCTATGAAGGAACACTTTTGTACCAAGGAATATGCGAAAGCTATTTGAAAAAAGTAAGGTTTATTATTATGATACGGGATTTTAAAAATACAGCAAAGAACAGAGAAAACAATTTATTTTAGAAGCGCACAGCATACACAGATGCGATGATGAAAACAAGAATTGAAAAATATGAAATATGAGTTTTGATTTACATGTATCGTATTTCCTATTTTGATAAAGAGAGAAATATTTGTATGAGACAGAGTAAAAAAAGTAAAGTTAAAATATTATCAGCCAATGATTTCTTACTTGACAGTTATGGCTATTGATATCTTGTTGTTTCTAATTTTACAAAGTAAGACATTTTTAAAATCAGAAATTGAAGATAAAATATTATTTGCTGATGCATTAGTAATAAAGGTATTTTCGTTTATATTCTGATTCTTTGAATATATATCCAGATTTGCATGAAAGTTTCGGATATACTGCTACTGTTTTTTGTAGGCCATAATAATTTTTTAAATACATTTTTTATCATAGTCATATTGTATATTGTGAAAATATATCAAGGAAGGTATTTTTTTCTTGATAAAATAGTAGTATTTTAAAATTTCTTTTCATAGCAGATATGACAGGGTTTTCAAACATATCTGTGACGGCTTTCTTTTTTAGCTAACGGATCATAAAACCGAAGATAGAAGCATAAGTCTTTAGGTATTATCTGCCCTTATTACGTTCTATATGTATGGACGAATAGTGGAAGACATAGGGGAAAGGCTGTGCTGATGACCGATTTGCTTAGGTAAGAATCAGATAAGGGGTGTGGTGTTCCATTTTGTCTTTCTTGTACGCGGGTTTCATGAATTTTTTTTTGACGGACATAAAATCGGTGAATCGTATTCAAAAAAATTTTGGTGACAGATTTAGTCTTGAGAAGTTATTTTTGCTCATTTCCGAAAAGACAGGAACGGGGAATCACAAGAAAGCAAATTTTTAGATATAAAATTTTTTGGCAGTGAATAATTTTGGTTTATCAATTAGTTGAAATATTCCATTTTCTCTTTTCCCTGTTTCTATAAAATTTTATGTTGCGATTATAACTCGATTAATTTTTGGTGTGAATATATTCTCATCCTGATTGTGTATGGTAGTTATTTTGTATACTTTGCCAAAAGCTGTCCAGTTTGTTGGAGTTGATTAAGAGATTCTACACAATTTCTGAGAATTGATTGTGTCTTTTTGGATTGTGACGCTGTCAATCAGATATTTCTTCCAAATCAATGGAGATAGCGTTTTATGTTGCCAGGATACTGGCAATTAAAAGCAAAGTATCGGATATATTTTTTTATATTATGGATGATCAAGCTAAGCTTTCATGATTTCCAAGTTGTCTTAGGAGAAAAAGAGATTAAGTTCATTTTTAATTTGGTGATATATTATTTCTGTATGAAGCAAAAGGAGGAGAGTAAAGTAGATTTCCGTTATTAGTATGTCGTTACAGTGAACAAAAGTCATCTAAAGGAAGAAAAATAAACTAATATCATAGCTATTAGGAGATACTTCAATATAAAAATGCAAAAAGATCTTGCAATTTCAAAAAACTTTAGGTATAATATATTATATTGTAGAGGATTGGGCTATCGCCAAAAGGTAAGGCAACGGACTCTGACCCCGTCATTTCCTGGTTCAAATCCAGGTAGCCCAGTAATATAAAGGCTATTGCAGACAATGCAATAGCTTTTTTACCGTTAGACTGACATTATAAAAAATTTTTATGCTGAGAATGTAAACGTGGAATTGAAAGAAATGAAGGAAGCCGTTTGGTATGGATCTTGGAAATTTGGTAGAACTTAGTAGTTTGGCGTATGGTTTTAGAAGTTGTATAAAAGACAGCAATTATTCCATGGAAATACCTGTTGACGAAATATGACTTGCAAGAGCAAACTCTAAATGGGTACTTATAAAAATGGGGACCTGAATGAACTGTAAGTCCCCTATAGATTCGAAGAATATGAATCATCACGTGAACAATGGAGATAGTATGTGCATGTAGAATTTTTCTGCCTTCTTTGAAGTTTTCGTACGAGATGGTTGAAGCTTGAATATAAGATGCGCGACTGAATGTATTCAAAACTGTCTGAATGCAAAAGGGTATTTATCTGGTCGTGTTAAAGATACAAAACAGAACCCCTTATTTATCGGGGGCTTCAGAGCATAAGGATGGAGGCAATATGTTAGAATTGGGGAAAAAACAGTTACTGAGGATTGTGAAAAAGGTGAAATTTTCCATATATTTGGCTGAATCAGAAGAAAAATCAGAAAAGGAGTGCGCAATGCTGTCAAGCAGACAGGTGCCGAAAGAAGCAAAGGAAGGTACAGAAATTGAAGTATTCCTGTATAAAGGTTCAAAAGGCCGTTTAATCGCTACAGTTAGTGAACCGAAGCTGCATTTAGGAGAAGTGGCTGTGCTTCCGGTATTGGAAGTGAGTAAAATCGGAGCGTTCCTGGACTGGGGGCTGGAAAAGGATCTGCTGCTTCCTTTCCGCGAGCAGACTAAAAAAGTAAAACCAGGCGATAGTGTATTAGTTGCTCTTTATATTGACAGGAGCCAGAGGCTTTGTGCCACTATGAAGGTATATCATTATTTGAAGACAAAATCTTCGTATGTGATTGGTGATTCAGTAGAGGGAAGAGTTTATGAAATTAGCGATAACTTCGGCGTATTTGTTGCAGTGAATGATCGATATTCGGCTTTGATTCCAAAAAAAGATGCTCAAGGAAGCTACGTAGTGGGACAAAAGTTGAAACTCCGTGTTACAGCGGTTCGGGAGGACGGAAAGCTGACCGTGACCACAAAGCGAAAAGCCTATTTACAGACAGATGAAGATGCGAAAAAAATTTTGGAAGCGGCGTCAGCCGGCGGAAGAGAGCTTCAATTTGATGATAAAGCTTCACCTCAGATTATCAATCAGGAGCTTGGTCTATCAAAATCGGCATTTAAGCGAGCAGTTGGCCATCTTTTGAAGGAACGTAAGATTATACAAGAAAATGGCAGAATTAAAATACTGCTATAAACGTTTTTTTTCGATGAATTAAGACAAAAATGAAGAAATAGCTGTTGTTACATTTAGCTGCCCAAAATCTACAACCTTGTTTGGTGTTTTAAGTCAAGAAAAC
>JABUSY010000058.1 GCA_021442455.1 Lachnospiraceae bacterium | reverse complement strand
ATAGCTTCTTGATACCTTCAAATAAAAATACTGCTTGGTTACTTATAAAATTCAGATTAATCTTCCACATTTCGGTCTATAGCTTTTCCAGTTTGTCCTTTTGTTAATAACACTGTCCATCTTGTCTCTTGCCCACCTTCCTTTAAGAAAAAAATGAGCACTAATTCATTCAATTATCATAAGCACCAATTCTCTTGATATGAGAAATGTTCAACATATTTTATTTTTATTCATTTTCATTATCAATAAACAAATCAGCTAGTTTATCGAAAATTATTATCTGCCTTCTGCTAATTCATGAGTCAATGGTATGACTCCTTTTTCTCAAATTTCGATCAAAAAACTATTATGTATGATAGATATGGCAAATAATTCAGGTTCAGTGATCAATGTCTGACTGAGAATCTTCTGTCTTTCTAAGTTTCATGAATCGATTTCCTGCCAAATCATTATCTATGCATCTCCTAGACAACAATGGGCACACTTTAAATTTTTTCTGCCATCTTCATGAACGCCCACATGAGTCTCAACACATATCCTTGTTACCTTTCGGATACCTCCTCCGATGTCCCAACCGGAACAGGTAAAAAAATATTCTCGTAAAAACTTAAAATAACGATGGTCTGGCTATGCACACAAGATTTTTTTCTTACCAGTGCTATAACAAACGCCTTTGAGACCGAAAGTTTAATCTTTAAGTACATCGCCATTCCACCTTCATCCTCAAAAAATTTCATTTCCAAACAATCGCTTTTTATTGCTGCTCCGCTTTTCTTTCTCTAATCTCCGCCTGCATGCTGCGTACCTTATCATCCGTGAGAGGGAAAAAGATCATCAATACAGCTCCCACTACTAGAATCAGACTCGGAAGCGCACTAAACATAATACAAATACCTGAGATCGCACTGTTTGTCACATTAGTTTTATTAAATTTCATAAGCACCAAACCTAAACCCAGTGCAAAACTGCTCACTGTTTTTCCGACTTTCATCCCTAAGTTAAAGAGTGACATCATAAAAGGCTTCAGATCCTTTCCAGTCTTCCACTGAGTATAATCCACTATTGAAGAATATACGGTAATTTCCGTTGCATGAGCAATCGAATAGCCCACATAACCAATACTCATCAACAATGTACATACAAGAACATTTGTTGCAACACAAAAAGCCAGCCCCAAACAAACCGCATAAAATGCAAGTCCTAGGATATAACTCTCCTTTGCCCCTTTCACCAAACGGCTGACATAAGGCGTAATGAAAGACCCGGCAATCATGAGGAATGTTCCAAGAGACAGATATACGGTCAGCATTCTCTCAGCTCCAATTACATAGCCATAATAGTACGGTGCTAAAGCGGTAATAAGAAAATATGTTGAGCATTTACAAGCAGAACCTACTACATACAATAAAAACGGTTTTGATATTGCATACTTGCTCATTTCCCAGAAAGAAACCTTGTAGTCATCTTTCGCTGGCTTATGAACTTCTCCCACTGCTGTTTTCGATTCCGTAACGACAACATCTATCTTTTTGGTAGCTGTGAACAGTTGCCAATGTGCAAGTATTACCAAAACTCCGATTAAAAGCGCCAGCCTCGAATATCCCATCGTAGCATTGCCATGTCCAAACAAAGAGATCAAATATAGGCTAAACAGAGAAAGTAAAAATTTCCCCGTTGAATTGCAGATATTTTTTGCCGCTGCATATGCTTGCCTATTATCCGGATCAGAAGCCATCAGCGGAAGAAAACCCGTAAAGGCCGTAAAAGCAATGTTATAACCCAGATACGTCAAAATATAAGCTCCACCAAACCAAAATATTTGCCTTATTCCTGTAAACCCTGGATTAGAAAAGGAAAGCCAGCGAAATACTGCCGCTGTAACAGCCCCAAAAAGCAGCCATGGCCTGAATTTCCCGGATTTAAATTTTGCTTTTTGCATAATAATCCCTATAAAAGGTACAGAAATCATATCTATAATGCTGGTAACAGATAATATTCCTGCCATTACCGCAGCTTCCATCCCTACTGCATCTGTCAAAAAAATTGCCCAATAAGTACTAGCCATAGTCGTAATTAAAGTAGCAACTCCATTCGTTATCCCATATCGGAACGACATTACACTATACATTTTTTTTTTCTTTTTACCTATTACCTTATCCATTACCTAAAACCTTCCTCTATCTTTTATTTTTTTAATAGCCACATAAACATGCTTATTCAAACAATCTTTTTCTAAAATACCGATAGATAAGTTTGAAAAAGATTAGAATCGTAACCTTATGAATGAAACCTAATTATAGACAACGCTCCCGGCTTATCAAAACTGCACAAGATCTCGCTTGCATAATGTTCCTTATATGATTGTCATTCATCGGTTAGCTCAACCAGAAAAACACCCCCATTCAATCTATAATTTTGAATAAATTGTTCACATGTTTTTAACAATATATATCATAAAACAAACTTTGAAATACGCATGTCCCATAACGTTCCGTATAAGTGAAACAAACATTCCTTATTAGCGCTGACTGGCTAACCTTAATCGTTATGGATACAAATTTCATCTATCGTAAAATATTTGCCAGACAATCTACAAACTTGTGAACCGCATCCTGTTGTTCTACATCAATCAACGTGCCATTGCAAAATATCTGAGCATAATCATAAATACTAAATCTTATGTATTCAGCCAAGTGTTTAACTTAAATCATAGTCCCCATCTCTGCACAAAAATCCAATCTATTTTGAACATATCCCAAAATTCTTCCAAATACTTAACGGAATCGCCACCATTCATAACAAACTTTCTCACTCTCACCACACCTTCATCAACAAAGATATTAATGCCGACTCCCCCGCTTAGAATTATGTAGTGAATTTTTAATGTATTGAAATCTTCACTCATACCTTTGTATAATTTCATAGAAATCTGCAGAAATTCAACTGCTATCTTATAACACCTTTTTGAACGTATCATTCCTTACAGATATTCAACTCATTAAAACTATATTTTAAACACTATAAAAAACCAATCAATAATTAAGCACATACTATGTTTTAGCCACACATTTATTTCTAAGTCTATCTTAATCTTTCTGCGTGGAATCTGTCAATCAAAAAATTTAAAAATATTGATTTTATTTTACCTATTTATGATTGACACATTAAGTAAAGTATAAAAAAATAATTTTTTATTAAATAAAGACTTCGTATCAATCAAACCAACTTATTGAAATTATCAGATTGTATGAAAAGCTTGTTGATATCAGGTATCGGCTGAACATAAAAACCATGCCGCCTACCTGGCCACCAGTTAAGACATTCTTAAAGATAACTTTCTCTATTAATGAACATCAACTATGCGATTGCCATCTAGACAGATTTTCTATATTTTTCAAATTAGTCAAATGTGGACGAAATCTAAAATTTTCATATGCAATTTTATTTATTGATCGCTAAATTTTCCAAAAAACTAAGATTATTATAAAATTCGTTTGTGGGTATTTCAACGATTGGTGCAAAAATTATATAAACAACTTCATCATTGCCTCTGCACAAATATATTATTTGATCTTATCAAGCGAAAGAGCTCGAAAGGAAACAAACTCTATATCTATATGCCGATTACACTCCACCTTTAACCATTGAGCTTAAACAAATGATGAATGGCTGTTCAACCACAATGCTGATTGCGTTTATACAAAATAAACTGGCTCCTGAATACCTAAACACACGACAGAATCTTGTCCTATCTGTCATCTTAATGTCTCCATCCCTCTATAAAGCAAAGAAGTCAAAAAAATATATGCACACCCTTTTTGTACTACCAAAATTATTTCTTGTTTCTAGTATGGTTGATATCCTAGAAACCATGAGCTGCACGCTGTTGTATTTAATTCTAACAGGAATTTCGCTGACGCTTAAATACAAATAAAATAAAAGAAAAATCGACGATGATTCTTTTCCTTGAGGAATCTTTCTCTATCTTTTTTCATGGTTTTCAATAAGCATATTACTCCGATACGCCGCTAGCAGTTCCTCCAATTCTTCAATCCGCTCCTTTAGCGCCCTTCCATTATCTGTATCACCCACATGCATCCAATGGGGAGCCATTTCCACCATTATGCGTTCTGAATGAATATCCGTTTCATTGGCAATTGCTTCCTCTGTAGAGGTAAAAGGCTTGTGGGCCACAAGCACCATCCCATGAAAATTATAAATCAACGTATAACCTGCAATCCCAGTTTTTGACTGATAAGTTTTTGAAAATCCTCCATCAATAGCCAATACCTTCCCGCCACATTTCACTGGACTTTCTCCATCACATTGAAGTACTGGCACATGTCCGTTGATGATATGACCGTCACTATTCAATCCAAATTCCCTGAGAATACGATTCATAATCTTCTCATCATTTAGCTTGGAATAGTAAGGATTTTTTTTCTCCATATGCGTCGCCAGATTTGCCAGAAAATACCGCTCAAAGGTAGCCATTTTGTCTTTTCCGAACAAAGGAGAATTCCGATTGCTCCAGATAAACCAAAGAAGATCCCTGCCCTTTTCCTTCTCCGTATCATCCATGGAAAAAAACGCCTTGCGAACATATGTCTCAAGAATATCATACAAAGCTTTTCCAGAATAATTTTCCCCATATATATTGACCTTTATGAATTTTCCATTTTCATCCATGGGCAAGCAGCCATGATATAGAAGATTATTATTGAATACCTTGTAAAGACTCCCTTTATTCAACAGCAGCTGTATGTGCTTCTGCAGTTTCTCACACCGCTCAAAGGCTGACTGAAGCCTTTTAATCACTTTTTTTTCCATCTCAATCAGCTTATAGGGATTCTTCGGGTCAATAGTCGGGAAATGACTGTCCAGCATTTGATATGTTTCTCCATTTAAAAGAATGGTTCCTTTTTCATAGTCAATTTTGTCCAACAGGCGCCTTTCTTCCATACCAAAACTTTTTCGTCTGGAGATTAGCTGCCCTTCCAGCTTGAACTGAATAATTGTAATCGCTTTATGCATCTTCATATTCAGCTCATTCTCCGCCTTGTTATAATTTCCCATCCCCTTGATCTTAAACAACATACAGGGATCGTTCTTATATAGATCCAAAGCTAGCGTAGCCAATGGCAGCATATTAATACCGTATCCATCCTCCAGGATATCAAGATTGCCATACCTCGCACAATTTCTGAGAACAGTGGCAATACATGCTAGCTGTCCAGAAGCGGCACCCATCCACAAAATATCGTGATTTCCCCACTGAATGTCCCAAGTATGATAATTCAACAATTTATTCATGATCCTGTCCGGTCCCGGCCCCCTGTCATATATATCGCCCAGAATATGCAGATGGTCGATAACCAGACGTTGGATTAGTTCGCTGAGAGCCACGATAAATTCCTCTGCACGTCCAATCTTGATGATAGTATCTATAATCGCGGTGTAATAAGCTTCTTTATCCAAGATCTCAGATTTTTCCGTAATTAACTCTTCTATGACATAAGAAAAATCTTTCGGCAAAGCCTTCCGTACTTTAGAACGGGTATATTTGGAAGCTACAGCCTTACAAATCTCAATCAGACGGTACAGAGTAATTCGGTACCAATCATTCATATGCTTTTCCTTTTTAGCTATCAAAGTCATCTTTTCCTTCGGATAATAGATCAGAGTTGCCAATGCATTTTTATCGGCAGTGCTTAAAGTATGGCCGAACACATCGTTTATCTTTTTTTTCACAGCACCGGAACCATTCTTCAGCACATGAGAAAAAGCTTCATATTCTCCGTGGATATCTGTAATAAAATGTTCTGTACCTTTTGGAAGATTCAGTATGGATTGTAGGTTAATAATTTCTGTCGACGCCTTTGCAATGGTTGGATACAACTCCGAAAGCCTCTGCAGATAACGCAATTTTGAATGTTCTTTCATACTCCCTTACCTCCATATTTGAAGTATTTTCTATTTCATTGAAAATCAAATATAGAAATCTGGTTCGATTCCGGAAGATCGTCTAAGATTCCTAGATCATTCATCAAGTCAATGACGTTCTTACTGACCTTCGTTCGATTTCTAAAGTCATCCTTCGACAGAAATTTTCCCTCTCTGGCAGCTAAAAACACGGCATCAGCCGCCTTATCTCCCAAACCTTCAATCGTATCCAATGCAGGCATCAGCTTCTCATTCACTATCTGGAACCTGTGAGCCTTGCTTGCATATATGTCCACAGGGACAAACTCATACCCACGGGCATACATTTCTTGCACAATTTTCATATCTTTATACGAATCCTGCTGTTTTTTCGTTAATTTATCCCAGCGCTTCTGATATTTCTCCATATAGTATTTTAAACGTTCTTTTCCCATGCACATCAACTCATAGGAAAACGCTGAGGCGCGAATTGAAAAGTAAGCCGCGTAATAGGCCAGCGGCTGATAGAGTTTATACCAAGCAATCCTGTATGCCATCATAACATAAGCCACCGCGTGAGCCTTCGGGAACATATATTTTATCTTCTTACAGGACCAGATGTACCAGTCCGGCACACCATGAGCCTTCATCTCCTTTTCCCATTCTTCCTTCAATCCATTGCCCTTTCGGACACTCTCCATAATTGTAAAAGCCAGCTCACTTTCCAGATTTTTCTGGATCAGATAGGTCATAATATCATCACGTGTACAGATTGCTGTAGAGATCGTTGTTTTTCCTTCTTCAAGCAAAATTTGCGCATTCCCCAGCCACACATCGGTACCATGAGCAAGACCTGAAATTCGTATCAGATCAGAAAAAGATTGAGGCTTTGTATTCTGAAGCATCTGAATGATAAAATCCGTGCCGAATTCCGGGATTCCCAAACATCCAAGGGGACAACCACCAATGTCCGAGGGCTGTATCCCCAAAGCTTCTGTATTTTTAAACAGTGACATGACCCTCTGTTCATCTAAGGGCACCGCCGTAGCATCTGTCTCCGTTAGATCCTCTAGCATACGGATCATCGTAGGATCATCGTGTCCTAAAATATCTAGCTTAAGTAAATTAGAGTCAATGGAATGATAATCAAAATGAGTCGTCACAGTATCAGTTGTATTATCGTTGGCAGGATGTTGAACCGGCGTAAAGGAATTAATGTCCTCGCCAAATGGAAGCACGATAATTCCGCCAGGATGCTGTCCTGTTGTCTTCCGGATTCCAGTGCATTTCCCAACGATGCGATCAATTTCACACTTTCTCTTGTGAACACCTTGCTTTTCGTAATAATTCTTGACATAACCAAACGCCGTTTTATCCGCCAACGTACCAATGGTTCCCGCTCGAAAAGTTTGTCCGGCACCAAAGATTACTTCTATATATTTGTGAGCCTTACTCTGATATTCACCGGAAAAATTCAAGTCTATATCCGGCTCTTTATTTCCTTTAAAGCCAAGAAAGGTTTCAAAAGGAATGTTAAAACCAAGCTTCTGTAACAGTTCTCCGCAAACAGGACACTGCTTATCCGGCATATCACAACCCGCGCGACCTGCATATGCCATAACCTCTGCAGAATCAAAATCAACATATTGGCAGAATCCACAGAGATAGTGAGGACTGAGTGGATTCACCTCCGTTATCCCGGCCATAGTAGCTACAAAAGAAGATCCTACTGATCCTCGAGAGCCAACCAGATACCCATCTTCATTGGATTTCCACACCAACTTCTGCGCAATAATATACATAACCGCATAGCCGTTGGAAATGATCGACTTCAGCTCGCTTTCCAACCTTGCTTCCACAATCCCAGGAAGCTTATCTCCATATAATGCATGAGCTCGATTGTAACAGATATTCCTAAGATCCTGATCGGAATTTTCAATAACAAGAGGAAATTTTCCTTGCCGGATCGGAGATATTTTTTCACATTGCTCTGCGAGCATTTGAGAATTGTGGATAACGATTTCCTGTGCCTTCTCGCTACCAAGATAGGAAAATTCTTCCAGCATTTCCTCCGTCGTTCGCAAATAAAGGGGCGCCTGCTGCTTTACATCATCAAATCCCTTTCCATACATGATGATACAGCGATAGATCTCATCCCTTGGGTCCATGAAATGTACATCACAGGTTGCCACCACTGGTTTCTGAAACTGTTCTCCAAGCTTGACGATTTTTCGATTCAGCTCTTTGATATCATTTTCGTTTTTTACGATCTCATTTCTGTTATCTCTGATCATAAACATATTATTGCTCACTGGCTGAATTTCCAAATAATCATAGAAATCAACAATACTTGCTATTTCCGAATCAGACACTCCCCGAAGCAAAGCTTGAAATACTTCTCCGGCTTCACAGGCTGAGCCAATCATAAGCCCTTCCTGATATTTCAAATACAGGCTCTTTGGCATCCTTGGAAATCGATTATAATACTTCAAATGAGATTCCGATACAAGTCTGTAAAGGTTCACACGCCCCGTCTCGCCTTTAGCTAGAACAATGGCATGATAAGTAGGGAGTGTCCGTAACATATTTTCTGAGACACTTCCTTCTTCATTCAGCTGGTCAAGATCTATAATATTCCGCTCCTTCAACATAAATAGGAATTTCACAAAAATTTCTGCAGTACAGGCTGCATCCTCTACTGCTCGATGATGATTAAGCAAAGTCACACCTACCGCTTTAGCTACCCTATCCAACTTAAAACGATTCAAATCCGGAAGTAGATAGCGTGCTATGGTCATCGTATCCACTACGGTAAACTCTTTCCAAATTCCCAAATCCTCACAGTTCTTTTTAATAAAACTCATATCAAAACACGCATTATGTGCAACCAGCACAGCTCCACAGCAGAAGGCCAGGAAATCTGGAAGTACACGATCGATGGTAGGCTCCGCAAGCAGCATATTGTCATTGATCCCTGTTAAATGCTCAATTTGGAAAGGAATTGGAACTTCAGGATTTACGAAGGAAGAAAAACGCTTCGTTATTTTCCCTCCCTCCACCCGCACAGCTCCTATTTCTATAATCTTACAGCTCATGGGGGAAAAACCTGTCGTCTCAAGGTCAAAAACCACAAACGGACCGTCCAGGCGCTGCCCTCTACTTCCGGTCACAATTTTCTTCAAATCATCCACCAAGTACGCTTCCATACCGTAAATCACCTTAAATGGAGCGGAAATTTTTTTTAGCTCATCCTTGCCAACCTCCGGATGTGCCTCATAATATTTGAGACGGTACTGATTATCAATGTCCTCCATGGCATGATTTGCCTCCGGAAATGCCTGCACAACCCCATGATCCGTAATCGCAATAGCCGGATGGCCCCATTCATAAGCTCGCTTTACCAAATCCACCACATCAGTCACTCCGTCCATATCACTCATTTTTGTATGGCAATGCAGCTCTACCCGTTTTATCAAACTGTTATCGTGGCGTTTCTTTCGAAAACTAGATATTTTTCGGATGCCCCATACTGACCTAATTGTCAGCTCATGATTGAAAATATCCGTCATAACCTTTCCTTTGACTTTGACAAAAGTGCCTTTTTTCAAAACATCTGACATTTCCTTAATTTGTGCTGCCTGTACAAAAATCTTCACTACGATAGTATCCGTATCATCTGTTATGGAAAAAATTAGAATTCCTCTCTTATTTTTAAATTCACGGCTCTCAAGGCTTAATATCTCACCGCAGATAACCACATCTCCTATCTCTTCTTCAATGCTTTCTATGGGAATGCTGTTATCTTCAAAATTTTTTCCATACAGCACATCCAAACTAGCAGAACGCTCCAGTGACAAATCATCCTTACCGTCTATCCTTCGGATTTTTTTATCAAAACTCCTTTTTTTCTTTCCGCAAAATTCCTTTTTTTCTTCCTTCTGTCCCTGATTATTTTGCTGTTTTTCCTGCACTAGCTTCGTTTTTTGTGCCACATGGAAGGCATCCTCCCGCATCTGAAACTCATTGTCTTGCAATACCTTTCTGTTCTCCTTTTGATAGAATTCCATCCGAATCTTCAAAAGCAACCCGCAGCGATCATTAAAAACTTTTTTCAATATACGACACAACTCCTCTGCCTTCTCATGAACAATAACGGAATCATTTAACTGCAAAACCATAGAATCTTTTGTTTGGAAGAAAATCCGCGCCATACGAAAGATATGAAACAGCAGTAGATTATAATTTTTTAATTCCAACAAAATACTTGACCGATACACCTTCAGCAAATGCTCCGGTGTATATTGTCTAGAAAGAGAAAATTTTTCAATAATTTTTACCCGTAACGGTGTTTCTGACAAAAGCTGATTTCTAAGTTCTTCCTCCAGCTTATATATATACTTTTTGTGAATCCACCAGCTGCTCACTATATAGACTCTCAGCAAATCTTTCTTTTTGTTAATGAAAACCCGTGTCACCTGCATCCTCGTTAAAAGCTCTGCTAACTCTCCCTCAGCCTTGAACCGAGGGAATACAGTCATAAAATCTTTACCGGTAACATCCATAAATTTTTAAACCTCATCCCTTTCGGTACAGCAGTTTATCTCTAAGCTCGCTCTCCGGAACTTTCTTGGCAATTTCCCCCTTCTTAAACAGTAACCCTCCTTGCCCCCGATAGTGCCCAATATCTGCCGCCCTAGCTTTACTAAGCCCGTTAAGCACACAACCACATAGACGTGGGGCTACCTTGATATCCAATGCTCCTGTACCATGTTTTTCACTTAATTGGCTTGGACAACTAAGTCAATCTTCGTCCTTTTGCAGGTCGGTCAGAAAAACCACCTCAATGCCGCTCTTCTGAAAACCCAACGTTTTTAGAATTCGCTTAGCGGATTTGACTTCCTCAAGCTGATCTTCGGGCAGAGACACGCGGATCGATACCTACCTATCACATGGTATATAAAAATAATACCAAAGCTCACAACCGACTTAATAATGCCGGAATAGAGTGTCCCTTCCTTTAATTATTACTCCCCAAAGGAAGGGGATGATCTTGTTCTAAAGACAATTAGCTTATAGGCACGAACGCGAAGCATCACATCTGATGCTTTGATCCTAATCACCAGATTGTCATAACCCATATCCTCAATCAAAGTAGTCTGATTTAGAGCGCTTTCCACTAGCCATTCCGCAATTACATCCCACCCCATACTTTCCATATTTGATAGCAAGCCAGAGCCAATTTATAATCAAAATGAATAGCAGTTACCATTATGAAGCACACTAGTTTCTACTTGTTCTATTTTCATATTAGTCATAATGTCTTCCGCCGATCATCCTCTTCCCTATTTTTACAACTTTTGTTTTCATCCTTTTTATCTAACATCCTTTCAAAATTTCATTCACTGTTGCATTTTAGAAACAAGGCAAGTTGTTCTCCTCTCCATCCAGATCAACATTACAATTTTCCAACCTTGCGAATGTATTTTCTGAATGTAAATTCTACGTCAAAGCAAGTTTGCTCCTCGCTTTCCTCCACCAGTCTCCACTCAGACATTTTATCCAAATTTGGGAACCATGTGTCTACCTGGTAAGAGAAGTTAATCTTGGTTACATAAGCAGTATCGCAATACGGCAATAACATGTCATAAACTACTCCACCACCGATCACATAGATATCATGTGTATCATATTGTTTCACTTCTTCCAAAAGCTCATCCCGGCTGTGAACTAGAATCGCATTCGCCGCCTGGTAGCTCTTATTCCGAGTCAATACAATATTCACACGCTTCTTCAATGGTAACCTTCTCGGGAAACTCTCCAATGTCTTCCTTCCCATTATAACCACATGTCCGCAGGTTTTTTGACGAAAAAAATTCATATCAGAAGGTATACTGATCAAAAGTCTATTCTGATAACCGATTCCCCAATGTCTATCAGCCAATACAATAGTGTTCATCCTAAAGTCCTCCTCATCTCAATTCCGCATCTTTACACAGCGATCGGAATATTTTTGATCTGTGGGCCTGTTACATAATTTCCAACAAACAGGTCATCTACGGTAAAATTATAGAAATTCTGGATCGCAGGATTCAGTCTCACCACCGGAGCGGCATGTATCTCTCGGCTAATCAGTTCCTTTACCAGCGGAATGTGTCGCTCATAAATATGTGCATCTGCAATCACATGAATCAATTCCCCAGCTTCCATTCCGCTAACCTGCGCAAACATCATAAGAAGCAAAGCATACTGGCATACATTCCAGTTATTCGCAGTTAAAACGTCCTGAGAACGCTGATTCAAAATCGCATTCAAAATAAGACGAGGGGTATTCGGCTTCTTTGTCACATTAAAAGTCATAGAATAAGCGCAAGGATATAGAGCCATCGCATGTAAATCCTGATGCACATATATATTGGTCATGATTCTCCGGCTGTAAGGATTATTTTTCAAATCATACAGCACCCTGTTGACTTGGTCCATCATGCCCTCTTTATACTTATGCTTTATACCTAGCTGATATCCGTAAGCTTTACCGATAAAGCCATCCTCATCGGCCCACGCATCCCATATATGGCTGTTCAAATCTTTAATGTTATTAGATTTCTTTTGCCAGATCCAGAGGATCTCATCAAACGCGTTTTTGATCCTTGTTTTTCGGAGAGTGATCGCAGGAAATTCCTTTGTCAGATCATACCGATTCACCACGCCAAATTTTTTGATCGTATATGCCAAAGTACCATCTTCCCATTGTGGACGTAGCTTTTCTCCTGCAGTACTGCAACCATTTGCTATAATATCCAAACACATATCAATAAAAACCTGATCCGCGTAGCTCATATAATCTCCTCTCTGTCCATTAATAAACTTTATGAAATACCTTTTTACACTCTATCCCATCAGAATATCCATACATCATTCCAGAACAGCTGGCAAACAGCTATCAATGATTTTTGTTGTATATTCTGATATATGTTATCATATTACAAATATGCTTATAAAACAACACAATATTTTTTTCAAATATTGCAGTTTTGTTATTTGTATAGATAAATTATACTGTAATATAAATCATCTTCAGATAGGGAAGGACATAAGAAAAGACCTCAAGCCTAATTGATTCCGAAACAATCAGCGTGTTCATCCCGCTTCTGAACATGGCTGCTAGATCCCCTCCCCTCCACAAGAAACACCTGACCCAGCGATGGGCTCGACAAGCTAAATAAGAAAGTTAGTACATTATCTATATAGGAATCCGCTCGAATTATAAACAACAAAATAACTTCGCACTCTTACGAGCTTGGCGAAAAGTGTCAAAGATCGTCAATATTCCTTTCATTTCCCTTTCAGAAAACAATAAATAATACTAGGCATTCACCTATTCCGGAATGTACAACGAAAGAATCAGAACCATCGTTCAGCCTAAAACGCACTTGCCGATTTTTTTACAAATCAATATAACAATGCTTCTAAAGATCAGCTAATTAGTATAATAACTGTTCAGTAGGAAATATTCAAAGAAATATTGCCTGTCCCGTACAAAAATGATATACTCTAAACCAACTAAAGAGAAAGGAGAGCGATAAATGCAAAAGTTTATAAGCGAATTCAAAGAATTTATTTCTCGTGGCAATGTCATGGATCTGGCAGTCGGTATGATTATCGGCTCCGCATTCACCGGCATTGTCAACTCTCTCGTCAATGACATCATAATGCCTTTAATCTCGATGATGACTGGCGGAATCAGCTTTGACGAATGGAATTTTTTATTAACGTCAGACGAAAATCCCTCGTCTTTGAATGTTGGAACCTTTTTGGCACAAGTCTTGAATTTCATTATCATCGCGTTTGTAATCTTTATGGTTATAAAAGGATTAAACAAACTTCGCTGCATGAATACCAAAGCGAAAGCTGAGGTGCCGGCTGAATCTCCAACCAAAATCTGCCCTTACTGCCAGTTAACAATATCTTTAAGAGCGACCCGATGTCCACACTGCACCTCCGTATTGGAACAATAACCACCAGTTCAAAATATGAAACATCCGTAAGATGTAAACTGCTATAGTTTTTTATGCCTTGTGCAATTTCCCCACCCATTCAACACAGCAATAAACTTTGATTCCAGCGGTCGACAACGATAATTTTCTATACAATTTTCGCGCACTCCAACATATGCAATCCAACAATCATATCTGCAAAGGTCAACGAAAAACATTATTATAACAGCCATCAAATTTTTCTCTTTTCAATAATGTCCAAAATATAAACTCAATTATTTTTGACAGTTTCATAGTTTTACCTACTAGAAAATTTAGCATACGCCGAGCTACGGAAAGAGCCGTTGAATATTTTTTGCATAATCTCATAGTATTGCATAGCATTTGTCGCAGAGCAACCTTCACACATGACCATTTCTGATGTTGCAATATACCACCTTTACCTATTAAACAGATCAAACTTTTTTTCGTCCTTTAACTGTGACAAAAATGTAATATTACCTCAAAAAATATTATAAAAAATAAGATGCTCCGAGAAGAAAATAATGGTATATATTGCCGTAAATCTGTCAGTTTTTCTATTTCTTCAGATAAACAGTAAATGCAGTTAAACACTTTTCATTACAATAGGTGCTTCATCGTTACCTTCGAAATTGTATTAAAAGCAGATTTTGAAAAATCCATATCCATTACAGAGCACATTGACTGTGAGTAAGATAAAACTTTTATTCCAATGCATGCGTCGTTGTTTTTATAATGCGCTCTTTTTGTAATTTTTTTCTTCTCTTTCTTCATGTTCAACATTCTCGTTTGTTTAATATGTTTTTTCGGACACCCACAGATATGCGCATTTCGCCTCTCATTTTTCTAATCATAAATGCTCAAAAGACTTTATGCACTGATGTGCAGCAGCAGCGAAAATTTCTTTGAATCTAAAATGGAGTAAACTTCAAAACTACCAAAGCTGACATTTACCTGAATGACGATTTTGTCATATCTGCTTTGCGGTTATTATTAATTTTCTTTATAAAAATGTGTATTTAATAATCTATCTAAAGAAATAACTTTTTAATTTTACACAAACAGTTTTTCGTTTTTTATTATGATATTTGTAAAGATGAAAACTATGGACAATCAGAGTAAATTCGAATATTATCACCTTTTCGACATAATCTTTTATAAGATTTATGTCATGTAAAAATACAAAATGTTCCTTCATGCCTGAAGAGATTATGATTCATTCTCAACAATGTTTCACATATTGATTCAAGATTGGATCCATATATATAGTTGTAGATTTGGCAGCGTTTTTTCAAGTTCTGGTAGATTGCCATATGTTTCATGAAAACAAAGAGTATTATTTTGAAAAATTTCTGTTCTTCACATCTTGAACAGCCTTATTTTGTATCCTTTTCATAATTAATCTTTCGATTTCTCATAGTTAATTAACATGGACTATCCTTATATCATTAGTAATATTATTTAGTCGTGTAAGTAAATACAAAACATCGCTGAAGTCATATGACTTCAGCGAT
>JABUSY010000001.1 GCA_021442455.1 Lachnospiraceae bacterium | reverse complement strand
ATTTACGCATAAATGATGCATAGCCAGTTGACATACATATCATTTAGTAGTATCTTTTAAATAAACAGATAAAACAGCTAAAAACAGTATATGGTTTTATTTTCTAGATATCATTAATTAAAAATCTATTTGAGAATATCATGTTCAATATGTGTTTGTTATTTTACCTGGAAGATGTCTAGATATCAGAAAAGTTGAGGTATATCATATAAACATATTGTACTATGCAGTATTTCAAGAGGAGGAAAGATGTTTATGAAATCGTTGTAAGGAGAAAAAAGTTGAAAGTTTTAGCGACATATTTGACAGATGTATTTCAGAAAGATTGTATTTTGAAAATGGAGCTTAGATTTTATAAAGGCTCTCGTTTCACTGTCAGAGTATATAGATTTTTCGGTAAAAAAATCTATAAAGAATCGGAAAAGATTTTTAATAATGATAGCTGTTGTGCAATATACTCGTTGTAAATATTATCTATCATATTAATGTAGCTAAGAGAAGAAATAAACACTGCTGTTATATCGGAGTTGAGTTTTGACTCAATGTATAAAAAAAGTAAGAGAGGTAATAGAAAGTGAAATTGGAAATCAAAGATCTGCATAAGCAGTTTGGGGAGGTAGAAGTTCTCCATGGGATTTCCTTTTGTGTGGAAAGCGGAAAAGCTTTGGGCTTGCTTGGTAGAAACGGAGCGGGAAAGACGACGATTATCCGAATTATTATGGATATGTTCAAACCCAATAGCGGACAAGTTCTTTTGGATGGCCAGTCGGCTTGGCGTCAGAAAGTGCATATAGGCTATCTGCCGGAGGAACGAGGACTGTATCCAAAGAAAAAAGTTAATGAACAAATTGTGTATCTGGCATGCCTGAAGGGAATGAAAGTAGCAGATGCTAAAAGAGAGATGTGTTACTGGCTGAGTCGTTTGAACGTGTCAGAATATGCAAACAGGAAACTTTCAACGCTTTCTAAAGGTAATCAGCAAAAGGTCCAACTTGCCCAGACTTTAGTTGGTCAGCCAGATGTGATTCTCTTGGATGAGCCGTTTTCAGGATTAGATCCTTGCAATTCTGAGATTCTGAAAAATATTATTTCAGAGCTGATTGCTCAGGGAAAGCTAGTGATTTTTTCTAGTCATCAAATGAATTATGTAGAGGAGTTTTGTGAAGATATTGTCATTGTTAACCAAGGTCAGATTGTCTTGTATGGAAATCTGAAGAAGATTAAAAAAGATTTCGGAAGGGATCGTCTGGTTTTAAGCCTGAAAGATCGGGACGGGGAAGAGACAGTAAAAATTTTACAAGAACAGTTTCGAGAGCTGATGAGTGTATTAGAAGAACAAAAGGAACAAACAATTCTTCAGTTAAAACCTGATATTTGTAAAAAACAGCTGATATCAGCTCTGGTCGAAGCAGATTTGGATATAGAGAGCTTTGGAAACTATGAGCCTTCACTAAATGATATCTTTTTAGAAAATGTAGGTGTTTGAGTATGAAACAGTTCTGGATTGTTTTAAAATTTGAGTTAAGCAATTACTTTAAAAACAAAAGCTTTTTGATAGGTACGTTTTTGCTTTCTGCGATCTTATCAGGAGCCATTATTGTACCAACTTTTTTTATGAAACATTCAAAATTTTCTGATGACAGTGGTCAGCATACGATGACAGTAGCTGTGGAAGATAAAACTGGTGTAATCTCTGATAGAAACAGTTTTGCTGAGTTGCTTCCGAATTATCAGTTGCAATTTATGGAGAGCGAAGATGCTGTAAAAGATGCGGTAGAAACAGAAAAGGTGAATAAAGGTTTTTTGATCAAAGGAGTAAATCAGTACATATGTGTACTGAAGAATAGTACTATATCCTCTGAAGGGCAAGATCCTTTTGAAAAACTTTTGCTGCAGAACTACCGGTTGACAGAATTGGCCCGAGAAGGGATAAATGTAGCTGATGTGGAGAAGGTTTATGCTCAGCCTATGCAATCTGAGACTATAATTCTAGGAAAAGATAGAGCGAATACTTACTGGTATACTTATGTGCTGATATTTATTTTACATTTCCTAATTGTCTTCTACGGTCAGATGATTGCGATTTCTGTGACAACTGAGAAAAATAACCGAGCTATTGAGATTCTAGCTACTACTGTAAATAGTAACAGCTTGATTTTCGGTAAAGTGTTGGCGGGTGCCATCGGAGGTATCATACAAGCGGGAATAATTTTAAGCAGTGCTTTCATATCTTACTATAAATTTTCGGACGCATGGGGGCATCGTTTGGATTTTCTGTTCCACGTTCCTGTTGCGGTATGGATAGCCTTCTTGGTGTTCGGTCTTCTTGGATATATTTTGTTTGACTTTCTTTTCGGAATGATAGGCGCTCTTGTCTCAAAAACAGAAGATATCGGTAGACATTCCAGTATAGTTATGATGATTCATATGGCATCTTTCTTTATTGCACTGTATGGATTAGCGAATCCAGATACTATGTTGGTGAAAGTTGCATCCTTTATACCGTTTACATCAAGCAAGGTAATGTTGCTGCGGGTCAGCATGGGAACTGTAAAATTGTGGGAAATTATTATATCTGGGGGAATGTTATTAGGAACCTGTATATTGATGGGAGTTTTGGTCGCACAAATTTTCCGTTTTTCCATGCTGATATATGGTAATCCCATTAGCCTAGTCACAGCTATTAAAAAAATCAGGGAGAAATAAAGAAATATTTTAGGCGGACAAGAAGACATTACGTCTCAAATCAAATTAGAATAATCTTTTGACGTTACGTTATTAGAAGGATAGTCGTCGGATCGTGTTGATGTTTAAGTTGGTTCATCGATGGAATATGTAAATTTATATCTTTTCTAGTAATGACGTGGCGCTCACAAAATGTAGAAAGGTATTTTTGACGGGAAGTGTCTTCTGATGTTTTGCTTTTCTAGTCTCGATGACTAGGAAATACGGTCCATCGTTATTAACCTATCAGGATGAATATATCTGTGTGATCATAAACATAAAAAAGAAGTGTTTGGTATTAAAGAGAAAATTGAAAAGCAAAGTGAATGTTTTGTTATCTGAAATTAGACACAAATAGAAAAAGGCTGCCGCAACATCGACAGCCTTTTTCTATTTGTGAAATTGTTGTATCGATTAGATTTATTCATTTTTAAAATGGTTATCAAAATACTGGTTCTAAATGATGTTTTATGATATAATTAGAAAAATTTTGAATATATAAGTAGGGTGTTAAAAGATATACTCTTGAAAAATGAGAAGAAGATGTGGTTCAGAAGGATGGAAAAGTTTTTTGAAGAGTTATAGTTTTTGGATAGAAGGAAAAAGTATCTTAAGTAAAATTTGTAAACTGGATATTTCGTTGACGGAGACGCCAGACGTTGACAATCTAAAATTTTTTATTGAAGTATGACAAGGGAATAACAATTGTTCATTTTGCAATAGAGATCGTTTTATTGATTGAAGTAAAGCTCTGAATTTGACCTGTAATCCGGGAGTGGTTCGTTTGAAGATTGTCATCTTCTCTTGGCATTCAAAGACTTTGAGAGAGATCCGGAGGAAGATGCAGTATGAAGGGTACTACAGGTTGGTTGAAATGTTCATCCATATATGATCTGATTTCGGATTTATCCTGGAGCAAATTATGAAAGCTTCAACGATGTATAAGGATACATTACTAAGAAAAAGGAACTGTATGTAGTGCTCTTACTACCAGCTATCTTTCTTGATAAAAAGATTGTGAAGCTGAATGAAATTGGCAAAGAAAGTGCTGAAGGTATACCAGTGATCAGTTTTCTGTCACGCTAAGGTAAGGGGAAATTTTTGCCGTAGCCCTTTACCATCTATGAGGATCTACAATAATTCTATGAGAAAAAAGACTATCTGTAGAGAGTTCACACCAAGATAAGCAGATATGAAGTCATATTAAAATTTTTAGGCGTTGAAACAGGCGTATGAAGTGGGCATTTTGTATGATCTCTATTCTTGAAAAAAATCGGCATATTTTCCCTTTCATAGGTTCCAGACTAAATATTCATAAAAAAGTGATTCAGTCTTTTGTCGGTAAGAGGATATTTTTCTTACCATTAACTAAAATTGTTGTTTGGCAGTATTTATTTAATGATCTTCCGAAGAAAACCATTAAATAGGGAGTACAAGGGCGGATAAATATTAACAAGAAGGTGAATGTGAATGAGAAAAAGAACCAGAAAAATATTGAATTTGTTAGATAAACAGTATGGCACGGAATATTTCTGTTATCTGAATCATGAGAATCCCGGACAACTGTTGATTGCTACGATTTTAAGCTCTCAATGTACGGACGTAAGGGTAAATGTTGTAACAAAAGACTTGTTCGTAAAATATCCGGATATGGAGGCTTTCGCGAAAGCCGATCTGGAGGAGTTGGAGCAGGATGTTAGGTCAACTGGATTTTATAAGAATAAAGCAAAGAATATCATAGGTTGTGCGAAAGCTATTTGCGAAAAACACGGGGGCCAGGTGCCGAAAACTTTATCTGAACTAATAAATCTTCCGGGAGTCGGGCGTAAAACGGCCAATGTCATTAGAAGCAATATTTATCATGATCCTAGTATTGTTGTGGATACTCATGTGAAACGAATTTCCAAGAGATTAGGATTGACGGCTGAGATCAATCCAGAAAAGGTGGAGTACGATCTCATGACGATGCTTCCAAAAGATCACTGGATATTGTATAATATACAAATTATTACCTTTGGAAGGCAGATTTGCTTTGCCAGAGGGCCAAAATGCGAAATTTGTTTTCTGAAAGAATATTGCCTGGAATATCAGAAAAGGGTAGGATGATTATTATAAAGTCTAAAATGCATAGGATTGTAATGGGTGTCATTGCCATGGCTCTTGTAGTGGGTGATGCTAGTGCACCTTGTACTTGGTATTCTTATGTAAGAAAGGATAGGGCATAAAAAAATAAGATAGGTACTTTCACCTATCTGTATTTGAATTTTCTGGGTGTTCTTTTTTTCGGATAAATCATAGGCGATAGCAGTCCTTATCGCATAAGCAAATGTTTATATTAAGAATGTAACTATATCCCGTATAATGGTACAAAATATCTCTTAGGTAGTGAATAATAAGATTGCTTAACTGTAAGCAAGAGACTTATTTATCTGTATGTTAATGTAAGTTTCATATGTGTTGCTTCCAAGAAAAGTAGGACTGAATTACACGAACCAAGAGGTGATTTAATGTAGTCATTGTTTGTAGAGTGACATTTTATTATAGGTAAGATCATGTGCTGAAGTAGTTTCAATCAGAAATACTGGTCGTTAGATTTTCGATTGACATTGGTAGTGACTACGAAAACGGTTCAGAGTGTTGTTGAGAAAAATGCATGTCACTAAAGTATTTGACAGTGAATCTAGGACTTATCTATAATAAAGATGGTTTCGTTATTCATTATCGAACGACACTTTTGCTGGCAATTACAAAGGAAATTATTTTTGTAGATATTTTTAAGATTAGTTTGAGTTGTAGAGCATCAGCAGATTTAGAGTGTCGCTTAGGATTTCACATAAATTTTATACTTTTATATGAAACTTCGAGTTTTCACGTGGTGGATAATACTGGATGCTTCTATCTGTCAGAAATATTTCTCGTTCATCTTTTGAATAGGTTGGGCACAGACATTCTAGTTTGTTTGATCATACATTTTATAAACAAAGAGTTCCGTTCTGTAGAGCTGTCTTCAGCGGTTACATTTTCTATCTGAATAATCTGTTAACATGCAATATAATTCTTCAGCTCCTTCTATTCTCTTTTTAGATAATAAGTGGTAATCGCTTTGGGGTGACAAGTTCAGTGGAATTTCGCAAATTGCTGAAAATGTCCAAGGGATTCACATTAGCGGTAATATCTTCTTTTTGGATGCGATAAAAGAGGCCACTATTTGATTCATATTCGTTTCTTTGAAAATGATCTTTGTGTTTTAATATAAAATTTTTTCTTTTCTCTGGCGTTTCGTTTTCATCTGACAAACAGGAATGGCGAGCTTCGTATTTGTAGCGTATACTATTAGTCAAGAAGTCGAGATCAGGTAGAAGATTGGAAGAAGAGAATAAAGAAGTTACTTCATAAAAGTTTTAGTTATGAGGTGCTAAGACTGATTTCTTCGATTTCGAAGTTTCATATTGTTATATCAGAGAGTGATAAATATAGAGATTCCTTCACATCAGGGTTGAAGCTGGAAGTAAGATTAAGGGGCAGATTGTCGAACAGCCACAGGATTCACATGGTCAATAATAAATTTTAAGAAAATAGTCATAATATTTTATTTGCAGTGGATATTGACGGTTTACAGATAGAAAATACGCTGGAGGACTGTATATTGATTAGCCAGTGATTTTGCGGATCTGACGATTCCTATTCGAGCCGTCAGAAAACTAGAGAATCAAGTAATCAGCTCAGAAGACGGAATTTAAACATGAGAGGATTTCACGAAGCTGTGTATGGGAAATCTGAGAGAGAGTTTTTGAATTTTGATCAGTGGAACGGGTTTGGAAAATTATGTATGAGAAGCATTCGGAATTTTGTTTCTATGATAAAGGCATATCATATTATCCTGTTACCTCTATCAGCCTATGACAGAATTTGTGTTTTTCGCGAGGGGGGGGAAAGCAGAAGACGGTGATCTTAAGTTTGGCTAAGCAGTAGAAGGTAGTGTCTCATCGTATGAATGTATTTATGTATATTATATTGAAACGTTGGAAGGAAGAAATAGCCAAGAATGGTCATAGTCTATAAGGAGATGTATTTTGTCTATCATAACATTCTTGAGAAAGAGGAAGAAAGGCATTTTTGTATGTCAGCGTGGTCCGACAATCAGGCACAGGAGCGCATCAGTTATCTCAATTACGATAAAGCCGATGATGAAATTTTGTCATGATTTTAATGAAAAAGTAGGATCAATAAGGACTATGCGGTCTTGTATTAGGAGTTTCTGAACAAACTTGAGAGCTATCGAGATAGGCTGGTTTTTAGTTTTCCAGTAAGGAAAGAGCCGTTGTTGTATATGCTGATAGTGATTGATACTGGACTTGATCTGTGGGTGCTTGAATATCTAGAAGCTACGGAAAGATAATAATTTTTGAAACCAGTGCTCACAAGATATCTGATAAAATTATGATATTAAAGAATCAGAAGAAACATTTAAGCATCAAAGATAAATGTGATATATCCATGGATTTTATAAATATTATAGAAATATTAAGTGGAAAAGTGAGTTGTCAAAAACATTGATCAGAATCTTTCTGGCGGACATTCAGTGGCATTCAAAGAGAATTTCGAAGAGCTTTTTGGTTATGCTTTGCAACGTTGGAAATTACCAGATTCATTAAAAACATTTTTGGAAGGTAATAAATTAAGCATAGGTTATTGTTTTTGTAATCTAAAAAAGATAAAAAGATAACCGGTATATAGTGAGTGTGAAAAACAATGATATCCTGATCGTTTCCTGATGGTTTCGAATGACGTTAATGATGGCCAGTATTTCTAGGTTATTGGTGAAGACAATGATCGAACGATAGTATTTCTATATATTTATATTTTATTTACGATATTATAAAAATTGGTATCATACAAAATCAGCATGTCCTGTTTTGGAATCAAGCGTACGATGTTCTGAAATATTGTCTATTTGTACACTACTTTGTCTCCAGATTCACTCAATAGACGTGATCGATAAAATATAGATGGTTATATTAGGTCAAAAATTTCATAGTATTTTTAAAACGTATATTTTGTATTCTGTTTTTCTTTAAAAAAATATAGTCTGGATTAGGTTATCGATAAAAACAAAATTGTATGTCGATTTTTCGTGGGATTTATCCGATCTAGATATTGAATGGCCTGCTCATGCTAATAATATAAAAAATAAACGTTGTTGTCAATTGTTGAAGATATGTTATTGGCAAACAGAAGCGAAACTTGATTGACAATAGGAAACATGATGAGAATTTTGGCGATTTCGATGATACTGTATGTCAGAGTCTTTTGAATTTCATACACTTTCTGGAAAATTCGAAATATTACCGAAAGATAGATTGTGGAATGTGAGTTACGCAAATCAGTTTTCAGATAATTTGAAATATAGATGCTGCAATGGAAAAAAATTTCTACAAGAGATTGTCGGCGAGGATGATAATCTATATTCCTGGATGAAATTTTTAAGTGCTGAGCACAGAAAAGAGTTTAAGAATATGATGAGGAGGAGTATATATCTCAAGGAAATTTTAGATATATTGATATCATTGAGTAACAAATGATGAGAAACGGATAGAATTTGAGGTGATAGTAGGGGCACTGAGGGACTATAATACTTAACTTCAGAATAGGAAAAGAATAAAGTTATATAATGAAATATCGACCGAAAATGATACAGTTTTTATAAAGATTGGATTATACTAGCTGTTAGAAAAATGTTCAAGCAGTGGAGATAAATGAGGCAATGAGTGTTCATTGGCAGGTGAATATAATTTATGGCTTGATGATAAATATGTACGACTTTAGATTATATTGAAAAATCATTGAGGGGGGGGTAATAAAACGTATCAAGCACTTTTAGAGAGTGTGGACAAGTGAGAGCTGAGTAGAATTCTAATTCGCAAATGGCCCACTAAAGGCATGGTTAACAGCAGATATGTTTAGTATTTCATGACGTATAAGCATACGTTAAGTTGCTAAGAAGGTAATATATATTCCAAAGAAAGTGAGGATTGACACAAATTAAGGTGGAACCATATATACGCCCTTGGCAAAGGCTCAATATTTTTGTTAAGGGTTTATTTATGTAAAAATTAAGAAGTTATATGCCTATACATTCA
Organism: Lachnospiraceae bacterium; assembly: GCA_021442455.1. Classification (GTDB taxonomy): domain Bacteria; phylum Bacillota; class Clostridia; order Lachnospirales; family Lachnospiraceae; genus Scatomonas. Next base: position 8,811 of record JABUSY010000001.1, on the reverse strand, counting down.
GAAAAATCCTATTGAGTGTTTATACACAATGGGACTTTGAAGAAGCCACCGCGACCGCGCGAAAGCGAGGTGAGGGTAATCTTGTCCTAGAGGCTATACCTAATAGAGCTATCCGTAAAAAGGAGGACAGTTATGCATTAAACATTGTTGGAAGACGTAAAGCAGATTGCCACATTTGATCAGTATAGATTTGATTCCGGTCGGTCGTGAGATTTTTCGGATATCCGTCCCTTAGTTGAGGTGCGTAGGTCTTGGCAGACTATGAGCAGCAGTTATTGTTTTATACTGGCAAGTGTCGAGAATTTAAAGCAATGGGGAACGCTACATTTTTCTTTGTTTTGATCCAAAGATGGAGCTGATCTGCACGGATTATATGCTGGTGCTAAAAAACGGAGGTTAAATCCAGATGCAGACAAAGAGCATCCAGGTGACTAGATAATTACTCGACGAACTTGCTTTATCTTCCTCCATTTATCGGAGGATTGCTTGGATATTTTGTGATTACATTTAATACAGTGAGCCTTTGCTGAATTTAAACGTATTCGCTTGGGGAAGGTTTGAAGGCTACGGATTGGATGATGTTTGACAAGCTGATAGATTTTGATCATTCTCGCCAAAAAATGCTGATCGTCAATATTCAGATGGAGAGTTTGGAGACGGAATATATAACAAGGTAGCGAAGAAGTTGAATAAAATTGACGAGCTAGTGCGTTATGGAAAGCTGAAGAAAGTGGAAGTTGGATATCTTCTGGAAGAATTTCATCCATTTTTACGAAAAAAGAGGAGTTCTGCGAAAAAGTGTAACAAGTTAAGTGAACTATATCCGTGAAAGAGATATTTTTCAGCTTGTATTGTCTAACCGGTTGTAAGCACGCTTTGAGGACAGTCTTTTGGATACCTATTGCATATTGTGAACTACCAATCTTTCTCATTTATATGGCAGCGACGATGTAGAAATCGCTGGGACTTTTTCAGAGATGATGGTTAGTTATAGGGTGAAGAAAGGAAAATTCAGAACCTTCTTGTTAGCTGGTACACGTCCCAAATGGAATAGCTAACAGGGAAAGATCAGTTACTGGCGAAGGAATTGCTAGAGGATGAGAAGGAATGAGCTGAGTATATATGCTAGTTGATTGGGAAGCTCTGTGAATGAGGTGGCAAATATAGGTTCATGGAACGGGTGAGTAGATGTTATTGCACATCGGTTCAACGGTGAAAAGGTGACTGAGAGAAGGATAAGCATGCGGTGGATGAGATAGGGCCACTCCAGAGAGTGTCCCTAATATTACTGATCAATGAGCTAGAAAATAACAAGCGGGGTATTTATGGAGATGATACCTCGGATACCTGGCTTTCTATTTACTTAGCCTTTAAGAAAAACGGAAAAGTATTTATGCGTTCCGGAGCTGGGGTATTGTGCCGGACAGTGTAGCGAAAAGAGAGTATTAGGAGTGCATTAACAAGATAAAAGCAGTATATGTTGGTTGGGTAAGAAGCGAGAAAGGCGATGGTATGACGATCTTACTGATCGATTCTTATGCCAGATTTTCTTACAATCTTTATCAGCTGGTGGGAACGTTGAATGTGAATATTCACGTTGTCCGTAATGGTAGTCTTACTGTGGAGAAAAACAAATATATAGATCCAGAAGTAGTGATTCTTTCACCAGGACTTGAAAAGTCTGGAAAAGCATGGCAGTGTGAAGAAATAGCTCAAAGGCTATATGGTGATAAAATTTCTATATTTGGTGTATGCTCTGGGAGATCAAGCGATCTGAGAAGCTTTCGGAGCAGTGTTATTTCTTATGCCATAATCGTAGGTGCGACTGGATGGAAATAGCCCTGTTTTGAAAGGGTTGGCGGAGCAAATCTCCGTAGCGCGCTATTATTCCTTGGCGGTATTGGCAAACACTCTGCTGGAATATCCTTCTGGTCACTGCAAGGGTTGATGATGAAGAAGTGATGGCAGTGCAGAACAGCAAATATCCTATCTATGGTTGACAATTTTCAGCTAAAGTCGATTATGATGCTTGATGAGGCAACAAATACTTAAAAACTTTTTAGAGATAGTAAGGCATGCTTAGAGAAACGATTATTAAGTTGGCTAAGGGGAAAATTTGACGCAGGAAATGAAAGAGCAGTTCATAAATGAAATTATGAACTGCTAGGCGACATCTGTATAAATAAGCGCCTTCCTGATTGCTCTTTCAATGAAGAGAGAGACGATAGGAGATTACAGCCTGTGCGAAGGGAATGAAAAAAATACTGTGTGAAGTTGCTGAACAATCAAGAAGTGCTAGAGATCGTTGGTACCGGCGGAGCTAAAACGAATTTTCCTTCAACATTTCCACAGTGTCTGCTTTAGTGTTTTCAGAGGTGGGTGTTTCCTGTGGTGAAGTATGGGAACTCGAGCAGCCATCAGAAAATGAGGCACTGCGGATGTGCTCGAAGCGTTGGGTATTAAAATTGACTTTTCTCCTGAAAAAAGCGCGGAGTTTTTGAAGAAAATTACTATCTATTTTATGTTTAGTCAGAATCATCATCTATCTATGAAAATTCGACTCCGATCAGGAGAGAACTTCTGACTTTAATATTTTTTGGCCGTTGACCATGACCACTCCAGCAGACGCGTCCATGCAACCTTATGGACGCGTCTATGAGAGCAAGTATAAAGGCTATGCAGAACCTCACACAGGAGCTTATGTTTATAGAAGATAAGTTTTTCCGATTAATATATATTTTTGTTTGTGAAGCAAAGTTTAAATAACTTTTATTTTTAGAAAAATCTACTTGTTTGGAAATTTGAAGTTCGTCAGAAAATATTTATAGGGAGCGAAGGGTGTAATATGGATACATCTGTAAGCTGAAACGCCGGAAGGAAAAATTGTAATCATTTAGGTCTGTGATGAGATCATAGAATATAAGATTCACGACACTTTTGTTGTCGTTGTTATTTTAGGATTGAGTGGCCAAACGTTAAACATAAATGCCAATAAAGTGCTTATCAACCGAGCACTGTAGATTTTGAGATATAAAAAAAAGACTATTGCTATTTTCATTCCATTATCCTATCAAGATAGAAGAGTCTACTAACGACGTTATAGTTGCTGTTGGAGTCGATTAAAGAAAAAATTAAAGAGGTTGAAACAAGCTTTTTCTCGATCAATCTAAAGATTTTTTTAATTGTGCAGATAGGGCGTTATGTAATTAGAGGATATGTGTTCTATCATGCATCTAGGATAGTCTTCTTATGCGTATGTGTTGATTAAGTAGGATATTAATATAAATCTACGCGTTGAATCATGGCAGAAGAGTTGATCAATCTCTTGGGGCAATAATTTTATTAGATCGTTCTTATCTTCAGTAGACTGATCGAATCTTCGGAGAAGTAGGCTGAAATGTTCGATGTTTTAGAAAATCTGGACGAATTAGTCAATATATTTAACACTCTGAAAACTTTCGGAATGAACTTAAAAAAATTTGCAATGATGTGCGTTTAGGAGAGCAGATCGAAGAACAGATTCGGGGGATATTAACCTTCCGAAAAACGAAACAGTTTCTCTATATTCGTTCGGAGTGTTTGTTAATGCGTGGCCAGAAGAAGTGGCGTTTTGCGCTGGAGAAGGAAGCATTGATCTAACTTAGCTATACAAGCCAGGAGAATGTTAGAAAAAGTAAATTTAGTTATATTTATTTTAAGGTAGTTAGCCAGATGACATATTAGGTAGTGGAAGGACATACAAGCGTCACGATGGAGTCGGAAGTAGGGCAGATGAAAGTAATATGTTTAAATCGATGATTTTTTACAATTCATTTAGCTACATTGTAGTACTAACGGGAGATGTTGAAAACAAATGTGAGAATTTTAATCGTTCTGAATCCGTATATCGGTATATAAAATCGGTTCCAATAGTGACTAATCTCTTAAGATTGGCATTAGTGTACGAGAACTGGTGTTATATCAGAAGATTCTGTCGCATGGATAAAAAACAGTTAAGAGTTGAATTTATTTAATATCTATCGATAGCTTGTTAACAGGTGAACTATTGTTCCTGTTGCAGGGGATGGAGGATTGTATCTAGTATATATGATATATGAGAACTTAGGATGAGTTCAGTTCAGGTGTAGTTTAAACTTTTTCTTCGATAATCATATTAAGCTAATTACAGCTTTATAATATGAACAACTGTGTGTTTAAGATTTCCATTTTTGTTCCAATCTACTTATATTTTTTGATTTTGATTTTTTTTATAATTTTGGATTTCACTTAGGGGCAATTTTTCTACTGCTGAAGAAAGCGTTTTCCTGGATGATTTGCTTGTTCTGCTGAATATTTAAAACTAGGTTTGAAACGTTGTCCATATCAATAAAAAATTTAGTTCGATCAACAAAAATTTCTGATAAAATCAACCTAATTTGAACTATGCTCAGAGTGATGGATAAACACTTGTTAGTAGGATAGATCTTTTAATGTGTGCAAGCTTTTCCGATTGAGTGATTTTGTCTTCAAAAAAATAAAGCATTAGTGACTCGCGTAGCAACAAAATATTTTCATTATGTAAGAATGGAAAACACTATTTTATCTAGGAGAATATCACATTCGTTGGATTCCATTTTCTGTGGAAGGTTCTGAATACTTTGATTTCAAAAATTATAAGCTCATGAAAAAACATTATTTATGTATGCGCATGGTCAAGTGTTCAAATCCTTGTAGATTCTAAAAATACAGATAGAAGCAGAATCATGAAAGTTTTCACTATCGAAGATGTTTTTGTTTCAGGAAAAACGACAGTTTTATTTTTGATCGTTTCATTACAAATCATTTTGATTAAAACGGTGAATATAAGATGATGATTTTGAAAAATAGAGGTAGAAAAATTAGGGATCGCAAGGGCTTAAGGGAGAAGAATTTAATACAAAAAATATTTACAGGACATATCAGCTGTTCGCCATCTGGGAAACGTTATATCGCTGATCATTAGATTTGTAAGTAGAGGATTCCACGGGAAATGCTGTGAAGAAATCAGATTAAAAAGCGAATGTATTTTTGCTTAACAACGTCAATTTGACGGATGAAGGTATGGCCTTTCGGATGGAAGATAGAGTGCGGGAATTCGGAAATGAGCCTGGTTGTAATTATGAGTTGGTTCACTCTTCTGAAATTTGTTGGAAGAAAAATTTGAGAAAATGTGATGAAGAGAGACGAGACAGTGAGCGGGAAGAGCAATACTTCATTAGCACTTTTCTTTAGCAGCGAAATGTGTCCATTCTTGATTTTGTGTTGAGTGGAGAGAGGTATGAATACACGTACAAAAAGCAGCTAGAGACCATTCTTTAGTCTGCAATCGCTGGAGATTTCTCGCTGCTTTTCTGGTTATGCCAGACAGTACAATAGTTTTCGTTATAGGTGAGCCATCGATGCTTATAAACAGTAGGTATCAGAATTCAATGAAAACTACCGGCATGGTCGTCCTTAACTTTTGTAAGCATATGCAATCAGAAAATTTTGCATCAGGGTTTACTGTTTTTTTGTTTTGTGCTACACTTAACCATTGAAAAGGAGTGAGATATGTTAGACGTATGTTTATTAGGAACAGGTGGAATGATGCCGTTGCCGAATCGATGGCTTACTGCACTGATGACTAGATATAATGGACATAATCTGCTGATTGACTGTGGAGAGGGGACACAAATTGCAATTAAAGAGCATGGGTGGACGTTTAAGCCAATTGATGTGATCTGCTTCACACACTATCATGCGGATCATATCAGTGGGTTGCCAGGGATACTGCTGGCTATGGCTAATGCAGAGAGGAGTGCACCGCTGACCATGTTGGGTCCTAAGGGATTGGAGCGAATAGCTAACGGCTTACGTGTCATTGCTACAGAGCTACCCTTTGAGCTACGTATGATAGAAGTGACGAAGCCAGAAACTGTCATTGAACTAGCAGGCTATAAAATTACAGCGTTTCGCGTGAATCACAATATAATCTGTTATGGTTATAATTTGGAGATTTTAAGAGCGGGTAAATTTAATGTGGAACGAGCTAGGAAACAGCAGATACCTCTGCGTTTTTGGAATCTTTTGCAGAAGGGACAGACGATAGATGTGGAGGGCGTTTTCTATACTCCTGATATGGTATTAGGCGCTGATAGAAAAAAAATTAAGGTAACTTACTGCACGGATAGTCGGCCGGTATCCACTATTTCAGACCATGCGTATCATTCTGATCTATTTATCTGTGAGGGTATGTACGGAGAAGCGGAGAAAGAGGTAAAAGCCAGGGAAAATAAACATATGACGATGAAGGAAGCGGCTCATTTAGCACAGGCGTCAAAAACAAAGGAAATGTGGCTAACCCATTATTCTCCTTCGATGATTCATCCTGAGTGGTATTTAGATAAAGTCAAAGAGGTTTTTCCGCAAACTTGTTTGGGAGAAGATGGGAAGTGTGTTGAACTGCAGTTTGAGGATGAGGATTGAATAATGCAAGATAGATTGATACTTGGAATTGAAAGCTCCTGTGATGAGACGGCGGTAGCAGTTGTAATGAACGGAAGAAGGGTGCTTTCTAATGTGATTGCTTCACAGATTGATTTACACACGCTCTACGGCGGCGTTGTGCCTGAAATAGCATCTCGAAAGCATATAGAGAAAATTAATCAAGTAATTGAAGAGGCGTTAAAACAGGCTGGTGTTACATTGGAGGATCTGGATGGCATTGGAGTGACATATGGTCCAGGGATTGTGGGGGCTTTATTGGTGGGTGTGTCTGTGGCTAAGGCAATTGCTTATGCCAGAAAACTTCCACTTATCGGAATTCATCATATTGAAGGTCATGTTTCAGCAAATTATATCGAACATTCGGACCTTGAGCCTCCATTTATGTGTGAGATTATTTCAGGGGGACATACAGACTTGGTCATTGTAAAGGATTATGGTTCTTTTAAAATTCTTGGAAGGACGAGAGATGACGCGGCCGGAGAAGCATTTGATAAAGTAGCTCGTGCGATCGGACTTGGTTACCCTGGAGGACCGAAAATTGAAGTACTTTCCAGAGAGGGAAATCCAGCAGCTATCGTATTTCCTAGGGCGCATGTGAAGGATGCCCCTTATGATTTTAGCTTTAGCGGACTTAAATCAGCAGTTTTGAATTATTTAAATCAATGTCGCATGGCACAAAAAACAATCTGTAAAGCGGATGTAGCGGCTTCTTTTCAGCAGGCAGTGGTGGATGTTTTGGTAGATACGGCGCTTATAGGAGTAAATGATTATCATATGATGAAGCTTGCCATTGGTGGAGGCGTTGCTTCGAACCAGAAACTGCGGAAAGCCATGGCTGAGGCGTGTGAAAGGGAGAAGATTAAATTTTATTATCCCTCTTCGGTTTTCTGCACAGATAATGCCGCAATGATCGGGACAGCTGCTTACTATAAATTTTTGAAAGGAACGAAGCATGGATTAGATTTGAATGCTGTACCGAATCTAAAATTGGAGGAGTAGGTAATATGAAAGAAGGGAAATGTACGGAAATTGTATTAGGCGTAGGAGAGGAAAAGAGTATGGGGACAAAATCAAAAAAACAGTTCATAGGGCTGTATAGAAAGCCGTCGTTAGATGATGTCCTGCATTGTTTTCAGAAATCTGGACTCATTGATGAGATTTGGTTGGTGATGAGAAAAGAATAAAACAAATATTATATCAAAAAAACGTGGTAGAAAAATATGAATTTTAAAAAGTTGTGAAATTGTGATCGGAAGAGAGCATAGATATGCTTCTGTTTATGAGGGGGAGGTGAAGGTCTACAGGAACTCAGACTACGTATTATATCCACGACAGATCGTGTCTATTTATGACAGAAAAACAATCTCCAGAGGGGGGATGAATCGGTCGGAAAATATGGGACAGGCATAGCAGGTGTATTTTCAAAGGACACGGTGAAAATGGTGTATAGCCAAAAAACGTCATTGAGACATTTCAGAGAGATCTGGTATGGATTGTACAGACATTGTGGATTTTTTGAATATAATTTGTTGTATTATGCCTATGATCGGCTTCAGCTTTTGGATAAAACTGGCATTACTGATAATGTTATGGTGCTGGAAGAGATGGGAAATCATACAAGAAATGCGAGGATAGTTATGAACAGAGAAGTTGTCGACAAAAGCTTACACGGATATTACTTGAAAACAGTCGGTGTAATATTTGTTGACTATATTTTCTGCATTAGTATTAATCTTTTTTTCTGAGTCTCATGTGTCAGAAAATATTTCCACAAGATTTTTATACTAGGTTTATATGAAGCATTAAAAGAGTTGGAAAAAGATACAACAGACGTTATTAAGAGTTATCAGCAAAAAAAAAATAGATCAATACTATGAGTTTAAAATATGATTAGTCAAAATAAATATTTTGTCTATACGTATGATAAAATAATAGTGTATTAGATAGTTGGAATTTGTTATTTTAAAAAATTAGATAGAGTTCATTGTTGATGAAAGCTTCGGATCGGATACAGAGACAAAAAATAAGATATTTTATATTGAAAAAATATGTTTATGATGGTAATATATTAGCTGAAACATGTGAGAAAACAGTTTGGAAAGGTATCGAAGTGGTCATAACGAGGCGGTCTTGAAAACCGTTTGTCTGCAAAGACACATGGGTTCGAATCCCATCCTTTCCGTTGAGAGAGTTATTTAAGTATTTGGAGAAGTACTCAAGTGGCTAAAGGGGCTCCCTTGGAAAGGGAGTAGGTCGTTAATAGCGGCGCGAGGGTTCGAATCCCTCCTTCTCCGCTTTTAAAATGGA
>JABUSY010000033.1 GCA_021442455.1 Lachnospiraceae bacterium | reverse complement strand
GTGAAAACATGTCCGTCTTCTAAAATCAGAAAAGCTTTCATATTCATTTTATATCCTTTCTTTTTCTACCATCATCTTACAGTTTTATAGCCTTATCACCGGCCTTTCCCATTCATGCTTTTAACCTACATAATGAAAATACGCTGATATACCCGCCTGGCATATTACCTATATATAAAAGGAAAAATAACTTCTTTTGTTTTTTTACATTAGACATTTGCAACAAATTCAATTTCTTAATAAATGTTCAGGTTTTAGAGCAAAAAAATAGTGCAGGAAGCGGGACTTGAACCCACACGATATTGCTACCACAGGCACCTGAAGCCTGCGCGTCTTCCAATTTCGCCATTCCTGCATCTGCTTTATTCCAGCGATCTCTGTCTTTTACGTCTCTCCGCTCACAACGGATATGATACCAGCTTTAATCTCATAAGTCAACTCTTTTTTGTAGTTTTTTATTTTTTCCAAAAATTTTCAAAGAGCTCTTTCAAGGCTTCCGAATTTCGATTAGAAACGAAAACATCTGTGACACACCGTTTCCTGAGTAATACCTCCTCTTTCTGCATCTGGCACAGCTGTTTCAGTAGCTCCTGAGCTCCTGATATCTTCTATCTTTTTACAAACATAACTTTGATCCCTACGTTGAAAAAGATTGATTTGATTTTTAAAAACACATCCATATCCTTTATCCTGCATACGATATCTTTCAGAAAGTTTAAAATCTCCAACATTTTATTTTGTTTGTCCACTATAGATTTTTTTCTATCCTAGAAAACACTTAATAAGCCCCTTCAGTAGAAGAAGCCATTGAAGCATTTAATATTTGATCACTGTCACCAATATTTTTATTCCTTTTCATAGTTTGTTTTTTCAACGACCATATGATTACTTCAACTGACTAAATGACTGCCTCATCGTCACTTTGAAGGAAGAAGTTTTTTCTTTGATTCTATGTTCCCATATAATCATTTGGAAAATCATTCAATTAAAATTAGGATACTGCCTGTATTTTACAATCCAGAAAAATATCCTTACTGTTTCCCAACAGATGAAAAGAGATATTCAGCCAAAAAAATTCATTTTTGATCTTTGGATCTATCAGAAACAGATAAACACCATTTTCTTCTACATCAACTATTTACTCTTCTTATATTATCTGATCACAGTACCTATACTTATATCATGTTACAATATTTCTTACAAATTCAGCATTTTCTTCAATTGAATCACGATAATATTCATATTTAAACTCAATTCGACTCAAATACATTATGGAAAGCAAATCACACATTCGTACAAGAATTTTTCATCTCTTTTCTGTTTGTCATGACCTTCGTGCCTATCTTTTTGCTCAAGAATTGTACAAAGTAGAAGCGCTCTATGAAAATATCAAAAGACATATTAGTGACTTTTAGATGTGGAGTGATAGCAAAAGGATCATCACTATAAGAAAAAGCCTTTGATAATCTTTTGAACAGAATTCATTGTCCTTTTTTTATAATACTTCTAGAATCAATCCTCAGATACTGGATGAACTACTTGCCAAACGAAAAAAAACAAACTACTACTTTCTATATTTATCAAAACACCAGAAATATAATTTTTCTCTACTTTTTTATATAAAAACAGATAACGGGAATCGAACCCGCCTCTCCAGCTTGGGAAGCTAGCATTCTACCAATGAACTATATCTGTATCCTATTGATTATAATCTAAGTATCACAAAAAAGCAAGTATCAAATTCCTTTTTTAAATTTTGACAAAGATGTAAATACACATAATCACAAAAACATGCGATTCCCCCTGATCATAGCGAATATTTATTCACATATCAACCTTTTTATTCTTACCTCTCGCTCATATGACAGCGCCATGAGTCAATTAATAGTACTACAAGAAAAAACTGCCGTAACCTCCCAAAAGACCATTTGCTTTGATTTTCCTATCACTTTAAATATACTCTATCTCGTAAAATAAATCCCCCCATCATTAAAAAGCAAAATACAAATACATGGAAGTAACATCGGTTTCTGCCAGTACTACGTCTTGGCTAAAAACAGAAATGAACATCCACGCGCAAAAAAACAACATCAGCAAAAGAATGAATAGATACCACAATGTCCGCCGCAGCTATAAAACAAATTTCTTGTCTCTCACCCCCTCCACTCATTTTCTTTCTTCGTAATGATAGCTCATGACGATCGGAGGGCTCCTTTTGGTTTGTTCTGAAGTTGGAATGATTTTAAATAGCATTCAGAACTGTCATTACTTTAAAGTATAAAAAATTTCTCTGAAAATTTGCAGCATGAAATTACAAACTTCCTGTACTACACAAAACATGACCAATGCCACCGTTCCTAACTGAGAGTTTCCATAACTCTTCAACAAAAAACATAAAAAGCCAGATTGACGCCGTTTCCCAGAAATATGAACAGTATAACGGATACACGTGAAATCCTGACTATTTAAAAACAGACTCATCGCCCGTCAAGTAGATCATGATTTCGCATACATAAAAAAAATAAAATCACTGGCTCAGAAACAAATACAGAACCTGATTGTGAAATATCAGATCAGGCAACTGCAATCGCAACGATGATCAAAAACAAACGAAAAAAATGCCAATGATTCTTCTTTCTTTTTTCATCTAGCAAAGCGACTAAATACAGTACCGAAAAACAAAAGCAAAACTCACGCAGAACCTGTGTAGCATTTTCTTTCATCCTTCCGATCGATATACACTTCTTTCCACCATATTATAATCGCAACTGCAAAAACTGTGTCGCCATCATGAGCAACATAACTTCTAAAATATTCTGGTACACATTTTCCCGGAAAAATCAGTCTAACGAGCTTGGATATCCTGTCCTCCCTGCTCTAATGATAGCCTTTTCAAAAGACTTCACCTTTACTTGTTATCTATTTACCTTCTGTATATTCTGTTACTATTATACTATATGGAATGCTTACCATTCCTCACAACTTCTTTAAACACTGTTTGGCACTTATCCATTATACTAAGTCGCCTGATATTATTTTCTGTTCATAGATATACACCATCTGAATATTCCATCTTCCAATTGATACAATCATCATGATTTTTTCTTGCATAAAGTTCGATACATCATGTCAACAGCACTGAATATCCTTACATTAAAACAGATATATAGAATAGCTTTCTCCATTCATTATTATCATTTCTGACACCAGTAACCCTGGAGATAATCCGTAAAATTCGTATCAGACGCTCCTACAACTTCCTTTGTTCTACCCTCATAAATACTTCAGTTCACTTTCACTGCCTTCTGTCAACTGAACTGAATATATTTCCAGAAATGGTTAATGTGCACTGGAAGGGATCTGATCTACAAGTGCTTAAAATTCCTTTTCCATCATACTGCCCCCCTCTCTGCTATGCTCTCTGTTAATTTAGCTACAAGCTTAGTCTTCAGCGATTTCATTGGCACAACTCAAAGCTTCTAAATTAACCTGGAAATATGAAGACAGAAATCAATACTATTACAAGAATCTAAAGAATCATGATGATCGCGATCGATCCATCAAAGTACATCTACCGACACATATTGCTCTCTCCTCCATATCTTCATCTTCATTACAAATCCATAAAGTCATGAAACAGCTGACTCAGTAATCATATATTTTAAGATCACTATGTGATACCGTTTACTATAAAAATCAAAAATCTGGATATTATAATTTGTAGCAAACCTCTTCCAACGCCCGTGCTCTGAATTGAAACCCTAAGACTTCTGTCAGCAACGAGCCACAACACGCTCAAGCAAAACCATGCCGATTTTCACCATGATAGATATGTTATATATCGCCCTATTGAATTTCCATTATCCATGATCTAAGTTATCAGAAGAAAAATTATCAATTATGAACGCAGTGTCAGAAAGAATAGTGTCTTTATACTGTTTTATGTATGCTATCAGTGTTTTGAACATTCTTATTTTTCCTGTACTCTTTTAAATGGTTTTTAAATTTCTGAATTATCATCTGTAATATCATTTCATCATATCTTCGTTTATCCTGATCATTCATCTATCTATATCTAGCAGCATCATGCGTTTCAGCTTTCCGTCCTGGATACCACTTACCCCTGTAGATATATCCTTGCTCGCATCATGATAGGGAGAACCATTAACTTTTCAATGAAGAATTCAGTCTTTACATCCTTCTAAAATATATTCTACTCACAAAAATTCGAAGATCCATCCGTGCATAACTGTTATTTCATCTATGACATTTTTTATCTAGAAAATAGGTTTTTCATCAATATAGTAACCAGGAAACGGATTTACTTGCTTATTTCATCCGACTACTTCCATATTCCCTATATTCCTTTTCATACGTTAATACAATCTTAAAAATTCAAAGCAATATTTCGCTGAATATACTTTATTCTCTATCGAATGATTCGTTATTCAACATTCCAATATCAAAATGTTTCAGGTAAAACGAGAAAACTATTTAAAAAGTCAATTCATAAAATTTGCAATTCTCCGTCCTAAATTTATATATAATAACTGTTTTCCACATTACTAACGGCAAGTAGTTGTGCATTATCCAAAATATAATTTTCTGTAATAATCCAGACAGTCTCCGATATTTCATCCATCACTTTTATGCTTAACATCTCTACCGGAGCTTTGTTATCAATCAGTATCCGGTCCATTGTCCTAAGAATCCTACAGTTATCGGCCGTTTATTCTACCATTTTCTAAAAAGTTTCTTTCTCCAACCTGTTACTGTTCTTTGCAAAGTCCTCTGGAAGGTCATCTTGATTGTACTAGCGAATACTCCCATGTTCATACTGCCTTCTACTGCAACCTAGTAGATATTGAAAATACGACCACAATCGTATCAGACAGATAAGCATCGATGAAGTTTTCTCCCCCCCTCAAAAAAAATTTCATATTCATATTAACAACCATCAACCCGTTATCCTTCAGAGACTTTTGTATCTAAGCGAAAAAATTCATGGGAAAAAGAAATCCGGAGCGAAGTAGACATCCAGCAAAATCACGTCATACAGCTTCCAATACCGTCAAGTAAACTCTGCTCTCACAGTAAAACTATCTACGCCGAACAGGCATATCGAAGGATCCTGTAGCAATACGAACAACTTTTCTCATGAATATCTGCCCCCTGGATTCCTCGTTCTCGGAACATATCCGTCATAATACTTGGAATAGTGAGCGGAAAAGCAATCCCCAGGATCATCACAGAATTATCATTCTGAAACATTTGTATTCAATTCTTCCCTAACAGACGCCACCAGCGCTAAAGGCACACTAAATAAAACCTTCATAGAGAAAATCTTTTTCTTCTGAGTTAATATCCAAAAAAGAATGCTGATGAAGACTAGTATACCTAAAAATATCATAAAATAGCCACTGTTCCCATCGCAAATATTGTAACAAAAAAGTTCCTATGATACTTACTATTGTATTTCATTTTGCTCAACGTACCTAAGATCTTTCCGTTATTATCTAGGCTGATTATTATGAATTTGACTAGAAACAGCATCACAATTTTCCAAACCCCACATACGGAAGAAAAACGCTGTATTTCATCGACACGCTTTTTTCACAGTCACTTGCACCGAAAATTTTCTTAATCTCTGCCTCTCACATAGAAAGACTTACATAATGCACAATTGTGAATTCCTAGTAACTTTTCGTTAAATTTTGAATCTAATAATGCACTTCGCTTTGCATCCGTCATATCACATTGTCAATAGATAGCATTCTGATAATTGCTGTTGAAATCTGGTTAAAACCGCTTTATAGGAACAGTAATTTTTTTGTGATCGTATGTCACCAGAAACATAACCATCTATCAATAATTATCCCAGATCCCTTACCTCATAGTTCGACTCGACTGTTTCACTAGCTTATCTACATTTGGAATAGAAAATAATATCCCTTATTGCTGTTTGACTTTGTCTTCAGATAGATATTGAAATAAGTATTACGTATTTCAAGTTAATGTATAGCCATGAATGTTAATTTAATAATGATATCATAACCACTGCTTCTAATCATTTTTTTTAGTAGCGGATATATTCATTTGATCATCAACATCACATCAAAATCTACCTGTTTCTCCTACGCCTTCAGTGACTGTACGCATAATGTAATGGTATGTCACTCGTTGCTATGATTAAATGAACTACAATTATGAACCATCTTTTTTCGCAAGCATTCCTCCATCAATATATATAATCTGTTACTTTTATGTTCCTTTCACAAGCACATAACGAATCTTGTACGATCAAAGTGGAAGAGGCAATGCTTTGTGATATTTATATCGTCTTTTCAGGTTTCTTCCATATTATTGAAGTATAACGCCTATCTCCTCGTTAATACGAAATTGTTATACTGAAAGGTATCCTCAAAGAATTAACTACAGAGAAGAAGAGTCAGCATAACAGTCATTTTCTTGCCTGTAACGACATGGACAAGAATCCATGATCCATATAACTTATAAAGTTAACACCTTGTATTTTTACGGCTTCACACAAATAATTATGACAACACTTGTCTGTAGCTAACGTATTTTTATTTTGTGACAAATGCTGCATCACAAAACGGTTGTTACAAACTTTCTCGTATAATCTCTTCCATCATGAATATATTAAACAACTTTCAAAGGATCGAAAAAATTCGATAGCATAAGCCGGATGCGCTTTATTAGTTTTAATGATAAGCATGTAGATATCTGCGCTTAGTCCTGCAAAAACATAAGCTTTTTGACCCATCGGATGTATATTCCGCCTATATGTTATATTTCAGCATATAATCAAAGAAATTTTATTAATTTCACTCCATTATAGCAATATGTATTATTACAAATCATAAAGTTTCAAGTCGAATCGTCTACTATCTTACAGCTCTCCTCCAACCAAGAATTGTCTTTATATGCCTGATTTTGTAAAGACAATATTTCACTGATTCCCCAAAAGCTCAAATATCATCCATTCTAATCTTCGACCGAATTCTAATCTATAGCTTCGAAAGAATAAAAATCCCCGAATACGATTTATGTCCTTTGTCTGAGTCACTGTGATTATCGTACAATAGAGTAAGCAGATGTACTATGAGTTTTCAGCCGCTAAATCACCTTTATTAGAGTATTTTGGAATCAAAATTGTTATGTCGTCCTGCTTTATCTGAAATTTCATCACCTGAATAATTTTCTTTCTAAAGACCTGTCTTTGTCTGAATCTGTATCATAATCCTTTATTTCTAGCAGTTCTTTTTTCCCTACATCACAGCCTGCAACTTTCAAATTTAGTATATTCAATATCCGTAAAAACTCCGTATTCCGCATCGTATACACTATTTTTATTCCGAAAACATCTCTATCTATGTAAACTACCAGAATTTTTTAACATGAATGATGCCTCAAATACTCTTTATATTTTAGCATTGCCTCTCTACTTAATAGAAACCCTCAATATCCGTTGTATGTTTGTTTGTATCTACAAAGGATGGCCAATGGTGCCATCTTCTCAGGCATCACATCCCATTTTCCTGATCTGGAACATCATATCCAGTGAATTGTGATCTGCATAACTGATCATCTGCAACTTCACTCAGCTTAGGTGTTTTACCTCAGCAATCCTAAAACCGTTTTAATTTTTCTCGTTCATGGATAGAGTAATAGGCCCTTCCATAACCGAAACGCTTGTATAGTAAATGCTGTCTCCAATATATTGGAATACACTTAAGCAGATCACAGAAATTTAACCAAAATACCTGCTTCGAATATTTGATCCGCATCATCAATACCTGTCCGTTTGCTTTAATTTCTATAAAATTATAAGTTATAGGAACACAAGTGATTCTAACGATTTTCAACCTCCTCCGCTGCAAGTTTTTTTCACCGTTATGAAATTTTCCATCATCTCTAATTACAATTGCTAGATCAGTTCATTTAGCGTTTTATAAGTTTTTGACATCCAGGAATTTCATTCTGATCCAAACAGAATAATATCTCTCCTAGGAAAAAAGCTTAAATACCAGCTGTGTCATTATTTCCTGCTAGTACATCAACGTTCTTATTTCTGGATTCAAAGTCATAGTCCAAAAATATCAATTGACGTCGTTGAAGAAGCAGTACCTTTTCTCTTTCCACTTCTCAATTTTTTTTCTGAAACAAATACTTTGTTTCAGGAAAATAGGTTATTACCAAATTACCAAAAAACTGCATTTTCTGAAGTTGATTTGCACTTTACCAGCGGAACAGCCATTATGCAAATCTTATTCCTTTCGTTTTTTCGCCTGCTTGTTGTAAATGGGTTTAAGCTTTTTATATGTTTTCGTCAATCAGAACATCAGAACAGCTGGATGTAGAGCTAAGATGAGAAAAATGTCCTACGAAAACAGCGTTATCTGAATCTATCTCGGCGTAAAAAATACAAGCGAAAAAACGGTTCTAACAATAAGAATAAACAAGACAGCAAGGACACTCTGAGTTCACATAGTAAAAGCAATAGTAACTGCTGGATCAAAAATGTAAAGGCTGATGTCATAAAATAATACATATTCTAAGGACACCCAAAACAAAGGGGCACTTTAATTATGCTAAACGCCCAAAATATCATAATATCAAAAAGATTGTGGGTTTAGACGAAAAAACGAACAAGAAATTGAACTACTAAATCACAACAAATATCTGCAATAACACTATACTAACAGAACCAAATGGATCAATCTAATCATGCTTTCATAGTTGCAGGACGCAGAGGAAAGAGATGAAACGTAAAACGTCGTTTCTGCCTTATCTCGTGGATCTCGGTTTTAAAAATTATGCTGCTAATATAGAAAGGGCTTCTCATCTTAATGAATCAGTCTCCAATCATAATAAAAAGGACAAAAACTATTCAAAAAATTTGCCATAACTATAAAAACGAAAAATGTATTATTTGCAGATAGATTCATATTATTTTAATATTATTTTATGTGAAAAAGCGAACACTTGATTCTGCAAAATATTCCTGCTTTCCCTTGCTGACTTTTCTCTTATAAGAATAGCAAGTTAGCTTATGCGAGAAAAAAGTGCGCTGTAAAATCTAAAAAAGGAAAAATTGTAAAGAAAACACATATATTTTTTGAGCAAGTAAATAAGTAAATAAAAATGAATTTGTGAAACCGCTGTCCAACAAAATCAATCTTAATATACACTATCAATAAAAAATAAAAGGACTCGAGTTAGTGGTGATAATATAGGAAAGGAATTATACTGGATTTAACCGGATCTAGGTAGATAAAAAATAAAAAGAGAAAAATGTTTATCTTTCTTACCGAAAATCAGAAGAAGAAACTGACACAGCTCGTTTTTGAAAATGAAATTTTGCAGACTGCTCTATCCAGTTCAGTTCGCGCACACTCAGCAAAATTTGATAAGATGTAGCGGCAAAAGCAGCTGTAAGAAATTATTCGAGGCAAATATCAAAGAGCGATAGAAGTTCAAAAAGATTTCCTGTATTACACATGGAAAAGTAAAGAAAATAAAAATGATTTTTTGATCTACTAAAGCATGAAAAACCATCTACTAAAATAGCTATTTAATGAAGCTACTGGCCGGAATCGAACCGGCGACCTCCTCCTTACCAAGGATGCGCTCGTACCGACTGAGCTACAGTAGCATTCTTACTCACTATCGAAGAATTTTATCAAAACACACAACTTTTGTCAAGAATAAAACTGTTTTTTCCCATTATTAACTAAAATTTACATGGCTATATCATACAGTAAAACAGATTATTTTTTGTGAAAAGAGATAAAGGTTTTAACAACTAGAAGATTTATCTGAAATTTTGTAAATTCGGAATACAAAATGATACTCATCATTGCGCTTCCTGTCCCTTCCTAATTACGCACTGACAGAAAACGATATAACGATCTTGTTCAAATATATTCCTCACTATTCTGAAATCTGTCTCTAATTCCTACGTCTTAGCCACAATAGTTGTCTCAATGTTGAAGCAAGTTCTCGATGCAATAACTTTTTTCCTATGCAATAGCTAGCAAATGATCGGATATACAGAAGTCTAAAAACAGTAGAAAAGATCATAACACTTATTGCAGAGAAGCAGCTGTATCTAAATACTTTCCTCTATCAATGGCATTTCGAATATCTCAGCGTCCGTTCCCTTTTCCCATATTTTCTTAAAAGCATATGTTTATGGACGTGACGAATCTTTCCACATTTTTGGCGATCGGCAAATTATATTTTCCCTACTTCTCTTTTCTCTTTCAAATTCATTCCAATGAATGATGCTTTTCCTCTTGGACGATACCACTGCTGAATATATCTATTTTGAAATATATAATTTTGCAAAAATCTGCAAGGATGCTTCAGTGTTTGCCGGATACTTGCGTACAGCTTTGCGTAGGCTAAGTATCCTATCCTAAATCAGATCTTCATCTAAATATTATTTCTCATGTCTTCTCATGTCTTCTCATATCTTCTCATGTTATCCCCTCTGTCTGAGGATTTCGTAAGCCAGAATCCCTGTGGCTACAGAAGCATTTAGGGAATCAATATCACCTTTCATCGGTATAGAGGCTATGAAATCGCATTTTTCTTTTACTAGCCTACTTACTCCTTGCCCTTCATTCCCTATAACCAGCCCGACCGGGCCCCTCAAATCCAGATCATACATTCTAGTTCCGAGCATATCCGCACAGACAAACCAGATACCTTTTTTTTTGAGCTGCTCAATGGTATTAGCCAAATTTGTCACCTGAGCTACCGGTGTATAATTAATCGCACCTGCAGAGGCCTTTGCAACTGTGGCCGTCAGCCCAGACGCCCGATGCTTTGTGATGATGACACCATGGGTGCCTGCCTGGTTAGCCGTCCGAATGATCGCCCCTAGATTATGAGGATCTTCTAGTCCGTCCAGCAGAAACAAAAAAGGTGCCTCTCCTTTTTCCTCAGCACGGGCCAGAATTTTTTCTACCGAAGTATATTCGTAAGAGGCCACTATCGCTATGATTCCCTGGTGCTTCTCCGTCTCCGATATCTGATTCAAGCGTTCTTTGGTCACAAAACTCACCATCGTATCATGTTGTTTTGCCTCCCGAAGAATAGTCTGGATCGATCCACCTGAAAACCCGATCTGGATATATATTTTTTTCACGCTCCTCCCCCCCGCTCGCAAGGCTTCCAAAACAGCATTGCGGCCTTCCAACCGATTCGTCGATTCATTAGATCCTGTTCTCATATTTTCATTCTATTCCTTCTTCGGCGCAATGCCTATTTTGATTAATCTAGTTTCCCTGTAGTTAGCAATAATTCATAAGCACTTCAAATTCACTACCCCTCCGGTAATTGGAAAAATTAGCATTTTTGCAACGATATAAAACTTCGCATTTCGATCCCTCTTTAGGTAAACATAAATTTTCTACTTTTTTGGAATCCCCATTCCACCACCCTTATTCATCTCTGATGGCTTCTCTACCCTAAGCAGACTTCTGTCGTGTCTGTATAGTTTTTGCTCATCTAATGTTCTTTTGCTTGCGAATAATCATGTTCCAGATGGTAAATTTATAGATAATATCTCCGATCTAGGCCATCGTCAAATACAAATAATATTTGAGATGCAGCTCCGCCATGCCAAACTCTTCCAGACAGCTCAGGCTCTCTTCCATTGCACTCCTTCCCTTGTATCCTCCAGAACAATTCCCTTCCCAAGAAGTTCTTCCCGGATCAAATCTGCTTTCGCAAAATTCCTGTCTTTTCTTGCCACCTGTCTCTCAGCAATCATAGCTTCAATTTCGCTATCCAACGTCTCTTCCGTCTTCTCTGTAATCAACCCCAGAACATCACAGAGTTCTGTTATTTCCATCTTCACCGCTTCAGCAAAAGCCTTGGAACTTCCTTCACCTGCTTTTGTATTCGCAAATTTCACTAATTCAAAGACAGCTACGATGGCATCCGCGGTGTTCAGGTCATCATCCATTGCTTCCTCAAATTTTTTTCTGTATATCTTCATGGCTACTAACTTTTCCTGCTCATCCACAAGTAGCTCTTCCGTATTGGCAACGGTCGCGATCCGCTTCAGCATATTCACTGCCGTCACAATTCGTTCCAACGCATGCCGGGAAGATATCATGATTGGCTCGCTAAAATTCAAATGACTGCGATAATGAGCTGAAAGCATGAAAAATCTGAGTGCCTGAAAATCATATTTTTCTCCGATTTCACGAACAGTCAAGAAATTTTTCAGAGATTTACTCATTTTTCGGTTATCGATGTTCACAAACGCATTATGTAACCAATATCGCGCCAATATTTTCCCGTTGCAGCACTCACTCTGGGCAAGCTCATTTTCATGGTGAGGAAAAATCAAATCTTCTCCACCGGCATGGATATCTATTTCTTCACCCAGATATCTCTTCGACATCTCAGAACATTCAATGTGCCACCCAGGACGCCCGTCGCTCCAGGGCGCTCTCCAAAACGGTTCTCCTTCTTTCTTTGGCTTCCAAAGCACAAAATCCAGCGGGTCCTCCTTTTGATCCTCTCCCGTCACTAAAAGGAAACGCCTTCCAGAACGCAAATCATCAAGATTTTTGTGAGAAAGCTTCCCATATTCCGCAAATTTTCTTGTACGAAAATATACTGTTCCGTTCACGTTATAGGCATATCCTTTATTTACTAGCGTTTGAATCATCTCAATCATCCCATGAATTTCCTTCGTCGCCTGAGGATGTGTCGTCGCAGGGCGTACGTTCATCGCCACCATATCTTTTTTACACTCTTCAATATACCGGTTAGAAATCTCTTCTGCTTTTACGCCCTCTACCAGCGCTTTTGCTATTATTTTATCATCTACATCCGTAAAATTGGATACATAATTCACCTTATAACCTTTGTATTCTATATAGCGCCTGGCAGTATCAAAGACAATCATTGGCCTAGCATTTCCTATATGGATGAAATTGTAGACTGTCGGTCCACAAACATACATACGCACTTCGCCTTGTTCAATCGGCACGAACTCTTCCTTTTTCTTGCTTAGTTGGTTATACAATTGCATTTAAGCTTGTCTCCTCTTCTCTTGGTTACTTCCCCTCTGCTATTCAAAAAAGCTTTTTATTCAGTAAAGCTTGCAACAGATCCCTGTGTAATAAAAATAGAATTCCATCTTAAATACATAAAGACGAAATTCTTCGCACTTCCACTTTATTTGAACAATATTAATATTATTTATTCATACACTTTACGCGAGATATACATGTCCGTCTACTTTCCTTCCTTAGACCTCTTTGCCCGGATGCACTTCACATAATTTCCAGAATAGATTGCTTTCAGCCTACGACAGCCATGCTCTATCAATCCAATCTACCTGCTCTGCGACTCTATCCATTCCTTTTCTTTATGTGTATGTGCTTAGTTTATTCAAATTCAGAAATTTTGTCAAGTAAAATATATCTACTTCCGCCTATATCCCAGAGTGCTTATGTATCAGTTTGAAAGAATAAACAACTCAATCAGGAACATGACGAGGAACAACTTAGTTAATACGAGAATTCATATTAATTTCCCAGATATCACAATTCAAGCTAATGACTTCAGAGAGATATAGAAAATCAGGAGCATAATCGGTACCCTTCCATCTAGGAAATATATCTCAAAGCTGAGAAACCATCGATGATTAAATCGATTCATAGATAAAAAATGGACTAACTTTCAGAAACACAAATCCAACCACTATCATCTTATCTTATTTATGAATATAGTCTTAGCTGTACAAGATCACCTGCGTGCATCACAGTGTCTTAAATGCCGTCAACTTTCAGATGACAGCATTTTGGCTACAACATATTAGTTATACTGATAGCCAACCTTTTCATGATTTCCGAAACCGCCAGCGATACAGTTACCATACAAATAAGTTTATTCAATTTTCTTTCACCACAGAACTCGGATATATAAACGGATCATACAAACAGCAAAATACCACACAAACTGGAAAAACCTGAACACTGATCACCTTTCTGAGCTAATGCATCTTCAACTGCAGAGGAGCGTCATTATTCTCGGCATTCAGCCATATATTCTTTATCTTCCTCATCGCTATATCCATATCAGTAATAACTACTTGCCTTTTTCAGAAACTACGCTGCTACCTAATATAACATATATTTTCTAAACACCAAAAGTCATAGAGAGTAAGGAAGAAAACTATATTAATGATCATATAATCATGATAATAATAACATCAACAACAATGATAATAACTTTCCTCTGAATACACCAATTGGGAATCACAGTCTCAAGCAAGCAGAATCAACACCATGACACCCCCCCTCAGTGCCATTCAACAATTATAAAGCAGGCTTTCCTTCTATAAAGATTGTTCTACATCGAATTTTTTAAGCGTCTTTGTCTTCCTGGAAACCAAAACAATTACCTCCTTCTGTTTCATTATTCCTTGCACTTCAGACATATATTTCTTCCGTAATCAGATTTCTCTTTTCCTTTAAAAAATAGTTAAAAATATTTATTTTCCGCATATTAAATAAATCTCGTTAGTTCATACAAAGCCAGTAGCTTCTTCTTTATGTCTTGGAGACATCGCGCTTACACGCCGAAGATTCTAACATAGAATCTTCGGGAAGTTAACGCTAAGGAACATTTTTCCATACTTTCATTTAACCAACGAGCATCCTGTGTATCCTTTACAAATCTTTCCCATGTAACCTGTTGTCTATATTGTCAAAAATACGGATCAGCACATAGATCGCGTATGCTACGCTACCCCTTCCCATTCCTCTCGTAAAGCCAAAGCCGTCTTCTGTAATTTCCTTTATGCTGTCCAATGCAGGATAAATGCCACATTTACCGACATCTGATTCAGATAAGAGCCAAAGTCCTTTTTCTCTGAGTTACAATTATTGCATCAATATTTTCGATCAAATACAGATTTTCCTCTAACATCTCACCTACCTTCTTCAAAATCTCCAGACTATATACCTCTTTATATTCCAGATCAGTATCCAAAAATTGTATCCGATATCCCTTAAAGCTCCTGCTCCTAATAGGACATCTATAATAGCGTATACTACCACATTTGCGTCCGAGTGGTTTTCAAGCTTCCCTTCTTCAAAGGAAATTTTCACTCCGCCTATTTAAAAATTTTCTCCTCTCTGAAAACTTATGAACGTCATATCCGTTTCCAACACGCATATTTATTTTTATAAATTCAAACATTTTCGCTCCCCTCAAAAATCTTCACATCTTCTGAGATACGGTATCACCAGAAGCGACTGTCCAACTACATCTCTCTGGAAAACCACTCTTCTCTAATGTCATACAGCAACCTCTTTCTCCAAAATCATTTTACTCAGCTTATCTCCAAGCTGGATTGCATCAGAACTTCGACAATATCCGAAAGTACTCTGCTCAACCTATTTAGATCAATGTCCAGCATACGATCTGACATATTTTTTCGCTACAGATTCATACAATCTCTTTAAAACAAAGGTAATCATTAGGAGCTGCTGATCCGAATTAGAATACATCTTCAATACGGTATAACCATTTTCAATGTCTCCTAAATCTTCCATTAACATTCCAATCCCTACTTTTCCCTTATGAAACACTTCCGTATATGAGTTAATCACTTCCATAGATCTGACATCATCAAGGTAATCAATCGGCCAGAAACTTTTAATATCTTTATCTACGAATAATAATATACAATAGGGCCGACATAATCAAAGATGGCTCCATCACGTTCCAAGTTATAACCTCTTATGACCTCTAAGGTTGATAAAAACTTATCCTCGCTTATTACAATTGGATACGGATATGAAAGGAATCCGCCTCTGAAAGAAGATATAACTGGCTCAAACCATGGGACAAACCACATTTCGCAACTAAAATCAAAGCTCTATCTTCAGAAAGTATCTCTCCTAGAATCTCTACGCTTCTGTTATCCGCATAAATTCTTTCTAACGATAGATAGAGTTCCTGACAAATCTTTATCATATCTTTCGCCGCTTCTCTGATATTTGATAACCCATATAAAATGCAATACTCTCAGTTCTCTTTCCTTAGCATCTCATATAGATGTTTAAATCCACTCTTAAGGAATCATATCCTGTAAAGAATTTAGCGTATACCTTGCACTTATGCTAGAGTGTACACAAATGTTCTAAAACCATTTCCATTTTTTCACTTATCCTTATCTACTGATAGTCAATTGAACCCGTATACCTTCTGAACTAGTTTATATCCATATTCAGACAATTTTCGTCCCCTCTTTCCAGGCAAGTTCATAACGGCTCCAGTAATCCCCCAGCGGATTTTTAGAAAAATCCTCAAATCCTGTTTCTTCAGATATTCCCAAAGCTGTTGCTTTTTCTTCAGGCTGTCTTTTGTTCCGGAACGGATGAGCATGATGGAAGATACCGTCATGATGATCGACAAAGAATGAATCATAAACTCTCTTTGACGGCCCTTCAGCCCCTTCTGGCAGCCCATATATTCGATCATCGCGTTGTTGACCAGCAGCTGCTGATCCATCCGGCTGATCATCACCGCTTCATTCACCGATTGGTCATTTCTGCCGATATAATATCGGTAGAAGTTTACATCCAAATAGTACATGGTGCGCACAAAAGAAAACGGTATGAATGCATACAGATTATCCACATAAAACGTATGCTGCGGCAACTCCATCCCTGATTCTTTCAGTAGAGCCGTACGGTAAATGATCGAATGCATAAGGACATAATAGTTTGGCCCCAGAGGTTTCATTTCTTTCCAACCAAACACTTTGTTCAATGGAAAATTATAAAAATAACGCATAACATATTTCTTGCTCGCCCCCTCTTTTTCATATACATAATTGCTGAACAATACATCAACAGTCTCCGTGTCCTTAATGATACTTTCCAACGTTTTTAATATTATTTGATAGGATTTTGCATCTACCCAGTCGTCGCTGTCTACAACTTTGAAGTATAGCCCGGTGGCATTCGCAATACCAGTATTAATCGAACCGCCGTGTCCTTTGTTCTCCTGATGAATGGTCCGTACGATTGCAGGATACTTCTTTGCGTATTCGTCGGCAATCTGCGGTGTGCGATCTTTTTGAGACCCATCATCTACAATTATGATTTCCACTTTTGCCCCACCGATCAAAAGTGAATCAATACACTTTCTCATATAAACTTCTGAATTGTAACATGGTACAACAATTGATAATAATTTCATTTTTTCCCTTTGCTCATATTTTTCTTCAAACCTAAATTCAAATTCATATACCTGGCATATGCTCCATAGGCCGCCGGAACAGGATATTTTCCCTCCATATGCTTCTTTTCGGCCAGTATCAGGCTTCCATTCTTTGAACCTTCAAAAGACGCCACTTGGACAGAATATCCTATCATGTGCCACTCCACATGGGAAAAAATATACTTTACATCCTCCAACTTCTGGATCTGAAGAGGCGTAAGCTCCTCTTTTTTTATCCATTCCAGCATTTCACAGCGGTTTAAATGACCTGGCAGGTTTGGGAATTCATACATCCCGGCTAAAAGCCCCTGATTGGGCCTTTTCCAGAGAACGATCCGTTTTTCGTCCTGTATCAGCAGAATCGTGCGCGCCTCGATCCGTCTACTCTTCTTTCCGACCTTTACCGGATATTCTAGCTCCCGGCCTGCTGCATGGGCTTTGCACAACTCCTGAAGAGGACATTCTCCACATTTTGGCCTTCCGACAGGAACACAAACTACAGCTCCCAGTTCCATCAGCGCTTGGTTAAAAGTTCCTGGATCTTCTTTTGGAACAATTGTTAAAAGATCCTTCTCTATCTGACATTTAACCACCTGTTTGGAAATATCTCTGCTATCCTCGAGAATCCTCGTTAGCACCCGCAGCACATTACCATCTACCGCCGGAACTGGAATTCCGTATGCAATCGATGCGATAGCTCCAGCCGTATACTGCCCGATCCCGGAAAGCTGCTTCAGCACTTCATAATCTGCTGGAATCTTTCCTCCATATTCATTCATAATGGTAATTGCTGCCTTCTGCATATTTCGAACTCGATTATAATAGCCAAGCCCTTCCCACAACTTCAGAAGCTTGTTCTCCGGACAGATAGCTAGTTCCCTGACACTTGGAATCTCAGATATAAAAATCCTAAAATAGGGTTTCACCGCTTCTACTCTGGTTTGTTGAAGCATGATTTCCGACACCCAGATATAATAAGGATTCCTAGTGGCTCTCCAATACAGTATTCTTTTGTGCTCCTGATACCACTCTTTCAGTGGTCTGATAATGTTTTTCAGCATGCTTCTCACCTGTTGTTTATCTTCGGGCGGACTTCTAATTTAATTCCGTCTTGTTACATTCCTTATTATCATGCCACAAACTAATAAAAAAATCAAAATAAATATACTATATATTTCACGAACAGAAAATTAAAAATAGGATAAACCATGATAAAATAACATTATACTGACATAAACGTGCCTTGTAGAACTGCATGAATACGATTTCATAGACCTGGAATAGATATATTTTAAAAGAATCTGAGATAAACATTCTCGTAAAATTATTTGAAGGAAAGTAGATCAATATTTTCAAAAATGTCTCGCAAAAACGATTACCCTTTACACATAAAACACAGAAGTAGCTTTTTTATAAATAAAAACAAAAAAATCGCTAAAGATGCTTTTAGCGTATC
>JABUSY010000055.1 GCA_021442455.1 Lachnospiraceae bacterium | reverse complement strand
TGCGATTTTGAAGGTATGTCAATATTTGAAAATTTCAACAGTGACTAAAAATAGTTATTAGTGACTATGGCCCGGTAGCTCAGCCGGTTAGAGCGCCGCCCTGTCACGGCGGAGGTCGTCGGTTCAAGTCCGATTCGGGTCGTTTTTATAGCTATATTATCAGAGAATCATAAAATTATTTTACTGTGTTCTATGCAGTTATAGTTTTGGATGGTTTCCCGAGTGGCTAAAGGGGACAGACTGTAAATCTGCTGGCATTGCCTTCGGTGGTTCGAATCCATCACCATCCACTAGGTAATTCTTGTTTTGATATGACTTAAAGTAATAAAAACTATATATCGCGGGATGGAGCAGCTTGGAAGCTCGTCGGGCTCATAACCCGAAGGTCGCAGGTTCAAATCCTGTTCCCGCAATTTTGTGCCTAGTTAGCTCAGGTGGTAGAGCAGAGGACTGAAAATCCTCGTGTCTCTGGTTCGATTCCGGAACTAGGCACTTTTATAGCATTATTTTTAAATAGTTGTTTTATTCTCTATTTTAAAATACATACGATGCATCTGTTATGGAAAATATAGGTATATAGTTTGTTAAGTGTCAAAAAATGAGTTTTCTAGAGTTATGAAGATCAAAATGGAATAAAGAGCTTGACAAATTTTTGAGTTCTGAATAAAGCATGGCAATATGAAATGTGTTGTAAGAAAATAAAAATATTAGAAACTGTCTGGTACGAATGGAACTATGATACCATTAATTTTCAGGCATTTAAGTCACTGAATGTTGTAAGTGTGTTATTTCGTAAAAAGGCGAATAAAGGAGATCGGTGTAATCAGAAAGTGCATCTAATTTTCCTTAGGATTCTAAGTAAGGGAAAAGGGATTTTTATGATTTATTAAAAATAGATTTCAGTTCGTCTAATGTCATAGACAGGAAAGTATTGATAGAATAGATGAGATTGATGCAATTGGAAAATAGAATATTGAAGAGTGTTAATAACAGATAAGATTCGTATTTTGTAACGAGTGCATATTATCATTGAAGTGCTGGGGCATTTATTAAAACTTCTGTGTCGAAAAATGCTGAAGCTGAAGGATATGATATTAAGATAATCATGTTGATTGTTCTGGATACCATTTAGTTGGCTTCGATCATCGCAATGGTGACATTCGTGGAGTATAAGCTTTTTAGAGAATATTCAAATAATTTTCATGAAGGCGATTAGAGAAGAATGAAGAATAAAGAAAGAATGTTTTTTTTACAAAAAGAAGGACTTTCTTTCTTTGTTGTTGTAATAGAGTAGTGCAAGATATATACAGGTATTTGCAATAGTAAATGCAATAGTAAAGTGGATGAATGTATGTTAGATGAGCTTATATCATTTTTATGAAAACCAAAGATCTGATTTTGCAAGGTCTGCATGGTAATATAATACAGATTTATCATAAGGTGTTTCTAGGTGATAACATAAAAGGTTTCGTATGAGCAAAAACGTAGTTTTTGATTACAACAGATGTTATTGCGTGTAGGAACGAGTTTCTCAGATAAATTAACATCGTTCTGCTAGAGTGAATTTAAAAAACGATGTTTCTTTTTTAATGGAAAGAATATGAATATTCATATACAGGAATTGTTGCGGAACAGGTTGCTTTGATAGTGGTTAAAAAAATTAATTAACGGGGTCAGTCAGTTTCAGAGACTTCTTAATACTGGAAACCAGATAGAATCAATGAAAACTTCAAAAATATCTATTCCAGCACGGGTGGGAAAGACTAAAAAGATGAGAAGGGCTTTTCGGAGTTATTAAGTTTGTAGGGAAAGGTAGAAAGTATAGTTGATTAGCATAAATAACCGTTCTCTGGGATCAGATATTGTTGGTTAACAAATTATGGTAATAGGGAGTTTGTGAAAGATGAACTATATATAGTTTTGAAAATGAAACGACGGTACGTATTATACTGGTTGGACAAATGACCTAAAAAAGAATATAAAATCATAATGAAGGTAAAAGAGCGAAGTATATAAAAGCTCGCCGTTCGGTTACATTGGTCTATTATGAGAAATTTGAACCAAAAAACTTCTATGCGAAGAGAATGGACAATAAAACAGCTTACCAGAATAGAAAAAGAGCTTCTGTTTATGTAATTCTTTGCTTCTTTTATAAATAAAAGAAGAATTTTATGCTGGAAGGTAGAAAGATTGTATTCGTAGTAGAAAAGTCTTTCTAAAAAAGGAAATATTAAAGTTTTTTTGCAGAAATGGATAAAAATATAAAAAATTAAGACAAAAATTTTTTGAAGGAAACAATAATTAGTATAACATCATAATAATTTTATGAAAGATGAGTAATGATAGATATATGAAAAACATTGCAGCGATACAAAATTTCAGATTAAAAAATCCTGGAAGTGCGTTTACTCATGGCTTCGGATGTATATTTTCTGTTTTAGCTACTTATGTTTTATTGGAAAAAACCGCTAGCAGACGTGGGATTTCTGGAGTGATGGCATTAGGAATATTTATGTTCAGCATGATTTTTCTTTATGGCGCCAGCACTTTATATCATAGCTTGAATATCAATCCCAGTGTAAATTGCCGCTTGCGTAAGATGGATCATATGATGATTTTTAGTTTAATAGCAGGAACTTATACTCCGGTTTGCACATTGGTGATAGGGGGAAAGGTAGGTACAATACTTTGTACTATCATTTGGGTGATGGCGCTGGTTGGAATGGTGATAAAGGGCATTTGTATTACCTGCCCTAAATGGTTTTCATCCGCTATATATATAGTAATGGGCTGGCTAATAATAGTAAGCTTTCCTTGGTTTTGGCCTGTGTTGTCAAACCTAGCCTTTAGATGGTTGTTTGCAGGAGGTGTGATTTACACAATGGGAGGTATTATCTATGCACTCAGGCCCTCAGCATTTAATAGACGTCATCCCTATTTTGGAAGCCATGAAATTTTTCATTTGTTTGTAATAGGAGGAAGTTTTTGTCATTATATAATGATGTACCTTTACGTAGTTTGATTCTTGTCTGTTATAATGCGGAAGTTTGATTATTGTATATTTCTATTTTTTATGTAGCAATTTCATTATGTTTTATACTAGAGATAAGCTGGAAAATATCGAAAAAATTATAAAGTGCAATCGTCACAGAAATTATCCAAATCATTAATTGGAGAAAGGAAATATATTTCTACAATCTCTAAGAAAAACATGTAATTCTGGTAGGGAATAATGAAAAATTCTCAGGAAGCTGATTTTAAATCAATATAAATAATAAAAATATCTCAACCATAGAGATCATGACTAATAATGTTTCGGAATCAGCCTGTAGGGTGTGTACATTCGTGTTCATGTATCAAATTTACCAGAAGAAGACTTCTTTATAGAGGTTTTTCAGAAGATCGAGAGAGTTATTTGTGTAGCTTCTTATATTCAGATACGTTGTTGTTCTATTGTATTCATCTGATAACAATGAAGCAAAGGAAAGCGGAATGGTGACAGGGTGTTAGGAAAATTCAGAAATTGATTAATAGAAACAATATTCTATGCGAGAAACATTCTGAAGGATAAGTCGGCAGAAAATTAAGAAGTTTATTACCGTGTTTTTAGTATCAGACGCATCACTTCCATGATCTAGAAAAAATATTATTGATATTCAGAGAGTATCTGATAATTTATTTGTTTTGATACTCATGAATATTATCAGATGAATTCACAGAATTATTGTGTTATAAAGACCATAAGAAGGAGCTGTTATGGTTTTCATCTCTGTCCATTTAGAATGTTACTCACGTCACATAACTCAGAAGAAATTTATCTAAATAGGGAAAATGAATGTCTCTATATTTAATAGAATACTGAGTTGCTGAAAATGAAGCATTTGAGCTCTCATGTTTTGTTTTTTTGGTAAAAAAATTAATGGAAAGTAGGAAAAGCCAAACTATTGTTTTGTTATCATAGTAAATATTTGGGATTAGAACAAACTAGGGAAATTCGATTAGTTAAAAAATGAAAAACGTAGGAAATGAAATTCAATCTTGTATATCGTACAATCATATGCTATAATAAATATATGATACAATTTGAGTTTCTGCTTAAAAAGGAATTTATTTTGAAAGAGTAGATAAGAAGGAGGGAAAGTAATGTCTTATGTTGATGAAGTTATTGAAGAAATCGTTCAGACTACATCAGGTGAATTAGAATTTCATCAGGCAGTAAAAGAAGTGCTGGATACTCTCCGGCCTATTATTGCATTGAAAGAAGGAGAATATAAAAAACAGGCAATATTGGAACGCCTGGTTGAACCGGAACGTCAAATCAGATTCCGTGTACCATGGATTGATGATAACGGTCAGGTTCATGTTAACATCGGTTATCGTGTGCAATTTAACAGTGCCATTGGTCCATATAAAGGAGGGTTGCGTTTTCATCCATCCGTGAATCTGGGTATTATTAAATTTTTAGGGTTTGAGCAAATCTTTAAGAATTCTCTAACCGGGCTTCCTATCGGGGGAGGAAAGGGTGGCTCAAACTTTAACCCTAAGGGTAAATCAGAACGTGAGGTGATGGCTTTTTGCCAGAGCTATATGACAGAATTGTACAAATATATCGGAGCTAACGTTGATGTGCCAGCAGGAGATATTGGTGTTGGTAGTAGGGAGATTGGCTATCTCTTTGGTCAGTACAAAAGAATTTGTGGAAGTTATGAAGGAGTTTTGACCGGTAAAGGCGTTACTTTTGGCGGTTCGTTGGCAAGAACAGAGGCTACGGGTTATGGCCTTATTTATCTCACTAAAGAACTTCTGGCTATTCATGGTATTGATTTTAATGGGAAAATTTGTTCCGTCTCTGGCGCTGGAAATGTTGCAATTTATACAATTGAGAAGGCACATGATTTAGGCGCAAAAGTTGTTACTTGTTCTGATTCTACTGGCTGGATCTATGATCCCAATGGAATTGACGTGAAAGCACTCAAAGAAATCAAAGAAGTTAGAAGAGAACGTCTGACCGAATATAAAAAATACCGTCCAAATGCAGAATATCATGAGGGGAAAGGAGTATGGTCTGCCAAAGTAGATATCGCTCTTCCTTGCGCGACTCAAAATGAGCTGCAGCTGGAAGATGCAAAAATGTTAGTAAAAAATGGTGTAATAGCAGTTTGCGAAGGTGCGAATATGCCTACAACACTGAATGCTACCACTTATTTGCAACAGAATAAAGTTTTGTTTGCACCAGGAAAAGCTGCCAATGCTGGCGGTGTAGCTACTTCTGCCCTGGAAATGACCCAAAACAGCGAACGTATTAGCTGGAGTTTTCAGGAAGTTGATTCAAAGTTGCAGAATATTATGATCGACATTATGCACAACATTGATGAGGCGGCGAAAAAGTATGGAATGAATGACAATTATGTGGCAGGAGCTAATATCGCTGGATTTAATAAGGTAGTTGATGCAATGATTTGCCAAGGTATTTGTTGATTCAGTAGGTAAAAATGAAAGAAAAAATATATTGATATGCTAGAAAAAAACATCACAGACATAGTTTTAATAGTTTTATTTTTTGAAACGTTATAATCGACAAAAAATCTAAATGTCGAATCGGTTCTGTGAAATTTCTTGGTTTTTATTTACATAATAGATGAGTATATAGGCATACGTTTTCATATTTCAGAACTGTCATCTACCTTTCGAGGTAAAAAATGGAACAGTATGTAATAAAAGGGGGTCATCCTCTCATCGGTGAGATTGAAGTTGAAGGAGCCAAAAACGCTGCGCTTTCTATACTGACAGCCGCGATAATGATAAATGAATCAATAATGATTAATAATATTCCAGACGTTAGCGATATAAATGTGTTATTAGAGGCGTTTATTATCATCGGGGCAACAGTGAAAAGAATTGACCGTCATACTGTGCAAATTAATGGTGGTACTATTGATTCAGTTAGTGTTAATTGTGAATTTGTTAAAAGAATTCGTGCGTCCTATTATCTAGTAGGAGCACTTTTGGGGAAATATCGAAAAGCAGAGGTGCCTCTGCCGGGAGGATGTAATATTGGTAGTCGTCCAATTGATCAGCATTTAAAAGGTTTCCGTGCTTTGGGAGCCGATGTGAGTGTTCATCATGGTGTAATTGTAGCATCAGCAGATAATTTACGAGGTGCTCATATCTTTTTAGATATTGTATCAGTTGGAGCCACGATCAATATCATCTTGGCTGCATCACTGGCTAAGGGGAATACAGTTATTGAGAATGCTGCTAGAGAGCCATATGTAGTTGATGTAGCAAATTTTTTGAATGGTATGGGAGCCGACATTAAGGGAGCAGGAACGGATATTATTCGGATCAAAGGTGTAGAACATCTACACAGTAAGAGCTATTCCATTATGCCTGATCTGATTGAGGCAGGGACTTATATGTTTGCTGCTGCCGCGACGCGAGGAAATGTCTTAATTAAAAATGTGATTCCAAAACATCTAGAAGCAATGATGACGAAGTTGAAGGAGATTGGATGTATTGTAGAAGAATTTGATGAAGCGGTTAGAGTTTGTGCAAAGTGGAAGTTAAAAAAGACATATGTAAAAACTCTTCCATATCCTGGGTTTCCGACAGATATGCATCCTCAGATAGCTGTGGCACTGACATTGGCATCAGGAATCAGTATTGTGACAGAAAGCATTTTTGAGAATCGTTTTAAATATGTTGATGAATTAATTCGCATGGGAGCTCATATTAAGGTAGAGAGGAATACAGTTATCATTGAAGGGACGAGCAAATTGACAGGAGCTAGGATTAGTGTGCCGGATCTCAGAGCGGGGGCAGCTTTGGTGATTGCAGGGCTTGCAGCAGAGGGGATTACTGTAGTGGATGATATTATTTATATTCAACGTGGATATGAAAATTTCGAACAAAAGCTTCGAAGCTTAGGAGCAAAAATAGAAAAAGTTTCCAGCGAAACAGAAATTCAGAAGTTTATGTTTCGCGCGGGATAATGAATAAACCAGGCTGCCGTATAATTTTTTGGCGGTCTTGTTTATTTATAAAAATCCGTAGAGAAAAATTGTTTGGCAGGAGTCACGTATGTATAGTTTTGTGTACAACAGAGATAATGTTGATGTGGACGCTTTTAAAATTGAAAAGCAAAAAGAAGATCTGTTGTTTTGGAGAATAAGAATATAATTAATATATATGATGGTTTCCAGCGGATAAAAGAATTGCATAAAGTTATAATGAATGTGGAAAGATCATGCTCATAAATA
The DNA here is from genome assembly GCA_021442455.1 of Lachnospiraceae bacterium. Taxonomy (GTDB): domain Bacteria; phylum Bacillota; class Clostridia; order Lachnospirales; family Lachnospiraceae; genus Scatomonas. The sequence continues at coordinate 11,745 of JABUSY010000055.1, read as the reverse complement.
TGTTTTTCGGTTTTGATTATTCAGATGCAGAGAAAATCTTACAAAAGGCCTATGAGATGAGCGTTCTCAAAAAGCAAATGCTGGAGTTCATGCAGATGTTGTTTTAGAGAGCGTGATTATATTTTACTCCTCAATAAATTTACGACTATATGTGTCGTTGGAATTTTTTGACAGGGTTACGTTTCTTCGGAAGGTGTATATAATATGTATTATTGTTGACATAAAAGAAGCTTCTGAAGTTTCCTTGCCAGAAATGATCGTGAAGAAAAAGGTAGATTTAGAAATTTAAAATATTTGACGACGTGTTCTTTGGGAAATAATGGATAATATGATGCTGAAGATGGGATTTTTTTCTGAAAGACAGGCAAGTGAGACTGCAGCGTTACGGTAATACATACTTTTGTTTTTCGACTTTTTAGAAACAATGTCTAAAAAATGCTATTAAGCAGAAAGATCGTATCTTCGTTGATAATTTTCATGATGGTCTATGTGATACGCGGCCTGATTATCCATATATTGTATATAATTTATTTTTTTTGAATGAGTAAACAAAGATATAGTCTTCAGTTTTGGAGAATTTGACTCTATTCAATGAACTTCTATAATATCATGGTCAAAGGGTCAGATGTTGATAAGCGAACCTGGAGGTATTCCTTGTTATAGGCATGTTGTCCACAGTTTTTTTGCTTATATTTCTGAACACTTTGATTCCTGGGGTGCTCTGTGGCTTTGCACTTGCCTTTTTTAGAGAAAATGGAAAAATTTCTTTGACTGTGTTGGTGAATTACGTAGCTATGAAAATTGTAGTGTGTTTTCCAATATTCTCAAGGGAAAAAGCTTTTAGCTTTGGAGACCTGTATCATGGGTACTCAGCCGGCTTTCTTGTTTATGGGCAGAAGGATCAAATGATCTCAAAGAATAATGTCAACGGTTAGAGCTGTACTACTATCATCAAGGAAGTGCAATAGTATATAGACAATTATATGACTCATCCGGATTATTTCTTTCGGAACCATCATCGATCTTGACAGAGAAGTATGACAATCCGACTTTGAGTTTAATCGATATCATAAATATCTGGTCGTTTTTTCGAGTTGTGTCATTTGTTCATGATAATTCTTCTGCTGTTTTGTGACCTTCATACTTGGAGAACTTGATCTTCAGCTTTTTGATCATCATTTTTCAGGTAAATTATACTGGTCTTGCGTTGGAGATTTTGGAAATGAAGTGTGGTTGTTTTTTCAGAATATTTGTGTTTGAAAGGAGAGCTTATATGACAACGATTTCTTCAGCAGCGTTTTTGCTTAAAGAATACATATGTGTCTTCAAATCTGGGTGTTGTCAATCCAAATGCTTTTATTGCATATTGTACCAATCTCATTGTGATCCGAAATTTCTGCCACTGTAGGAGAAAAATAAATTACAGCGAATGTTGTCGGAATTAATCTTTTTCTCTACAAATATCTGATTACCTGTATAAAAATCAAGACACCGGTGTCCTTTATTTGTGCTGAACTATAATCAGGTGTTTTGAGCGATTACGAAGCAAATTGAGGTTCTTGGTTGTGGTGTAACCAAACTGAATCATCTTCATTATCTGAAAGCCATTTAAGTCGATTATTTTTCGGTATGTTGTTTGTTTGGATTTACTAATTCCTCTAAAACGGTCTGAGAAAAATTAGATAGTTATATGGAAAATCTGATCCGAATGCTTTCCTTGTGGTGATGATCATTATGCTGATAGTATCCAATTTTCAGAAAAAGAAAGTAAGGAAGTCGTCAAAAAATCTGGGGTTATGGTATTTGAGTATCAGTGATATGTTTAATTAATAATCAAGATTATATTTTTTCACTTTTGAGGTTGCTATTTTATTTACTAGCAATTATAAACCTTTTCAGAAAATGATAGCATTTCTTTTATCTTAATTCTTTCGTTGTCGTTCAGAAGAACAGGTGTGATAAATGTCATTAAAACTTGATTATTTTTCATTTCTATTAATTTTAGAAATATCATCTTATTGCTTTGCTAATATCCAGATATAAGGGTGAGGTTAGAGTGATCGTTCTCTGATATGAAACGCCAGATTTTCATTCACCATTGTTTACTAAGTTCTTGTTCAAGCTGCCTCTGCCTATATTACTGTTGCTGTATTTTAATCACTGAAACCTCAAATAAGTTCAATCTAAAAAATGTTTTTGCAATAACTGTGTTGCTATTTGACCAATATTATGTATTTCTCTAGGGTCATTATTATTATTGTATTTGATTGTCTAACAGGATGTTTATTCTGCTGTCTGTCTGGATGCAGTTGAAATTTTGGCTATAATATAAAAAGTAATGAGGACTTTTAAACGAAGTGGCTATCATGGTACTTTTCTAATTCGGAACTCTTTTGCTAGAGATATCTGTTTTAAAATATTCTTTCTTATATTTTTCTCAAAAACTGTTATAGTAAAATCTTTCGCTGATCTTTTTTCATACTGAATCAGAACGGGTACTATCATATATATGGTAAGCAATACTGCTATAATATCAAAATTGTAGATTACAGTATTAGAATCTCAGATTCTTGTTCCTGCAAATGTATATATGAGACAAATCTCTCAGCGTATTTCAATAGCTCGCAGATCAATCCATTTCTAAAAAACACGTCACGTTTTTTTCTTTAGGGTATTAGGAAATGATCAAAATGCTTAGGAGTTCGACTGCTAAATCTTAATTTATACCTAACAACATAAAATCTATTCGCCAAACAATATGCCGAAAAAATCGAGGTTCATGTCTTTTTAAAGAATTATATATAGAATCTTGGTTTGAATAATTTTATGAAATACCGTATTGACTGAAAATATCTCTTGACGTTTCAGGCAAAAAGGGATAACATATAATGTAGTTTGTTAATTTCATATGTGCTTTTCTCTTATTCAGAGTGGCGGAGGTACATAGGACCTGTGAAACCACGGCAACCCCATTGCAGGAAGGTGCCAACCTGAGCGAAATTTTCGAACAATAAGGGGATTTAATAATTGTGTTGTTGAGTCCATCTTATGATGGACTTTTTATTATCTTTTTATATGGAGAGAAAAAACAGTCACAAGAGGAGAACTTAGAATGGGAAAAAGATTGTTTACTTCTGAATCTGTTACTGAAGGTCATCCGGATAAAATTTGTGATCAGATCTCAGATGCGATCTTGGACGCTTTTGTTGAGCAGGATCGAATGAGTCGCGTAGCTTGTGAGACCTGTACAACAACAGGTGTAGTGATGGTTATGGGCGAGATTACATCCAAAGCGAATGTGAATATTCCACAGATTGTGCGAAAGACGATTACAGAGATTGGTTATACACGCGGTCAATATGGATTTGACGTGGAAACTTGCGTTGTAATTACAGCATTGGATAAACAATCAACAGATATCGCACTTGGAATTGATAAGGCGCTAGAAGAGAAAAAAAGTAACATGTCTGACGCGAATATCAATGCAATCGGAGCTGGTGATCAGGGCATGATGTTTGGTTATGCGAATAATGAGACAGAGGAATATATGCCTTATCCGATTGTGATGGCTCACAAGTTGGCCCTGAAGTTGACAGAGGTCCGTAAGGATGGCACGCTGCTCTATCTCAGACCGGATGGCAAGACTTAGGTTACAGTGGAGTATGACGAGGACGGTCAACCGTTCCGCTTGGATACGGTTGTTATATCTAGTCAGCATGCTCCGGAGATTAGCCAGGAACAGATTCATGAAGATATCAAAAAATATGTCATTAATCCAATCCTTCCGAAAGATATGATTGATGATGATACCAAATTTTACATTAATCCCACGGGACGTTTCGTCATTGGTGGACCTCATGGAGATTCCGGATTGACAGGACGGAAAATTATTGTGGATACATATGGTGGATATGCTCGTCATGGTGGTGGTGCTTTCTCTGGCAAGGATTGTACTAAGGTAGATCGTTCCGCAGCTTATGCGGCGCGTTATGTTGCTAAAAACTTGGTAGCTTCAGGATTGGCAGATAAATGTGAAATTCAGATTTCTTATGCCATCGGCGTACCTCATCCTACATCCGTTCAAGTTGAAACTTTTGGTACTGGTAAGTTTTCTGATGAGAAGTTAACAGAGATTGTTTGTGCGAACTTTGATTTTTGTCCTGCCAGAATCATCAAGATGTTGGACTTGCGCCGCCCGATCTATAAACAGACAGCAGCTTATGGACACTTCGGAAGAAATGACCTGGATCTGCCCTGGGAGAAGTTGGATAAAACAGATACTTTTAAAAAATATTTATGATCAGGAATAAAAGGAATAAAAAGGCTCTATGCTGTCAATTGAAAAATCGTTAGATAGCAAAGGGCTTTCCACTTTGATGGTGAGAGAGTGAAGGGGTGGATACTTAAGAGCTATTTTGTGTTAGAAAAAGTTTTGATTTGGTTTGACGAAAGTATTTCATTGGTATCGTTTCAGACGGAAATTCATGACTGAATTAAGGCCATTGGAGTAAGAGTTTTTATACTGAAATTCGTCCCTTTGTTTATTGACACCATTAATTTTTTGCTTAGCTTTATAATCTATTCTATAAAACTATTATGGTTCTACTCCAGGAGAGAAGGTTCAGTATTGTTTTTGCTGCTTTTCGTTTGAGTTATTTTAGCAATTCGCTATATATCAATCGATCCTTTTTAAATAACTGCGAAATTGGTTGACAAAATATTGATTTAGCTATATTATAATTAAAGATTTAACTATTAAAACTTTTAGTTATAAACGAAGTTTGCAATTATTATAGAAATTTAATAAAATGGAAGTTAGTGAAGAGAGGTGAAACCTATGAAATGTCAGTATTGTAAAAAAAATGAAGCAGATAAAGTATTTTATCTTAACTGGATGGGAGGTATTTATCAGATTACCATTTGTGAAGAGTGCATGAAGCAAAGATGGAAGAAGCCTGGCGTAGCGGGTCAGGAAGATATTTTTAAGCAATATACTAATTTGTGTTCTGGAAAACTGGAGGAACGAAAGCCGGGAGAGCAGTTTTTTCCTAAAGATGCAGGAGAGCTCCTGAAGAAGAAACGGCATCTGTCTGCATTGCAGAACCGTTTACATGAAGCGGTGGAAGCGGAAAATTATGAAGAAGCGGCACGACTCAGAGATGATATTGCCGTTATGGAGAAGGAGGTGTATTCTCATGAAAACTGCACATGAAGCGTACAGTGAGCGTGTATTGAGGATGTTTCAGTTGTCTTTGCAGTTTGCTGCCCACATGGGTTGTGGATTCGTAGGAAGTGAACATCTGTTGTGGGCGATGACTCAGGATCAGGGAAAATCCGGAAGGATTCTTAGGAGATGCGGAGTAAACGGCAAACTGATCAGTGAATATTTACAGAAATATGGAGAAAAGGGCGATTCAGATAGCGGAGCTCAGGCGATTCAGATAGCGGGAGAGGCGGAGCAGGTCCTGAGACGGGCTTCAGAGATAGCCGAACATCAAGCACAGGAGGTGATAGAGCTCGAAGATCTACTGGCTGCTATGTTAAAAGGTGAGGATAACGCAGGAGCGCAAATATTACAGTCACTAGATATTGACAAGGAACAATTGGCGAAGGAGCTTCAGCAGATCAATGATATGGCGGGGAAAACAGATATTCCTCTAGCAGAGGTGAAGGACAGGAAAGGACAGGGAGAAGAAAATTTGTCTAAGTATGGTCGAGATATCACAAAAAAGGCCCGTGAAGGAGGGTTTGATCCGGTAATCGGTCGGGAAGATGTGGTCGATCGGTTAGTACAAGTGCTTTCCAGGCGTACTAAGAATAATCCTGTTTTAATTGGAGATCCTGGCGTTGGCAAAACTGCTGTCGTAGAAGAGTTAGCTCAGCATATTGCCAGTGAGTTGATTCCGCAGAACCTGCAAAATAAACGTATTATATCAATGGATCTGGTTGGAATGGTGTCTGGCGCTCGATTCCGTGGAGATTTTGAAGAACGAATAAAAGTATTTCTGGAAGAGGCTGAAGGCGCAGAAGATATAATTCTGTTTTTGGATGAATTGCATACGCTAATCGGTACTGGATCAAGCAGTGGAGATACTATGGATGCAGCAAATATCTTGAAGCCAGTACTGGCTAGAGGTAAGCTGCAGGTGATTGGTGCTACTACACGGGCAGAGTACCGAAAATATGTGGAAAAGGATGTTGCTTTGGAACGTAGATTTCAGCCTATATTGCTAGAAGAGCCATCTCAGGAGGATGCAGTGAATATCCTTAGAGGGCTTAAAGGCTGTTATGAATCCTTCCATGGATTGGAAATCACAGATGAAGCTGTGAAGGCTTCGGTAGAATTGTCAGTCCGTTATATTCCGGATAGGTATCTTCCGGATAAGGCTATTGATCTAATGGATGAAGCAGCCTCCCGGCTTCGGACGAGGAGCATGATGGTTCCTACGCATTTGCAGGCTCTGAAGGCAGAGATCAAGGACGTTTGTGATAGGAAAAAGAAAGCGGCAATCCTGCAGGAATATGAGCAAGCTGCTGTTCTTCGGGATAAGCAGATAGAGCTGGAAAAAACGCTGAAAAATCGGCAAGAGATTTGGAGGAAAAAACAGGAGATTCAGGTAAACTCTGAAGCCATAGCTCAAGTGGTTTCAGCCTGGACAAAGATTCCTGTTACTATGCTGACGAAAGAAGAAAGTCAGAGGTTGCGGTCGTTGGAGGAGATGCTGCATAGACGGGTAATAGGGCAGGAAGAAGCTGTAACTGCTGTGGCCCGTGCCATACGACGGGGAAGGACGGGAGTTGCAGATCCAAACCGTCCAATCGGTTCTTTTTTGTTTTTAGGTCCAACTGGTGTAGGTAAGACAGAGCTGTGTCGGGCGCTGGCTGAAGTGGTATTCCAGGATGAAAACGCAATTATCCGGATGGATATGTCGGAATATATAGAAAAGCATACAGTTGCCAGGATGATAGGCTCTCCGCCTGGTTATGTGGGGTATGAGGAAGGCGGACAGCTGACCGAGCAGGTTAGGAAAAGGCCATACAGTATTGTTTTATTCGATGAAATAGAAAAGGCACATCCAGACGTGTGTAATGCGTTGCTTCAGATTTTGGATGATGGTCGCCTGACGAATGGCCAAGGACGTACCGTTAGCTTTAAAAATACGATCATAGTTCTGACTTCCAATGTAGGAGCAAGGGATATCCTAGGAGAAAAGTTCCTTGGGTTTTCCGGAACCGTCCAAGGTAGCGAGACACGCTTGAAGGAAGAGATTCGAAGTGCGGTTATGAAAGAAGTGAAGATGACATTTTCACCGGAATTTCTGAATCGTTTGAATGAAATCATTGTTTTTCGCCAGTTGAGACGAGAAGATATTTGGGCCATTGCCCGTGAAATGACAAACCGTTTGTCTGCCAGGATGGCGAAAAAAGGAATCAGGCTAGTAGTAGAAGACAGTGCCGTAGATGTGTTGTCCGCCAAAGGTTTTGATCCTATATATGGAGCGAGAACATTACAGAGGTCTATTCAGTCGGTGCTGCAGAATGCGGTCGCGGATCAGATTTTGGAAGGAAGTTTTGAGCAAAAAGATGAAATTGTTGCTAGTGGAAAGGAGGAAGATATCTGCCTTGCAATACGCAGACGTTCATAATAAATAGAGAGTCATTCAAACATTGAATATAGTGATTGAGTAGATTTTTAGTTTTAATGATTGTCAATATGTCTTGAGTTGTAATCGATATTGGTGTTTTTTAACATCTTTGAAAGATTCGCGTAGGCTAATTTGACTTTCCAGTTTATACCTTTTTTCTATTTGGATAACTTCGATTCTCAGATTATTGATGATTGTTCTTGCAGAATTGTTATAATTGTGGCACAGTCAATGGTTTTCTTGATCGATAGCATTATATTCAGGACATACGTGCTGTCTGCATCGGAAAATCAGAGATTATCGTAAAGATATATACAGTAAGATAAGGAGCAAATTTTTCGGAAGCATGCTACTAATTCTTTTCATCATTATCAGAGATTTGATGGTGTCATAGCAGGTGCTGATCTGTGTATGGTCTAGTTTCTTGAATCAGCTCGATTATTTCATCATCACAGTGATTATTAATAAATATCTGTAGTTTATACTTTTTGATGAACAGGGATTATTTTTTGGAAATTTTCAACAATGACTACCGATTCACACAAGTAGGAGTGGGGGAAATTTTATAGAATGATTTACACCTGTGATGTATTTACTAGCTTGTACTTCAGTTTGTGGGGTGAGTTTAAACAAAATGTTTAATGGTACATTTCATTCTTAGCTTAGAGGGTGTATGAAAAGCAATGTTGAGTTTTAGCTTGATTTCATATTCTTCTACATGGGGACAGATGATCTGTAGAAATGTTGCTTTGGATGTTTCGCAGTGTGATATGTAAGAGATATAGCTAAGTTCTAAAAAGAAGGTTTTTATATTTGATCAAAAGCGTGATGTTTTTTCATTAATTCTCAGATTTTCTAAAGAACATGAATATCGAAATTTACATGTAATTTCTTTAAAAAGCGTCGTTTGATCATTATTGATGTAATTGGTGTGGCAGTCTTCCAATGCTATCAAAAATAATATATTGTTATTGATGATAGTGATTCTGGATCAAGTATCAAATAACATATAATATTTTTGTATGATATATTTATGATTTATATATAGAAATCTATTTTGCATATGTGAATATCCTTATAGATAAACATAAAATAAAAGAATATAAATGATTTTTGCGTTCTATCAAAAAATTTAATATTTATTCTCTCAAACATAGAGGTTTTCAATTATAAAATTCCCTTTCATTTACATGTATTTGAGCGGTGTTACAGAGAGTGAAGAAGTGACTATAAATATATATTGAGGAATATACTTCAATTTAATTATTGGATAGTTTTACAAGAAAATGTCAATCGCATTCTTTATGATATGCTTCCAGTTCGTAGCTATACTAACAAATTAAGAATTTCTGGCTATAAAGTTTTGCATTATATTTTATGATATACTCTTTGGAAAGTAGGGGAATATAAGATTGGAAACGTTGAGACGGTAGCACAGTAAAGCTATTTTCGTTAATTTTCTGTCAAAAGTGGACATCTAGGTGAATTCAACAGAGGCTATTCGATACAGCGGATTAAGATGTCCAGTAAGACACAAAGAAGATTTTCCGGGAAATTTTCATGGGGTTCAGTGCATCGAGCATCAGTGTAATGTTGTTGGCTTGTTAAAAATATTTCTGTTTATGTGCTATAGGAATTATAGGTGTTTTTTCGTGCCAAAAAACAAATCTATTCAGAAATTTTTCGGAAATTTTCGCATATTATTTATAAAAATAAGAAGAAGTAGTAGATATTTGTTACAATTTATGTAAGCTATATTCAGAATACATTTTTGGCTTTTGCTTTGTACATGGAGATTCAGCAATTTAAAGATACTTTCCGTCTCAGTTAGTTATGTTTTTGTTCATGAGTAGTTAAATAGCGATTTCATTTATTTTCAAGATCTTCCCGTCGTCAGCAGAGATTACGATGTTAAACTTATAATCTAATAGCATTTTCATGAGCTTCTGATCATTCATTACAACACTTTGGTAATTCCTTAGTCTAACCAGGCTATTAATGATTTGGAAAATCGTCCAGTGTCCTATATAAATTATTTAAATCTGTGAGCAGTTTGATCAGCTGTTTCATATTATTTTCCCCAAAACGCTGTAGGATCTCTGTCCATATTCCATAATACTTTTTTATGGATTGATCTGCAGCGGCTCTTCCTTCAGAAGTAACACTGATAGAGATTTTTCTTCGGTCAGATAGATCAATTTTCCGTATGATATAACTCTTTTTTTCCAGCGAATTCAGTATGTAAGAAACGGCTGGTTTAGAAATCAGAAGCTGTTCTTGGATCATTGGGACATTTAAATGGACGCCTGGGCTTTCATTGCAGAGAGTGGTGATATGATATAAAACAGCTAACTCGTTGATTTGCATCTCACATTCTGCTGAAAAAACTGCTTCCAGCTTTTTCAGCCGAGACATGGATGTAATGAATTGTTCAATCAGTGAAGATTTCATATATAAACTCCTTAATTAATAAATGTTTAACTAAAGTATACTCCAAAAAATGCAGTATTTCAAGAAAAATATAGTTTTATAAAAAAGGAAAAGTTCTTGCTTCTGATACCTTTCAACCGTGTTTTGATTGATTTAACCGTTATATAAATTCAGATGTTTTTTGCCGACAGGCTTTGGCTTATCCAAAAAACACTGTCACACAACAGCCAGCGATGCTAATCATAAAACCTAATTTTTCATTAAGGCATCCAAAACATTATATTTGTGAAAAGCAGCGATAATATTCTAATTGTAGTTGAGATGTTAAAGCAGCAGGAACAGTATGAAACTTATGATTTTTGATAGTGAAAAGGTACTGATTATATATAAAAGTAACTGGAGTGCGATTGAAGGGTTGGTGGATTGTGTTGATGATGTTATCCCACCCAGCGATTGAAAACGCGATTGTCAGCGGGAGTTTCAGGAATAATAGCTTGATCATCGTGACTTGTAACATGAAGACAGTTGAAGACATTGCTAGTGGATACAGTGGTGATTGACTGTTCTTGCGGGAAGAGAAAGTAATTATGAGAATACCCTTAGATGGCTTTTGTCTTTACTGGCTATATGAAATCGGAAAAGTGCTTTGACAGCTAGTTCCTAGTTTCATGGTTAGAGCTCTTTGGGATACGATTGGAGGAGCGCTACGGACATGATTATGGTGATCTATGAGTCGTTGGAACAGTCATTGTTTTTGCTCATTTTAACGCTTTAATGTTTTCTGTATAGTTACAAAATGGATTTCTTGCCTGACGGGGCGGGCCACTCGGTTACACAGTAGAAGGTTGGATGGCGTAGATCCCACAGAGGTGGGAATCGGGATTGCGAAATTTATGATAACTGGTTGCTCTTTGTACGCTAGACCTTAGGAAAAACGATGAATTCATCGTGATGCCGACTGGTATAGATCCAGCGGTAACTAGTGTTTGCGATGCAAAGAATTGAAAAGTGTGGAATAGAGTTCATTGCAATTATCTGCGGAAGTCACTATTGGGATACACTAGAGGAGACGATTAAGATTGCTAACGGAAGTTGTTACGGTCTTTTTGGCTGAGTTATAACAAATGACTGCAGGCCGGATATGAGAGTGGTGAGGGAAGTGCAGATCGGTGAAATATTTCGTATACTGCAATCAGATGAAGTTCTTTGGTGGAAAGAAAATGAGCGGTATGGAGAATGTAAGGTTCATTACATTGAGAGAAAATGATGAAAATTTTTAATATTGTTTTAAAAGATTTTTTGGATAGACAGCCGTGGAATTTTGATGAAAAACATGAGAAATTACACAAAATTTTAAAATATCAGTCAAGATTTTATAAACGTTAAGAGGCTTTTGACTGTATTCATTTCCGAGCAGACAGCAGAAAAGTCTGAGCACTTTTCGGTAAAAACAGATCTGGCAAGAGTACTTTACTGAAAATAGTGAGCGACACACGGTGCGTGGCTTTGGGAGAGTATTACATAAACGGTGAAGAAAAAGTAGGGTTCAATTTCCTGGTGAAAGCCCTTAAAGATAGGAGTCAGCGTTATTTATCCGGTATATCTATTTCCTAGGTGAGTTTTTAATAACAGTATTTATGAAAGAACTATATCGTAAAAAAGGGAAATT
>JABUSY010000007.1 GCA_021442455.1 Lachnospiraceae bacterium | reverse complement strand
TGAACCCCTTGGCAGGCCAAAAGCTAAATCGCATGTTTCAATGATAGAATCGCTTAAACTTCTATCAAAAGAAATGCAGTAATACTCTCTAAAATCGGCTCGGAGTTCTGCTCTATATAAATGTTTCCATCGAAACAAACTTATAATTTTTTTGAATCAACCCCTAGCTTTTCACATGCTTTTTCAAACCAATTTGCAACGCTAACAAGAGATGTTTTGCCTGTGCTTTTGTCTTTTAGCGCATCACGTAGCTTATCATAGGCTTCATCGCCCATAAGATATCGCAAGCCTTTAATCATTTTACCTGGATTAGATTCAACATCTTGGACAATGTCCCAATAATGCTCATCTTCTAAATCCGCTTGAGTAAAATTTACTTTAACGCCATCGACAACAATCGGTTTGTCTTGGTCTGCCATATTTTTCTCCTGATTATTTTGACTACTACTTTTCTTTAACAGCTTCTTTAATCGCATTTTGGACATTTGAAGCTGGAGTATCAATATAAATGTACGATTTATCACCATCTGAGCCGTATGGATATGCTTCGCACTTGACCTTGTAACCAATAGCTTCATCATCTTTATATGAAATTTCTCCCGTTTCAACAACTTGCCCATTAGGAATAACTTCGCGTCGCACACGACCATCAGAAAGCAACAGGTCTATGACAATGATTTCATGTGGCCTTAGCTTAGAATTAAGCTTGATTTTAATCGCGCCTGTACCAGATGTAACCTCAACGTTCGATTCACCATAATAAAGCTTAAAAGCCTGTTCGTTTTGCTCAATCATGGTGTATTCAAAATTTGCAGTATGCTTTGTTTGTGGCTTTAATACAACATCGCCGCCGAAGGCTTTAATCTCTTCAGTCTCCATTTCGTTTGTAACAGTAATGCCATCATCGCTTAAATAACCAAGACTTTTATAAGTGTTTGCAAGCGGAGTTATTGCGTCTGTTGGGAGTGCAGTGCCAATCGGCGCTACTGAAATTGCTCCACCGACTACGGGTTTTGCTACTGAAACATTTTCTTGAACTTGTGCCATTTTTACCTCCTCTATTCTTTTATTCATTTATAACTAAATTTACAACAATCTGATATCGTTCTGCCCTGCTATCAGGGTCTGCAAAATGATAATATGAGTTTATATCTGATCTAGCTATACCGCTTAAAACATTTAGCTTTTGTAAATCAGTAATTAAATTTCCTGCTAAAACAGAAGCCGAAAGCCTTGTTTTGCTCCAAGCTTGAATTGCTAAAGTTGGTCTTGAAATGTTTACTTCGTAATTTCCACCTGTCAATTCAACTGTTACAAATTCATCAGGTCTAGGATCAGGTACACTTGCGCTAGCACAATATCCTTTGTCATTCAAATATTCAATAACTGTCGTTTCAATATTCATTATCTCGCCGCATCTAAACTTTTTAATAAGCTATTGTGCTTGTTATTTGAAACTCTTGATTTATAATCAACAGCCTTTGCCATTGCCCAGCACCTATTTTTACCCGTTTGAACATCTGCGTAAAATTTTCCACTACCGAAAGTTGATGCCCTAGCTGCAACCTTTTGCGCTCTTGATAATACATCTTGTTGACATTCTGAACAATTCATAAATGCTCGCATGCCTGCATTATCTGCTTTTACAATCCAACTACCAGCCATTATCCATCAACTCTTTCCACTGAAACAGGAAGATTCCAAGTGCCTGGCGTATTTTCAATCATATAAGGTATCGGATCGCCAATGACTCTATATGTGTTACCCCAAAATTGCACTTTTGCTCTCTTTAAATCACGGTTAAAAGTTTTTGGAAAATGTAGCGTGGCATCAACTTTAACACCCATTGGTCTTGTCTCAGCTAAATCGCTTGTTTCGCCACGCTGAATTAAAACATTTTCAACATCAACGCTTTCATACTGGGTAGCTATTTTCTCGCCCATAGCATCTTTAGCTGGCTCAATAGGAAGCAATACTGTAACTGTTTCGCCAACTATTGACATTTAATTTTCCTCTTTTTCAAAAAGTGGAACATTATCTGCAATCTGCTTTACGCCACCCAATTGCTTTTTTTCGCTACTAGTAAGATATAAATCGCCACCTGGGTTTGCGTATGAGATCGTTTGCGAATAAGAGCCTGCAATTTGAGTTGAACTTGATGCGTTTAGAAACTCGGCCGAATCAGCCGACATAGAACGCTTGACTATTGCACAGCAAACAGAAACTAAATTCTGCTTTTGTGCTTCATCTTCTTGGTCTATTACAATTCCACTTTTTTTAAGAGTGGAAGTTATTAAAGCCGTAGCATCTAATAGCTTAATGTGGGCTAGCCGTTTCTCTTCGTTTTCAAGTGGTCGCCATCGAAGCTCTAAATCTTCAATAGTTGCAAAAGAAACTAAACTCATATCATTTTCAAGGTTCTCTAAAAAAGACTATTTTTCAGCCTTTTTTTTATCGTTAACATTTGCGGTTACTGGAGTGCCAGTTAAACGAACAAAATGTTCGGGGAAAGAAATTCTAAACCCAATTCTGAACTCAACAAGTACAGCAAACATATTAGACTGCCAAAGAGATAGCGTTTCGCTGCCAGATGTAATATTGGCTTGGTCTGAAACTTTAATCTCAATGTCTTTAGCAATGCCATAACAAGCACTATTCCAATCACCAGCTATACCGAGCTGAGCAGGAGAACCTGCAACATAAGCATCTTTGCAGAATGAAACAGGTGCGCCTAAAATGTTATAAACACTACCCTCGGCATTAACATCTTTTAAGAAAATCGGACGTCCTTGCGTGTCTTTAGACAAAAGAACTTTAGACTTGCCTTTTGGAGATAAAACTATGCCATTCATAAGCCCATCAGCTTCAGAAATCATAGAATCAGCCTTTACAAACCCATCGTAGACATTAGTATCAATGTCTTGAGCTTGTGAAATACCACCTAAAACATCAAAGTTTTGAAGGGTAGTAGATGCGCTAAATACTTCTTTATCAAATTTTTTAGTTATTGCATAAGGTAGGCGATTAACCAATTCGTTATAAAGTGCTTCATCATCATCTCTTAACTCGTTAGAGAAACACTCAATAACTGCACATTTATGTGGTGTCATTGGCTTGATATCTACTGTATGACTTGCAACAGCCTTTGCTGCACCTTCGTTAACCCATTCTGCAACTGGCTCTGAAGTAATTAGCTGAAAGTCGCTACCTGTACCTGCAACTGGAACTCTCCTAGCTAATTGCATGACTTTAGAACCATCTAGGACTTTTGCCCAAATCTCTTCACTCAATTCGTGTGGGAGAGTTGAGCCTGAAGTAAATGAATCAGTTTTTATGCTTGGAACTGCCATTTTAATCCTCCTCTTTGTTTATTTACATTTTCTAACTTAAAGCGTTATTTACAAACTCTCCAAATTGCTTATATTTGCTTGGAGTTGCCTGCACTTGATTTCCTTGAGTTGGAACTACAGGAACATTTGAATTAGCAAAATGTTTTTTTATGCATTCTGCATGCTCTCGTATTTCCTCATCAGTACTACCTCTAAGCAGGCTAATTGGTAACTCAAACTCTTCTGCAATTTTAGCTTTTAGTTCAGCGATTTCATTTTGACTTTTCAGTTCATTAAACTGCTTTTCAAATTTTTCAGCTCGCTCATTAGCCTTTTGCAATTCGCTTTTATCAGCTTCTTCCTTTTCTTGCAAAGTTTCAAAAGCTTTTTTATACTCATCAAAATGTTTGTATTTAGAACGCTCTTTAATTCTCGCTTTGCCGACTAATTCATTAACTTCATCTTGTGTAAATGTTTTAACATCTTCTGAATTAGGTACGACTTCGCTAGATGAACCTGCTTTATCAGCAGTATTGTTAGATTCACTCATTGAATCCCCTCTTTCCATGACTACATGTTTTGCACCAAAGTTGCCGCCTTTGATAGCGTATTATTATAATAGCACAAAATTTCTATTTTTTTACCGTTTTTTTTAGATTATTTTTATTTCCTAATATTCATAAAAAACTCAATATTTCGTAAAAAATCAGGGCAAAAAACTCAATATTTCGTTAGCGTTTTTTTAGACTTTAAATATTTTTCATAGGCAATTCTAAATTGCTCTTTAAACTCCACAATTGTCATAGTGCCTGATATAAGTTTTTCGTAACATTCGTTAAAGACATTATCAAATATTGTAGATGCTTCGCCTGATAATAAAGTTTCTTTCATCATTTTTGCTTCAGCTATCGCTGGTATTGCTATTTCTTCAGCCTCAATTACAGTTTTGACTACTGGAACACCTACGATGTTTTTCCACTTCATATATAATTTATCAGGATCATAACCTGCAATTTCTGTATATTTTGTCCCTGGAATTACTGTACAACGACAGTTAGGGTGATAGTGATTACCATTTCCACCTGCCGTTTTTGCGCTGCGATATACAAATCCACGACTCGCAAGCATTAAACAAAATTCGCAAAGTTTCCCATCTCTTGGGATCCTGGCATATCTTATCTTTGACCTTTTAGCCATTACTGCTCAAATCCATCAAATTCCAACATTGCTGTTTCGTTTCTTTTTCAACTCTGTTTTGCATCTCTACTATAACTGCATGAAGTCCTTTTGTGGGAAGTAAGCCAACGCAATATCGTATAGATGCCTGTATTCTATCTGTGTTTATGTCATCATATTGATTAGCTTTTATGCCTGTCATTTCTTCAAACATATTAGCCGTTAGCATACAAGCTTTTGTAACACTTGACTGAGCTATCGTATCAATTATCGGAATTAAAGCTTCTCTTAATTGCTCTATCGTAAGACCTTGCAAACTTGGCTCTGCATTGGCTACAAGTTGCTTATGTGCTTCTATAATAGCTTCTAACCTTTTTGAATAGTCGTTGGCTATCGTTCTGTTTTGACTTGGACTATTCATTTACTGCTTGTTTTAAGGGTATTAGTTCTTCTATTGGCTGTTCAGTAGCAGTATTAGCAGGAGTAGCTAACAGAGCATCTACAACCTTATTAGCCTGTTCTTTTTTCCTATCATTTTCAAGTCTCATTCTCTGCTCCTCAGTAAAGCCTAGTTCTTCTAAGATAACAGCAGAATTAGCAATATCAGGAATAGCAGATATAATCTTGATTATTGCATCAGCTTGAGTTACCAGCGATGGCCTTGCAGGATTCATAAACTTAGGCTCGCAGGTTAGTTCTTCTTCAGATAGACTATCTATTTTTTTATTCTGCGAAATTGCTAAAATCATTAAGCCAATTTGCCTTAGTGCGTTTGAATTAGACTCATTAAGTGCCACGGCATCTGTAATCAAGTCATTCATTGAGCATAAAATAGCTTCTGCGCTTGCTGGATTATCGTGAATAACTCCAAGACTGTGAATTGGCAAATTAGTAATACTAGAGCATTCACTTGCATACTGTCTCATCAAATCAATATGCGGTTGCATTGTCGCTTGTGCAAGCTGTCCTATGCTTGGGGTATCTCCTTCGCTATCTTTAGTAATTGCAATGAAATTAGAAACATAGGCTTGCAACTTTGAATTATTTTCAAAAAAATCATCTTCTACTCCAAGCAGGTATTTTTGTGGGAATGTAGAAAATTGACTTGCAATTGCTGAAAGCTGCATCTCTTCTTGAGCCCTGTCAATTAGTGTCATCAAAGACTTTGTAATGCGTGATTTGCCTGTCGGATTTACGCCGCAACCAGGCTTATACATTAAGGTAGTCATTAAACAACGACCAAGATTATGTCCTTTTCTAACAAAAGACCAACCCCTATCACTTTTAGAAAGTTCTATAACAGCATCTTCTGTATATAAATTCATCGCAGTTGGCGAGCCTGTCATATCATCTGCATCAACTAATACAAGTCCTGCCTTTGTTCTGTGTCTGCGGTTGTCCCAAATACACGAACCTTGTTCTGCGCTATAGGCACTTATAACCACTTGTGGCTCTCCGACTGTTCTATCTCCTGCTGAGCAGGTAAGAAATGCGCAACCGTGGATCAATTCACTTGTTACAGCTTTAGAATATTCATTTCTAAAATAGTTTGCTCTAACAACTTCATTAATTAAATTCTTTTCACTATCTTGAAATGTATAACCATCGAAGCGTGATAGCGCAGCTAGCATATCTACTGCTTTTTCTGCCCAACTTGAAATTGCTCTAACTGTATTTTTTAATTCATCAGGAACTACTACAGAATGAAGTTTGCGTGTCTTGCCCTTATAATACTGTGTTCTTTTATCATTGATAGATTTTTTATCTGCCCAAATTTGTACAAGCTTATTTAAATAGTATTGCTCTTCGTTTGTTAAGCCTTGCACCTGCGGTGATTCTAAGTAGGGCTTTGTTTCGTCCATTTTTACCCCCTGTTTTAAGATATCGTATTATTTTACAACATCTTCTGCTTTTTACCAGGATTTATTTTTGCGGTGCGTGATGCAAGCAAAGCTAAGCTAGCTGCTTCAATAGGAGTAGTATCAACTGCACCTCCGAACCCCCAAGCACCAGTATTTCCTATTGGTCTTTTGACAATATAAGGCGCGGTTTCATTAAAAATATCTTGATTAGAATGCTTAGCTTTCCCAGATTCTAATCTATCTACTAACAAATTTGCACAACTAGCTACTTGCATTGCGTTTGGCAATAAGACCTGCTTTTTGCTCACTTCATCTTTAATTGCATCAAAAAGTGAGCCTGTGCAGGCTTTACCATCTATAGCAACATTTGCGATTTTGTTTTTGTTCGCAATTAAAAATTCTGCAAGCTGTGCAACACCATTGCCAAATCCATACATATTCTGAGGCAATTCTAAATATGTATAATCTGCGCCCTCAACTGCCATACAAAGCGCAAAATTATTTCCTGTGAAGCTAAATTTTACACCGCATGAAACTCTGCCATCGACCCAATAGAGAGATTTTTCTGCTTTGTAACTTGCCCATTTCTCTTCTGAAAATATATATGATGACTGTTTGCTAGCCCACCAACCAAGCCTCTCTCTGGCAAATCCATCATCTGACATAGCAGAGCACTCTTCTTCTGTAAAATCTTCATCTATGCGTATTCCCATTGCGGGGTTAGTCTTATACCAGCGCTTTTTATCATGGACATCACCGATCTCTTTGACTGCCCATTCAACCCAGCATAAATTCTTTGCAGCATCGCCGTATGCACGCTCTCGTATTCTACCAAACACTTCGCCATGACTACCTGGCGGAGGTGGTGTTCCTGTATATATAAATTGTCTGTTTTTAAGTGGAGATGCTGAAAGGGTTGGTATAATAGCTTCAGACTGCTCATCAGTAAACTCCTGCGCTTCATCAAATACAACTACATCAACAGTATATCCACGAGCAGCACCTCGGCTTCGTGCTGAAAATTCAACACAACCACCATTTTTTAGCTCTATTTTTTCTTGCCCGTTTGCCTTTCTTATTACCCTAACTTCATCTGCAAGATCAGGATAAAGCTTTGGATTTTCAAAGAAACAACAAAGACGCTCAAATGCTTTGCGAGCAGTTCTTACCTCATGTGCAGTATGCAAGAATTTTTCACCAAGAACACAAATGCCATATAATTCTCGCATTTCAATCAATGCGTTTTTTCCATTTTGACGAGGAACGGACAATCCACAAGTTGGCGCAATATAAAGCGAATCTGCGCCAATTGCTAACCAATCTTTTAAAATACTTATTTGCCACTCATCAGGAATAAGTCCATAACAGCTGGCAAGCTGTGCAGCATCATCTCCTGCTGTTGTTTTATATTTAGGGCATACTCTATAAGTTGGCTTTTGATTTCCTACCATTTTAGATTAGCACTACTTGGATTTTTTGGAAGATTTTGCATTAGTAGATTTGCTGGCTTTTTTAGATGGATTTGTGTTTTTTTTAGTTTTACAGGCCATTTCCTCTCCTTTTTCAATGTTTACTTTATTTTTTTTCTTGATTTTTGCAAGCGGACTATTCAACCTGTCAATTTCAACCTTTTGTGGCTCAAAAACAAGCCCCATCTGTACTTCACGCTTGCCTAATTCACCTAACATAGCAAAGTTACCACTACCCCAAACATTGGCATGAACTAAGGCTGTATCAAACATAAATTCCCATTGAGGCTGCGACCAGTTATCTGTTATAGAGCTGCTGCGCCACTTTTCATACCAATCAATTGTGCGAGGTGGATAATCTATATCATCTGGCAAATTAGGCTTTTGTTTCATAGTTTTTTTCATTTAATTATCGTTTGAATTTAACACCTCAAATATATCTATTTTTTTATCATAAATTTCGCACATCTTTATAAATTGATCAAGAGTAGGTAGAGTCACACCTTTTTCCCACTTGCACAAAGTCATTATAGAAACACCTATTTGTTTTGCAGCTTCAGATTGAATAATGTCTCTTGGGCGAGCATCTCTTATGATTTTTGCAATTTTTTGTTTAATAAATACCAAAATAAACACCCCAAACCCAACATTTATAAACTGTATGAAAATGTATTCTATGTAAATGATTTATATTAAACTCTTTGCCTTTCAAACTTATATCAGAAAAAATAAACTTCTCTAGATATTTTGGAACATCGCATTCGTTTTTTAATTTGACAATTAAATTTCCTTTTAATGAAGTTCTTTTTTCAAAAAGTTCAGGATATCTTTCAAAAGCTTCTAATCCATTTATGACAAAATTTTCACCAATAACTTTCAAAACTGATTTTTTCATCTCTTTGAGTTCTCCCTCACGAATTCGCAGTTCTCTAGCACGATCTTTCTCAAGATCTTTTTGTTTCTTTTCTTCTTCAGTCAATTTTTCACAATTTTCTAAAATAGCATCTTCATCTAATTTGTAAAAATCAACTTCATTAGCAAATTTGCCAACATGATGCCATGAATCCCACTCAAAAAATTCATTAAATAGATCATCTTTTTTAATTTTCTCAAAATCAATTTTAGGTTTTAAGTCTTGCTCATCAATAAAATCATAAATTACTGAAATCATCAACTTTTTTGACCAACGCGATTTTGGAAGAATATTATCTTCATAACAACATTGTGCATTGTATGAACATGAATATTCATTTCCTTTATTTCTTTCATAAAAAGCATTCATAGCAACCTCCTTATTAGCTTTTTTATAAATTATAATATATATTTTAATTTTGTCAAGTTTTTTTTTATATTTTTTTTATTTTTTTTTATTTTTTTTTTAACTACAGAATAACCCCTGATAAACCCAAGGG
>JABUSY010000048.1 GCA_021442455.1 Lachnospiraceae bacterium | reverse complement strand
AATTTCCCTTTTTTACGATATAGTTCTTTCATAAATACTGTTATTAAAAACTCACCTAGAAAATTGATATGATTGAAGCATTGAAGAGTGTGGAATAGAGTCATTGCAATTATCTTCGGTAATTGCTATAATAATAAATAATTGCAGAATACAAACAGGTAATATCTGTAAAATAATAAGCAAAGGGGTTGATGTTATGAATATTACCATCAGCGGAAAAAATATTGAGATAACGGAAGGTCTCAAACATGCAATAAATGAAAAACTTGGTAAACTTGAAAGGTATTTTACACCGGATACAGACGTTAGCGTTACTCTTAGTGTGGAAAAGGAAAGACAGAAGATAGAGGTTACGATTCCTGTAAAAGGAAGCATTATCCGATCAGAACAGGTCAGCAACGATATGTATATTTCCATTGACCTAGTAGAAGAAGTCATAGAAAGACAACTTCGTAAATATAAAAATAAAATCGTGGACCAGTATCAGAACGGTGGAAATTTTCAGAAAGCTTATATGGAGAATGATTATCTGGAAAATGAAGAGATCAAAATCATCCGAACCAAAAAGTTCGACATTAAGCCTATGTATCCGGAAGACGCCTGTGTTCAGATGGAACTTTTGGGTCATAATTTTTTCATCTTTTGTAATGCGGAAACTGACGAGGTGAATGTGGTTTATAAAAGAAAAGGGAATACCTACGGGTTAATTGAAGCAGAGGGGTGATAATCACAATATCAATAATTCTACAGAGAATGCTGTTCGGTACATGGTAGCATTCTTTTGGTTTATAGCAGGAGTTGGTGTCATGGCTATGTCGAAAATGAATAATTGGATATAAGCATCAGATATACTATTAAAAGCAGTAATAAAAGTAACAAAGAGCAAAGTCTTCATTCAGAAAAGAGAAAGTAATTTTAATGAGTAAAATTTGTAGCATATTTTTAGTCAGTGAAGTGATTGAAAAGATGGAAAAAGTACCTGGCATCAGCGGAATTATGAAAGTAAGCAGATGTTTCAAAGCACACGCGAGAGAAATGGAATTGATATGGATAGATTAAGAATTTAAGACTGTAAATTGAGATATAACGGTTTGAATCTTTACAGACTTAGCAAGTTTATGTATGAACAAAGCTGCTAAATAAAGATACTTATAAAGTTGTCATGCAGCAACTGATGTGCGATTTATATTATTCCATATTGTTTACTATCTTGTTATTTAAGCATTTTGGTTGTTTTTTTATACATACATACCTGAATATCTGTCAACAGCTTGCATATAGGAGGATCTGAAGAAATAAATAAGTTGGTTACCAGGAAAGCAGCTTTTTTTCTTTTCTTCCGTAAAACATTTGTCATGTGCTAGGTAGATCCTGAGTATATTCTTTGGTGTTCTTGATCGTTACAGTCTTTAAGATAGGCACAGGTACATTATTCGCTGAGAACCTGCTCTAGACAATCTATAGTGCTACTGAGCTTTCTTTTCTACTTTTTCATCATACCGATCATATTTTTTAATACAAATTTTTTTTGAATCTGCAAATTCTGAATGGAAGTTAGTGTTTTTCCAGCATCGTAATTAAAATTAATATATTCTGTTCAAATTTTCTCGATTAATGTAAGAGTCTCAAATCTTTCATCAATGATTCAAGATAGATATTCTGTTTTTGGGCTTTCGTCAAGGGTTTTTTATCGTTCGCGAAAAAATTATTGTTTAATAAAAGAGAAAGTGATAGAATAGAGATAGTGTGGAAGCCATACACTCATGGGAGCGTATAGAATGACATTTTTAAAAAAAATATTTGGTACACATAGTGCCCGTGAATTAAAAAAAATCATACCCATTGCAAATAAAATCGAATCTTTCCGCCCTGGTATGCAGAAGCTGTCAGACGTAGAGTTGACTGAAAAAACCAAAGAGTTCAAAAAGCGCCTGGCAATAGGCGAGACGCTAGATGATATTCTTCCGGAGGCATTTGCTGTAGTGCGTGAGGCGGCTAAAAGAGTTTTGAATATGGAACATTACCGCGTTCAGTTGTTTGGAGGTATCATCCTTCATCAAGGGCGTATCGCCGAAATGAAGACTGGTGAAGGAAAGACACTGGTTTCTACATTGCCAGCATATCTAAATGCGCTGGCCGGACGAGGGGTTCATATCGTCACAGTCAATGATTATTTGGCGAACCGTGATGCAGCGTGGATGGGGAAGGTTCATGAATTCTTAGGATTAACGGTCGGCGTTGTTCTAAATTCTATGAAGAATGATGAGCGGCGGGTAAATTATGCTTGTGATATTACCTATGTGACCAACAATGAACTTGGATTTGATTACCTGCGTGACAATATGGTCCTTTACAAAGATCAGCTAGTTCAGAGAGAGCTTGTTTACGCTATCATTGACGAGATTGACTCTGTTTTGATTGATGAAGCCAGAACACCACTGATAATATCCGAGCAGAGCGAAAAATTCACAAAACTCTATGAAACCTGTGATATTCTGGTGCGGAAACTTCAGAAAGGTGAGGTATCCGGTGAAGTAAGCAAGATGACGGCAATCATGGGTGAGGAGATTG
The DNA here is from genome assembly GCA_021442455.1 of Lachnospiraceae bacterium. GTDB lineage: Bacteria > Bacillota > Clostridia > Lachnospirales > Lachnospiraceae > Scatomonas. The sequence goes on along the minus strand of JABUSY010000048.1, from coordinate 20,870 downwards.
TAGAGACCGGTGATTTTATCGTGAATGAAAAGGATAAAGTGGTAACGTTGACTGAAGAAGGAGTGAAAAAGGTAGAGCAGTTTTTTCACATTGAAAATTTGTCAGATCCAGAAAATTGGAAGATTCAGCACAATATCCTTTTAGCGCTGAGAGCTCATAATTTGATGTTTAAAGATCAAGATTATATGGTAAAGGATGATGAAATTATTATAGTAGATGAATTTACAGGACGTATTATGCCTGGCAGAAGATATTGCGATGGACTTCACCAGGCGATTGAGGCTAAGGAACATGTAAAAGTCAGAAGAGAGAGCAAGACTTTGGCTACGATTACACTGCAGAACTTTTTTAATAAATATGAGAAAACTGCCGGAATGACCGGTACGGCTTTGACTGAGGAGCAGGAATTCCGCGATATTTATGGTATGGATGTCATTGAAATTCCGACGAATAAACCAATTATTCGCATTGATTATGATGATGTGGTATATATGACAAAAAACGAGAAGTTTAAAGCGGTTGTAAATGAAATTAAGGAAGCCCATATCAAGGGACAGCCTGTTCTAGTAGGTACAATCACAATTAAGACTTCGGAGCTGCTTAGCAAGATGTTGAAGAAGGAAGGAATCGTCCATCAGGTACTAAATGCTAAGTTTCATGAGATGGAGGCTGAGATTATATCTCATGCTGGTAAAGCAGGGATGGTTACAATAGCTACCAATATGGCGGGCCGTGGTACAGATATCAAGTTGGATGATGCAGCCTGCGCTGCAGGTGGCTTGAAGATTATTGGTACAGAACGTCATGAAGCCAGACGAATAGACAATCAACTGCGCGGACGTTCCGGGCGTCAAGGAGATCCTGGTGAATCCAGATTCTATATTTCATTGGAAGATGATCTGATGCGATTATTCGGTTCCAATAAGCTGATAAAAATGTTTCAGGCTATTGGTGTTTCTGAGAATGAACAGATTGAACATAAGATGCTAACTTCAGCGATTGAAAAGGCACAGAAGAAAATAGAGGACAACAACTATGGCATTCGTAAAAATCTGTTGAATTACGACCGTGTGAATAATGAACAGCGTGAGATCATTTATAAAGAAAGACGGCGCGTGTTGAATGGAGAAAATATGCGGGAGACTATTTTGAAAATGATTTGCAAAACTGTTGACAGCATTGTGGATATGTGTATGGCGGATGATATGAAAGGAAAATCATGGGATCTTCCAGAATTTAATCGCCTACTACTTCCGATAATTCCCGTGAAGCCGGTTACCGCGGAACAGATTAAAGGACTTTGTAAAGACAGATTGAGGCAGAATATGAAAAATGAAGCTCTGAAGCTGTATGAGGAAAAGGAGAGAGAGTTTCTTCAGAAAGAGCAGCTCCGTGAATTAGAGCGTGTCATTCTTTTGAAGGTCATTGAGCAGAAATGGATGGATCATATAGACGATATTGATCAACTTCGTCAAGGTATCGGACTTCAGATCTATGGCCAGAGAGATCCCAAGGTCGAGTATAAGATAATCGCCTATGATATGTTTAATGAAATGATTAATGCTATTCAGCAGGATACTCTTCGGTTGCTTTATCATGTGCAACTTGAGCAAAAAGTGAACAGGGATGAGGTTGCAAAGAGAGGAGGGACAAATAAGAACAAAAGTGAAGCGAGAAAGCTGGTACAGCATACAGAAAAGAAAATTTATCCAAATGATTTATGTTTCTGCGGAAGTGGCAAGAAATATAAGCAGTGTTGTGCTCATAAACCTAAACCGATATAAAGTTCAATATCAAATAGGCTAGATTTTGTATTGAATTTTGTAGTATTTCTCAGGCAGATGTGCATGCGTATTCATGTCGTTTTATAAAAAATAGAAAGCGGGTGAAATTTTGGTTGAGTTAGATCAGTTTAAGACTGAGCTGCATTCTTACGAGAGATTATTAGTGGAAGTGAGGGATTCACTTTGACCTCGCTAATAAAGAGAAGAGGATCAAAGAATTAGAAAAAAAGATGGAAAAGCCAGGTTTTTGGAATATTTTAGAAAAGGCACAGAAACAGATAAAAGAACTAGGAAGCCTACAGGAAGATAGGGATACTTATCGAAAACTAATAACAGCCAAAGAGGATATGGAAACTTTAATAGAGATGGGATATGAAGGAAATGCTTCTTCCGTAGTGCCAGAGATACAGCAGATGCTGGATGAGTTTAAAAAAAATTTTGACAGCATTTGGTTCAAAACATTGTTGTCAGGCGAATATGATCGAAATAGTGCAATTCTGAAGCTTAATGCAGGGGCCGGAGGAACAGAAGCCATGGACTGGTGCGGTATGTTGTACCGTATGTACACTCGGTGGGCAGAGAGAAATGGTTTCGCAGCAAAAGAGTTAGATTTTTTGGAAGGCGATGAGGCAGGCGTTAAATCAGTTACATTTCAAGTAAATGGAGAAAATGCTTATGGTTATCTGAAATCAGAAAAAGGAGTACACCGGCTGGTGAGAATTTCGCCATTTAATGCCAACGGAAAGAGGCAAACCTCTTTCGTGTCCTGTGATGTCATGCCGGATATTGACGATGATATCGATATTGAAATTAAAGATGAAGATATCCGGATAGACACTTACCGCTCCAGCGGAGCAGGTGGTCAGCATATCAACAAGACATCATCTGCCATCCGGATTACACATTTCCCGACTGGAATTGTAGTGACCTGCCAGAATGAGCGGTCTCAGCATATGAACAAGAATAAGGCCATGCAGATGCTGAAAGCGAAGCTATATATATTGGCTCAGGAAAAGCAGACGGTTAAACTATCCGGAATTCGCGGAAAAGTGACTGATATCGCCTGGGGAAATCAGATCCGGTCTTATGTCATGCAGCCATTTACAATGGTAAAGGATCACAGAACTAATGAGGAACGGGCGCAGGTAAATGCAGTAATGGATGGAGATATAGATTCGTTTATCAATGCATATCTGAAATGGATTGCGCTGAAAAAATCAAAATAAGGAAAACAGATTAGATAATTGTGTGGAAAAATTGTGTAGTTATTCATAATAGTAGGGGAGAAGGTTTTGAGATTAGTACAAAAGGAAAGAGGTGAACAGAACAGCTAGTGCTTAATGGAAGGCTTGGATCTGCTTTTCTATTTTCGAAAGTGTCATTGATATAGTTTTTCAACAGTTATTGTTGACTCATTGTAAATATTGGTACTAGTATTTTTTTATTTTAATATTCAATTTACCATCTGATATCATCTGGGTTTTGTTTCTAAACAAAAGCCATGAATACTTATCGTCTAAGTATTCATATATCATATTCATGTGAGTATAAATGTTTTTTAGATTTTAGAGACAAGGAGAAATATTGACAACTGAAACCTGACTCTCTATTGAGACTGCAAAGAAGTACGGGATTAGTCAGAATTTGTTATAAATATCAGGATGATTATTTTTTCGTTTAATGAGCATACGAAAGATCAAACGATGACATTTAAATGATAAGTCTGAAGTAACTTTTAAATATTTTAAGGAGAATTACCGTTCATTGAAAATGTTCTGACGATTTATCAGTCAATATTCAACTAATAATGAAGTGGCAACGTAATATCCTGTCGGAGGTGGGAGAAGCATTCGTAACGGTTGAGCGTATAGAAGCCCGATTAGGCGCATATGATTTTAAATATTAGGCAGGGAGTGAAAAAAATGATACAAATCGCAGTATTAGGGTATGGAACTGTCGGTTCCGGAGTGGTGGAGGTTATCGATATCAATCATGTTGGCATCAATAAAAAAGCTGGAGATGACATTGAAATCAAATATGTCCTAGATTTGAGGGATTTTCCGAGAAATCCAGTAAACAAAAAGCTGGTGCATGATTTTGAAATAATCATCAATGATCCGGATGTGAAGATTATTGTGGAAACTATAGGTGGGGTGAACCCGGCTTATGAATTTACAAAACGGGCATTGTTGGAGGGCAAGAGTGTTTGTACTTCTAATAAGGAGTTGGTGGCTAAGCATGGATTGGAGTTGCTTGAGATTGCAAAGGTTAAGGATACTAATTACTTATTTGAGGCAAGCTGCGGTGGTGGAATTCCCATTATCCGGCCATTGAATTCTTCGTTGACTGCGGATGAGATCGATGAGATAACAGGTATTTTGAACGGTACTACGAATTATATTTTGAGCAAGATGGCCAGCGACGGTTCCAGCTTTGATAAAGTTTTGAAGGAAGCTCAGGAAATGGGCTATGCGGAACGAAATCCTGAAGCGGATGTAGAAGGTTACGATGCGTGCAGGAAAATTGCAATTTTATCTTCGCTAGCATTTGGCTATCATGTAGATTTTGAGGACATATATACAGAAGGAATTGAAAAGATTACAGCTACAGATATTGAATATGCAAAAGCCATTGGCACGAGAATTAAGCTTTTAAGCACTAGCCGAAAGATAGAGAATGGATTCTATGCTATGGTTAGCCCTGTTATGATAGATGCAAACAATCCGATGTTCAGTGTACAGGGCATGTTTAACGCGATATTTATACATGGTAATGTGCTTGGTGATGTCATATTCTACGGAAGTGGAGCAGGGAAGTTTCCGACGGCCAGTGCTGTAGTAGCGGATGTGGTGGATTGCGCTAAGCACCTACACAGAAATATTAGGATGAATTGGAGCAGTAAAAAGCTAGCGCTGATGGATATCTCTCAGGTTACAAACAGGTTTTTTGTCCGAGTTGCGGGCAGTAGGGCCGAAAAATTTAAGAAAATTGAAGCTGTATTTGGAAAAGTGGAACCGGTCAGTATTTCAAGTCTTACAGAAGAATTCGCTTTTATCACTGAGGAAATAGAAGAAGCAGAGTATAAAGAAAGAGCAGAAAAAATAGAGGGTATCATCAGCATGATCCGTGCCAGGTTTTAAAGGTCTGCTTCATTAAGGAAGAATATATTATTTGATGTGATGCTGGTGAATAGCATGGCAACTGAAAGTGTTGGAAAGCAAAATTTCGCTGAAATACGCGACACCCACATGTGAGACAGCTGCTCGTTCAGGTCGGAGATCAGCATGATGACCGTCATTTTGAAAGGAATGTCGCCAGGAAACGATACGGTCAATTTGTTGCTTATTGGTTATGAATCAAAGGAATTTATTATACAGGACGGTCACTTCTGGCAGTGCTGAGCAACGGCATTTCCATGTAACCCACGGATGTTGTAAGTCATTCTATTCTTATTATTCTTTCAAAAAAAGATATGCCTTATGAAAAGAAAACAATGATAGACCACAATTTTGATGAGATGAGAACAGAAGATATGGTTATCCTCTTTAAAGCGGTGGCTGAAGAATGAAATTTATCAATTATATGTAGGTACTTAGTCATTATTGCTATTGTTTGATTTGAAATGGAGATTAAGTAATTTCGCTGATACCGGCTCATGACGTTTTTGGTCAGATGATCGAAGAATAATCTTTCTGGAAGATAAACAGCTGAGAGATATGCAGGAATGAAGCTTTACGATATGGTCAAGGTATCCCGTTGACTTGGAGATGAAAAAAAATAACAATAAGATTATGCATAACGCAAACGAGAAAATTGAATATCAATTATGAGGAGAAAGCCAAGGCGGCCGTAGAGAGATGAAGGAAGGATATGATTTTTCATATATTCATTTAGAGATGTTATCAGGGTAATGTGAAAAAATGGGACAATTATCAATAAAGATGGAGGCATCTGGTGTAGTTTGATCTTTTTTAATGCTTCTAGCCTATTCGACGTTGATCTGCGTTCGAATTTATTATGTTAACGTTGGTTTCATATCTATTCTATGATGGAAACTGAGACACAGAGATGTTTTTTGCATTATATATTATAATGGAATAATTGAAGTGAGGTTGCCTGCATTGGACATATCATTTGTAAGGACTATGCGATGTTGGCCTATTTGTTTTCAATAGTAAATGGTTAACTGATACAAATAAAAATCGCTGTTCAGAATCTATGACACAGTGATTTTATAGTTAAGTTACAGTGTTTCATGACGTAATCCAGATAAAATATGGTTATCGTGGTTCAATGATAGTGAATATGTCCATAGAGATATTCATCATACAGTTGGTTATTTCGAGAAGATATATGCCTGTGAAGCTAATCATTAGATAGGAGCAGTCGGCTCTTCAATGAGTAAGCACATTGTCACGAAGCAGAGTGCATAGGAGACAGATAGGTTAAAGTATATAATGTTGATTGTGATCAAAGGAATGGCATCAGCAATAGTAGAAAGCAGAATTTCAAGCACAATAAAAAGTCCATATTTACCTTTGTTGATATTCCGAGATCATTCGTTTTAACTAAGCAAAATATTATTTCATCATATGTTTCCTTCGCAAAGCTTTCATTCTGTCAGACACATATTGGGTAAAGGATAGAATAGCAATCCTGTCATGAGTTGTCTCAGAAAAAATCCGCATTATCCAAGATATTAGCGTAATAATATTCATATAGCTCTTGGATTTATCTAATATAATCATACTAAAATGGAACTATATATATGTCGCCTATTTATAATAGATGTTTTAATGGTAAGTCATGTAATAGACAAGCATATAAACTACCTTTGGTAGAAATTTCATTCGCTCAGAATCCCTAGAAAGAAGAGCAAACTAGATATCCGGTGCTCCTTTGATCGATCATAAAATAAATTCTTCGCATAAAAGTGATAGTGTCCATATTTGGAGATGAATTATTAGCAGAGTATTGTATTTTTTATTATATGTGTTAAAAAAGGCGCTGTTTCCAGGAGGAACAGCGCCTTGTATATTTAAATTTAACTAAGTTAACAAATTTAAATTTCTGCGTAAATGTAGTCTGTGTGTATGATTAAAATCAAATTAATTTGCTAAAAAGTTGTATAAATATGATACAGGTTCTTGTACAAAAAATTAAGGTTTAACTTTTTCAGATTGAGGACGCGATTAAATTAATGATGCAGGGAATAGAATGCCATTTATTATCAGTTATTATAAAGATGTTACAATTTTTTTTGTGTTAAGATGCTTAGAGGAAACTTATGAAAAGTTGAATTGCTTGTGAAATTTGGAAAATAGGAAGGATTAAGTACGATATTGCATTGAAAAATAAGGTAAGATGACCGAGAAACTTTTATTTGAATGTAACAAAGTTTGTGTTCTTTACCGTCCATATTTGTCTGAAGCCGCCCTACCAGGGCCTACAATTGACACAGAGAAAGGCCTCTATGACTTTGTCAAAAATTTTCTGACTTCAGATGCTGAAAAAGCCACTGGAGGATGCACAATCACCTGTGCAAATTGAAACTTGAATTGAAAAGATCATTAAGTCGCTAGAAAAAAATAATTGTCAAAGACATTTCCAGTTCTGGTGTTATAAGAGATGCTTGAAGATGGCGATACAACAGGCTGCTTGCATTTTCCATAGAACTGGAGATTCGAAATGAGCTGATAGAGGAGTTAATGAAAGAAAGGGCTATCAAGATGTTCGTAGAAAATCTGGAACAGACTTATTTCAAGCCAGGTCGTCTTGAGCTAAGATTAGGCTTTTAGAAAGGTTGTAAGTTGACAGTGGTTAACGGAACAGCATAGTGATTTAGCTCACGGATCTCTATATTATTTGCATAAATAGTGGAAGTTAAGGTAATATTTAAGAAATATTACGTCACCTGATTTTGTTAGTAACGGGACAGACTTCAGAGCATCGAGGCAAATTGGCGTGGAGTTTAAAAATACAAAGCCTTTTCAATATGTGATTATTAATGAAATTGGAGTTTCCGTTTGTTTTTCAGAAAGTTGGAAACAGAGAAATTTCTTGATTCGATATATGTTAGAAAAATGCCCACTCTGTCATCGGGCGTGTATAAGTTTCTCAATGAGAAGCTGGTAAAATAGATACTAATATCCATTGGTATTGTAAATATCAGCATGATATAAAATCAGAAGAGATGTTTTGACAGGAGTTGTAGAGGATTGTGTAAACTCTTGTTCCTTTGATGGAATTATATATTTTAGTTATCTATCAAAACGAAAGAACTATGGAAGATTTACAAACCGGAGTCAAGGTGCCTGAGGTTGGGACCGAAGGTTTATGAGCAAGTGCTCGGGATTTATGAGAATCGTCGTGGGAAGGGAATGCACTAGATGCTGCCATTAATGTGTATCTGGAGATCTAACAAGCGATGAAAAAGCTGTTTTTAGGCTTAGTATGAAGATCGGATATCAAAGATTATAAAAATCGAATAAAGATCTGGGAATCGGTGAAATCATGCTCAGGGCCTATTATCAATGAACTGCAGAATCAGGGAAGAGACTTCAAGAGAAGATATGTGAGAAGTTGCTCCTGTGCAGTGGATGTTCCAGATATGTATGAAGGATTTTTAAGATAAGAAAGGAATGCTCTTGAAAAGTATAGTTGAGGCTTTGGTTGATATCGAAGTTCATCAAGACAGACGTTTTATATTTGCTTAGTTAATGAATAAAACGTTGGAAAAGCATTTGCTGGACGTAGTGAACATTGGAGAGATAGTAAAAGTAAAAGTCTTAAGCATGAATATTGTGAAGACAAGAATTAGGTTAACGATAAAAACATAATTGTCAAATTTCAATTTTTAAAGAGTTTTAATAAAAATATGGCAAATTGGAAAACTATGATCTATGTGCGAATATATTATACTGGAGGATTTATAAATGAACAAGTATAGATGAAGACAACGAGATTTAGTACAAATTGCAAGGTGATCATTATATCCCTTATATTTACTGTCTTGTAGAGGAAACGGTATTTGCAATATCTTATAGACTTAAGCACTTGATAGATATAAAATCGGTTTGATTTCAAGGTTTGCAAGGCTAGAAAGGGAAGATAAGATAGAATTGCACTACTCCATTTCTTTGGGAAAGCATAAATAAAATTTTATAGTGATAAGAAAATTTTTTTTAATAAGCTGTATCAAAAATACCGATGTTCTTATTTACTTGTACTGATATATCTAATGTTTTTATTTCGATTTTACTGTCAAATAAAGAAATAAACTGTAAATTCTTATATCAGTATCATAACATGAATCTCGGGATTTCTCAGATAGTTTTTCTCATTTGATAACCTTAAGCATAAGATAAGAAAATCTGAATTAACATTTACATTAATTAAGTTTATATATCATATTATATATTTATATGATAATGAGAAAAGCGCAATCCAATATTTAAAGAAAAAGAATAAACATCTTATATGTGGGTAGTTTGGAAAGGAATGCAAGATGATTTTTGAGTTGTGCATGTTGTTAGCATTTTGTTTTCTAAATAAACCGCTTGTACTCTTTTGGAATGACTGTAAAAAACAAAGTATATCATAATATTTTTGATTTACAGGGCATTTGAATTGTTGAAGTAATTTTGATTGGTTGTATGCAAAGATCAAATGTGTTTAGTTAGAGTGATTTGGAGATTTTGAGAAGTATGCATATGCTATTTAAAACCGAAAATTAAGAAATTATACAATGATTTTACTCAAAGATGATGATTTGGTATTTGTGTCTTTTTTGGCTTGGATAAGTTCCACTATGTGTATGGAAATGAAAACGTTAATTGAAGTAATCGTGAAAAATAAAAAATATGATAAAGTGAAAGAATGTCTCTGAGGATTTCAACGATTTTTTTTCGAAGATTAGTATGTAGTATATACAAAATATCACGATCGGTGTAGTTGTAAATTACTCGAGCAGACTTTGCTTTAGGTGTGAACGAAGGACTTGCTAAAAGAAAACAGCGTTGATAACAAGGACATCGATTTTAAATTTTATAAATTTTCATTATGGTGTATTATAGTGGCGGTGCCCATATTTAAAACGTCAAAGATTTGTAGGCCAAGGCCGACAAAATAGTATTATGAAATGTATTCGGCATTACATACAATTGATTGAATGAAATTGGTATTTGTCAGGGAGAAATTGTCAAAAAGTAAGAATTATGAAGCTTTGGAACAAACTATAAATACCGTAAAATAGGAGAAGATTACATTATTGTAATTCTATATAAAACCTTTACTACTAGATTTGGAATTAGTTGGATAGGTCAGAATCGGTTGCTAGTTACCGTGTATTCTTTAGTTTTAGCGCATGAAACTGTGATCTATTCAAGATGTGGCAATTATGGGCTTTGTTTCAGACCCTGCTCTTTCAAGCTTTGGCATGGTAATTTATGTCAAGCCAATCTGCAGAAAGATATTGTTATTGATATAGAAAGCAATTACTGTAAATAAAAAAGATTATAATATATACAACGCATAATCAATTTTTCTATAGAAAATATTGTGTTTGCAGAAAAATGAATAAAGAGACAAAAGTATTTTTTTGAATCTGTTCAGGTCTAGGATCTATCGAACAAAACGATACAACTATTTTCAAGCAGAAAAAACAGTGAATTGATCGTTATTTGACCAGTAGAAATCCTCTTGACGTCAAAAATGAGATTTGTGTTGGTTGGTAGCAATGTTCGAAAAGTAGCATGGTAAATTTGAATGAGACTTACTGAAAAAAAATTAAAAAATGTCGACGCAGACGCAGTCAGCACTGTTGTTAAGCATAATGCTATTTACATTATTACTTCCTGTCTATTGTGTAATCGATGTAAAGGGAAGCGTAACAAGAACATGGAGATGGTCTTAAGAAAAATACAGTTATTCACGCTGGAAAAGGCAAATATATTTTTATTTTTGTATTGCAGAAAGGGACAAGCCTTATGATTTTATTCCATGCAGTAACAATATTTGTGAAAAATGTGATTTCCTTTAATAACAGGTGCGTTATGCTTGTTGTTTTGAAAAATGAAGTCCAGAAACAACGACTTGAGAATATAGACTTTGTGAAAGGTGATGTTGTAATTTTCGTTACTTTTTTAAAATAAAAATGCTGTTTTTTAAAATGAAAAAAATTTGAAAAACAAGTGGAAAGTTGCTTATTATTGATATCGAATTCCAATACAGCTGAAGAAGTTATTGCTAAAAACTTTGCGTGATTTATCACATATATACAATTGGCGCAAGATAGAATTTATAGCGGCAATCAAAATGTCTACTTAGTTGACTCTTATAAATATGTTTGTGAACTCTTAAAAACGAAACCGAGGTACTGGATTCACCAGTTTTCAGCTTTAGTAAAATGGAAAAATTTATTTTAATCAGCGCTGGGTTATAATGATTTTAGTAAAAACAGTTGTGGAAAGGAAAATAGAATGAATATTTTGTTTTATTTGTGGCAGAACAATATACAATAAAAGCAAAGCAGATATCGAGATAAAAAATTCTTATCTCCGAAATACAATAATTGACGTATTGAAAAATAATCCTTAATTCAAAAGCAAGAATGCTAATTAAATTATTTATATATGCTGCCGTGTTGTGGAAAAAAGATAGAGGCGATTTTGCTTAACCTAAGAATATCCTGAAAATTGTGGCATTAGTTGTTTACCTATCGATTGTCTCTGGCAAAGGCTTGCTTAACTCCGTAGTTGCTGTTTGATTGCTTCCAGCAAGTGTCTGAGACTGTCTCTAAAGCTCTCTGTTTCAGGAGATGCTGTTTGAGATTCACAGTATATTTCCAAATCTTCACATTTATAGTATATTCTACAATAGCCTATATTTCACGATACAATGATCATTAATGCTTGAACTTTAAGATCATATTGAGAAATTTATTTAGTTTTTGGATAATTTTGTCTGTTCTCTTTTTCGGTAAGAGATTTTGCTTTTTACTTTTGAAAATTTAAGTTGTTTCCGAAAGCTGTGTTTTTAACATTGAAAGAACACTTTGCTGCAAGTAGGTGTTAGAATAGCCTTTTCAAATTTGTACGCCCTCGTTGGTAGTTTTTTCTGGATACGTACATGATTGCTTATTTCATCTAAAGAATAGGCTTTAGTTGATCAGATTCTGATAACAGCGTCAGTTTACTGACAATCAGATGAATTTGGTAGTTGATTGTGTGCTTGTTATGCTGCAGAGTCAAATTACATTTCACGTCATATATACTGTTTGTGAAACTTTTTCCGTAAAATTAAATTCAGAAAATCTCAGAAATTGTATGGTAATGACATATCAGGGCGTAGTCAATTGTATCAAAGAATATCTGATCGGTAATTATAAGCTGAAACTTGTTATTTCTTGTAAAGGTATATGGAGTATCTCAGTTTGTTTGACAAAATGCCGACGATTCGATTATCAAAACATACATCAGGAGGTGTTTGTGGTTATTTTTGGAAGTCATGCAAGAGGAATTCCGAGAGGAAGTTCCGATTTGAGGTATTCTTGAAATAGATGATTATTTACTTTGATGCAGTATATGGTATAGCGGGGAAAGAAAGAGGACTATGTTCTCTTTTCGAACAAAGGCTACGTTTTCCATTTCTAACCTCAGCCACGAGTAATATTGTAAGCTGGAGGATGTTTTTATAGTAGAGAACAATCCTGTATTGTTCCCTATTCAAGTTTCCTACTATACGGTTTTTTATGGAGGAGGTCTGATGGTTAACTTGCTCGGAGATCTAACATTGACGAACCGTACCACACGGTATGTAACAGTAGACGGATACAACGAAGCAAGGAATAAAACTTCGTTAGGGAACAAGGAAGCGAAAAAAATCCAAACCATTCATTTCTGTGGCACGCTGAAAGAAAGTATGCGAACAGTAAAAATCGAACGGCAGAAAAATTACTTTCAATAACGGCAAGCTTTACCATCTTGACTAGTACAAAAAGGGGAAAAAACTGCATCTATTATGAATGTTACAGTTTACCGAAAATGAAAAAATTTTCGATGGTTCTTAATGCAATAGAAGCGTAGTTTGACAAGACTGTTGGATAAAGTACTCAGCGGGTTATAAACAATTTGCATCAGGTTTATAAAGAAAACATATAAGGTTTGAATATACAACTAACGTAAAATATTTAAAATACAGAATTTTTTAGAAGATTGAATAGATAACATGAAAATTTAATATGCATGGACTTGTGTAAGATAATGCCTTAGAAAAATGGAAAATTATAACTAATAGTAGCTATATATCTTTTTTCTTTTACTTTATATTTTCTGTTCCAATGATGAATTTCACATTTCTCTTTAAGGTGTTTGTTTTTCATCTAAATGTGCATATGCGCATGTATTTGAGTTGAGAACTTCCATCTGCTCCGAAGAAATCAGAAAACTGTCGTTTCTTTCAGTTTAGATAGGATGTAAAATGAACAGGAACAGGAATTTTTTTGTTGATACTTCCTTAGTAATAATGTTTTTACTTTTAGTTTGTTAAGTCAGAGAATTATCTGAAATCATTTTTAACATTTTATATATATTTTTAAATATTAGAATTCTTCAGTTTTTTTTAGATTCTGTATTTTTTAGTCAGTTGGATAAGATAATAGAAATTTGATTATCGGATGTATCGGCATTTACCTATATAGTTTTTCTTTAATAAACATTATATTGTTCATGATAGTATCTTTTTTCCATGGTCAATACTAAAGAAAAACAGTGTTGGAAAAAGGAATCTTTTATAACAATACGTATAAGTTTCTGGATAATTTAATTGACAAGAAAGCAGGAAGTTTTTTTAGATTCCTTATGATAAAAATCAGTTTTTGCAAATGATTGCTTATATCATAGAATGCTTGTAAAAGATTCACAGATTGATCTAGTGAACATTTCGATGTCCTAAGGAATTTTGAAGAATATCTTTAAAAGGAAGTTTTCGATGAAATATAGCAGTTGTATAAGTATTATCTGCAGTTCATAAAGAACAATTCAGTTGTCTGTCAACAGCCGAAGATGATGCTTTTCACGATTGTGGACCTGACCGGCGTCAGCTGTTACAGCTTGAAACATCAGCGAGGTTGCGTGCCATGCTTTGTTACAGTATTTCTAGAAGGATATTGATGTTCGCGATTCACTAGAGTACGTTTATCAAAAATAATGAAAATCTGCAGGTAAAGTGTAATGTGTTACTGGAGGTATAGTTTGTAATTTTTCGCAGCCTAGCCGTGGCTAAACCGATGTGACTTCAAAAGCTTGGATGAAATAAGAATCAATTGTGCTTTGTGTTTGTATTCGGAGTGTTTTTTGCTTTATTAAAAAATTTCTTCTATGAAATAAAATCTTTTAGAGAAGAATACGCATTCTTCGCTAAGGGGAGAGATATGGTTGCTGAGAAGATCGTGCTCTGACGTGTGAATTCGGAAAACCGAAAAGTTTCCGTTTTTTCTACATAATAACACCTTTGGAGAGAAGATAAGAAAAAGATATAACTATGCGGAAGAAAGCTAATTTAAAGCTGTTTACTGGAATATCAAAAGGACTAAGGAATTTTTAAACATTGTTGAATAGCATATGCTGTTTCATATTTCAAAGAAGTATGCAAAACAATAATAATGACCGAATGAAGAAACTGGTCTGCCCCCTGACGCTGATAAAAGCCGATCCTATGTTCGAAAATACAGGTTACACAATATTGGTATGACAGATGAGTCCTGTGCGACTGTCTACGAATATGCTGGAGGAGAGGTGAGTTTGAAATATATAGAAGAAAACGAAAACATAGAAGTGGTATTTTCAGATAAAACAGAAGTCAGAAGAATCATGCAACAAGACAATGTGACAATCATTTGCACGTATCAGCTCATGCATTTTATGAGCGAAGAAAAACCGTTTGGATTTCTGAAAATATAAATTGCAAGTTTTTGGCGGAAGGATTTTGGATATCTAATTTTTCATTCAGGCATCAAAAACCTTTTTTTTTACGACCATTTGAAAATAATTCGAAATTTAATGATATCTAAGATCTCTTACAAGGTTTTTTACTAAACTTAATTAATCTTTTAGTTAGTCAGGCATTTTGCGTTTTCATTGGAGACTTTGTAGTGATGGAGATATTTATTGAGGGACTTCATTCCTATCTTTCAGCCGTCTACTATCCAATTGGCGATTGTTTCGTCAAAGTTTCATATTGTCAGTTTTATATTGCTCTGACCCCTTTCTTTTGCCATCATTAAGAGATTGTTTTATTCATTTTAGTATTCTAAAAACAAGAACGCGGATTTTTTGAGTGGGGTCGTGTTCTGTGTTGTATTCTTTCATAAGCCGTTATAGATCATCAGTTTTGTTTTATCAATATATCCTCAATGTAAAATTATTGTATCCATATTTCCCTTCAGAATTACTTTCTTTTAATAATCGAATAGCCTTTTATTCTAACATTTTATATACTTGCTGTTTATGTCAAGCAAAAGATCAAACAAGGGTTTATATATTTGCTAGTAACGCAAGGTTTGAATGTCTTGTAGTTTTATGAACAATATTTGCTTTTTTATTATTAAGATCTTCGGCTTCCAGACAGTTTATGTAAGGAAACTGAATGGTTAAACTAAATGTAGAATTAGAAGCTGCAATTTTGTATGTTCCAATGATCAAGTTTAGTTTACTTTGTGAATGAGAATTATACCCACAGGGTATTCCGTAACACAATATATCTCTGGATATATATTTTTTTTCAATTGTTGGAAATTCAATTGTTAATCTGATGTGTTTTAAATAATATTTTTATTTTGTTATTGTTTTGAGTAAGTGTTAGTCATGGCAATGAACTATAGAAATAATATTAGCTAACCTATATGGTAAATATTCTACAACCAGATGTATAGACTGATATTGATCCGTTAACAAGTTTTGATTTTTGTGAATTGGGTATGCTATGCCTTTTGGTGTTTTTCTTTAAATAGATTCGGGCGTCTTTTTGGGTGCTTTCAGTTGATCTGATTTTTATTTAAAGGAAATTTTAAGCTCATGAATAATATCTTAGGAGGGGAAAAATTCCTCTGTATTTTCGCACTTCATTGTAACAAACGCTAGGAGTATGGTCTCTTTGGATGATAATTTTCAGGATACATATACTAAAAATAGGATATAAACGATCTACAGTCTGAGGAGACGGCCATTTTCAAACAGAGTTTGATACATATTTATCATGAACGGGGAAATTTTGTCTTTTCTTAGATTTTACTGTTTCCTTTTGAGGAGTCTTCTGAAGAAGATTCTGAGCATACTGCAGTTACGTTAAAGTTACGATCAGATAATTTCCTATCACATGTAGTAGAAGTTCTTGTTTGGATCTGTACAAAGAATCTTTGAGATTTAGATACCGTATATAAGGCATTTATGACAGTAACGAGGCTATAGGGCCTGAATTTTTCGATCAAGCTAATGAAGTTTTAAATTATTTGTGTGATATTCAGTTTTTTCAAATTTTATCAAGTAGTTTGGAATAATTTTCGAGTATGTAGTTGTTCAGGCAATTGCTGGTAAATCAATAGACAATCACTTTTTTGGATTATTTTATTCTTCTTTATTCTTATTTTACGTTTTCTTGGCAGTGGTCTATTGGTTGAAATTCTTTGAAAATCTCATTTTATCTATATCTCTATAAAAAAAAAAAAAAATATGCTATAATAATGAAATATAATATTTTAGTAAAGAGAAAGGGAATAGCTATGCAGATTATCATTGTTGGTTGTGGAACAGTTGGGAGAGCTTTAATGGCCCAGCTATCAATAGAAGATAATAATATAACAGTGGTGGATGTTAATGCGGACATGATTAAGAATGTAGCCAACCTTTATGATGTTATGGGAATTGTAGGCAATGGAACAAGTTATCATGTTCTAGCAGATGCCAATATTGAGCATGCGGATATTTTAATTGCTGTTACGCATAGCGATGAGGTAAATCTCCTTTGTTGTGTTGTGGCAAAAAAAGCGGCGAACTGTCATACCATTGCTCGTATCAGGAATCCTGTTTATTCGGAGGAGAGAGAGTTTATTAGGAGAGAGCTAGGATTATCCATGACGATCAATCCAGAATACGCAGCGGCGCAGGAAATCGCGCGGTTGCTAAAATTTCCATCCGCGATTGATATTGACAGTTTTTCAAAGGGCAGGATTGAGTTGCTGCGTTTTAAAGTCCCGAAAAACTCTATGCTGATCGGAAAAGCGCTGAAAAATCTGCCTCGGCAGATTCAGCTGGATATACTGGTTTGTGCGGTAGAACGGAATAATAAGGTATTTATTCCGGATGGAGATTTTTGGATACAGACAGGAGATATTTTGTCTATCATCGCCGTACCGGAGAATGCTAATCTATTTTTTCGAAAAATCGGTATTCGTATCAATCAGGTGAAGAATGCTCTAATCTTTGGTGGCAGTGAGATTACATATTACCTAACAGTGATTTTGCTAAGCATGGGGGTTCAGGTAAAAATTATAGAGCAGAACCGCAATCGCTGCGAGGAGCTGAGTGAATTATTACCAAAAGCTACAATTATTTGCGGAGATGGGAATGAGCAGAATTTGCTCAATGAGGAGCATCTGGAGCAAATGGACGCCATGGTAGCCAGCACGGATATGGATGAGAAAAACATTATCTTATCTTTGTATGCCCAAGGAAAAGTGAAATCTAAGATTATAACACAGATAAATCATTTGGATTTTAATGATGTGATCCACAACTTGAACCTGGACAGCCTGATATATCCTAAAAATATAACTGCAGAATATATCTTACAGTACGTTCGAGCTATGAAAAATAGTATTGGAAGCAATGTGGAGAGACTGTATAAGCTCATGGATGGAAGAGTAGAGGCACTAGAATTCATCATCAATCCTCTCTCGGGGCTGATCGGGATTAAGCTCCAAGATATGAAGTTGAAGTCAAATCTTTTGATAGCCGGAATCGGGCGTAAGGGGAAATTTATCATACCAGGAGGCCAGGACGAATTTCAGTCAGGTGATTCTATTATAGTAGTAACAACTAACAGTGGATTTCAGGATATTTATGATATTTTAAAAAAATAGGGGAGATATTGGAATGAATTATGAAATGATTCGTTATATTGTTGCATGGGTTCTGAAGATAGAAGGTGCAATGCTTAGTCTTCCATGTATAATAGGCCTGATCTATCAGGAAAAAGAAGGGAACAGCTATTGGATCTGGATGGTGGTCTGTCTGGTAATCGGTTTTCTTGGATCAGTAAAAAAACCGAAAAATACAGAAATCTATCAAAAAGATGGTTTTGTATCAGTAGCCATATCTTGGTGTTTAATGAGTTTATTTGGGGCGATTCCTTTTATAATGACGAGGGAGATTCCATTGGCAATTGATGCGTTGTTTGAGATAGTTTCTGGTTTGACGACAACGGGAGCTTCGATTTTGTCCAATGTGGAAGTGCTTTCCCATACCAATTTGTTCTGGAGAAGCTTTTCTCACTGGATTGGTGGAATGGGAGTCCTTGTATTTATTCTGATGCTGCTTCCAGTGAAAAACGGATCACAGATCAACCTGATGCGAGCAGAAAGCCCAGGACCGTCCGTTACAAAATTTGTACCAAGGATCCGAAATACGGCAATCCTGCTGTATAAAATCTATATGGTGATAACAATTGTACAGATTATTCTCCTTCGGTTGACAGGGATGCAATGGTTTGATTCCATGTGTATATCTTTTGGGACTGCAGGAACCGGAGGTTTTGGGATTCTCAATAACAGCTGTGCGAATTATACGCCGATTCAACAATGGCTCATCACGATCTTTATGATTTTATACGGAATCAATTTTTCCTTTTATTATTTGATTCTTTGTAACAAGAAGAAAACAGCTTTCAAAATGGAAGAGGTGAGGGCATATTTCCTCATAATTGTGGTAGCGATCGGAATTATTACTTGGAATATTGGAAGTATGTATTTGTCCTTTTCGGAGGCGTTTCGTCATGCCTCTTTCCAGGTAGGAAGTATTATCACAACAACAGGCTTTTCAACCACTGACTTTAATCTGTGGCCGGAGTTTTCGAAATATATACTTGTACTTTTGATGTTTATCGGAGCCTGCGCGGGAAGCACAGGGGGTGGTATTAAGGTATCCAGGATCCTAATTCTGATGAAAACAATAGGAAAGGAGTTGCAGACTATTGTTCATCCGAGAAGTATTAAAAAAATCAGAATGGATGGCCATTCTATAGAAGATGATATGATATATTCTATTATTATGTTTTTTATCACGTATATAGTGATTTTTGCAATTTCGGTATTGATTATCAGTTTGAATGATTTTTCGTTGGAGACAAATTTTACTGCAGTAGCAGCTACAATAAATAATATTGGCCCTGGTATGGATTGTGTGGGGCCGATGAGTAATTATGCGGCTTATGGGGGCGTGTCAAAGGCGGTGCTGATTTTTGATATGCTTGTGGGAAGGTTAGAAATTTTTCCTATCCTGATACTATTTTGCCCATTTACTTGGAAAAAGAAAGGATAATATGACAAGGAGAAAATGATGATGTATAACTGGAGAAAAAACGTGCGAAGGGTAGTACCTTATTTGCCAGGAGAGCAACCTGACCAAGTCGGTATGATAAAACTGAATACAAATGAGAATCCTTATCCGCCGGCTCCCGGCGTGCTGAAAGCGTTGAAGAAGTTCGATTCAGATCTCTTACGTCTGTATCCAGATCCGTCCGCAGCGGTTCTGGTGAAGGTTCTTGCGGAATATTACAGAGTAAAGCCTTCACAAGTATTCGTGGGTGTGGGTTCTGATGATGTGTTGGCGATGGCTTTTCTAACATTTTTCAATTCGGATCGTCAGATTTTGTTTCCAGATATAACCTATGCTTTTTATAATGTGTGGGCTGAAGAATTCCGAATTCCTTACCGGCAGATACCGTTAAATGAATATTTCCAGATTGTTCCTGAGGATTATTTCTGCGAAAATGGTGGAGTAATATTTCCAAATCCAAATGCACCCACTGGAAAGGAGATGTCTTTGAGTGATATCGAACGCGTGATCTGGCACAATCCGGACGCGGTTGTCATTATAGATGAAGCTTATGTGGACTTTGGAGCCAAAACGGCTCTCCCCTTGCTGGAGAAATATGACAACCTCCTGGTAGTCCAAACTTTTTCAAAGTCTCGTGCCATGGCTGGAATGAGAATTGGTTTCTGTATTGGCAACGAAAAGTTGATTTCATACCTGAATGACGTGAAATATTCCTTCAATTCCTACACAATGAATCGGTTGACGCTGGCATTGGGCGTGGAAGCGGTAAAAGATGACGAATATTTCAAAAAGATAACTAACAGGATCATCGAGACGAGAGAATGGGCAAAAAAGGAATTAGAACAGCTAGGCTTTGTTTTTGAAGATTCGAAAGCAAATTTTATATTTGCATCTTATAAAACAGTACCGGCTAAAAAAATATACCAGGCCCTAAAAAAACAACACATATATGTTAGATATTTCGAAAAACCTAGAATCGATAATTATCTGAGAATTACCGTGGGTACCAGAGAAGAGATGGGGAAAATGTTTGAGTTTCTTAAAAACTGGCTGAAGGGGGCAGAATAAATGTTTCACTTGGTTCTGGAAGGAGAGTGTTATGGACATTTATTCTTTCTTACTGTTTGTCTGGTGATCTAAAATGTTTCCTTCAGGTTCTCAAAAAGTGTGTTATTGACATAGTTACAGGCAATAGTCTCTGCCTAATAGTATAGTAACCAGATACGAAAAAATTGCCTTTCCTTCAAATCGTAAATAAATTGTAGTTAGATAATTTTTGGATATATTTGTACTGCAGGCCTGTGATCCAGTCTATATCATCGGTGTACTAGCTCATATTTTTCAGCATTTTGTTGCCAGTGAGATGTTGATGCTATATGTAAATCTCTGGCCGTAATCACCCGCTGCTCAGAAAATTTTTCGTCAGTGTAACCGATCACCAGACGCCTCAGTCTCGCCTTCAAATCCATGATATCAT
>JABUSY010000049.1 GCA_021442455.1 Lachnospiraceae bacterium | reverse complement strand
TATCATAAAAAGCCTCGCTGGATACATCTTCAAAGTTTTGGCTGGTATAGCATACAGAAATAGCGAATGGAAGCTTGTGTAATTTTAGCAATTCCATTGCGTGTGTTATTTTTTGGTAAACACTTTCTTCGCGGCGGATGTCATTGGTGTCTGCAAATCCTTCCAGGCTGATAGCTGGAACGAAGTTTTTCACACGAAGTATTTTTTGACAGAATTCTTTATCTATCAGCGTGCCATTTGGTGAAGGACAAAAATTCACAGTTGTGATGAATTTCACAGATTCTGATCAGGTCTTTTTTCGTATTATCGGTTTCCAACCGGTGTAGATATCCATATAAATATCTATTGCTTTCCCCTGTTGTATGATAGCATTAATAGTCTCCAGTGAAAGATTTAGCTTGTAGCCGTACTCAGTAGCCCAGCATCCAGTACATGAAGATAACATGTAGAGATGTAGGATCCAGTAGGATTGCCCATGGGATATTGCAGTTATTTTTTGCTATTTCTTTCTGAAGTGCGCTTTCTTTTAAGCTGGCGTTGGTGATAAAGTTGGTGAAAAATGTCTTACGCACTTTCGTATCTAGTGAATAGATACGAAGAATCGGATTATACCAGTTATTTTTATTTTCAATTGTTTGACGAATTGCATTTCTCTGACTAATATAGCAGTTTTCTGGATACAATTGGTCAACCAGCTCCATGATTTTTGGTACATTTTTCTCAGGACTTTTTTCCAGGTAATTTAATGCGGTCTTAATAGCCGTAGAAATAGCAGCATTTTTAATTTTGTTCCTACCTTCATTATTATGATTTGCTCCATTCTTTTTATCTATAGATTTCGATGCATGTAACAGGATTTTGCCTCTATACTTAAATAGTATTCTTAATATGTATAAAATTCTCATATGTCGACGGATAAAGTGGGAAAAATGTAACATTTTAGGACATATTTTTTAAAATGTCTATTTTTTTATATATCAAAGAAAATATCTGTTAAAAAACGTTGTTCTAACTGAATAGACTGCTGTATGTATGAAGATATAGAGATAAAAGATGTTCTGGTATTCAGCAAGGATTTCAGAAGACTGAAAATTAAAAAAACGGGATTCTTCAGAAAATCGTATTTACTTCTCGGCATCTTGAGTTTGTTTTAAATATGCATGTGTTGCTTTATACAGTTTAGTTTGAATATGGTTTCTAACAGGGTTTATTTTTGTATATATGCGCTGATGTTTGTGGTGCCGCTCAAAGAGCTGTAGGAGTGCTGTTCAGTCACGGATAGACTGGGAAGAATTTCGCATTTTATATGAATTCGATCTACGGATGACGCCCTTTTTAGTTATTTCCGATTCGGGCATTTCCTGAAGGATTTTTAGATTTTGTACGTCTTCACGAAAGGAAGCTGGGAGACGAGCATTTTTTACATTTTATTGTTGAAGAGGTGTCACCTTTATCCCTGCCGTGGGTCTAGTATGTAATCCTGCTCATATTGGAAGTTTTGCATAAGTTAGTGATTGCGTTTGCTTAATGGAGTATTTTAGCTAGCAGTTTTATCAAAGTCTGCTTGAGGGGAGCGCTTTGTCTTAATAATTCTTCTATCTTTTATCATATCATACTTGAATACCTTTACTATTTTTGCATTTGTTATATTGTATTTTTTACAGAGTGACTGTATAATTTTTATGTGTATACTTTTTTCTTTGGTCCATTCAAGAAGATTACAAAAGATCGTAGAATGCTGGAAATGGCAGTAATGCAAGACAGTATCAGAGGAATGAGTACGGAGAAAGGGAAAGGAAAAAGGGTTAGACTATCTGTTTTTCAGATATCCTTGTTATACAGATGATACACTTCATTTGGATGAGTAGATTATAGAAAAAATCTAGCGCTTGATCGTACAGAATGCGCATGTCTGCACCTCATAGCCGTTTTATAGTGGATAATTATGGACTGCTTGAAAAATTTTTAACAAATCTCTGACGATGTTTTTGTATCTATGCTTAGAGTTTAGTAAATCCTGCTATGTAGTTTCAGAATCTTGTTATAAAATACGAGGAAAAGATGCAGATAGTGGACAATCGAAGAATTTATGTAGCTAAGAGGCAGTTTCTTGAAGGAAAGTTCTGGGAGTTAGTATCTACATCTTTGTGATTCCTCTGAAGTTTCTGGTAATATGGACAGGAGGGGATCTTCCTTCGTACAGCAGCAATTAAGAAGCTGGTTTTAACTAGACGACAAAGTTTGAAATTAGATGTCGTAGGAGAAGCTAAATGGATGAAAGATGAAAGATAAATTATGGTCAATGCTATGGATTTTGAATACGGGAGAAGATTTGAAAAGGTTTCCAGAGAGGAGAGGATGCGGCTTTAGATCGTTATCTATTCAGATTCCAAGGAAAGTTGCTTGACAGTTGGCTCTAATGTTAAGTATCGCTGGCCATTTCTCTCCGAGCGCGGTTGCTGCTGGCGGAAGTGAAGGTGTCGGAAGAATATGTTAGAGTGCTGTTCTTGATGGGAGTCTCATGTTATCTTGGTAAGCCAATCAAATATTAAGGTAGTAGGTTTATTGAACAGTTGAAATTTTGGGTCAGTCATGGACCTCAATCACTGGCGTCAAACTTTGGATACAGTTTCTGAATAAGTTGTTGTAACAGGTGTCTGTTGGGCGATGAATAATGTGCTGAGACGCCTAATTGACAGCAATCAGATATATTTCCATCTTTGTCTAAAGAGGTGGGGCTGTCGGCATGGGAAGAAAGACTCTCGAGTGGGATCATCTCCAATGTAACAAAAGCTTCATTTACAGATTTGTAAGCGGTAAGCAATGGTATTTAAGAAAATACCTATGCTCATGTAGCAAGCAGATATAAACCAATGTTATGGGGGAAAAAAATTATCTTATTTGTAGATAAAAATCCTATCGGCTTAATAACACTCCGTAGGGAGAATTCCTGACTTTTGTGAAGAAAGTCAGTATTATTCTAATCAGCGCTATGAAAAATTTATCTTTTGAGATTAATGAGGATCTTTTATTCAAGTGTAAAGTGTTTCTACTGCAGGATTTAAGGACTAGTGAGTTGACAGTTTTGCTGATACGAGCTTTAGGACAGAATTTGGTTAACAGAAAACTACAATTTTTGAGGATATGCTTTAATATCAATTGTTTGTGTCAATGAGGATGCAAGGACAAGGCTTTTCCTTCTTGGAAATAGTGGTGTTGAATTGTGATTTGGACGGAGAAAATGTGTTTACTGTCTCCTTAAGGACTTTGGGGCAAGTGTATTTTCATAAAGTTTTTGTTAGTGTAATCAAATTAGGTGAAAACATTATAGCCTTATTTTCGTTCTAGGTTTTAGAAAAATCCATGTAAAATTTCGTCCCAGGATACGGTTGTATACTGGTTGGCATATATTCCGGAGGACAAGGAAAAAATTCCTTTGTTATATGTGACCAAGTGCCGTTATAACGATTGGCATACACCAGAAAGTTGAGATTGTAAAAACGTTTACAGTTACTTCGAGCTGTTGATTATGAACGATTTTATTGAAGTGCTGACGTCTCAGGAGATCAGGTAGATATTGCAAATGTTTTATAAACTAAAAACAGTTACAGTAAATGTAAATTCATTATCTTTATTAAATCATAAGATACAGGAGGCATTAAACATGTGTGACGGATTTCTGCTAAAAGAGATAAAAATATATCGGATCTGAATGAGTCGAAGCTGGTGAATGCCATGGTATGCTGAGAGCTGGATCGGGAAATTACAAAAAGCGAGTAAAAACCTGGCGAAGTTATGCTGAAACTAGGAAAAAATCAGTTGTGACGGTATTCATGGCATCCTGCGGTGTCATAAAATTTCTTGTTCGAGTTATACAGAGGCGAGATTGTTGGTTTTGGATTTCTATAGGGCAACGGGCAGACAGATTTTATGGGGACTTTGCAAAATGTCAAGCGGTAAAATCAAGCTCTTGGGACAGAATATGGATCTGTTTGGCACGACCAGTACAGTTATTGTAAATTTTTTATCAGTTTGCATCTGTATATAGTTTAGGCGTTTCTGTATATCATCATTATTCTTCTTAATTATCAGGCAAGAACTCGTAAACATCCAGTAAATTCTGAAGCAATAGATTTTGTAGGATAGGTGAATTTATAGAAATGAAAATTATACATTTGCTTGCACATGGAGAAAGATAAAAAAATGAGAAGGAAAGTCATAAGCATTTTTCTCAATATAACACTTATTGTCAGTATGGTATTGGGCAATATGTGGAAAAAAGAAAGATGTAGAAACAAACAATAATATGTTCATTTAACGTTTTTCATCGTTATTTTATCTTTCATCCGTTTCATCTGACAGATCAGATTTAGTAGATAAACAAAGCTATGTTAGATTTCAAAATTTCGTTCATCCTTTTGGGTAAGTAAAATGACGTTTCCTTTAATTTCATAAAGGTTACGACGCAATGCTATACTCTCAGAAAAACTTAAGTGTAGAAACTATTTATGTTGATAGAATCAATAGTTTTCTGTAGAGCGAGGCATTGTATGATTACGCAGAACAGAATTACGATATCAGCGATTTCTTAGAGTGTTAAAATAAACGATGATGTTGTCAGTACATTGTCGAAAATGTTTCCAGATATTCAGTTTGCGTTCTCTGTCACTACAACGATCAAATGATATAAAGGTTGTAAATATTCAGATTTTCGAGAAATATTTTGGCTATGGCTATGATTATAGGTTTGTTATGAAATATCAAGCGAACAAAGTTGCATTTATCGGTGCCTGTCAGGGTTTTTAGTTTTCTACAGATGAATTTGGAAACTTTATCGACAGTGTAAAAAATACAACGAAAAATTAGAAGTTACGATCATCTATCTGCATAGTTTTCATGCTATCAACGGGTGATCACAGTTGAATGAAATTTGCTCAGAACAAAGCTGTATATGTTATATATTATCAAAAAGGTTGTTTGATATGATTAGAAAGTCAAAAGAAAAGAATTTTGACCTTTGGATGTAACACAGATGACATTAAATACTATAAGATGCCGGCTTACATTGAGAGAAGCTGAGGCATTAAAATAGCTAAGGTAATATCTAAACTATACGGAGAACAAAAAATAGAGTGAGAACATTTTATATGAATTTGTCAGTATCGTTTTCTAGTTAAACATATAACTTTTACAGTGCATTTGGATGAAATCTCGTGTTTTTTTCCAAGTAAGAAATCGTTGATTTCCAGAGAAATGTGATTGATATATGATCGCTGATGATGGTTAGAACACGATCTTCACATCTGAAAATGCAAACGCGGATATCTATTAATGGAAATTAGGGGAAATGTATTTAAGTAGTGGAATCATAAGCATTGTTTTATAAAGTTTTCAGAGGGATATGAGCAATTATGTTGTCGTCGTATGAAGATATTATTGACGGAACACAAGGATATAACGACGCTGGTATCCGCTGTATTTCTTTTTATATTCATCAGAATAAGGAGGGGAGATTATGTGGAGAGGGCTGAGTTTATCAAGGTATTGTTGAAGGAGATCAGCGCGGTTTTGAGCACATAGTATGTATGATCAACTTTTTTTGATTCGAATAGGAGAGTTTCTAGAAATTTATAGAATCCCTTAGAAAGATGTTACAAAAAAGAAATTTTAGCAGGGGGCTGGTGAGGCACTTCAACTGTATCCCAAAGGGGGGACAGTTGTGATCGTATAAAGCTTTTTCTGCGTCTAAAAATATATATGTTGGTCAATGATATCTGAAGATTCATATGTAGCTTTTGGAAGCAAAATAATATATGCATAGAAAACATAGGATTGAAGTTTGCTCGAACACTATGAAAAAATTGGCTTTTTAGAGCTATGGATTCAGTGGCACGCATATCATATGGATCATTGAAAAGAATAAGCAGCTATTGCCAACACATGCAGTTCTTTCTGTATAATAATCCTTTTCTAAATATTCGGATTCGAAGCGGAATCTTTTCTTGATCGCTTGTGTTATTAAGAATTGACAGTTGTGCCCTTGATGATGTTTATGATTATCTTCACAAGATGCGTATTGTTTTTAATGAAACAGGTTGAAATGGGTTATATGCTTGAATATACTACTTAAAATGGTGACGATGTTGGAAAGTCATATATATAGATAAACAATTATTGCCTGGAAATTTGAAACGGAAAACTAAGGCTAATTTTGTTTGTATTTCCGTAGAGGAGTTGCGTGTCCTCTGTTTTTCCTTGTAATGATGGTATGCGTGATCAGTATCATTTTCCACGTCACAATTTTCGAATTTGGTAATTCTGTACTTAGCTGATATTTGAGAAAATTTTTTTGTTTTCAGTAATAAGATTGTTCTGGCTAGATATCTGTTAGCCTTATTGATGAGCCGAGCTTTCTATGAAAGCCCGGCACTGATTATGAATGTGGGTTCTCTGGTGAAGTTTGGGAGCTGTCTGCCAAGGGATAGTGTTGTTTTCATTTGAATGCTTTGTGTGCTGGTGTTTTTAATGGAGAGAGTGATGATCTCGGTGCTTTATAAATTGGAAAGCAGCAACATCCATGTTAACACTTATTGTGGAATGGTGGTTGCAATGGTATATCTATGCAGACAATGTGAAAGTTAGAGCGATGGCTCTTCTGTATCTGATTATAGGGGAGAAAGTAATTTGTTTGACACTTTTTTTATCTAATGTTAGTTAATTGCAATTTATAGGAAAAGATTTTTGAAAAAAGTTGTAGATACCACAACAATGTCGAGATCATTTGGTAGAATTTGATCTTCGATTGTGACCTCCAAGTCCTATGATAGTGACAGACAATCTTCCAGAAACAGGCAGTTGTAAATTTATAGTTTTTTGTATTTTTATCTAAGTATATTCAGTGAGAACTGGAAGCAAGCCGAAGAGATGAAATGGACAGCAGAACGGAGTGTCTTGGAAGGGTTTCAGATATATTTTCTGGAAAGGATATTACATGCCAGCGAGGCCGGTGACGATTAATCGGTCAAAGGAGTCGTTTTTCAGAGCGTGGAAATCACCATGAAGGAGGTGAAATGATTGGAAATTTGCAATTGGATAATCCGGCTGCAACCTGCTCAAACCATTTCAGAACCCTGAACAACACGACCGTGTAGGGGCTGGTTTTACTGATGCTTATGGAGAGAATATCATGCTGGAGAATTTGTTCCATTTCTAGAGTGAAGGTTACCTCCTCTGTTGGTATGTATGAACAAAGAGTAGAGCTTCGTGAGACTTCAAAATTTTGGATGTTGAGCTGGTGGTTCAAGAGAATTTTTGTGATCGGTATAAATTTTTTTGTATTTTGTAACGTAATAAAATATAGTAGTAATCGTAATTATAGTGTCTTCTTTTGTGAAATATTTCTGTTTCTGTATATATTTATTTGATTACTATAAAAAAAACAAACATTTCGGAAGAGAGAAGATACACAAATAAAGTTTGGATGATCGGTAAGTAAGTAAAAATTTTCTGGAAATTTTTACTTTGCTGTTTGGAAGCATGATTTTTTAATAGCTGTATAAAACATAGCAAACAACTTTGTTGAGAATATTGGAGAAAAGGCACTGGTAGTTGCGCAATAGCTATACATTACTTTTGTTTTTTATCTCTGTTGCAATTCGGATGTAATAATGTAGATAAGGGTATTTACAACTAGCATAACCAACGAGGTTCTGTGTGTTGTGCTGATGGTGAAAAATTGATCTTTATCAATATGGTAATATCTCTCCGGATGTTATGATTGATTCAAAGTTGTATCTGTTATAACTATACCCTTTTGGTTCAACTTTATATATTGTGACAGTTGTTTTCCGACGTATATCAAAGATAGAGACTGAGGAGAAAGCGAGAACATTTTTCTGCTAGTAGTTCGAAAAATTCTCGCCATCACTGTTTCAAGTATTTTGGAGAAAGGCTTTTTCTTATAGAAGTTCACTTAATACATTTTTTCGGCATTATAGCTGAATATTCTCTATCGTTTTAGCTACATAATCTGTTGATGATATTGTTTTCCAACCTTGAACAATGGTATCTTTCATTTTATTTACGGTGCAAAAAAATGTAGCCAATAAGCTGTTGCAGATCAAAAAACGGTTCCGAGTGGAATTGAAGCAAAATTATCTCGTTGGTGATGGATTATTTAATTTCGGAGTGTTATCTTCGCTATTTTTTCTTACGGATTGTTGCCACTTCTATTTTATAGTCTTTACGACGCTGGTATTCGATAGAATAAATTTTGCGTGAAAGTTACTATGATGAAGCGCCAGTTTATATTCATCATATTTACAGATTGGGTGTTACAGATAAGTTTTAGCAATCACTTGGTCAAAAATTCTTGCAATACTGTAAAGTTGGTTCGCATAGCTGATCAGAGGCTTTGTGTCTATCGCCATGTTGGTTCTGTTTTACCAGAGACAGAAGCAAATATATTGGTAAAAGCTTTAAAATGTCACAGTTAATAATGCGATTATATCCTTTGTATCTACTCTCTACAGGTCCAGGCATTCTAGAAACATAAAAGGATATTTAGGTAAGTAGTGTTATGCATCAGGGATATACGGAGTGAGGCAGAGGTGTTTTGCCAATGATGTATCACAAAAAACAGAAATTATGTAAGAAAATTTTTCCGTACCTTGAAAGTGTCCTCTTGTTCAGCCGCCGATGATCTGTGTGGAGAAACACAGTTTCATTGAGAGGGTATTGAAAAAAGCTATCTGGCTTCTTATGTGTGATCTCCTAGGTGAATGTTTTAGACAATCTTCCTGAAAGGAACCGTGGAAATTTTATCTTGCATTTATAATATAAATGTGGTAATTTTTTCTTGAGAGTTAGGTTAAACTAACAAGAAATGAGGACAGTACATATGCAGCTGAACACAAGCAAAAGTGGAAAGAGGTATAAAATACAGGATATGAGCCTTGCACTGGAGATTGAGAGAAGGATAGAAACACTGGGAATGACATGCGGGACGGTAGTTACGATTATGAATAGGCAATGCCACGGAGCGGTAATTATCAAAGTCCGGGGTAGTAGATTCGCTGTCGGGAGGAATATTGCGAAACATATTCAGGTGAATGAGGAAGCAAACAATGAATAATAAGCAAATAAAAGTAGGATTCATAGGTAATCCAAACTGCGGAAAAACAACTTTATTTAATGCTTATACAGGGGCCAATATGAAAGTAGCCAACTGGCCGAGTGTTACCGTGGAAAAGATGGAAGGCTCTTTTCAATACAAGGACTATAATGTAAAGCTGGTTGATCTCCCAGGAACTTACAGCTTGACCTCCTATACGATGGAGGAACAGATATCTAGAGAATATGTCATGAGCGGAACAGCAGATGTGATTATTAATGTAGCCGACGCTTCACTTCTGGAACGGAACCTTTATCTGACTTTGCAGCTGATCGAGTGGGGTCGGCCAGTGATTCTTGCTCTGAATATGATGGACATTTTGGAAAAACAAGGTATGGAAATCGATCTCCACAGGCTTACGGAGATGTTAGGAATTCCTGTTATTCCGGTTAATGCTGGAATAAAAAAAGGGCTGGATATTCTGATACATACGGTAATCCATCAGAAAGCTCGAGCAAAAATCACGTCTGTAATTTATCATGATGTAAAAACAGACCTGAAAAACCGTTATGCTCATAACCATCACACAGCGTTTTTCATGATGTACAGCGATGAGATAGAAGATAAAATAAATGTTATTCAAGAAAAGTTGAAGGAAAAGTATCCTGAAATATACAATAAGCGCTGGCATGCCATCAAGATCCTAGAAGGTGACAGAGCGGTACTAGATCAGTATATGATTGAACTTCCGGTGGATTTTAAATGTTATTATGCAAAAGAAATCATCAATGAGAAATATGATTTTATTGATGCAATCATATCTGAGGTACTTGTAAATAAAGATAAAAAGGAAACCTTCACGGACAAAGCGGATCGCATTCTTACCAATCAGTGGTTGGGTTTTCCACTTTTTCTAGGGATTATGGCGCTGATCTTTTTTCTGACATTTACTCTTGGAAATCGGATGAAAGATTACATGTTGATGTGTATCTCTGCAGTGTCAGATTACGTTCAGGTGAGAATGACAGGTGCAGGGATACATATAGCTGTAATTTCGCTGGTCGTGAACGGAATCATTTCCGGCGTGGGAGGTATTCTGATTTTTTTACCAAATATCTTTATACTGTTTTTGGCGTTGGCCTTTTTGGAGAACAGCGGGTATATGTCCAGAGTTGCTTATGTCATAGATGGGATTATGGGAAAAGTGGGGCTTTCGGGCCGTGCATTTATTCCGATGATCCTGGGATTCGGTTGCAGCGTACCTGCGATCATGGCCTCACGGGCCCTGGAGCACAAAAGAGATCGCCTGAAAACCATGCTAATAACGCCATTGATATCCTGTTCCGCACGTCTTCCTGTTTATGTGTTGTTTTCACAGATGTTTTTCGAAAAATATGCGATAATAGTTGCTCATTCTATGTATGTGATCGGTCTTCTCATGGCGGTCCTTGTAGCTTTTATTATACATCTTTTTAACAAAAGGAAGACAGAATTTGATTTGTTGCTTGAGCTTCCGGAGTATAAGATACCAAGCGTCAAGACAATCGTGATTTATGTGTGGGAGAAGGTAAAGGATTATCTAAAAAAAGCAAGCACAACAATATTCATTGCCTCAATTATTATGTGGTTCCTTATGAACTTTGGGGTTGAAGGCTATACCTCTGACATCACCCAAAGCTTTGGCTCATTTATTGGGAGGAAGATCGTTTTCCTGTTCCAACCATTGGGCCTGGGATACTGGCAGATTATTGTTGCACTGATCGCTGGGATATCCGCAAAAGAGGTGGTGATTTCCAGCTGTTTTGTTCTTTTTGGAATCCAAAATATGACCTCGCAGGCAAGGATGACAAATCTTTCCAACGTCTTGAGGGGGATGTGTTTCGGCACTCTCAATGCTTATTGTATGATGATTTTTTGCCTGCTTTATACACCCTGTATCGCCACGTTAGCTACGATTAAGAAGGAGTCAGAAAGCTGGAAATTTACAGGAATCTGTGTGGTGTTTCAGCTTCTATTAGCCTGGTTTGTCACGTTTATGTTCTATCAGATAGGAAATGCATTCTTGTGAATGCGAAAACATTTGTAATACT
The DNA here is from genome assembly GCA_021442455.1 of Lachnospiraceae bacterium. Taxonomy (GTDB): domain Bacteria; phylum Bacillota; class Clostridia; order Lachnospirales; family Lachnospiraceae; genus Scatomonas. Next base: position 12,584 of record JABUSY010000049.1, on the reverse strand, counting down.
GGCTATGATCGGTAGTTACACGGTTCTAGTCATCATTCAGAAAATTAAAAGAATTTGGAAGAAAAAATATTATAATTGCAATTGTGAAAGTTGCAGAAATTGTAAAAAATAAGATGTTTCTCTTAGTTAAATCACTTCGCACAAATAAAAAACACCAGAGTAGAAGGGAAAAATTTAATTACATATTCGTGCGTTAGAGGATTCGAACCCCCGACCTTTTGGTCCGTAGCCAAATGCTCTATCCAGCTGAGCTAAACGCACACATTTAAACTGATTTGTTAGATAATATCTTATTTTGCAATATTTGTCAAGTCTTTATAATTAGAAATATTATCACTTTCAGAACGTTATGCAGAGTTTTATCTGATGGAAAATCTGGTATATATTTGCATATTTTCCTTCGTCGGAAGTTTCGTATAAATATATTTTTTATGTGAACACCAGCAGCGGGAGCTGCTGGGAACAGACTACTTTTCAGTATAATCAGCATAGTGGTTTCTGGCTTTTAACTGAAATCAAGATAAAAAACAACGAAGTTTTTCTTCTTCATACAACGCTTAAGTATATGTGTCTGGTTATGATAAAATTAACCTTCATTCGGAGGCACGCTTTATTGGGATTATGATCAGTTCAAAGAAACTCTATATCATGAAAAAATGTTTCATAATGATAAAAAGATATTTCTTGAAAGCAATTGAAGAATAAGCTATACTGAGAAAAAGGAGGAATGCCAAATGGATAAAAAAATAAAAAAACTGTTTGTCGTTGCGGCAAGTATCACGGGAACCTGGGCATTAGCTATTAAACCCAGAATTAGTAACAAGCCAGATATGAGTGAGATGAAACGATATGACTTTGCCAATCGCGGATATTATAATATCAGGAAAAAGATTCCGGAAAACTCTCTAGTGGCATTTAATGTGGCGGTGGAGCATGGATACGGGATTGTTATGGATGTCCGGATGAGTCGAGATGGTGTTCCGGTAATATTTCGGGATCATCAGATGTGTAGGATGTGCGGAATAGATGGTACTGTGGAAGAGAGTGACTGGGAGAAGCTGAAAGAATGTTGCCTGTCTAGGACGCAGGAAACCATCCCTTGTCTGTCTGATGGTTTGAAACTGGTAGATGGCAAGGTTCCGGTGTTACTGAATCTGAATGTGGATCTGGATAATTACGGTCTGCTCTGTGCGAGAGTCTGCGAGGTATTGGATGCGTATAAAGGTGTTTTCGCCATAGAATCTTCTGATTATCGTGTAGTGAAATGGCTGAAGAACAATCGTCCGAAGATTATACGCGGGCAAATGATAGAGCGTCATATAAAACATAGAGGTATCGATATGACTCAAATTCATGATGTTGTACGCTACAATCTATTGACCAACTTTTTAACGTCTCCGGATTTCATTTCCTGCAATATCGCAGATAGAACAATGTTTAGTCTTATGTTATGTCGTCTGTTGTATAAAGTACAGATGATCAATTGGACTGTGAATAATATGCATGATTATGAGCTAGTCAAGACGGATGATTCCATAGTGATCTTTGAAGATATAGAACCGTAAGTATCGTTATATCTGTGTATATTCAGCAATCGATTATTAGAGGAAGATATATCGGAAGCATTGTGATGGTTGACGATTTCATGGAGTTTTGTGATACAAAATTGAGATCAATATCAGCTAGTCCCTCATACGGATATAGTGATTTTAGGGTTTGTATGGCGAAATTCACGAGTTGGATCTGATTTGGATGGCGAAGGGACAACAAAGTCCCTACCATCGGACGCTGGCTTATAGCGTGGAGAATTTTTTATTTCGAAGTTTGTCGAAGAAAAATGGATAATGAAGAAAAACAAGATACCATGCAGGAGAAACAGCAGAAGAGGGTTATTGAGAAAGGAGAAGAAGTTCTAATGAACAATGTTTTACTACCAATGAAAAAATTCTTTAATGGAATTTAAGCAGAATATATTTTAAAAATCCAATTCTTTTTCATACTAAAGGTATAAGGAGGAAAGTTTAGAAACTGAGATTTTGAAACAATTTAAAAAGTGATGGTTCAGTCCACATGCCAGCATTGACTGTTATTATAGAGAAAATCGACAGGCTGTATTTTTGAAATATTTGCTAAAGTTTCTACGGAAGATGGCATTGCTATGACGGGTTATTAAATAAAGTTAATTAATTTATGCAAAGGAAATGCTAGCACGAATGTACGTTAGTTCGGAAGGAAAAGCTACTGAAGTAAAAGTAGGGAGGCGGTATATCATGGGTACGCAGTTATCTGATTGTATAGTCTGAGGAGACAAGTTAAAAAAAACTGGCGTAATCGTTAAAATAGTGGTGGCCAATGGCGATGTGGAATTTGCTTCTATGGATTGAGGTACTTCTTGTTGTCCAGATAGTCTATCAACAATACTTGCTCCATTAGAATCGACTTGATGTTTTCTATATCCTGCTGGCTATATATAAAAGACCAGAATTGTGACATTTAGGGACAGTACGATAGCAATTAAAATCGGTTATCACGGCGAGTCAAGTATCGAAATTATTTTTCCTTACCACCGAGGATCAAATAGATAAATTAATAGACGTCGTCATTTGGTATTATTCATTATATATGTAGCAAATGATGAGGATAAATTAGTATTTTGATATCCGTCATTTGAACTGTGTTTGTTTAAAGAGCTTTTGTGTGTTGTTATGGATGAGCTAGATAAGATTCTGCTAAGAAAAGGTATAGATATGTAAGGGGGGGCGCGTGCCTATCTGGGAAACTATTTTACTTTTAAGGATGACAAACAAACAGAGTAATTTGGAATGGCATGAATATGAACAAAGGATGTATGATTTTTCTAAACAGATTTGCGGATCAATAGGTTTATCTTTATGGAAAGTACTATGAAGGAATCGTAGACCTCAAGAGAAAAAGTTATTAGCTGAAAACATTTTTACAGTCGATATGAGGAAAGAAGCTATAGCATCAGAGAAAAATTGTAAGGAAGTTTTTATGGTCATGCAAAAAGTTTCTAAAAAAAATTGTAGCTATCTCTGTTTGCATTATTTTTATATTCATAGATGACGAAATTTTGAAAGATTATTGTAGAAGTAAAAATTTATTAAGGCATACATCCAAAAAGAAAGGCTATGCCAATCAAACGAATGTTGTTGAAGACACCCTTTTGGTTCAAACAATAATCTTCTCATAAAAGTTTTTGGTTCTTCTTTATCATCTCTTCCATAATTCTTTGTATATAGATTCCAATTTTTTTATTATGTTCCGGCGAAAGCTTTGATACATAAATTGGATCTCCGTATTCCAGCACAACATGAGTTGACTGTACCCAGGGAAAATTTTTCTCCCAGATGTTGATGGTATTGCAGAGTGTTGTCGGAATGATGGGACAGCCGCTCTTGCTGGCCATCTTAAAACTTCCCTCGTGAAAAGGGAGCAGAGGAAGATCGGAATCATTTTTATTTCTTGTTCCCTCAGGGAAAATGAACACCGATTTTCCATCTTTCAGTATTGCGGTCCCGTATAGGATCATCTTCATGCCCTCTTTTAAATTATCCCTGTTGAAGAAAAAACAGTTAATATACCTAGCCCACAATGAAAACAGGGGGATGTTTCCAAGTTCCTTTTTGGCCATATATCCAGTGCTACGGGGAGTGCGGATATAGGTAATTAAAATATCAAAAATACTCCGATGGTTTCCAATATAAAGAACTGCAGTATCCTTTGGGATCTTTTCTTCTCCGATCACCGTAACCTTCACTCCAGCTGCGGACAGTAATACTTTGAAAATCCACCGAATCATAATCTGTGCAATCCGATCCCGGAGTTCCGGATTTTTCTTACCAATGATCCAGAGCACCAGTAGAACTGGAAGAGTGAGAATTAAATATAGAACAGTAATTATGAGAAGTAAAATCAGACGAAACATTTTATAATTCCTTTCATAATCTTCAAATTTTAAAATTTTTAAATATGTTCTTGGTAATATTATACGTAAATCTAAAAAAAGTTTCAACTGCTATATTTATTGGCATTTATATATTTCATCAAATGTTTGGATAAGCTTAGCTGTTACTGTTGATGTACTTATCTTGCTGCAGCTTGGAAAGCACGAATGTAGAGGAAGGAGTACAGAAAGTAAGAGCAGTATACACGGTATTTGAAGACGGATGCCTATTCCTTTAGAAGTCGCAGAGATTATAAAGCTCAGGATGATGGCAGAATTTCAAATGACGAGATGATCTGATGGGATATCAAAGAGACAAATTTCTTTGCATTCTTAAAGTTTTATTGAAAGTAGAAGTTCTGAAGACAGAATTCAGGTAGAGAAAATGACGATCATAGAGGGCTATTAATATGTAAAAATTCTGTTTACTAGGAGCGGAAACGAAGAAGAAGAGGAACGGAACGGTTTTCTGTTTGGCAATTAAGATGGAAAATTTGGAACTTCCTAATCAGTTGGATATGAAATTTGTAGCTGTGAGCCAAGGGACTTTTAATGAGGATTTCAATGTGCTGGATACGAGTCAGATTGTGTGAGGATGTCTCAGAATCATTCCATTTAATCAATTTCTGACAGTTGAATGCGAAGTTTAATGATCATTTCCAATGTTTCGTGGAAAAGTTGACAAACATTGAGCTTTTGACGAATTAGAAGGAAAGATGATGAAGCATCTGCAAAAAAGAAAAGAATAAGTAAGTTCTAGAACTTAGAGGACATAAAATAAAAACATAGGCTCCGCGTTAAGAACAAAATGACAATCGTATTCAACAAGCCAAATATTTATGGAATAATCTGAAAGGATATAAAAATCTGGAGGAATATCTCTCGCTCGCTGTGAAGAAGCTAAGATGACAGTAAAAAGCGATTTTTTGTATTCGTGTTGTATGCGGGTAGGCGCATGAAGACAATCTGATTCCATATGAAACTAGATAGTTTTTTAATAGGAAATTTACCATGTGCTGGTTGCATCTCTGAAAAATAGTATGAAAATCTTAAAGAAAGAGAAACAAACGGATGTTGTAACATGGAGGTAATTTTGAAATTGAATCTGTCACTATATCAGAAGACTTTTCGTACATTTCTACAGGATCTTTATGCATTGAAATAAGTCGTACTTTTTGTCTTGAAGATTTTGGAAAACATTTTGGTGCAGAATTTTTTCACAAATATCAAATCAGCGATAGAATAAAATTTCGAACCTTTGTCATGGGGAAGCAGTGATCGATCAAGGTAGAGAAAATTTAAAACCAACGACGAAATTGCCTTTCTATCTTCATGAAATCGGCTATTTTATTTACTCATGTTATCGAGGGCTCACAGAAGCGCAAATGGCAGATGTTATCTGAAAGATGGAAATATTGAGTTCCTGGAATAGTAATTAGGAAGAAAAAATCTTGATGAAAGCCCACGGAGAAGACCAAGATATAAAAATATTGCAGATTATGCTAGAAATTGTGTGCTATCTTGTACAGTTCGGAGACACCGTGAGAGAGAGGGGATATAACTAAACTTGTAAGAGTTTCAGATTAATAGGGCATGATCATCAATTTCATAGATTCTCTTTTGCTGAACAAAAAGGTAGCGTACTGTCTTGACAAAAATGTTGGAAAGAGATAATATAGTATTTATTATAGAGATTAATAAAAGCTCGGGCAAGCGGATGTGTGGATTAGTGGGCTGAAAAGAAAATGAAAAACTAGTCGTTTAAATCGTCTGTCAGAGAATCATTGAAAAGTACCTAGATATAGATAAGCTGAAGCAAGCATCCGGAAAATTTACAGAGGCGATGACATGAGAAAGTTAATCCAGAGGAGGAAAAACAAGCTGTCCATATCTGCAAATTGGCCGGATATTGAGATGATATTATATTATAGTAAAAAAGCAGAGGGGAAGTTAGCATGTATAGAAGTCATGTGTGTATATTGTTGACGACTTCTGAAAAACAGTGATGAAAACGAAGCATATATCTGCTAATACATGTGGAAATAGTGTCATGATGTAATTTCATAGATCTTCTCCAGCTGGAGAAAAGAAAGAAAACAGACTGTTTCATGTTGTTTGGTATTTTATAGAGATAGCAGTTAGAAATATGATGCTAGAAAACTTGGTTGTGGGGAAATGAAAAGCTTTGTTTTTAAAATAGATCCTGGCTTTCCAATACAAAAAGTTTTGAGACGCTGAAGAAAGCTTTTGAGTTTATGCTAGGGGGAATTATTATTTTTTCATGAAAGGATAGGGCAGGACAATGTTTAGCAAATGTTATCCTCAGCATGGAAGCGATCAAAGCAGAATCGGCAAAGGTGTTTTTGGGAAGCCCAAAAAAATACGGAAGATAAAAAATAGATTATCCTGAACTTTATCAGGATTTTATTGCTCTTTCAGAAAGAAAATATAGTAGCAGGCAGCAATTTTCTGGCGGGGTTGCTGATTCTTTTGATTTATGGCAGGGATACAGACTGTGCAGCTTTGCATACTGGAGAATTTCTTATACCTAGAACAATTATGATGAGCTCTCCTACTTTCGGAAATCATATTCTGGGACGTTCAGATAACTTTGAAAAAATGTATAAATCTTCATGTATCTAGCAATTCTTTAAATATGAGAGATAGTTATGAAAGTTTTTAAGTTTACTAAAAGAAATTTACATTAAAAGGAAGTATCAGCACTCTGTAAACAGAAATCCCCCAGATTACGTACAAGAGACACAGATGAGTATTTCGAAAAGGTAAATTAGTTTCGAGTTCTGGCTAACAGTGACAGGATGCTGAATAAAATGAAAGTTCTTCTGACAGATGAGGATACGCCGTATGGAAGCCGTGAATGACTGTAAGAAAAGGCGGAAGAGATAGTTCATTTGATAAAACTGTAGATTTTTCGAGCACAGCCTACGGGGACTAAGAGAGTTTAGGTCGGCCGGTATGAGATGCTGCAGGTAGAATTGAGAAACGTTCAAGGCAATAATCGGTGTACTATATGATTTTATTCATCTCTATGCTTTTGGTATGTCTCGTCCTCAGCAGCTGAGAGTGGAGAAAGAAACTGCAAGAATTTCTGAGTGAGAAAGTATAAGAAGTATATTGCAAAAAGATAAACTTTCAATTTGGTTTTTTCTATTTTTAGGAGATAAACGTTGATAAATTTATAGCGAGGTTATGTATCTATTTCTTACTAAGAGGATAGGGAGAGGGAAAATGAGCTCAGAAAAGAATGCGCCCATTGGGGTTTTCGATTCGGGTGTTGGAGGCTTAACTGTAGTACAGGAGATTATGAGAAACCTTCCGAACGAACACATTGTATATTTCGGAGATACTGCTCGTGTTCCTTATGGAAGCAAATCAAAAGAAACGGTTTTGCGATATTCTAGGCAGATAGTGCGATTTTTGAAGACACATAAGGTAAAAGCTATCGTAGTAGCTTGTAATACTGCCAGCGCCTTAGCGCTGGACATCATAGCAGAAGAGATTGATCTTCCGATCTTGGGTGTAGTAAGGCCAGGGGCCAGTGTGGCAGTACAGGCTACTCACAACAAGAAAGTAGGTGTTATAGCCACAGAGAGTACCATTCACAGTAATTTGTATCCGCTTTTGATTCAGCGGGAAGACCCGGAAATTACAGTATATGGAAAAGCTTGTCCGCTGTTTGTACCTTTGATAGAAGAAGGGTGGACAAAAGATTACATAACTGTAGAAGTTGCTAAACGTTATTTGGAAGAGCTTCTGGAGAAGGATATCGATACGTTGATCATGGGATGCACCCATTATCCACTATTGAAAACGCTGCTCAAAGGGATACTCGGAGCACAGGTAACTTTAATTAATCCAGCTTATGAGACTTCCCAGGTGATCAAACGAATGCTAGAAGACCTGAGTCTGGAGAATGACAGTTATTGTTCAGATGGAGAAAAATATCAGTTTTATGCTAGCGATATTGTGAATAAATTTAATGTTTTTGCTCATTCTATATTGCCATACGATATCAAAATAATGAAGCAGATACTAATAGAAGAGTATTGAAGGAAGAAAAGCTTGGGGTGTGAATACAATCTGACACACGCGGTGCTCCTCAGTCTTTGGGAAGTATTCGAAATGATGATGACTGAAGATATTAATAAGAAAAATGGTTGGTATTATTTGTTATTGGAGGAAGTAGTGAAGAATTTGAGAGAATAATGCTAATGTGATAAAATGGAGAAAAAATAACTGAAAAACAGAAAACAGATAGCCAGGAGTTTGCAATAACAAAATCCTAGCTGTATATTTGAGTATTAAGATTATCTAATCTCTTTGGGTATTTTTTCGAAAAAGCTTGTTGAAGGAGCTTTTCTGATGGGACTGTTCCAAAGGACCGCGAATGCCCTTGGCACCAATGATGTAGAGACCGCTTACTGTTGCTTTGATTTCCTTCTTGACAGGGATCAATTCATAAACAGAAGTGTCAGCAATAAATGTCATAATCTTAGGACCAACTTTGGCTTTGACGATGGGAAGCTTAGTTCTTCTCAGGAGTTTGGGAGTCTGCTCAATGATTATTTGAGGAAGACCGGAATCTTTTAGCCTCAATTTCTTTTTATTGATGATTAGCATAGTCATTACCTGTTTGGCGGTTTCAATCTGTTCTTGTTGTGCTTTCTGATTCTTTTGTAATTTTTTCCGGAGTATTACCAATACGATGATAATCGTTACAATAGTAAACAATATAATTAGTAGAATTCGCCACCAGTTCATATGCATATCTCCTCCATTATTCATTCACATTCTATCATTTATTCATTAAAAAGGCAATGTTGAATTTACTAAAATTTCTGATTTGAGAATCTTTGTTCATATTTAAGTATGGTAAATATAATATTTGTCGTTAATAGAGTTATCCGTTGAAAATTTTTTTGATTTTTTGAGTTTCAGATTTAATACGTAATGTTCTTATCTATTGCTGTTTGATGTAAACAGCGTATCAGTGTATCCATATAAATAAGTACATTTTCAGTAGGTATAGATGAGAGGTGTTTTTTTGCTACGCTGAACTTTTGAAAACATTTTTGAAGATTATTTCATTAAACTAGAATGAATGAATAAAGCAAAGGAAAATTTGTTTTATGGAGCTGAAAGATAACAAAGGTTGATGTATATGTTTGTTTTTAAAGTTTTATTCAAAAAAGATTCTTACGCTTCCCGAATAGCTCCCTTTGCTGTTACGTCAATGTTTCTCTCTTGCATTGCCTATCTTATAGTTAGTGTCAGGATTTGGTCAGTTCTTATTTTTTTAGATGATCTGTGAATCACAGAAAACGCCTCTATTATTATCAGATCGATCCGGACGGGAACAGTTAGATTTAATGACAGAAGCGTATTCTAAAGTGAAAAAATAGCGTGGAGGCAATCTTCAATTAGAGAGGAAGTGAGCAATATCGATTTTTTGTTTCTTTGTTTACTATTCTCATACTGTGTTTATCGTAAAGTGCTCCGGCAGTATCTTCAAACTTTCGGTTGTCGGTTTGCTTCTGGTTATTGCAGAAGATGGGGAAAAAGATGGGGCGTATAAAACGATGATCATGCGTTTGATCATCGTTTTAATAGGCGTTAAATGGAGTTGTTCAGGTGTTGGCATAAAATATGCATACTTTTTGTTTATATAGTATAATTATGACAGTGTAATCGAAATTATGAAATTTTTAGAAAATGTGAACGGAAAAGAAAAAAGTTGCTTGTGTTGTTTCAGAGAGATGTGAGCTGTTTTTGGTAAATTAAGAAATGGTTATACATTACTGTCTGATTGTAAATAATATAAAAGGCTAGGTAGTCAATGAATATACGTACTCAAACAGCATATACTATACAGTGAGGGGTGAATTATGATATGGTGTTGTATCTGGATACATTTATCAGCGAGTATCAGAAATTTGCCTATCCAGAGATAAAAGGGCCATCAAAAACTCACCGATTGCCATAGCGTTTTTAGGGACTACCGGAGCAGTGCGTATCTTCCTAATATCTATAGGAAAACCAATGAAAAACCATATGTTGATGGTTGCAATACCTTTGATACAGAAACAGAGGTAATCAGTTATGTGCGCCAAGGAATTTGTGAGATAGATTTGTCAATGCCAGTAGAGATATATATCAGAATCTTGTTATGGAATGGAAAATGAACAATTTAGATAATTGTATTTTTGATCGCAATGCTGGATACAATAGGCTGCAGTAATGAAAATAAGGGGCGAGGAAAGCATGTCAGAGATCAAATGTTACAGCAGAAGAAAGAGCGTCTATTTTGAAAAAGTCGCAATAATTTCTTCGTGGAGTCGATAGCACTTTGATTATTGAGGGTGATGTTGTAGTAGTAGTTTATATAATGCTGAGAGAATCTACAAGATTTAAACTTCCTAGGAGTGTGAAGTCTGTTAGCGAGGAAAATGTAGATGCTTATGTCGATTTTCAAATGAATGTTGAAGAGGTAATAGATGCAAATGTTTACTGTACAAGGGCGATACGGTGAATATTGCATATGAGAAGAGAAAAGACGAGGTAGTTTTTTAAGAGTGAGCCAACAGAAATTTTCAAGTTGGTGATTAATTCTGTCAGGATTATTGATACTTTTGATGGATCCATTGCTATAAAGGAAGGCAAAAACAGAAATATGGATTTCATATTTCCAGAGAATTAAAAGACAGAAGATCAGAGTGAGGGATGCGATAATTTTTTATATGATTGTCAAATAGTTCATCCTTATCACTGACCTGATGGATGAATTGGTGCTATGAGAATACGAATGTATCATATACATGAGATGTTCTCTACGACAGTATAACAGAGCAAATTTTGAGACGAGTAAACAGAATTTTAGTGCTGCAGATCATTATGTGCAAAAACGATTGGAGGAAGTATCATAGAAAATTCAGATTTTTTTTCGGATATACAGGTCTTCTGTAAACAACGGAACAAAATTTTAATCTGGTAGTTAAAGTAGGAAACGGTTTACATCAGAGTAGCTGACCTTCTAGAGGAAATTGCTACATCATGCAAATTTTATCCGTATTCTTAAGAAACTTTTTGCAAATTTCTTGTATCTTTTTTACATAGGTTCTATAATCTGAGGGAAAGGCGGAGATAAGTTATGCATTTTCTAAAAGACCATGAAGGTTATTGCTTCACAAATAAAGCCTTGGTTAATTTGATCATTCCTCTCATGGTCGAACAATTTCTGATAGTTTTTGTAGGAATCGTCGATTCTATTATGGTGGCCAGTGTCGGTGAAGCGGCAGTGTCGGGCGTGTCACTTGTCGATACGATATTTATCCTATTGATTAGTTTGCTCGCGGCATTGGCGATTGGCGGAGCAGTAGTCTGCGGGCAGTTTCTGAGTAAAAAGGAAAAAGCGGAGGCCTGTGACGTAGCAAATCAGCTGGTTTTGTTTACAAGTGCCTTTGCCTTGGCTATTATGTTGTTGGTTTATATTTTGCGTCCTTTTATCCTAAACATAGCTTTTGGACGGATCGAAGCAGATGTGTCTTACAATGCTAATCTTTATTTGATAATTATTGCGGCATCTCTTCCAATGATTGCTCTGTATAATGCAGGAGCTGCGATTTTTAGGATGATTGGAGATTCTAAAATTGTCATGTTAATGTCACTGTTCATGAATGGCATTAATATTATCGGCAATGCGATCTTGCTTTACGGGTTGAAATGGGGACTCGAGGGTATAGCGATTCCCACGTTGATTTCCAGAATGATTGCTGGTGTAATTATGATTGTGCTGTTATTCAATCAGGAAAAGGTATTACATTTTTCTCATCCAATTGTGGTGAAGTGTCAATGGCTGCTTTTAAAAAAAATCTTACATATCGGCGTTCCAAATGGTTTAGAGAACAGCATGTTCCAGCTGGGGAAAATATTCATTTTGTCGATGGTGTCGTCTTTTGGAACAACATCTATCGCGGCGAATGCGCTTTCCAATACACTTGTTACCTTTCAAATTCTTCCAGGGATAGCGATGGGACTGGCACTTCTGACTGTGACCGTCCAATCTATCGGTTTGGGAAGTTATGAACAGGTTCGTTATTATACGAAGAAGATTGTGATACTAACTTATTTTATGATTTGGGTTACGGCGCTATCGATTATCGTACTGCTACCGGTCTTTCTGGAGATTTATGGATTATCCTATGAAGCGACGCAGTTGACAACTCAGAGGATTATTTATCACGGCATCTGTATTTTTACGATTTGGCCGTTATCTTTTATCTTATCGAATACGCTAAGAGCAGCAAATGATGTTAAATATTGCATGTGGGTATCTATTTTGTCCGTGTGGATTTTCAGGATTGGTTTTAGCTTAATTCTAGGGAAAAAGTTTGGATTAGGTGTGTTTGGCGTGTGGATAGCTATGACACTTGATTGGGTAGTGCGGGCGTTTTGTTTCATAATCCGTTACCTTTTCGGAAAATGGCAGTTTCAGAGTTAATCCGAAGCTGCTGTGTGGATGAACATGTAGGTTTGTTAAACATTTGTTACATTTAGCTGCCCAAAATCTACAACCTTGTTTGGTGTTTTAAGTCAAGAAAAC
>JABUSY010000071.1 GCA_021442455.1 Lachnospiraceae bacterium | reverse complement strand
TTATATCCTGTGTTATGTGCTCCAATAGCAGGGAAGTCTTTTTTATGTTATGATTGTGGTGCCTAAATATAACATTTCATTTAAGGAAAGATTCCTATTCATCATTTATAATTATAAAGAAAAACTAGATTAATCACATAGTTTATCTTTCGGGTATGGAGAATGTTGATACAGATATTCATGAGAAGGTAATATCTTAGATGAAAGTTTATGATTATAACCATATACGGTGATAGATATAAAAAGGAAACTTTCTCACATAAGACGGATGCCATTGGATTTCGCAGCACTTTTTGTCTCAATGAGGTGTTTCAGTACGCCAAGGGAAAACGAGAAAATATTTTGGAAATTCTGTGTGTATATATTTGTTCCTCTTTATATCGCTACTTACAATTATTGCCTTTATTGTAGTTGCAACTGTCACAATAAAATTCGGCGTGTACGACCTGATAAAGGAAATTTGCAGAGAGATTGAATCTATGTCCGAAAACAGGGCTTCAGGAGACCTTGCTGCTAACGAGGGAAAGCAGAGAAGGGTTTGATTTGGAATATATTAGGAATAGGCATGCAAAATTGCAAAGGATTATTTCAAAGTGATCGGATGGGATGTTTATTCGATGAATGCAGATGAATATATAATATATATTTTGCATTTGGTAGGAAATAAGCGTATCTTCCCTTAATGGCTGCACGTACAGGCAAGGGCGTTGCAGTGATGTATGTTCGGGGGTGGTTTTGCAGCATTTTTGAAACTTGTAGATTTTCGAAAGAACGCTTATGCGACAGGAATACATGCCTGGCTGTTTCAAAAATATCCTACATGTGGTAATGATGTTTTTCTGTCCTAGGCTGCCATCCTATCCTATCATCTCATCAACAATGAAAAATTGATTCCATGGATGTTCATGAATATCAGTTTTTGCAGGTGGTTTTCGCATACCGTTTGTTCATGTTCTTTGCGAACATTACAGTTTCTATTAGAGAATGTGCTAGGGTTTAGGGGTAACTTCGTAAAGAGTGCGACCACAAAAATATCAGTTAGCGCGTCAGCACAGGGATTTGTCGACATGTAAAAGGGCTAGAGGAAAAGAAAGATGAATAGTTTGAAATTTCTGACAAGCGGTCTGTGGAGGAGGTCTTTCAAGCGTTGCTTCAACAAGATCTGCAACCTGTGATAGCAGAGTATGTATATGTATGATGAAGTTTCATTTAAAAAGATAATAATAGCTGCAATCAACCGTAAGTTCTGTAACAGGATATTGCTTGAACAAATAGAATGAATCTGTTCGCTACAAACAAAAGTCATGATTTTGAGGGAAAAGGATCTGGATAAGCGGAATGGAGATATGTAGTCGTTATCAGGTAGAATTAATTTCTCACATGTATAAAAAACAACAGTATTGCTTCTGAATTTTTTAAAAAGAAATCATGGTTATACCAGTATGTAGAGGAGCTACGAGCTGTCAGATTAAGTATAGGTTGTGTATCGTATTTTGGGATGGGAAGCCTGTGCTGTTCTGTTTAGTGCTATTTTCCAGGGTAAACTGGAAATTAGTGCTGAAGGGACTTACAGGAAGAAGCAGCGGTTCTCCGTCCGGCCTAACTGGAGCTGAGATTCTGTTGAAATTCAGAATAATCGCTGTGCTTGATGTTTTTGACATTCTTTTGCATTCGAGCAACAATACTGCATGAAGTAAGGCTTTGAAACCACATAGATATCTCATGGAACGAAACAACTTATGACATAATGCTTAATTTAAACAACAGACGGAAGCGATTATTTATATCTCTTGAATCATCAGTATTTTCAAACTGATTATGCTGAACCAATCAAAAGCTTTTGCTTAATGTATGTGAAAGTCATTATCATGCGGAGGTTGGTTTCAAATTGTTTTTTTGCTATCCTTTTTCTATAACCAGATCTGGCTGATAGTTAAGAAAGCAATTAAGGCTCCTCACATTCAGAAGCTGATACAATTTATGCCATTTCAAAAACATATGAAATTTTAAAAAGTCTCATAGAGAATTCTGGAAGATATCCAGAAGAAGAGTGTGGGTACGATTCAAGGTTATTATTAGTAGAGGGGCGTGTACAAGAAAGTTAGAAAATAGCGAAGCAATTTAGTTTGATGGATTTATGTATGCTGTAAAGATATGTAGTATGGAGTGTTCTTCTCTGGTTTTGTTACATTAATAATAATTGGTGAAAGCTCAAATTTGTGAAACTAGTGATGCTCTTTTGTGAAGTGAAGTTTGAGAGAACATTTTTAAAATTATAATCCGTGAAAAAACAGAGATAAACGAATCTTATGCAATGTTAGAGAAGACGACTGAAATTCATCAATGGGCAGTGTTTTCAGAAAAATAACCTAAAAGAGATGAACAAAGATGGATTTTTGTATATAACAAAATGCAAAAAATCTAGTTGTTTTTAAAAATGCGATGATGTTACTTCTTTATTTTCCGCAGATACAGATAATCATCATGTAGAAAATTAAATAGGTATAACAAGTATACTAGGATAAGGACTTAATGTATGATACGATTTTGTTAAGGATTTTAGGTTGGAAATTTTTGATATCATAAAGAACATTTTAATACAAAAATTTTTATTTAGTGTGTGGAGCTGTATCGGGTGCAGAATGTGATTGTTTAAAATGAAGAAGAAAGGAATTAGGTTGTGACAGCATGGATGATATATCAAGAATCAGGCTTTACTTGTTTGAAAAAGGCGACAGTCGCAAAGCGGAGGAACGTATAGCAGCGGCGGTAGCAAATTTAACAGGAAAACCTGCTAATATTTTTGAATGGAAACTTAGATATAAAAAAAAAGGAAAGCCATATTTTAAAAAGCATTCGGAATTTTTTCTGTCAATTACTCACAGCGGGGAATATTGGGCGTGTGCTCTATCGAACCTGCAAGTAGGAATCGATTTGCAAATGCATATCTTAAGAGAAGGTGAAACAGAATATGCTGCCGGTATGAGGTATGCAAACCTGGCAAAGCGCTTTTTTCATGAAAAAGAAGCAAATTATGTGCAGGCAAAGGCTTCATATAAAAAGTTTTTTCGGATATGGGCGGCGAAGGAGAGCTATGTAAAATATACAGGTAAAGGTATTGATGATGAGTTTGGGTCATTTTCAGTAATACCTGAGTCTGAAAATAGCCTTCCAGAATATTATTCAGGTGATGGATATGCCACCTGGACAGCGGCAGGGGTCTGTTTTGTAGAATGTTTGAAGGGAAAAATAAAAAATTCGGACTATACTCTTTGCGTGTGCGGGAAATGGCCAGTGGAAATATTAGAGATAAAACATATGAATTTCAAGTGACGTTTTAAAGGATTGAGGATTATGACATGACTTGAAATTACAATAGTTTATCTTAATTATTTAAAAAATAAAATATGTATCAATAATTGACAGTTCTTAAAAAGCTTGATTTTAAAAATGCAATGAATAATATTAGCAAAGAAGCGAAGACTAGTGGAAAAATGCGTTGAATAACTGAAGATGTATAACTCGATTATTGCAGACGACGAAAAATTGGCTAGTTGATTTAGGTTTATGATGAACTGATGTTATAGCAAAGATGATATCTTTCTATGACGAGATGTGGATTATCAACAAGATGAAGAAAAATATGGAATGATCTTTGTATACGCTGTTTGATGATTATCAACGAATATGTCGAATTGAAATATGCCTGACAGGCACATTAATATTGGGAATTATCATTCTGAAGCTATTTATGCAACGAAACTAGAGGAAAATTCGATAAAAATATTAATTTAAAAAAATAGGAGTTTTTTGTAGGCTGGTTGTCTGATGTTTTTTCAGAAAATGAAAATTCATGATGTAAGCTCTGTGCATGACCTAAACAGGTAGTTGGGTATTTCTTATGATCAAGGGATGTTTCTTAATTGCCCTTTTAAATTTTAGAGAGTGCAAATCTTTTTTTGAAGATATTTTATGAAGAATATTGAAGAATCATTTCGGATTTTTTGTGAAGTAGTATTAAAGTGAAAAGGAACAGGGAGTTATCTGTGAAAAAAATAAAGTTTCAGAAAATCTGTTTATTATAAAAATTTCCATTGCATCCGCTCTGGATACAGGAATAGATATTGCGTCAGTTGAGAGTTTGAAGTGGATGAAGAATCTAGAAAGCAACGCATGCAAAGAGCTTTTGAAATACCTATATTTAACGATAAGAGAGGATTGCAGGAGAAATATTTTATTCTGCGAACGAAGAAGCAATGTCATTTGCTAAAGAGAGACAATCTGTGTGAAGTGGTTTTGTTGCTTAAGTGAGGAATCGCTCTGTGGTATCTCAAAGCAACATTCTCACTTGTATTGGTAGTTTAAAATTATACAGCAGAGGATCTTGGACTGTGCTGTCAAGAAGTTTGGACATTTGCTGTTTAGTTTAGGTGGGGCGCTTGCTTTTGAAGTACTACATGGATGGATGGGAATCCCAGGAGGATGATGACTGTCTCCATCGCTTTTTATAGTCAGTGAACGAGCCTTTTGTTTGATGCAAATCAGGACGTTTTTTAGATACGAAAGTTCGGTCGATTTTCTTTTCGGAAGCGGTTCATGATTGTCTGGAAGAGAAGGATAGGGCAGGCATGGAAGAACTGAACGAATGTTGGAAAGTTCCGGACAAGTAAGGAGAAAGGTATAAGATCAGAGTGTGGAAAATAGGAGTAAGGCCTGCAATTTCTTCTAGAGGAGTAGGGAAAGATGAAGTTTTTTACCAGAGCCTGTCTGACAATAATCAGAACGTTGAGTTTTAAAGGAAACTGCCGTAGTTTCTGTCCAAGAAGAAATGAAATTTTATAGAAAAGGCTTTTGGAATCGGAATATGAGCATGGGATGGTTTATTGTATTTTTATAGAAGCACTTTTTGATGAGACTTTGCTGTTGACTGTGTGCTTCAGTATTTCCGGTTTGTTGTTAGTTTGGATGCTGGATAGAATAGAGGATGGGAAAAGGAAGTTTTACATTTGATGATAGACTACAGATGGTCAAGCTGTTTTTCAATGAGATAGAATATTGTCTGGAGAATATAGAAACCTCCGTTAGGACTTTGTTGAAAAGCATCCTACTTTTTACAGATCGAAAAATTATTTGGATATTGCCTGACAAATGAAAGAAAATCTGCTACAATAAGTATACTTCATTGATCACGTACTACCTATCCATGTCGAGGCAGGTTAACAGTTCATATGTTTCATAAGGTATATCATCTGGCTATGAAAAAGGAGATTGAAATAGCTATATTTGTATATCTTAATGATTATTCATGAACTGGAAGACAATAAAGAAAATGAATTATTCTTTTGGATTCTGGGTAGATTAATAAGATACTATTCTACCGGGAAAGATAAAAGGATTGAAGGAGCCTGTCAATAAGAAGTATTGAAGTTGAGAAAATATCTGTTGTATCGCACTGGATCTGGTTGGATGAAAAGATTCTCCCGAACATTCAATTGGCCTAGTGACTAAAACTGAAAGGTGCTTAAAAAGGCAGTGGCCTGTGAAGTTTGGTATCGTGGGTAGTCAGTGGACGAGCTTTGGAGTCCTTTGTTGGCTGCGGTCACTACCATATCGTTAAATATGCGATTACACTGAACTGTATTATGCTGGGTAATATCACTGAAAGGATAAATAATGTATTCGGCGCATGATGCTTCAGGGGAAAAAATGTTATTATGAAAGGGATATTTTGTAATTTTGAAGCGTTTTTGTAAAGTATTTTTCTATGGACAGAAAAAAGGTGTAAAATTCGGTGTATTTTTGTGGTAATGCCATATGTGCTGTAATATATTCAGTTATTCTGTCAGGGAATAGCGGATATATACGCCTTTATAAGGGAACATTGAGAAGAACTGGCAGTTTGTAGTAAAAGTTTATAGATAAGGTCATCGCTCTCAAGTAGGAAGATAGAATTGACAAGCCCTGAGATGAGAAAAACTTTTGACTTCTGTGTTCTTTTGGAACAGTTAGGAGTCAAGCTAGAGGAAACGGTATTTTTGGGATGTGAGTAATGATATAGAATAGATATGATGCATGATGCATGATGTAGGTATCCGGCTATAGGATTACGAGAAATAAATGTAATAAAAGTGATGTAAAACGGTGGTTGTCTATCTGAGCAAGTCTAATTCGGAAAATGGGTCTTAGGATACAGCATTCGAGAGATTTGGGGTATCAGGGTTGATGCTTCTTGGTACAACGCGAAGCGAAAGGCTCAGAAAGGAGTAAAAGAAATGCACATATATGGATTTCAAAGATTGACGCTCTTAGATTATCCTGGCCTGTTGGCTTGTACTATATTTTTGGGACATTGTAATTTTCGGTGTCCTTTTTGTCAAAATGGAAATATACTTCTTTACCCTAAGCGGGAATTGGAGATTTCGGAAGAAGAAGTAATGGCTCATCTGAAAAAACGCCGGGGAATTTTAGAAGGAGTTTGTGTGACAGGTGGAGAAGCGACACTGGATCCTGATTTGCCAGAATTTTTACGAAGGATAAAAGCACTTGGTTATCAGGTTAAGCTAGATACCAATGGTTACCGACCGAATATTTTGAAACGAATGGCCTCGGAGGGGGTATTGGATTATGTTGCGATGGACATTAAAAATGCGCCTGATCGCTATGGCGAAACGGTAGGAGTTAAAGGACTGGATGTACTAAAAATTCAGCATTCGGTAGAATTTCTCATAGGCGGGACGATAAACTATGAATTTCGAACGACGGTGATGCGTGAGTTGCACGGCTGGGAAGAGTTTAAACAAATTGGAAACTGGCTGGCCGGATGTCAACGTTATTATCTTCAGAATTACAGAGAGTCTGAATCGGTGATCACTCCTGTCTTTAGCGGATATTCTAAAGAACAGTTGGAAAGGTTCAGAGAGCTTCTGATGCGTAGTATTCCGGAAGTAGGGATCAGAGGTGTGGAATAAACGCACAAGATCGTTGCATGAGCTGGTATTACTTAGTATCTGAATAAGTTTTAACCCGGCTGTTACATAAAAATTCTGGGTTGATTTAAATGCTGACAATTCGAACAGATCAACTATTCCTTGTTTTTTATCAAAAGCGTTTGAAACGCCGAATACGAATGTATGCTCTTTTGAAGAAAGTTGTTTCATCAACAGATTATGAATCAGAAACTGTTTGCTGTCCACTTTTCAGATATTTTTACAGAAAATCGAGAAATTTTTTAAGTTGATTTTGATACATTCGATGATTTCATCATCGTCAAAAGGATGGAGGATTATGGAAAGTTGAATCAATAAGCCCACATATCAGTACTCAGTGGGTGAATCGGATATGATAAGGGTTCCGGTGGCTTCCGCGGCTACATTCTTTTGCAGAGGCGTTTTCCATAGAATTTTTTATAATTTCTTCGGAGGTGTCTGCAGCTAAAACGATTCCGGAAAAGGCATTAGATTGCGATGTGGATTGAGCGATACTGGAAGCTGCATCAGTCTACGAGGCAAGCGAAAAAGTTTTAGAAGAAACCTTTTCTCTGCGGCGGAAAGGATTTTAGAGTAGGAAGGTTGCTGCAAGCTATATGTATTTGTAATGAAAGGTTTAGGGTGGATAAAAATGTTATCCCATAGGATATGCATAAATACGGTCTTTCGATTCAAAAATGAAATTCTCAAAGTTTATTCAAAAAATTAGAATGGAGTATATGTACAGAAAGGATCATTCATTTGCCTACAAGTCTTTGTTGTTGCCTTTTGTTTGCTGTTTGTCTTTCTATAAAACTACCAAAGGTTTTTAATCGGACATAATTAATAGAATACATATGACCGAAACATTAAAATATATTAATTTATTTTCTGGAGGTAAAGCGTGATTCAGGAAAAATTTATGAGAGAAGCCATACGTCAGGCGAAAAAAGCAGAAGCTTTGATGGATGTGCCTATTGGATGCGTGATTGTCTATCAAGAGAAGATAATTGCAAGAGGTTATAACAGGAGAAATGCAGATAAGAATCCACTGTCCCATGCTGAATTAAATGCCATTCGAAAGGCAAGTAAAAAGTTGGGAAATTGGCATTTGGATGGATGTAGTATATATGTGACGCTAGAACCTTGCCAAATGTGTGCGGGTGCATTGATACAGTCCAGGATAAACGAAGTGGTGATTGGATGTAGGAATGAAAAAGCGGGCTGTGCTGGATCGGTCATCAATCTATTAAATATGAAAGAGTTTAATCATTAGGTGAAAATAACCGAAGGAGTGTTAGGAGAAGAATGTAGTATAATTCTTAGTGATTTTTTTAGAAGATTAAGAAAAATGAAAAAAATAAAGTAAAAAGTAAAGTAAGAAATAGAATGCTATAGATAGTATCTATATTGTATATAATTTTGTTAAGGTCTGATGAGACTGAGTAAAATTACTTAATTGTATAAGAACATGTTAGATATAAAAATGAAAACATAATTGTTGATTTGCAATGCACATTTGTTATACTAAATTCGAATATGGTTTCCGTATAATTTATTATTGATCCACGCTACGGATTATGCGGTTTCAATGTGATAATAAATTCATTCCATGAGCCCGTTGTTTTTTGTTTATAGGAAATAGTTAAGACCAAATCCTTAAAGAAGTGTACAGTACATAGAAAGATTCACGTACTACGGATACTGCCCGTTTAAAATATGTTAAAGTATTTGTGTAAGTGTATATCCGTAACAATCATGTTTTGATAAAACCTTTAATTAAGAGTATATCTAAAAGAAGAGTATATCTAAAAGAAGAGTATATCTAAAAGCATCCTTCCTAAAACAATAAATTTTAACTTTTTCTGAATATTGATTTTTGTATTATAGCACGAAAGTCAATAAATTATACTTCAAAACATAATATTGACAGATATATGATTATAAAATATAATATTAATATAAATAAAATTTCAGGAGAAGAAATATGGAAAAAATGCATAGATTTATATTTATGTTTCAATAGTTGTATCCGGATGTGATTCGTTAGTATAACACAAAATAAAAAAATGTTGAATACAGCA
This sequence comes from Lachnospiraceae bacterium, assembly GCA_021442455.1. Lineage (GTDB taxonomy): Bacteria > Bacillota > Clostridia > Lachnospirales > Lachnospiraceae > Scatomonas. The sequence continues at coordinate 14,745 of JABUSY010000071.1, read as the reverse complement.
TTCCTACAATGAGTTTCTATTTGTTTTTGGCATAATCATACGGACATGTCCGACGGTCTGACAAGTTATCCTTATGAAAAAGCAGTTCAGTTTTGCAAAATCTTGGCACTTCTTATTCATATAAACATCTCAAGGTCAGATATTAAAAGTATCGTTTTTGTTCCTAATTGTTTAATATCACATCCATATTGCGATGAACAACAATAGAGCATATTTGGCAGTCTGAATATCTCTCAGGAGTGGTAGCGAAGCGGTTGTAACGCGCTTGACTCGAAATCAAGTTATCCTTCGGGATACGTGGGTTCAAATCCCGCCCACTCCGTTATAATTGTATACTCATTTTGATATCATTACTATCAAAATGCAGTGCACAGTTTTTAGAAATTTCCTTTTGATATATTAAGTTTTTTGCGTACACATTTTAACAAATCATAGAGTCAATGTTCTTAATTTTATTTTTCAAAAGTGCTATTCTCCTCTGATTATGATAGTCCAGATGGTATCGTCGCATACTTTTTATGGAAGATTTTTTACTGCGTGATACTGATCTTTTCCTTTATTAATGTTTATTAATGTTTGGACTATTTCTGAGAACAATCGCAGTTGCTTTGAGATGGACTCAATCTGTGGTGTGGATTTCTTTTTGAGCCAGCGAGAAATATGATGGTGATTAGCAGTATTTTGGAAAATTAACTGATCGATTTGATGATGCTCTTGTCAATTTGGTTGTCAAGGGCGTTGGCAATTATCTACTTGAATGTGTTGCGCTTTTTGATTCTTGTGTTGGGGAAATATCCTCATCGGTATAAATCTGCACGAATTTTCACTCCGGATTGCTCTGGATGTACTTGGTGTAATAGTTTGACTTTTGGCTTATAACTAAGATGTACTGCTTATCACTTATTGGCAGAGATACGGACAGCATAACATAATCGACAAGGTAGCGTTTACAGCCTTGTAATAGAGATGTATATGTGTCAGCGGATTTTAATGGTTGCTGTGGAATAAATATCTTACTTTAGACATTGCCCTGTCTCCTTGTGGTCAGGGTTTGTTTTTTACATTCAGTACTTTTTACTGTATTCCGCTCCTTGCAGAATTTTGACATTGAAAGCAAAAAAGTCATTCCAGATACTTGACGCTGTTCACATAGCGTACTTGAAATTATCTGCCGTAGATCTTGAGAAATTTATCACGTATGGTATGCAGAGAGTACTGGAGTAAACAATAAAAGGAAATTGTATGTTATTGTTTAGATAAGTAAGGAAGAACTTATTTTGTTTGTCTGGTATGGATGTTTTCAACATCCGTGTTGTGCTCCAATGCAAAGGCCTCGAAGATCACTATTTTGCTCTTTTTATAGATGATGGTAGAACGGCCACAGCCCATGGGCTGAACGGATGAGAAGCACGGATGCTTGAACGGCGCTGATAGGTTTAGCGTATTATAATTTCTGCGATACTCTCATGCAGTTTTTTCTGAGTAATAATAGGCTGGGTTATCTCTGTGGATGATAGAACAAACTGATCGTCCCAATAAATATTCATGGCTGTTTCTCTCTAGTGGACGTAAAGGCACTCGTTTCGGATCCGATGACCTTGATTGTTTTGTTTCTGTTGTAGTGGTTAATGACTGTGTAGTATGGGCATATAGTTACAGTTGAGAGTTGCCATTTCGTTGCTGGATAGCGACAACGTTTTCTTCCGTATGATTTAGGACCTAGGTGTCATTGCAGGCAATGATTATTTTTTTTTTACTGAAGAGTGGATCATAGATTTGGAAAATTTGGAGAGTTTATACCATGTCATACTTCGTTTTTTTCGATGGTCTGCACCTTTCAAAGAGGGTATTGCTGCACGGAACCGATAATAAATGGAAAAACTCCCAAATTTATAGGATAAGATACTCCAGAGTCTTGGTAAATCTTATGAGCGAGAATTCTTGTCCGGAACAATGATGCTGTTTGTCTGCGACTGCGGTGTCGGAAAGCTCATATTTTCACAAATTTATCTAAGCGAAGACAGCAATTGATTCTTCAAATACGGTTTTCATAAACTTCAGTTCCCTGTGCAGCACATTAACCGCTTGTCATCAGACTGAAGCTGTTCATAGCGAAGGTGGGGGTTCTAACGTTTTTCCTTATACTATTCAATAGATCTCCTTGGTATGAAGATTGACGAGATGGATTGGACAGCGTACCTGTCACTTTTGCAATGTGGAAGTTTAATGTTTGTTAGTATGATTTGCATATTGCAGAAGAGTCCTGTAATGAAATTTAGCATAGAATTCAGCTTCTTCTTTTCCGCAAGGTTGCTCTGAATGGGGGGAGCGGAATACAGTTTTGTTGAGCTTTTTGAAGAAGCGGTCCTGACTATTCAGTGATACATATAGTATAGTTAGTAGTTACTCCTTGCCGAATGCAACGGTCCTTGGTCTTTTCCTCGATGATGAAGTATATAACCAGAGGTCTTTACACGGGATGGCCCCAAATTATATCGGGTGTATCGGTGCTCGTTAGAGTGATTTCCCACGGATGCTGGCTGTTGTTATTCTGCAGCTTGTGGAATACTTAATGGTCATATTGTTCAGTACCCATACGATTTTGTTGTGGTAGGGAGTCTTCAGGGAAAAGTAGCAAAGGTAAATGATTTCAAAATTCATCAGAAGCGATGATATGGTGCTTGCAGTGATAATGTCAGTTGGATGCCGTTAATAGCTGCCAGAATACTGATAGCCCTTAGAGATACATGCCTTTCTTGTTAATTCAAAACGATCTTTCATTGGTAAGCGCTATGATGGGAGAAAAAACTTATAGTTACCGAAGCAGGTCTAGATGATATAGGTAATGGTTAATTTTCGGTGGATCGGACGTTTTTGTCACTGTTCTGGTTATAATATAGAAAGATTTCCATGTTTTTACAAAGAGTGATATAAGTTTTATTGTTAGTATAACAGATGTTTTCTGATGATGCTCAGGTGTTCTTACAACTCATCTTCGGGAGCGGTTATTGAGGTATGATTTTGGCTTGGAGCTCAGTCAGTACAGAATTTAGTGAAAGTTTTATGAAAAAAGAAAAGCTACTATCCTTGCACATAGGAAAGATATGTCATCAGGATTTCCTAGAACACGATGAAAGATATCTCTGAACTTGGATCATTGTATCACGTGATAGAAAACTGCGGTTGAGGGCCTACTTAATTATCTCCATCATCAGTGTAACGATAAAGATTCACTGTTTTTGAAATGATGTTGAACAGCAGGCGTATAGAGTAGTAGTGCTGTTTTTTCTTCTCACAACAAACAGAGATGAGTTTGAAAAAGATTTTTGAGACTCATTTTAGCTGTCCTGAATGTATGCTAGATTTTGACCATAGAATACTGAGTGTTTCTATATTTAAGAAGTATGGTTTATATCTTACGTATTATTATGGAAACACCGAGTAAATATAGATAAATGATTAGATGTCCGTGCACTTCTCTTCGAACCGACATTACAAACCTTACTTTAATATAGTCAACTCGGTTCAGGTATCCTCACGACATACGAAAGATTCCACTTAGTGCTGCTACATTCCTGTCCTGAAACGATTCATGGATTTTCGTTGCGTAAGACCCAAACTTCAACATCACTATAAAAGGCGGTGATGCAATGTGCAAGTCCTTAGTTTAGTAACACCCCTGCTGTAGCGGATTGCAGGTACAGGGCACCGCTATCTCCCCAGCTGCACGGACACTAATAATATAACTTGTTTTAAGAAAAAAGTCAATGGGTGAAAACTAGTATTTTTAATGCTGAAATATGCAGGGATCTGTCCTAAATGCGAAAGTGCTAGATTTATAAGAGAATCATATTTTTCTTGTGGTTTCTTTTAAAATGAGATATAATAATAAATCAGGTAAAGCACAAGATATGGAATTTGTATTCCAATTGTATCTCGTAATACATACTTCTGTTTGAAGGAATGCCATAGGTAGGATTCATAAAATTTACTGATCAGAGACGGAGATTGTCAAGTGCTGAATGCGATGCTGTATGGCGTGGTGAAAAGTTTTACGAAATAGTGTTGTTAAGTTGAAAGTATATGGTTTTATGAATGGCCATACATAAATGTATAAAGATGTTTCAAAGATTTTGATACGTGGAAATACGGTTCTGGAAATTGTTCGTTACTCGTTTAAGCTGATGTGTGTGTCGGTTAACAAGAGGTTGGATAACATAGCGGTCATGAATTAACTGTACTGAAAATTCTGAGCTAGCATGAGAAATAGATAATTATAAATATAAATATGCAATGAGAGGATGTATATCCTTTATTTGCTAAAAACGATTGAGTGAGAATGATCTCTACGGAATTAATATGACGTTTGTTTTTTTACAGTTCGGTGAATAAGCGCAGACAAGTGTTTACCGTAGAAACAATAGGATATAAAGTGAGCTGACCAACTTTGTATGTATGTGTTCTCGATGAGGTATATTATTTTGAGGAAGATAAGTGGAGACTATTCATATTCGTATTCTGAAAAGAAGCAATTTTATGATTTATTGCCAAAGAAAAGATAATCAAAGAGTATCGTCTATTTTTTAGAAGAAATTGAGCAGAAAACTTGAATGGAAATTCGTGTGACAGTTCCAGGGAACATAGTGTGTAGAGAGGCAGTATTCTATCTCCTTAATGATCGAGTTTTTTACACTAACTTGGTTTTGAAACACCCTAATTTGATCATGAACGCGAAGTACGGGTATAATGGCAAACATTATCAATGGAGAAATTAAGAAGGTGCACCTCATTAAAAGCGGTTAGCAAAGATTTTCGTATCAATTTTGGAGAATAAACAGCATAAACTAAGAAGAGGAGCAATTTTATGAGCTATACTGCTTTTTACCGAAAATTTCGACCTGCTACTTTTGAAGAAGTAAAAGGTCAGGATAACATCGTTACAACATTAAAGAATCAGATACAGGTCAGACGAATTGGACATGCGTATTTATTTGGAGGATCTCATGGCACTGGAAAAACTACAGTTGGGAAAATTTTTGCCAAGGCTGTGAATTGTGAACATCCCTTGGAGGGAAGTCCTTGCAATGAATGCTCTTTTTGTCAAGCCATACAAGCTGGAATTTCTACAAATGTGATTGAGATAGACGCGGCCTCAAACAATGGTGTGGATAATATCCGGGAGATCCGTGAGGAAGTTTCATACCGTCCGCCTCAAGGAAGCTATAAGGTATATATCATCGATGAGGTGCATATGCTGTCTACTGGAGCGGTTAACGCATTGCTGAAGACATTGGAGGAACCGCCGGAATATGTGATTTTTATTCTGGCCACTACGGAAATATATAAGATACCTGTGACGATTCTTTCTAGGTGCCAGCGGTATGACTTCAAAAGGCTTAGTATCGATATCATTGCCAAAAGGCTGATGGAATTAATGCAACAGGAAGGTATAGAGGTAGAGGAGCAGGGAGTCCGGTATGTGGCCAAAGTGGCAGACGGTTCCATGCGTGATGCATTGAGCCTCTTAGATCAGTGCATCGTTTTTTATCTGGGAAAATCACTAACTTATGACAGGATTTTCCATTTATTGGGAACAGTCGACACGGAAGTTTTGAGTCAGTTGCTGCGCCGGGTGATTGTACAGGATGTGTCAGGAAGCATACGGATCCTGGAGGAATTAGTGTTACAGGGGAAAAAAATTGAGCAATTTGTCAATGATTTCACCTGGTATATGCGTAATCTGATGTTGGTGAGCAGTTCGGATTATCTGGAGGATATCCTGGATGTTTCTACAGAAAATCTGAAGCAGCTCCTGGAAGAAAGTATGCTGATTGACAGCGATACACTGATGCGTTATATTCGTATCTTTTCAGAGCTTTCTGGGCAGATTCGTTATTCTGCTCAAAAGAGAATTCTGGTAGAGATCGCTTTAATACGCCTGTGCCGGCCACAGATGGAAACTAATCTAGATGCAGTTTTGGACAGAATTCGTGTGCTGGAGAAAAAAGCAGAGCAGGGAGTTTTTGATGCCGCATCTGCACAGCCAGAAAGTATCAGAGTTACTGAGGCTGAAAAAGTCAAAAAACAGGCGTTCCCTGTGATACAAAAGACAGTTCCGCTGAATTTGCAGAAGATTCGGAATGAATGGAAAAAGATCATTGATCAAATCACTCAACCGCTGAAAAATTACCTTCGGGGATCGGTGCTCAAATATGATAGCGATAAAGAGTATTCCAGGTTGTTTATAGAATTTTCTGACCGCACTGCTTATTTTTATGTGAATCGTCCTGAAAAGATAGAAGAAATTAAGGCAGCTATCCGAAGAGTGATTGGATGCGATACCCAGGTAGGGATTGTGTTGGCAAATTGGGAAAATTGCAGAGACTTAGTTAAGATATCGGTAGAAGAGATCATCCAAGAGAAGATTCACATGTCTGTAGTAGTGGAGGATGAGCCTGAAGAAGAATTTGAGTAAGGTATCTATCTGACTGATAGAAGAAGCAAGGGTTTTGTCAGTATATAGAATCACAGGAGGATTAGACACATGAAAAGAAAAGGAAGATTTTCCAGTAATATGAGAATGCCGAATAATATCAATAATCTGATGCAACAGGCGAAGCGCATGCAGCAGCAAATAGAAGAGAAGCAGATGGAGCTGAGTGGAAAAGAATTTACCGCATCGGCCGGAGGTGGGGCGGTTGAAATGACTGTGAACGGTCAGCGTCAGGTAACGAAAGTCCATCTGAAGAAAGAGTTGGTAGATCTGCAAGATATCGAGATGTTGGAAGATTTGATTGTAGCGGCTAGTAATGAAGCGCTCCGAAAAGTCGAGGAAGAGGCTACATCCTCCATGTCTAAGTTGAACGGAGAAGGAGAAATAGAAGAATTGGGAGGCCTGAATCTCTGATGAAATATTATAGTAGCCATATCAGTAGGTTGATCGAAGTACTGGGAAAGCTTCCGGGGATCGGACCGAAGTCAGCCCAGCGGCTTGCATTCTATATTGTCAATATGCCAGAAGACCAGGTAGAGTATCTTTCAGGGGTCATACGCGAAGCAAAGGCAACTGTGTGTCACTGCAAGATTTGTTATAGCACGACAGATCAGGAGGTTTGCCAAATCTGCGACAATCCGTTCAGAAATCAGAAGCAGATAATGGTGGTAGAGAATTCCAGGGATCTCGTAGCCTATGAAAAGACAGAAAAATATGATGGTGTTTATCATGTGTTACATGGAGCAATTTCCCCTATGCTGGCTATCGGACCTGACGATATTAAGTTGAGGGAGCTGATGCAGCGTCTCCAGGGAGAGGTAGAGGAAGTTATTATTGCCACTAATTCCAGTTTGGAGGGTGAGACAACAGCTATGTATATCAGCAAATTGCTTAAACCGACGGGAATTAAAGTGAGCAGAATCGCCAGCGGGATACCAGTTGGAGGAGACCTGGAATATATAGATGAGATAACATTGCTGCGGGCTTTGGAAGGTCGTGTAACATTGTAAAGACAGAGGACAAAACCATTGGGGAAAAGGTAATCAGGATTTTTAGTATTTTTTATTTTCATGACTTTAAACTCGAACAATAAAGCTTTTCCCTGCCAGTTTAGGGAAAAGTTAACAGAGAACTTGGCTGTCAGATTTTTTGGAATTGTATCTGAAAGAATGGAAAATCTAAGAAATTGATTATAGCATTTGGCCAGAAGCTCACAAATTTCTATTATGTTATGATGCTTCATGGGATCGCATAGGTGAAGTAGGAAGAAGGGAAATAACGTTTTTGTGTTGTGATATCAAGCACGATTTTTTAAAATGATTCGGTTTGGTGGCAATCGAAGCGTTGAAATTCAATAATGATACATTGGGATGTTTGATAGTTAGTTCATTTTAGTTCATTTTCTAAAACTTTGGCACCGCTATGTAACTATATTATCATTGCTTTTCATTTAGAAAAGGACAGCGTTAGAACAAGGTTAAGGGTTCTATCAGAGAATATGAGTCTGAAAACTCATTTGATCGTAGATTTGGACGGTGCTGATTTGGATGTTCCAATACTCCGCATGGTTTCAGAATATTTAAGATGATATTTGACGCAGAGGTTTTGAGAGAAAATCTAGAGTTGACGATGTTTACGAGATTGTTTTCGAAATCATGGATATCTATCTGAACTGTTAAAGTGTCGGTGAATATATTTATCATAAGTTGTAATAAAACTATGTTTTCAGAATTCGTTTCTATATTGTTAACGATAAATATTTCGTATTTTTTAAAAGTTGGATGCCTGTGAGATTTATACTCAAAAAATTGATTAACAGAACAAGTATTAGCAGGGAGGTACAACCGCTTAGTATTTATAATAGGGACTATGAGGCAAAGTTGCTTATTTGCACTAGCATTTCTTAACGTATGGATTAATCATTTAAAGACGAGAAAATGATTATTTGCAATTGATTTTTTTAAAATAATATTTAAAGCCTGAAACTGGATTTTCAATGTAAAAACACGTTAGAAATAAAAAGTAACACATATTCATACAACCTAACTTAATAACAATTGGGTTGCTGGATTGCATCCAGAATTAAGGTATATTGATAATCAGTGAAACAAATAATATATGGGAGGTATAATCTAATGAAGTTTTTTGTAGACACAGCCAATGTAGCAGATATTAAAAAAGCAAACGATATGGGTGTCATCTGCGGAGTCACTACTAATCCGTCCTTGATTGCTAAGGAAGGTCGCGATTTTAAAGAAGTAATTAAGGAAATAACCGAGATTGTTGATGGGGCCATCAGTGGTGAAGTGAAAGCCACGACAGTTGATACGGAAGGCATGATTAAAGAAGGTCGTGAGATTGCTGCACTTCATAAAAATATGGTTGTTAAAATTCCAATGACTGTAGAAGGTTTAAATGCAGTGAAAGTGCTTTCCTCAGAAGGAATCAAAACGAATGTAACCTTGATTTTTTCAGTGAACCAGGCTTTGTTGGCAGCACGAGCAGGAGCTACCTATGTGTCTCCTTTTCTTGGAAGACTGGATGATATCAATGTTCGTGGAATAGATCTAATTGCTGAGATTGCAAAAATTTTTCATGTGGTAGATGATATTAGAACCCAGATTATTGCAGCCAGCATCCGAAATCCAATTCATGTGACAAATTGTGCTCTGGCAGGCGCGCATGTTGCGACTGTTCCTTATCAAGTAATTGAGCAAATGACGAAGCATCCGTTAACTAACGCCGGAATCAAGAAATTTCAGGAAGATTATAAAGTAGTATTTGGTAATAAATAATAAGGAAAAGGAGAATTAATATGACCACATTAGAGCTTCAGAAAATTGCTAATGAAGTACGTATTGGTATTGTATCAGCGGTTTATGCTGCTAAAGCGGGACATCCGGGCGGTTCTTTATCTGCCGCTGATATTTTTACATATCTGTATTTTGAAGAAATGAATATTGATCCGAAAGACCCGAAGAAAGCAGACAGAGACCGTTTTGTACTTTCTAAAGGACATACGGCTCCAGGTTTGTACTCAGTATTGGCGAAAAAAGGCTATTTTCCAAAGGAAGATCTATTAACGCTTCGGCATTTGGGCTCTTATCTTCAGGGACATCCTGACATGAAATATATACCGGGTGTAGATATGTCCAGCGGTTCTTTGGGCCAAGGTATTTCTGCCGCTGTAGGCATAGCGCTTTCAGCAAAATTGTATCATGAAAATTATCGTGTTTATACTCTACTGGGCGACGGAGAAATTCAGGAAGGTCAGATATGGGAAGCGGCCATGTTCGCGGGTTCCTATAAGCTAGATAATCTGGTTGTTATTGTAGATAATAACGGCCTTCAGATCGATGGTGCAGTTGAAGAGGTATGTTCTCCTTATCCGATTGACAAGAAATTTGAGGCGTTTAATTTCCATGTGATTAATGTAGCGGACGGTAATGACTTTGAGCAGTTACGTGTGGCTTTTGAAGAAGCCAAAGGTGTGACAGGTATGCCGGTTGCTATTATTGCAAAAACCATTAAGGGAAAAGGTATATCCTTTATGGAGAATCGGGTGGAATGGCACGGAAAGGCTCCTAATGATGAGGAATATCTTAAGGCAATGGAAGATCTTAAGAAGGCAGGTGAAGCAATATGTTAGAAGTAAAGAAAATTGCCACACGGGATAGCTACGGTAATGCCTTGGTAGAACTTGGAAAAGAGAATGATGATATCGTGGTTTTAGATGCAGATCTAGCAGCAGCGACTAAGACAGGTACTTTTAAAAAAATATTTCCAGAACGTCATATTGACTGCGGGATCGCAGAATGTAATATGATGGGAATTGCGGCGGGAATAGCCACCACAGGCAGGATTCCTTTTGCCAGTTCGTTTGCTATGTTTGCGGCAGGCCGAGCCTTTGAGCAGGTACGCAACTCGATTGGATATCCATATTTAAATGTGAAGATCGGAGCTACTCATGCAGGCATATCTGTTGGCGAGGATGGGGCAACTCATCAATGCAACGAGGATATCGCTCTGATGAGAAGTATACCGGGAATGGTAGTCATTAATCCATCAGACGACGTGGAAGCCAAGGCGGCTGTTAAGGCAGCATATAAGCATAAGGGACCGGTCTATCTCCGCTTTGGAAGGCTGGCAGCTCCGGTCATCAACGATAAATCGGATTATACATTCGAGTTAGGAAAAGGCGTAACTTTAAGAGAAGGTAGGGATTTGACAATCATTGCTACAGGCCTAATGGTATATGAGGTACTGGAAGCTGCAAAGATTCTAAGCGTAGGGGGCCTTGAAGCAAAAGTAATCAATATTCATACGATCAAGCCATTGGACGAAGAGTTGGTTGTGTCTGCTGCCAGGACAACAGGTAAAGTAGTAACTGTAGAAGAACATTCCGTGATTGGTGGACTGGGAAGTGCAGTTTGTGACGTACTGTGTGCAAAAGCTCCTGTAATGATGCTGAAGATTGGTATTCAGGATGTATTTGGAGAGTCTGGTCCGGCTGTCAAACTTTTGAGAAAATACGGTTTAACAGCCGCTGGGATTTGTAAAAGTGTTAAAGAATGGTATTGATGTAGATCATATACGAGATAATTGATCATCTTAATTTGTCTGCTTAGGAAAAGTTCAATATTTTAGTTTTTTGCCTTTGGATCGAGAATTTCCAGATAAGTATGTGAAGAAACTTTAGGCTGTTTGGAGTTGGATATCAACGTTACGAGTAAGTATGCTCTTGAAAATTATTATTCGTAGAAATAGGATTCGTGTGAAATCAATGAACTGTCATTTGTCGAGGGAAGTATTTTTTATGCTGAATGTTGCTGAAAAAAATATTTTTTCTTACAGTGATGTGATACTTGACGGTGGAAACATCCTAAAAGGTGTCGATTTCCATAGGCAGAGTGAGGCAGGTGGCATAGGTAGAGATATCTAAGCAAATATTCCTTGAAATTCATAGCAATTACTGGATGATCCAGCATACTGTAAACAAAAGATCACAGTGCCTCTTCAGGATTCGAACCTTATTAATAATCAAAAGCTTCCAGCTGTCTCTTATAGTTCAGCATTTTCTATATAGCTTATTCCAGTAAATAAAGAACCTCTGTGCATGTAATTCTGAAGTTTTTTAGTTAGAAATACGCTGGTGGTAAGATCTTATAGGTTATGTAAAATCTTTTGCTTTAACAAATTTTGAATATGAAGATACTTGCCTTCTTAGATTACCTGTTTTCTTATAGGATATTCCAACATAGAAAATTTAATATCTGAGAATTTTGCTATAACTGTTACAAAAAAGAGAATTCTAATTTTCTTTGACATAATTTCGTATAAAATCGTTTTTAACTTTGATCAATTGTTCGTTTAGTATATTATATGAGTTTCAGAGGGAATATTATCATTATACGAAGGAAAATAAATGGAAATCACAATTTTTTCATCTGGCGAAAAACATTATTAGATAAATCAAGGGAGTGTACTGGAAGTCGAAAAATATATATAAAGAATTATCTATACTCCTTTTTGAGACATATGCAAGGGAAAAATATAGAAATCGGTAGAGCGGGGGAAACTTGTTAGGGAGAGATAACTGAATAGATGGCGTTTCGTATTTGTTTCAGCGTATACGCTAATATTTGTCATTCCAATGGCATTGATTAGGATAAGATAATTTTTCTTAGATCAAAATGGTACTACCACAATAAGAAAAAATGTGATATGCTAAGAACGGGTGTTGTAGACATACATAAGGATACAAAATTATTTATGATAGCAATTAAAGGAAACAGTAGAAAAAAATACAAGTGAAAAAAGGAATTTGTAACAGAAGAATTTGAATTTTTGAATAATAAATTCAAATTGAAAAAAAGATGAAAATATTAGTCCATCGCCAAAGAAGCGATGGGCAAGTACAAACACTAACAAAAGAAAATTCTGTTAGGACAGTGTTGTATGCGGAAGAAGGTTATGTTCTGATGAGGGATGAAGGCGATACAAAAAAAATGCCATATCGAGCAGAGGAGGAAGAAGGCATAGCGAAAGCAAGCCAAAAAAATCGGGCGGAAAAGAATGAGATTTCGGAAATTATATTGAAGGAAGCAATGATTCAGCCACCATTAGAATACAGAGAAATGAAAAACAAGAGGTATAAAGCAAAAAGAAAGATTATTGATGCGGTTATCGCACTGTTGGTAGCTATGATTATTCTAGCAGTATCTACAATAGTTCGAACTTGGCAATATATGTCTTATTCAGTTCTGGTTACAAATACAAAGGAGAAGGAAGAAACATTATCTTTTGAATATTGTGGTGTAGATAAGAATATTTTAAAATACAGTTTAGACAGTGCAAGTATGAGAGACAGAAATTATAATACAATCTGGAATATTTCATATAAAATGCAGTGTCCAACTATTGCAGTATGTAAAAAAACAATTGCTATTTATGATAAAAATGGAACTGATATTTGCATTTGTAATGCAACTGGGAAGATTGGAAATATCTCTGTTAAGATGCCAATCGTCAAAGCAACTGTGGGAAGACAAGGAGTTGTGGCTGTGATTATGGAAAAAGGGGACAATACTTGGATTCAATCTTATGATAAATCTGGTTGCGCTATCTTAACTATTGAAACAACTATGGATTCGTTAGGTTATCCGATGGATTTGAGTCTATCAGACGACAGTATGTTGTTAGGTGTTTCTTATCTTTATTTTGAGAATGGAATGCCCAGGAGTCGGATTTGTTTTTATAACGTTGGAAATGTAGGTCAAAAGCAGATTGACAACCGAGTCTGTGAATACGAATACAGTAATATAATTATTCCACAGTTAGAGTATCTAGATAGGCACACATGTATAGCATTTCAGGAAGATGGATTCACGATTTTTGAAGGAGTGAAGATACCAAAGGAATACAAGAAAATTACGATCGATCGGGAAATTGTGAGTACTTTTTATGATCAATCGCATATCGGGCTTATCCTGAATAATGAGGATTCAGAGACAGCTTTCCAGTTGATTGTTTATAATAAGAATGGCAGAGAAATTTTGCGAGAGAATATGAATTTTGAATATCAGGAGATAGAACTTGTTGGAAATCAGATAGTTATGTATAATAAATCAACTTTCTGCGTATGCAGTTTGTCAGGCATGGAAAAATTTAAAGGCTGTTTTAAAGATTTACCACGGAAATTTTTTCCCATTAAACAAAACAGGTTTGTGATGATCACTCAAGATGGCTGTAATCTGATCAAGCTTAGATAATGACTAAATAGGAAGTAGCATGACTAGTTGGTTAACTTACATTATAATAGCAGTAATTATATTATCTGTATTTTGTGGATGGAAAAGTGGTTTTTTGAAAATGATAATGACTATGTTTTCCTGGACCTCAGTAATTCTTTTGGCATGTTGGATGAATTCTTATGTTAGAGATTTTCTGTGGAAGAACGACTCTGTTGCAACGTATTTAGCGGACAAATATACTATCTTTTTGGAAAATCATTTTGAAAGAGAGAAATCTCTAGGAGTAGAAGAGCAAAACCGTTGGATTGAAGATTTAATGTTGCCAGGATCTTTTAAAAGTGCTTTCAAAGAAAACAATAACGAAGAGGTATATCAAATCTTAGGGGTTTCTGATTTCAACGATTATGTGAGTAAATATTTATTTTATGGCATAAGTAACGGAATGTCATTTTTATTAGCCATTTTTCTGGCAACTCTGCTGATTAATTTCGTTGGACGTATGTTAAATTTTCTGATCTGGTTACCTGGAATCGGGCTTCTAAATCATTTGGGCGGTGCGATTTTTGGAGTTGTAAGAGGCGTACTTTGGATGTGGATATTTTTTATCCTGATTATGGTGTTTATGTATACAAGTTTTGGGAATGCTTGTATGAGAGAGGTAGAAAAAGATGCTTTACTCAATTATTTGTACAATCGTAATTATTTAATGAATGTTATAATGCAATATCAAAATTTTTTCGTTTAAATAGGGAAAAAGTAAATGTTAGATCTTGATTTTATAAATAAATAAGGATGTCCTCTATATTTATCGAAAAGGAGAGATATAAAGCAAAATATCCTAAAAAAATAAAAAGATCAGAAAAAAATTACCTTTTTGTGAGCAGGTAATACCAATTTGAAATTGTTACAAGAACGCAATAGACGAATAACCAAATAAGTCAAAAAGTATTGACAAAATAAAGCAGCTGTGATATTTTTAAAATGCTGTCGTGTAAGTCA
>JABUSY010000053.1 GCA_021442455.1 Lachnospiraceae bacterium | reverse complement strand
ATGATATCATGGATTTGAAGGCGAGACTGAGGCGTCTGGTGATCGGTTACACTGACGAAGAATTTTCTGAGCAGCGGGTGATTACAGCCGGAGATTTACATGCGGAAGGAGCGATGTGTGCTCTTTTGAAGGACGCTCTGAAACCCAATCTGGTGCAAACCCTGGAACATGTTCCGGCAGTGGTGCACGGTGGTCCTTTTGCTAATATTGCCCATGGCTGTAATTCTGTCATAGCAACTAGGATGGCGATGAAGCTGGGAGATTACTGCATCACAGAAGCCGGTTTTGGCGCGGATTTGGGTGCAGAAAAATTTCTAGACATCAAATGCCGGATGGCAGGTTTGAAGCCAAACGCGGTAGTGATTGTAGCAACTGTTCGTGCATTGAAATACAACGGAGGCATGAGAAAGGCAGATCTGAATAATGAGAATCTGGAAGCGTTGGAGAAAGGCCTTCCGAATTTGATGAAGCATGTGAGCAGCATTCGTAATGTATATCATCTACCTTGCGTGGTGGCAATTAATGCATTCCAGACGGACACCAAGGAAGAATTGAATCTAGTGAAGAATAAGTGCCGAGAGTTGGGGGTGAACGTGGTTCTATCGGAAGTATGGGCAAAGGGAAGTGAAGGCGGCGTACAACTGGCGGAAGAGGTTATACGCTTGTGTAACAAAGATAATTGTGACTTCAACTTCGCCTATGAATTGGATGGAAGCATCGAATGCAAACTGAACCAGATCGTACAGAAAATATATGGAGGAAAGTGCGCAGTGTTGATGGATAATGCAAAGAAGCAAGCTTACAAGCTAGAAACTCTTGGCTACAACAGTTATCCGATTTGTATTGCCAAAACTCCATACAGCCTGACAGACAACGCTAAGAAACTGGGAGCTCCTACAGATTTCGAGGTGACGGTGCGGAACTTGAAAATATCAGCAGGAGCAGGGTTTATTGTGGCGCTAACAGGAGATATAATGACCATGCCTGGGCTTCCTAAAAGGCCAGCTGCTGAGCAAATCGACGTGGATGAAAACGGTAAGATTTCAGGTTTGTTTTGAACTTAGAACGCTTATGGATACAGGAGAAAAGTGATTATGGGATATTCGACTTTGAAATGCACAGAATTTGTTGAGGTACTTGCATCTAAAGCACCGGTTCCAGGTGGAGGTAGTGCGTCAGCCTTAGTAGGGGCAATCAGTACAGCTCTCTGCAATATGGTAGGTAATTTAACTGTGGGAAAGAAAAAATATGCAGCGGTGGAGGCAGAGATTATCAGAATGATGGAAAAGGCCAAAGAGCTACAGGATGTCTTGTTGGAGTTGATTGAAAAGGATGCAGAAGTTTTTGAATCTCTGTCTAGAGCGTATGCTTTGCCTAAGGAAAGTGAAACAGAAAGAACAGAAAAGGCGAAGGTTATGGAAAGATGCCTAAGGGATGCTTGTAGCGTTCCCATGGATATCATGAGAGGTTGCTGTGAAATGATTTGTCTCATTGCTATGTTTGCGGAGAAAGGTTCCGTTCTTGCAGTGAGTGATGTAGGAGTGGCGGCCGCATGCTGTAAGGGAGCTTTACAAGGTGCCAGCTTGAACGTGTATAGTAATACAAAATTCATGGAAAATCGTGAATGCGCGGAAAAATTGAACAAAGAATGTGAGGAAATGTTAGGAAAATACGGATCTATGGCAGATGAAGTATTTGACAGCGTTTTGAAGAAGCTTATATAGGAGAGGAAAAATGGCAAGACAATTACTCGGGAAAGAAGTAACAGCTGTTCTGAATACAAAAATTAAAGAAAATGTGGCGCTTGTGAAAGCAAAGGGGATCAGCCCGACATTGGGAATTGTACGCCTTGGTGAAAAAAAAAATGACCTTTCTTACGAAAGGGGAGCTATCAAATGCTGCGAGGCATTGGGAGTAGCTTGTGAGAAGTATCTGCTTCCGGTAGATGTTACACAGGAAAAGCTTTTGAAAGTGATTCATCAGATTAATCACAATGACAAGATTCATGGAGTGTTAATTTTTCGCCCACTTCCGAAGCATTTGGACGAAGCGGCTGTGATTCATGCTTTAGCTTTAGAAAAGGACGTGGATGGTATTACCAACGGCTCCTTGGTGGGTGTGTTCACTGGAATTAAACAAGGATTTGCTCCATGCACATCGCAAGCGTGCATGGAAATACTAGATCACTATGGTATTCATTGCATGGGTAAGAAGGCAGTTGTAGTCGGAAGAAGCCTGGTGGTTGGTAAGCCTGTAGCTATGATGCTCCTGGAGAAAAATGCTACAGTGACGATTTGCCATACGAGGACCGAGCATATGCCTTCAGTGGTTAAGGAAGCAGATATCGTAATTGCAGCTGTTGGCAGGGCTGGTCTTATAGATGACAGGTATGTCTCTCCTGGACAGACAGTTATTGATGTAGGAATTAATGTCAACCAAAAGGGAAAACTTTGTGGTGATGTCGCATATGAAAAAGTGCATTCGGTGGTAGAAGCGATTACACCTGTTCCTGGTGCTGTTGGCATTGTGACCACATCTGTTCTAGTGAGTCATGTGGTAGAAGCAGCAATGCGACAATATTCAATTTGAGTCAGAAGATATAAAGCATACCGAAGAAATTTTCAAAATAGTTTTCTGAATAGTTGGGTCAAAACGTTTGTCGGCTTACAAAACAAAGAAATTCTTTTTATGCAAGATGAATAAGTAATATTAGTGTTAATTTCAGAAAAAGAATGAAATTATTTCAGATGAATCGGTTACCATCCACTAGGGTCATAATTTTTATGTCAAAATTAAGTTAATTCTTTTTTCTATGCACAGGATCAAGGATTACATTAGAATTAAAATAGTACCTATAATGTGTAGTAAAAAGCAGACAACAAGTGTCCAGTAACAGTCTAGGGGACACAGAGATTACAATAAGGGTAGGTATTTCACAGAATTAAAAAGAAGGCTTCATTTACTGAAATAGGACTTTAAATAATGCTTGGATCATCTCGACGTTTCAGGAGAATGGCTCTTTCAGAATTTACTTAAATAGGTTCAAGGAAGGTTATGACGACACGAAAGTGAGTGGAGTGAAAAAGAGGAGGGGATGGGAATGAACTTTACGATGCCAAAACGGGATAGCGAATATTCGTATAGTTGTGTTTATTGGCGAATTTTTTCTCTGCGCAGATACCTAGAAGTAGCTTGGTAGAAAATTTGATTTGTATGAAGTGTTTACTATACAAGCGGTAGATGTGTGCGTTAAGTTTCTCGAAAAAAAACGATAGTACAGTTATTTTTTGCGAGATATAAAAATAGTAATATCGTGTTTGGAAGAAGTTATATTTATGTATCATATCACCCCTGAGCATAATTTCTGCAGCAAGATACAAAATCGCGGTAAGCTATTGGTAATTTGTAGTTATCTTATTGGTTCTTGTTATATGGAATGCTTTTAACTATTTTTATTAAAAAAAGTATAAACCTGTGTCTTCTTTAAACGGCAAAGTTGTCCACAATGAACAAAATGCAATGCGGTTATTTCGTTCAGAAGTTTTTAAATTTTTAATGATTTTGAGAAAATTTTCTTGATATTTTTCATAGTCTAGAGTATAATCTATCTAGATTCAATAGTGATTTTTGAAATGTTTGCTTCTTTGTCAAATTGAACCTACATTAAAATAGGGATTCCTATATTAACGTGTGGATGTCAGGCCCTCATTGCACGGGGAAGGCAGAAGCGGCGTTTGTGGTTGCCCACCTAGTCTCGTTAAGAGTCAAATGACAGGAACAGCATTCAGAGGTTACTAAAGAAAAAAAGAGGTTGCTGTCAACAGACAACAGCCTCTTTAATATTTCAAACTGTGTGTACGCTACATTTTTTGTTTTTCATCAGTGTATGGATATATTGAGACATAAATCTAACTATAGAGTGAGAAGAAGATGACACAGTTATGCAAGCTGCCTAATGGAATTCTCATTTTTGGAAGTTTTTCGTATTTGAAAATGAATATGTAATGATAAAATATATTCAAAAATTTGACAAAAACATTCAACTGGAAATAGATTAGGTATACGAAAAACGATGGATCCTATAGAAAAAAAATAAAATGAAAAATTTGTCAGAGAAGTTTAAAAAGCGCATTATACAAAATTATATAAGTACATATAAGGGCTGTAATTTTTTATTATTTTGTTATTGCGTCTATGATGCTTTTCCTGAATATCATCGAGGATACGAACCTGACTGAGGTAGAAATTAGTTATGTAGTTCTGGTGATCAGTTTCAATAATTCTCATAGGGTGGTTATTTCGATTCCATTGAAATATCTATCAAAGATCGGAAATAGGCTGGTCGGTTTTTGCGGTCTTGATTCTATGGTCGTCGAAAAAGACAATGAATTTTCTTACTTAGTGGACTAAATATGGATATATTATGTTCAGAAAATGAACAGTTATTTTATATACCGTTTTCATTTTATGGAATATATGATGATTTTTATCATCGTTATTGTGAGATTGGTCTTCGGAAAGATCATCCAGTAGGGCATTATTGATTTTTTTCTTACGCTGCTAAATTTACAGTTGTACTGATCAATTTTCGTAAGGCAGAACTGGCAGTCTACTTGTAGGATAGCTTCCAGAGACACTGATACTATGATAGCATAGGAAATATTTTTCGTAGTTTTTATTTGTTTTATTTGAAATATTGTCAGTGGTCTTTCGGATGTACGGAAATTTATAAAAAAAGAGTGAAAAATGCTCTTGACATAGATGAAAAATTCAGATAAAATAATCAAGAGTATAACAGTATGGAAAATGCTGTTAAAGTTTTATTTTCTTTCAAAGAGAGGATCATCGGATAAAAATTTTATTGAATTTTATTTGAGTTTTATATTGAAACAGTATATATTTATCATGGTGTGTGGACAATACATACTGACAGCGCTGTCGGCAAGTGGATATGATTAAATTAAATAAAAATAAATAGGAAAAGACGTATATGCACGTTAGTGTATAGATTGAGAGTTCAGATAGTGTTTCAGAACATTAGAGTAGTATCCGTGGAATTGTGAGTTTCGTCTCTTTAGGGGGCGTAACTTTTTTTGTTGTACAGAAAATTTAAAAAAGTCTATAAAGCTATAAGGAGAAAGATAAATGAATGAGAACAGTATGAAAGAGAAGATAGAAGGAATTGTAAAAAAGGCACTGGACAGCATGAACACAACAAATTCTTTGGATACTTTGAATGAGATCAGAGTTGCTGTGCTTGGCAAAAAGGGACAGTTAACTGCCGTGCTGAAAGGGATGAAGGATGTGCCTCTGAAAGAACGGCCGAAGGTAGGGCAGATGGTCAACGATGCCAGAAGTTCCATTGCCAAGACGTTGAAAAAGGTTAAGGAAAAGCTGGAGCGAGACCAGCTGGAACAGAAGTTAGCTATGGAAGTGATTGATGTGACACTTCCGGCTAAAAAAGCTCAAGTTGGTAAACGCCATCCTAACAGTATTACGCTCGAGAAAGTGGAACAAATCTTCATCGGAATGGGATATGAAGTAATACAGGGACCTGAAGTTGAATATGCTCTCTATAATTTCGAAAAACTGAATATTCCTGCCAATCATCCGGCAAAGGATGAGCAAGATACGTTTTATATAACAAAAAATATCGTTCTTCGGACACAGACTTCTCCGTGCCAGGTCCGTGTAATGGAACAGGGAAAACTGCCGATTCGTATGTTGTCGCCTGGAAGGGTATTTCGTTCCGATGAAGTAGATGCTACTCATTCACCTTCCTTTCACCAGGTGGAAGGCCTTGTCGTAGACAAGCACATTACATTTGCTGATTTGAAAGGAACTTTGGCACAATTTGCTAGAGAACTGTTTGGACCTGAGATTAAGATAAAATTTCGCCCACATTATTTTCCTTTTACAGAGCCTAGCGCTGAGATGGATGTGAGCTGTTTTAAATGTACAGAAAAAGGATGCCGTTTCTGTCAAGGTTCTGGCTGGATAGAGATTTTGGGGTGCGGTATGGTTCATCCTCATGTCTTTGAAATGTGTAACATTGATCCGGAAGAGTATACGGGCTTTGCCTTTGGTATGGGTTTGGAGAGAATTGTTTTGTTGAAATATGAGATAGATGATATGCGTCTGCTTTATGAAAATGATTATCGGTTTCTGAAGTAATTTTAATTTCTACATGTTAGATTTTCCTGCTTCCCCCAAAAGATGATATAAACGAAGGGGTGGAGATAGAGTTAAATAATCGGATAGGAGAATGGGGATATGAATACATCATTATCGTGGATTAAAAGGTATGTACCGGATCTAGATGTTACGGCGCAGGAATATACAAATGCGATGACTCTGTCAGGCACGAAGGTGAAAAGATTTAAAAAGCTGGACGAGAATCTGGAGAGCATTTTCATCGGTCAGATTAAAAAAATCAAGCGCCATCCTGACGCTGATAAGCTTATTGTATGTCAGGTAAATATAGGTAGGGAGACAATACAAATCGTTACAGGAGCGTCCAATGTGAAAGAAGGAGATAAAGTTCCGGTGGTATTAGATGGCGGTAAAGTCGCCGGAAGACATGATGGAGTTTTAACGTCCGGAGGAATCAAGATAAAAGCAGAAAAACTGAGAGGGATTGAATCCAATGGCATGATGTGCTCTATTGAAGAACTTGGCTCCTCTAGAAAATTTTATCCTGAAGCGTTTGAGCCAGGAATTTATATTTTTCCTGAGAATGTCCAAGTGGGGAGCAATGCGATCCATGTCCTAGGACTAAATGACGTTATTTTTGAATATGAAATAACATCAAATCGGATAGATTGCTACAGTGTGCTTGGCATTGCTAGAGAAACAGCAGCAACCTTTTGTAAAAAATTCAGGCCACCGGTTGTGGCAAAGACGGGAAATAGTGAGAAAGTATCAGACTATATTCATGTAACAGTGGAAGACGTGGAACTCTGTTCCAGATATTGCGCCAGGGTTGTTAAAAATGTGAAAATTGGACCATCTCCCAAATGGTTGCAGTGGTGTCTGAGGGCCAATGGTATCCGGCCAATTAATAATTTGGTGGATATTACAAATTATGTGATGGAAGAATACGGTCAACCTTTACATGCCTATGACCTAGATACTATTTCTGGTCATGAAATTATTGTCCGTAGAGCAAAAAAAGATGAAAAATTCGTGACATTAGATGGACAGGAACGTCAGATGAATGAAAATGTACTAATGATCTGTGACCAAAAAAAAGCGGTCGGCATTGCTGGCATTATGGGAGGCAAGAATTCCATGATTACTGATCAAGTCCGGACTGTCCTCTTTGAAGCAGCGTGTTTTAATGGCACGAATATTCGTCTTTCTTCCAAGAGGATTGGGCTTTGTACCAACGCGTCTTGGAAGTTTTCAAAGGGGTTGGATCCCAACAATGCAGAGGCTGCCATCGACAGGATATGTCAGCTAATGGAAGAGATTAGTGTGGGAGAAGTAATAGGCGGAATGGTAGACTGTTATCTGGTAAAGAGAGAACCTTCCAGAGTTGTTTTTGAACCGGATAGAATCAACAAGGTGCTGGGAACAAAAATTTCCAATAGGCAGATGCTGGATTATTTAAAGTTGGTTGAATTGGTGTATGATGAAGAAAAAAATGAGATTGTAGTGCCGACCTTTCGCCAGGATATTCACCGGACAGAAGATCTAGCTGAGGAAGTGGCCCGTTTTTATGGTTACGACAATATACCAACTACGCTACCAAGTGGTGTAGTTACGACAGGCAAACTCCCTGTTGAATTAAGAGTGGAAACAAAAGTTAAGGATGTGGCGGAATATTGTGGATTTTTCCAAAGCATGTGCTATTCATTTGAGAGCCCGAAAGTATTTGACAAGCTGCGTATCCCTGCTGGCGATCCGCTGCGAGAGACCGTCACGATCATGAATCCGCTGGGAGAAGATTTTTCTATTATGCGAACTACATCTATGAATGGTATGCTAACCGCCCTGGCTACCAATTATAAACGTAGAAATAAAAACGTTAGGCTCTACGAACTTGGGAATGTCTACCTTCCGAAGCAGCTCCCAATTAGAGATTTGCCTGAGGAGCGAATGAAATTTACTTGCGGAATGTATGGAAAGGGAGATTTCTATGATATGAAAGGTGTGATAGAAATATTCTTTGAACAGGTGGGAATGAACAGAAGAACGAAATATGATAGAAATGCTGGACAGCACTTTTTTCATCCAGGACGCCAAGCGTTGGTACAGTATGAGGATGCGATAGTAGGATTTCTAGGAGAAATTCATCCAGAGGTGGCAGAGGCTTATGGCATAGGCGTAAGAGCATATGTGGCGGTTATTGATCTTCCGACAATCTTAAAATTCGCGAATTTTAACAGAAAATATGAGGAGATTGCACATTTCCCAGCAGTAACTAGAGATCTTTCCTTGATAGTGCCGAAAGATATTCAGGCATCCCAGATAGAAGACATCATTTTTCAGAAAGGTGGAACCATTCTGGAGAGTCTCAGACTCTTTGATGTCTACGAGAACGCTCAGAATCAGAAGGGTCACAAATCCATAGCGTATTCAGCTGTGTTCCGATCCAAGGAAAAAACGCTGGAAGAGCAGGAGGTTTCGGAAATTATAAAGGAAATTTTAAATGGGCTAGCAGAGCTTGGAATTGAACTTCGCCAATAAATATGATGATTTTTGAAGTTCTTCAGATGAACAGTTTACGCTTGCTAAGCAATAAATGGTAAATATCATGCGTTTATCTGTGCTCAGAAGAGAGAGGAAAAGATTTTGGAATCTTATGAGAGAAGGCTTTAGGAATAATATATGTGGAAAAATTTGAATAACAATAGTGTGATACTGAACGAAATGACGGTCTATGCCATGAAAAGATACATTGTTTAACCTTAGATTGGCAATTTCTCTGACAAAGGCTATTCATACGGTGAAAACCATTTTTGAAGGGAAAAAATATTTTTGTCATTGAAGAATTTTGTATTATAGAGAAATAAGCTTCAAACGGAGTGTGGAAAAAGTAGAAGCAGTTCAGTATTAAGATCATGCACGTGACATTCCATATGGAACTGTCAGCTTTCATTCGGTGAAGGTTGGAGGATATTTAAAAAAGAGTTTTAAAAATTGAGTTCGTACGAAGATCATAGAAAAAATTCCAACAGGCACGAGGTGGTATATCTGGGATATGATATCCGAACAGTCTATCAGAGAAACCGGGAGTAGATTTTTCATTCTAAAGATTTTCGTAGGATGAAAAATTGAATTTTGGTGTTGTTATCGTCTAAGAGAGATTATTACAGGATGAGACTGGTGGCTCTGTATGAACGACAAGAAGTATTGCCAAGGTGTTGAATCTATATAAAATATTTTGGAGGTTATTGCTCTGTGACATGATCTGGGCAATATTTCCTTTGAATATGCTGGTAAGATAACACTAAATGATGTTTATTTAGAGGATTTTTTACATTACGGGGGAAAAACGTCCCCGGGGAGGGCGTGAAGTTTCTGAAACGGGCTCTGAATCTGAGTTGAAAGGTACAGGACGAGATTTTCACCAGCGCACAAGCGGGGATATTTTAGTACACTGTAAAATCAGATTGTGAGGTTTTATGACAAAATTTTTTATCATCATGTAATGTACAGAAAGATATAGTGATGGTGATATTTTTGTTACAATTTGTATTGTTTTGAAAGGAACTGCTAGGAAGCAGTTGAATAAGACTCTGATCCATGAGATCATCTAATAATAGTTGGAACAAGTATGAGATTTTCAAGTCTGAGTATGTATGACAGAAAATTTATGATTGTCTGGCGGCAGCTGATGTCAGAACATACATACAAAAATGATATGGAAAAACAGGAATAAATTTTAGAAAAATTATTTCAGAAGTATCTGGATCTGATTGCATAAGATAAGCAGAAAGCGCGAGTAATCTATGATTATATTCCCAAAATAGCAGATCAGTTTTCCATGAATGAATTTGAAGAGATTGATATTTTAAAGGTATGAGAAATTTTACAATTTTGATTATAATCTATCGACAGGAGGGGGTATCATGCGATATTCATATGATATTATCGAAAAAGTGCGGATGCGGAATGATATCGTTGACGTGATATCAAGCTATGTTCAGCTGAAGCGGAAGGGAAATTCTTATTTCGGCCTCTGTCCTTTCCACAATGAAAAATCACCATCTTTTTCCGTCAGTCATGGCAAACAAATGTATTATTGTTTTGGATGCGGGTCAGGAGGCAATGTTTATACGTTTTTGATGGAGTATGAGAATTGTTCCTTTCAGGAGGCGGTGAAAGTTCTGTCTGGCAAAGCTGGGATCAAGTTGCCGGAAATTGAATATTCCCAGGAAACAAAAGAACTAAACGAGAGGAAAACACTTTTGCTGGAGATTAATAAGCAAGCAGCAAAATATTTTTACTGCAAGTTGCGGACACCAGGTGGTACTGCTGCTATGGCTTATCTGAAGAGGCGTGGCTTAAGTGATGAAACCATTCGGATATTTGGCTTGGGATATTCTGATAAATATAATAATGACCTTTATAAGTTTTTGAAGAAAAAGGGTTATTCTGATGAGCTGCTAAAAGATTCTGGGCTGTTCAATGTGGATGAAAAACGTGGTATGTATGATAAGTTTTGGAAACGGGTGATTTATCCGATAATGGATGTGAATAATCGGGTGATCGGTTTCGGCGGAAGGGTTATGGGAGATATCAAGCCGAAGTACCTCAATTCTCCCGAAACGAAAATCTTCGATAAAAGTAAGAACCTTTACGGACTTAATTCTGCCAGAACTTCCCGCAGGAGAAATCTGATCATTTGTGAAGGGTATATGGATGTGATCTCCATGTATCAGGCAGGATTTACCAACGCAGTGGCATCCATGGGCACGGCGTTGACCTCTCAGCAGGTGAGATTGTTGAAACGGTATACAGACGAAGTACTGCTTATATATGACAGCGATGAAGCCGGAGTCAAAGCCGTTTTGAGAGCTATTCCCATGCTGAAATCTGTTGGCCTAGCTACGAAGGTAGTTAATCTGCGGCCATACAACGATCCAGATGAATTGATTCAGAAGGAAGGAACGGATGCCTTGAAAGAGCGTCTAGAGCGAGCGGAAAATAGCTTTTTGTTCGAAGTGCGGATTTTGAAGAAAAATTATGACATTATGGATCCACAGGGAAGAACTAATTTTTTTCATGAAGTAGCGAAAAAGCTATTGAAGTTTGAGGATGAGATAGAACGGAATAGCTACCTGGAGACCGTAAGTAGGCTGTATCATATTCAGGCGGATATGCTGAAAAATCTGGTGCATAAACTAGCTCTGAAAAAAATAGAGCTACTAGTTCAGCCGAAACCTAGAATTTTCGCAAAGCAGATACAGAAACAGGGAAATGACATAGATAAAGCGCAAAAATTGATGATGACTTGGGTGACCAATTATCCAGAAATCCTGAGAGAATTGAAAAATTATTTAAAGCCAGAGGATTTCACGACACCCTTGTATCGACAAGTAGCAAAAATGGTAGAAGAACAGTTTTTGGCAGGAGAAGTGAGTCCTGCGAGGATCATTAACCATTTTGAGGATAGCGAACAGCAAAGAGCAGTTGCCGCCTTATTTCACACTCAAATATTCCTGAAGACAGAGAAAGAGAGGAAGAAGGCATTGCAGGATGTGCTCTATAATATGAAGGATAGCAGTATCGCTTATCGTCTATCTCGACTGGATCCAACGGATTTGATGGGACTTCAGCACCTGATGGAGGAAAAGAAAAAGCTGGAAACACTCAAAGAATCAGGGTTTACTGAGAAAATTTATCTATAATTGATTTGGCTTATGTTGCCATATGTAAAGGATGGACAATTTATGGAAATGGATAAAGAAAAATTTATGGAAAAACTGAAGGGACTGATGAAGATAGGAAAGAAGAAAAATAATATGCTTGAATATCGTGAAGTTATAGAATATTTTCAGGGTATGCCTATTGTCGATGAGCAGATGGATAAAGTTCTGGAGTATCTGGAAGCTCATGGGATTGATGTTCTTCGTATTTCTGACAATGATTCGGATATGGATAACCTCTTTTTACTTAATGATGACGAAATTAATTTGGATGAGACAGAAGAGGTTGAGATAGAAAAACTTGATATTTCTGTCCCGGAAGGCATCAGCATTGAAGATCCGGTGCGAATGTATCTAAAGGAGATCGGTAAAGTTCCGCTCTTGTCTGTTGAGGAAGAAATTGACCTGGCACAGAGAATGGAGCAAGGAAAAGAAAGCGCTAAAAGACGTTTGGCAGAGGCTAATCTTCGTCTAGTCGTATCCATTGCAAAACGCTATGTGGGTCGCGGTATGCTCTTTTTGGATCTGATTCAAGAAGGAAATCTTGGTTTAATCAAAGCTGTTGATAAATTTGATTATCGCAAGGGTTATAAGTTTTCCACATATGCGACCTGGTGGATCCGCCAGGCGATTACGAGAGCAATTGCCGATCAAGCGCGGACGATTCGTATTCCTGTACATATGGTAGAGACGATTAATAAGCTGATTCGCGTGTCTAGACAGATGCTTCAAGAGTTGGGTAGGGGACCTACACCAGACGAGATTGGGGAAAAAATGAATATGTCTGTAGAGCGAGTGCGTGAGATTCTGAAAATATCTCAGGAACCTGTATCGTTGGAAACTCCCATTGGAGAAGAGGAAGATAGCCATTTAGGTGATTTCATACAGGACGATAATGTTCCGGTGCCTGCTGACGCTGCCGCTTTTACCATGCTGAAGGAACAGTTGGAGGAGGTATTGAGTACTCTGACAGAACGTGAGCAAAAGGTACTTCGGCTACGTTTTGGCCTGGATGACGGTCGTGCTAGGACATTGGAAGAGGTTGGCAAGGAATTTAATGTAACCAGAGAGCGTATCCGTCAAATTGAGGCAAAAGCTCTAAGAAAATTGCGCCATCCCAGCCGAAGCCGTAAGCTGAAAGATTATTTGGATTAAGATGGTGTTTTCAAAGAGGATGCAATGTGTCGCTTCCATGGTTACGCCTGGTAGTAGGCTGGCTGATATAGGCTGCGACCATGCTTATATTCCGATATGGCTGTTCGAGACAGGAAGGATCACCATGGCTGTGGCTATGGATATTCGTCTGGGTCCACTTGAACGTGCAAAGGAAAATATTGTACATCACGGGCTTGAAAAATATATACAGACCCGTCTGTCAGATGGCATGGAAAAACTGTCGCCGGGTGAAGTGAATTCTGCCATTCTGGCCGGAATAGGTGGAAAGCTAATAGTTCGTATCTTGAGTAACAGTCCTAGGATTGTGCATAGCCTTGAGGAACTGGTCCTTGAGCCGCAGTCGGAGACTAAAGCACTCAGGCAATATTTGATGGAAACTGGTTTTCGGATAGAATCGGAAGATATGGTTTTAGAAGATGGAAAATTTTATCCGGTCATCAAGGCTGTTCCGATAGAACAGATAGAAACGCTATCGGAGGAACAGCTCCGGTTCGGTCCCAAGTTTCTAAAGATGCGTCATCCTGTGCTTATGACTTATCTTCAATGGAAAGAGAAAGTTAATCTGCGACTAGAGAAAAGCCTCCAGAGAACAGAAAGCCAACACGCTAAAAAGAGGTTGAAAGAAATACAGGAGGAAATACAGCATATTCGTGCTGCATATGTATATTATGATATGTGAAGAAATATTAAAAAGGCTGGAAGAAGAATATCCTTCTTCCTGTGCAGAAGAATGGGATAATCAAGGATTGTTGGTTGGAAGGCGTTCTGGGAAAGTTCGCAAGATCTTTGTAGCTTTGGATGTGAGAAATGAGACACTGGAGGAAGCTTGTACCTGGGGCGCAGATTTGATGATCACCCATCATCCGTTAATTTTTGAAAGTATCCGGAAAGTGAATGAAGATACTTTTATCGGACAGAGAATACTAAAACTGATTGAGCACCGAATTTCGTATTATGCGATGCATACGAATTTTGATGTGCACGGAATGGCAGAACTTAACGAACGACAACTGGGCCTTGTAAATGCTCGAGTTTTG
Organism: Lachnospiraceae bacterium; assembly: GCA_021442455.1. Taxonomy (GTDB): domain Bacteria; phylum Bacillota; class Clostridia; order Lachnospirales; family Lachnospiraceae; genus Scatomonas. The sequence goes on along the minus strand of JABUSY010000053.1, from coordinate 9,943 downwards.
ATGAAAACAGGTGATAATAAGGGAGAGCCGGAGGGAATCGGTCGCGTTGCTGAACTGTTAGAGCCAATGGTGCTGACAGTTTTGGCAAAACATGTAAAGAGGTGTATGGGGCTTCCAGATATTCGGTATTACGGAGCCTCTGAACTTCCGATAACGAAGGTAGCCGTTTGCGGAGGTGCAGGGAAAAACGTAGTTCAGGAAGCGTTAAACGCCGGGGCGGAAGCCTTGATCACGGGAGATATTGACTACCATACGGCGATAAACGCGCTAGCTCAAGGGCTACATATCTTAGACGCCGGGCATTATGGAACGGAGTATTGTTTCATTAGCTATATGACCGATAGATTGAGTCACATGTTTCCTGAATGCCAGGTAAAGGGTGCAGAAGTCGAAATGCCGTATACTGTTATATAATGTGTTATGGGAACAGTCCTTTCCTTGTGCAAGATTCGAAAAAAAGAAATATAAAGTTCAAGACGTACATGTTGGGATAGTTGGCAAGAAATTTCCGTCATGAAGCGAAATTGCCAGTATCCGGGAAGAGAAGACATGATTTGCTAAATATTGGCATATAAAAAAGCTGTTTCCCTGCCTGAGAGTATTTCAATGTATACAATCCAGTCAGAAGGATTTCGAAGATTATTTTTATAGCTTTATGGTCTGGTAAATCAGGTATCCCAAAATTCTTTGATCTTTGATGTTTTAATAATGCTTATTGGGTAAAGTGCTCCTGCAGAGCGAGAAGTGTTCTTCCCTTCTCCAAGATATTCAAAGCTTCGTAGAATTCTGAAAAGAGGGAGAATGGATTGAACATTGATAAAATCGGCGATATGAAGAAGGATTGGATAGATAGAGTACGCTATGCTGAGTATCGATGAGATGATAAGAGAGGCTGATTTTGACAATTACTGAAATGATAGCAGGGGAAGTAGGAGGTATAATTTATCATCATCGCAGTCCTCTCGTCATCAGGAAAGGCGATATTGTTCATAAGATTATTCATTTAGTTGATCGCCCACGTTCTGCAACTATATTCAGTTAGTTTATATAATTACTATGTTCATTGGATGAATGTGTTCAAAGATGAGAGGGGGAAATATTAGTTTCTATAGGCATTGGATATCTCCCATTTGTGAATTATGATATAGTTTAAGATTGCTAAAAGGAAGCTGTATAGACAATGTTTTTCGCTTTCATTTTATTAATGTAAGTTATCTAATTTTCTCTGGAAAAAAGGTTGGCTTATAGATTAGTGTGTTGCATCATTGAATCAGAATCGTTTGGAATAATAGGACACGGAAATACAATGATACATAGCGCAATTGTGATATAAAAGTTTGTTTGACGAGGGCAAAGAGAAAGATGTTTCCTTATTAGGATTAGGAGCAGGTAGATGTGCTGATGAATTCTTCGTTGATCTATGAGATGGCAATACTTTAGCTCTAAGTGAAGCTGTTTTTGTGAAAGTTTCTGAGATTCATATGTGAATTTGTGAAAAAACTACTATGATGTTTGACAGAAGCAAGGAAATTGTGATATCTTAACAAAAGATAAAATCACAACAAGTAGGGTATGTAATCGCAGCTGGAAAAACCGAAAGGAGCCAGGTGAGGAAAGTCCGGGCTTTGCAGGGCAGGATGCCGGATAACGTCCGGCGGAGGCGACTCCAGGGATAGTGCAACAGAGATAAACCGCTTGCGAAGCAGGTAAGGGTGGAAAGGAAGTGTAAGAGACTACCGCCGCACTGGTAACAGGGCGGGCATATGTAAACCTCATCCGAAGCAAGACCGTACAAAAAGTCATGTGGCTGCCCGTCACACTTTTAGGTAGGTCGCTTGAGGCTGCCGGCAACGGCAGTCCTAGATAGATGATTACACACGACATAACCCGGCTTATCACTCTGCTTGTTTTGAGAAAGATTGATACTGCCTTTAACTTTGTCAAGAGAAAAATCTTTGGCTCAAATAAACATTTTTGTAGATGTGGCCAGTGAGAGAATGTGGTCAGTCAAATAGCAGAAGATTGTATTGTTCTGGATGGGCGTCGATACTGTGGAGGAAGGAAATGCTGTAGAATCTTCAAAGCAGTATTTTATTAAATGTTATACAGGTAGCACATCTTGGCTGATTTCATGAATAATATCGTGAATTTTATATCATAGTCTTATATTCCTTCGCACATGTCAGATATCATTCATGGGTGTTTGCACTTTATATCTTAAACTCTAGGTGTAGTAGCAAAATCAAAAATTGTTTTAAAAAGCTGTTGATTTAAGATTTGAACATTCTTTCTTCAAAAATATCTACAGGTGCTGGACTGTAGAAAAAGTCATTTCGAATTTAAATGAAAGAATTGATGCAGAAGATAAAATTGATCATACACTGATTGATATATTTTTGATCATATTAAGAATTTTATTGATGGCCAATCCTATAAAAAAAGCAAATTTAGACATAGCAATGCGTGTGCTATACGGCGTAAAGTGGTGGAGATGAATTGTATCAATGTGGTTTTTGCGATCATTCTGTTCCTTAACGTATTCTATGATTTTCGTGAAAAGCTGAATCGGAAGAAGATAAATGATGAAAGATGGTGAATCAGCTTGATCTGCGTCATGGCGATATTTCGCATGGGCATATTAAACCTGAGATCACTGATCATGGTTTTGACTATTATGACATTTCTGATAGGTATTTTCATAATCTTCAATGAATTAGTGTAGCTGTTTATCGCGTCTTGTATTTTTAGAAATGCTGGAAGCAGCAAAATTTTTTCTATATTAAGAGACTTCAGAAATCAAATTATTTTAATCTGTAGTAGTGAGGTATTGTCCATAGGCGCCAATTATTAGCACTTTATGGAAATTGAGGTATTCCAGGGAAAGCTCTAGTTCACGAAGGATACACTTCTGGTAAATTTTCCCCCTTGAACAGAATAAAATAAGATCTAGAAGAAGTGACTTTTCAGATTGAGGTAATTTTTAATGTGGATTAGATCGACTTTATTCAGACACTCATCAGAGAAAAAATCCCAAAAAGATTTCAGAACAAGAGTTGATGTCTATTAGATATCGGGAGGGAAAACAGCAAAAACTAATTTTCAACATTTCCATTTTTTATCAAATTTGGAATCAGACATTCTTGCATTTTATTTAGTTTTGTTATATGATAAAACACAGAAAATTCAGTACATCAAGGAGGTATTCTATGCGACATATTATGAATCCTCTGGATTTTTCAGTAGAAGAGCTGGAATATATGATGGATCTGGCTGGGGACATTGAAAAACATCCAAATAAATATGCGCATGCCTGTGATGGCAAAAAAATGGCCATTTTATTTTATGAGCCAAGTACTAGAACTCGTTTAAGTTTTGAAACGGCGATGTTGAATCTTGGCGGTTCCGTAATTGGTTTTGCATCTGCTGATTATAGTTCAGCGGCTAAAGGTGAAAGTGTTTCTGATACGATCCGGGTAATCAGTTACTTTGCTGATATCTGTGCTATGAGACATCCCAAAGAGGGTGCTCCTCTTGTAGCTTCTTCTGTTTCTTCGATTCCAGTAATTAATGCTGGTGATGGCGGTCATCAACATCCCACTCAAACATTAACTGATTTGCTTACTATCCGTTCTTTAAAAGGGCGTTTACATGATCTCACGATCGGATTGTGCGGAGATTTGAAATTTGGACGCACAGTTCATTCTTTGATTAGTGCGCTGGACCGTTATAGGAAAGTGAAATTTATTTTAATCTCTCCAGAAGAGCTTCGACTACCTTCCTACATCAAGGAGGATATGCTAAACGCAAAGCATGCGGAATATGAAGAAGTTATCCACTTGGATGAGGTGCTTCCAGAATTAGATATTTTGTATATGACTCGCGTTCAGAAAGAACGGTTCTTCAATGAAGACGATTATGTGCGGATGAAAGATTTCTATATCCTGGATAAGGATAAAATGAAATTTGCACAGAAAGATATGTATGTGCTGCATCCGCTTCCGAGAGTAAATGAGATATCTGTGGAAGTAGATAACGATCCAAGAGCAGCTTATTTTAAGCAGGTACAGTATGGTGTCTATATTAGAATGGCATTAATTCTCACTCTTCTGGAGGTGAAGGTATGTTAAATGTAGGTGCGATTGAAGAGGGATTTGTTCTAGATCACATCAAAGCTGGCAAAGCGATGACTATATACAAAGATTTGAAGCTTGACAAGCTAGATTGCTGTGTGGCGATTATTAAAAATGCCAAAAGCAATAAGATGGGGAAAAAAGACATTATTAAAGTGGAATGCACGATGAATATGATGAATCTAGATATTCTTGGATTTATTGATCATAATATTACTGTTAATATCATTGCAGACGGGGAAATCGTAGCAAAGCAGCCGTTAAAATTGCCACAACAAGTAATGAATGTGATATTCTGCAAAAATCCACGTTGTATTACTTCCATTGAATCGGATCTGGATCAGATTTTTGTGTTGACGGATCCAGAACGTGAAATTTATCGCTGCTATTATTGTGAAGAACAATATCAAGGTATTCAAAAATAAGGGGATATAAATGGATCGTATTATCTCTAAATTATTGCTTTATGGGGATATGCCTTTTGACTGCATACTGATGCAGTTGGGAGATATCTGTAAAAATACAAGAGAACAGACTCAGAGTAAAGATGAGCTGGTCACAAGATTGTTCCAGCAGGTTAAGAAAATACTGAAAGTGGCTACAAATTATGGTTTTGATCACAACCTGTGGCATAATTACCTGACTTTTTTCCTGATAAATAATGAAAATCCTTTCAGCTTAATTTGCGAAAAGGTCGGAGCCAGGGAAGGGAGTGTCAACTTTTTTGCTAAAAGTGATTTTAAGGTCTTTCAGGCATTGTTTCGATATGACTTTACCTGGTTAGAGCAGTCATTGGGAGTTGACTGTTTTTCCCGTTTGTTTAATTACACATCTATCGTAAAATCTGAGCGCATGTATAATAAAAATGTCAGTACAAAAGTACAGGCACTCAGTTTAAATTTGAATCAAGCAGCAGATGAAAATGAATTTTTCACTAAAGTAACAGGATTTTATAGAGATTTTGGTGTTGGAATGTTCGGCCTGAACAAAGCGTTCCGTATCAGCTCCTTTTCGGATGGGGAAATTGTTTTTCACGCTATAAACAACATGGATCAAGTTATGTTGGATGATTTGGTAGGGTATGAATTACAAAAGAAAAAGCTGATAAACAATACGAAGGCTTTTGTGAAAGGGCGAAAAGCGAATAACTGTTTGTTATTTGGAGATTCCGGTACGGGAAAATCCACAAGTATTAAGGCAATTGTAAATGAATTTTATCCACAGGGATTGCGGATAATTGAGATTTATAAGCATCAGTTCAAGGATTTGTTCGGTGTAATCACGAAAATCAAAAACAGAAACTATAAATTTATCATCTATATGGATGATCTATCTTTTGAAGAATTTGAAATAGAATATAAATTTTTAAAAGCGGTTATAGAAGGAGGTGTTGAGACAAATCCTGACAATGTGCTGATTTATGCTACCTCTAACCGCCGGCATCTGCTTAGAGAAACTTGGAAAGACAGAGAGGATATGGAGAATGACGAAGAGATTCACCGTTCAGATACCATTGAAGAGAAGCTTGCTTTGGTCAATCGTTTTGGCGTAACTATTAATTTCCCTAAACCAAATCAAAGGGAATATTTTTATATAGTGACTGAGCTGGCAAAAAAGGCAAAAATTACCATATCGGAAAAGGAGCTGAAGCTAGAAGCTAACCAGTGGGAACTTAGTCATGGAGGAATTTCTGGGAGGACTGCTCAGCAGTTTATTACCTATCTGCAGGGGATGAAAGAATAGAAGTTATACATCGTACCGAGTAGCCGCTTTCCGCTGTTTTATCATCACTTTACTTGATAATTGTAGAATCCTATAGTAACATTTAATAAAGCATTAAATTTTATTTTATAGTGCAAGGAGCAACAAGTATCATGAATTATAAAATGGCAAGAGAATTTATAGAGAGAAAGTCAGAGGGTATTGTGTTGGAACTTTCGAAAATTACAGCTCTTCTGGCAGAATTGAAACATCCAGAACGATACTTAAAATATATTCATATTGCTGGAAGTAATGGAAAAGGAAGTATACTTTCCTATATATCCAATGTATTCATTTACGCGGGTTACCGGGTGGGTTGTTATATTTCTCCAACCTTGTATTCTTATAGGGAACGGTTTCAGGTTAATGGAGAGAAGATCACAAGAGAAAATTATAGCTTTTTAGCTGGAATCATAGCAGAGGCGATGAAACAGTTGGAGGCTAAGGGCATTAGTCGTCCGTCTGTTTTTGAGCTTGAGACAGTTTTATGTTTTCTATATTTCAAGTAGATGAATTGTGACTTGGTATTGCTGGAATGTGGCATGGGAGGGCGCGACGATGCGACGAATGTGATCCCGTCTCCAGAGCTAGTTATTTTCTCATCCATCAGCTTAGAACATATGAATTATCTTGGCGGAAGCCTGGAAAAAATAGCTTCGGTTAAGGCAGGCATCATTAAAGAAGGTACTCATGCAGTGACAGGCAAACAAGTGCCAGAGGTATTAAAGATTCTGCGAAAGGAGTGTAATGCTAAACAGGTACCTTTGACCGTGGCAAAAATATCTGATGTGGTAATGAAGCAGAGTAGCCTGAGCGGACAGAAATTTTTGTACAGGGGATTTGAGCTTGAGCTTTCAATGATTGGCATCTGTCAGGTGGAAAATGCAGTGACTGCTTATGAAGCGCTAAAGGTTTTGCGGGAAAAGGGTCTGAAGATTACAGAACAGCAGATCCGGGAAGGAATGAAGCATACTGTATGGAACGGTAGATTCACCTGTATCGGAACGAGTCCGTACTTTTTTGTGGACGGAGCTCATAATCCTGATGCGGCTCGAAAGCTGAGAACATCGTTAGAGACTTATTTTAAAAATCGTCGTTTAATCTATATCACAGGAATATTTGCAGACAAGGATTATTCGGAGATCATTCGGATTATGGCGCCTCTGGCTAATCGAATATTCACGATTTCCACTTCAGGTAGTGGGCGGGCGTTGTCCGCTGAGTGGCTCGCGAACATAATTATGAAAATTAATCTAAATGTACAGATTTGTGATGGGCTGGAGGATGCAGTCTGGAAGGCGTATGAAGCGGCAGAAGAGGAAGATGTCATACTGGCGTTTGGCTCACTATCATTTATTGGCGAGTTGACCAGGATTGTGAATACATATAGGGAGAAAAGAAGATGATAGATTTGAATAAGATTCGCGATGAAATCGACGAAACGGATGAAGGGATCGTTCAATTGTTTGAAAAACGGATGGAGTTGACCGAAAAGGTTGCTAAATATAAACTTGAAACAGGAAAAGCTGTATTTGACAAGGAAAGAGAAATTTCCAAATTGAAGAAACTGAAAAGCAAATCTTCTAATGAATTCAATGCTAAAGGAATACAGGAGGTTTTTCGGCAAATGATGTCCATCAGCCGAAAGCGTCAATACCAGCTTATGAAAGAGGATGGAACGGAGAAACAAATCGACTATAGGCAGATAGACGCTCTACAGTTCTCTCATTCCAAAGTAGTATTCCAGGGAGTTGAGGGTGCGTATAGTTTTGCTGCAATGAGAACTTTCTTTGATGATACCATCGAAAGTTCTCATGTAGAGACCTGGAAGGAATCTATGCAGCAGGTGGCAGAACAAAAAGTGGATTACGGGGTCCTTCCGATTGAGAATTCAACGGCTGGAAGTGTGTCCGACATCTATGATCTGATGATTCAGTATCCTAATTATATTGTAGGAGAGCAGATCCTACAAATTGATCATACTCTGATGGCGGTTCCAGGTGCATCTCTTGAAGATATTCGGACAGTTTATTCCCATCCTCAAGGCCTGGCTCAATGCAGAAACTATTTAGAAAAGTATCCTGGTTGGAAGCAGAAGAAAATACTGAATACAGCTATGGCAGCAAAAAAAGTGGCGCAGGATGGGGACAGGAGTCAAGCTGCCATTGCTAGTAAGTATGCGGCAGAGCATTTTGGACTGAAGATATTAGCAGAAGGCTGTTTGTCGGGAAGATCGAATTTCACACGCTTTATCATTATATCAAATCAGAAATGTTTTGATAAAAATGCCAAAAAGATTAGTATCTGTATTGAATTGCCTCATGAAATTGGTTCTCTATATAATATTCTAGCTCATTTCATCTACAATAATCTAAATATGACTAAAATCGACTCCAGGCCGATTTCTGAGAAAAACTGGGAATATAGGTTTTTTATTGATTTTGAGGGGAATCTAAATAGCTCGGCTGTGAAGAATGCTTTGAAAGGGATTTCATCCGAGGCAAGTTCTCTACGGTTGCTTGGTAATTATTAATCGGAATTGTGCAATGAAAAGGAGGAACCCTGAGCAAAGGTTTGAAGCTATAAAGTTCTGGTATCCATCGAAAGTTTACTTTGACAAAATAATTTAAAAAGACATGGCGATTGTGAAGGAGAAAAGTAAAAAGATTTCATTGTTCGATCAGGGATATTTTTGTGATACTAGAAATATATGAGTAATTTTTAAATTTGTGAGAAGTTTGCTGTACAAATTTAAAACAACAAATAATGATCAGCGATGTCATTAATGATGCACAGTTGATCAAAAAGATGAGTCAAAAGAAGATGCATCTGAAAAATCAAAAATATCGTATTGCATAATGATTTTTTTACTGAAAACAGTGTGCAGGAGCGCAGAAAATAAGATTTATCTGGACATTGACTAGGTTGGATCTTCAGTTGCGATATCAGAGTGAATTAGCTAGTTGGATAAGAAGACTGGCGATTAATACAGTAAACAATCTGTGCATCCAAAATATGGACATGACAGTGTCGAAGAATTTTGATGGAAAGTACTATGTAGACATAAGGAAGATGCCATGAATATACGGACTGCTTACGTCTGATAATCTACAATAGAATCACCTTAGTAAGTGTGTCAGAAGAGTTTGGGATTCATCCGTAGGTTTCTCTGGAAACTGTCAATTATAATGAGATTACATTGCGCGGACGGATAAAGAGAGCATCGGGGAAATTATGTGTATGGTGGAACAGTTGTTCAGTGGCAATTTCCTACAAAATTGGTATTGGCTTTATATTTAGTGAAAAGGAGCTTGCTATTTTGATATTCAATAGTTTGATACTAATTTTACATCTACAATTGCCACGGAGGCCGTGATAATGAATAAAATATCAGAATTTTAGTACATATAGACATAAAGCTACATAATTTTAGAGAAGTTAATGTGTAATCAGATTCACTCAAGGATATGCTGGTAAAATGTACTGAAGATCATCTTAAGGTGAAGAGAGTTGCAATAAAATTTTTTTTGAAATGTGTGGAGTGTGCTAAGGGAATAAATATCCGCCACAACCACAGCTATGATAAAAGTGGAAGAAAGCATACCGCAAAAATACTTCTATCTGATTTATAGAAACAATAGAATTACTTGAAGGAAATTTTGGTATTGTTTTCATACTATTATTAATCGATATGTAATGCAATAGGCAATACAAATTTAAGTTGTATGAAAGATTGTTGTGACAGAATTTTGCCAAATATATAAGTTGTGCAAAGAATGGTTAAAATTCTCTGCTTTCAAAATCAAATAAGCATTTTACCGGAATCTCTAAGGCATCTGCGATGTCAATCAAAAGATTCAGTGAGACAGAGGTTTTTGCATTAGGTGCTTCTATATTACTCATGTGCGTACGGCTGACGTTAACTTTTTCAGCCAGTTGTGCTTGAGTATAGCCACGAGTTTTGCGATAGTAAGAAATAGTGATTCCAAGTAGCCGAAGAGTGTTAAAACGTTTGTCGTCCATGATTTCCTCCTTTTTACAAAATTAAAATA
>JABUSY010000045.1 GCA_021442455.1 Lachnospiraceae bacterium | reverse complement strand
GAAGCAAAACAGCAGGCAGAAGAAGCAAAACAGCAGGCAGAAGAAGCAAAACAGCAGGCTGTTCAGCAAAATAATCAGTCGAATAATCATGGCGGTAGTAATGATGATATTACGGATAACAATGAAAACGACAAAGGAAGGTTTTGCCCTAATACTCATACAGGAAGCGTGACGGGACAAGATGTTGTAAACTATGCTCTACAATTTGTAGGTCATCCATATATCTGGGGCGGCGACAGCCTTACGAACGGCACTGATTGTTCAGGATTTGTTCATCTGGTATATGCACATTTTGGTTATAATATTTCTCGCCAGTCGGAAGCACTTCGCAGCGACGGATATGGAGTATCTTATGCGAAAGCAAAGCCGGGAGACATTGTTTGCTACAACGGACATGTAGCGATCTACATGGGCAGTGGTGCAATTGTACACGCAAGTGATGAGAGATCTGGCATTAAGGTCAGCAACAATGCAGCATACAGAGATATTCTTGCTGTAAGACGGATCATATAACAGCATTTGAATATGTTAAGTTGAGGAAAAAATAACGGAAGATATGGTCGATCTGAGTGTTACAGCGAGGATGGCCAATTTTGCGTCTAATCGACGATGAATTTAATAGATTGTGAAAATACACAATAAAACTATGCTCTAGTAGAATTATAGGCATGGGATGAGGAGATTTCATTTGTTCTTGTTCAGTGTTTTACTGTCAATTTAAAGAAGTGTTGCTGTAAATCTAGCTGATTGTGACGGAGGATGAGATTATCTGTTAAACAAATTCCATAGATGAGATTGATAGCTGCGGTTATTTGTGTATTGGCATTGTTGGCAATTCCGATTGTGTTGTGTCAGTGTTACTTCCTTTAAGAAATCTAGCAATTTATTTTGTCTTCTATCCGTTAATTTGGCTAATCGGAATTCTTGTATTTTCAGTTTTTACCAGTATTCCGGGAAAATGCTTGGTTCAACTGGAGGTTATTTGTTTGGTTTTAATCCAAAGAAAGGTTCATTGCAATTGGAATCATGAGTTAGTTCAGGTGGTACATATTTTTTGAAGATATAATTATGATGCAGGATAATTCCTTTCTTTAGAACAGATTTGGTATGTATTTAATTAAGAAGAGTTAGAGGATAAAAAATTAGCACTCAACTCTTGACAGCGCTGATAATGAGTGTTATATTACATATAGAACAAAAAAGTAAGGCATAATTATTGAAGCCTTGGTGTTCTATAACAATTATACAACTTTTCGTAGATATAGATATTGGATACATTTTAGTTATCTATAGACGGAGAGATGATATTTGGTGATATCTAACATTTTAAATTTTACAATGTTGAATGTGGAAAAAGCTTTGTATGGAATGTACAGAAGCTATATAATGCAAACTGATATTTTTTAAGGAAAAGGATGATAGCTTTGAAGTAGCTGTTGATCTTTCTGGTTTTCGAAAAGATGAGGTGAAAGTGAAGTTGAAGAATGGATATCTAACAGTTAGTGCAGTTAAAAGGCATGACGATCGAAGAGAACGTTATGAAGGCAGTATGAGCAGGAGCTTTTATGTAAGCGGGAATGTTATGCAAGATAGCATTCATGCGAGATATAAAGACAGTATCCTGATACTAGATATCCCGAAGAAAAGTCCGGAGGAAGAGAAAAAATGCTATGTGACAATCGAAGGATAACAGGTAAGATCATCAATATTCCCCGGAATTACTTCCGGGGATGTTTTATAGAAAAGGGCTCGTTGGAGTGGGTCTTAATGTCAGGAGGTGATGAGATTGATAGCCAAAAAAGATTATTATGAAATACTTGGAATCGGAAGAAATGCGGATACTGAGACCATAAAAAAAGCATACCGTAAACTTGTGAAGAAATATCATCCGGATTCGAATACAGGAAATGCGGAGGCAGAAAAAAAATTCAAGGATATAACAGAAGCATATACAGTGTTAAGCGATGCTGAGAAGAAAAAGTTATACGATAAGTTCGGACATACCGCTTTTGACGGGAATATGTCAGATACGGATCCTTATGGAGCACAGACAGGAGGTCCGCAGAGTAATTACAGAGAATATCATTTTGAAAAAGGGGATATGGATAATATCTTTGGAAATATATTTGGTAATGTGTTTGGTGGTGGAAAAACTAGAGGCTATGAATCTCAAAACTTTTACTATGACGGCTTTGATGATGTATCCCGTCAAAAAAAATGTTGTAGAAAAGGCTCAAATCTGAAGGCTGAAGTTTCGGTCAGTTTCGATGAAGCTGCGTTTGGCTGTGATAAGATTATCAGTTTGGAGGATTCGGAGAGAGGAAAATCAAAGTCTTTGCAAGTCCACATTCCTGCGGGTATAGAAAATGGGAAGAGCATACGTCTTCGCGGAAGAGGCATGCCTGGCATTGACGGAGGAAGTCCTGGAGATTTATTGCTGAAAGTGATGGTTGGTGATAAACCGGGATTTGAAAGGAAAGGAGCAGATATTTACACGACGCTCTCGATTCCTTTTACCACAGCGGTCTTTGGAGGTGAAGCCATTGTACAGACGTTGTATGGCGAAGTTCAGGTAAAAATTCCTAAAGGAACGCAGTCAGGAAGCAAAATTCGGCTTAAGGGAAAAGGTGTTGCATTCATCAAAAGTTCAGAAACGTGTGGCGACCAATATGTGAGCATTCAGATTGAGGTTCCAAGGAATCTGAACGAAAAAGCCAGGAAGAAATTAAAAGAGTATGAACAAGCTTGTGGAGAAAAAGCGTAGCATAAAACTGTTGAGTTAGCGTTTGATGTTTAATAGCATTAATAGTGTTAGTGATATTTGTGATAGAAAAATGAGGAATAGTAAGAATATAGAAGGAGGTGTGTTTATGAATATCAGCAAATTTACTCAGAAATCTCTGCAGGCTGTGCAGGATCTGGAGAAAACTGCTTATGAGTTTGGTAATCAGGAAATTGAGCAGGAACATCTGCTATATAACCTTCTGCATCAGGATGAGAGCCTAATTCTTAAAATGATAGAAAAGATGGAGATTCCGAAAGATCTTTTTCTGAACCGGCTTGACGAAGCACTGAAGGCGCGGGTTAAGGTTCAGGGTGGGCAGCCGTATATTGGTCAGTATTTGAACAAAGCTCTTGTGATCGCAGAAGATGAAGCAAAGACCATGGGTGATGAATATGTGTCAGTTGAACACCTGTTCCTGGCAATATTGAGGCATTCTAGTCCTTCGATTAAACAGCTCATGAGAGAATATGGTATTACAAGAGAACAGTTTCTACAAGCGTTAAGTACAGTTAGGGGTAACCAGCGAGTGACTACAGATAATCCGGAGAACATGTATGATACACTCAATAAATATGGTACGGATCTAGTAGGGAAAGCCAGGAATCAGAAACTTGATCCAGTCATCGGCCGTGATGCAGAGATCCGGAATGTGATCCGGATACTTTCCAGAAAGACAAAGAATAACCCGGTTCTGATTGGTGAGCCTGGAGTCGGAAAGACGGCAGTCGTTGAAGGGTTGGCGCAGAGGATTGTTCGCGGAGACGTGCCGGAAGGACTGAAGGAGAAGATAATTTTTTCGCTGGACATGGGAGCTCTGGTTGCAGGTGCAAAATATAGGGGAGAATTCGAGGAACGTCTGAAGGCTGTCTTGCAGGAGGTAAGGAAAAGTGAAGGAAAGATTATACTGTTTATCGATGAACTTCATTTGATTGTGGGAGCTGGCAAAACAGACGGAGCTATGGATGCGGGCAATATGCTAAAACCTATGCTTGCCAGAGGAGAGCTACACTGCATTGGAGCAACGACGCTGGATGAGTATAGAAAATATATCGAAAAGGATGCGGCCTTGGAACGCCGTTTTCAGCCTGTTCTGGTGGATGAACCTACCGTAGAGGACACAATATCTATCTTGCGTGGTTTAAAGGAACGATATGAAGTGTTTCATGGGGTGAAAATCACAGATAGCGCCTTGGTAGCTGCCGTTACACTTTCCGACCGCTATATCTCCGATCGTTTTCTTCCGGACAAGGCCATTGACCTGGTGGACGAAGCTTGTGCCTTAATTAAGACGGAAATGGATTCCATGCCAACTGAGTTGGATGCACTGCATCGGAAGATCATGCAACTGGAAATTGAAGAAGCAGCTCTGAAGAAGGAAACGGATAATCTGAGTAGAGAACGGCTAATAGATCTTCAGAAAGAGCTGGCAGAACTGAGAGATGCTTTTAATGTACAGAAAGCTCAGTGGGAGAATGAGAAGACCTCTGTGGAGAAACTTTCTAGATTGAGAGAACAGATTGAAGATATTAATCGTCAGATTCAGGCTGCTCATCAAGCCTATGACCTGAATAAAGCAGCCGAACTTCAGTATGGTGAGCTGCCAAAGCTGCAGCAGCAGTTAGAAGAAGAAGAGGAAAGGGTGAAGAGTCAGGACCTATCTTTGGTTCATGAAAGTGTTACAGACGAAGAAATTGCCAAGATCATTTCTAGGTGGACGGGAATTCCTGTTTTCAAGTTGACAGAAGGTGAAAAAACGAAGATCCTAGAGTTGGAATATGAGCTGCACAAGAGAATTGTCGGTCAGGATGAGGCTGTCACTAAGGTTTCAGATGCCATTATCCGGTCTAAGGCGGGTATTAAAGATCCGACAAAGCCGATCGGTTCCTTTCTATTTTTGGGGCCTACCGGTGTTGGTAAAACAGAGCTGGCTAAAACTCTCGCTGAGAAGCTGTTTGATGACGAAAATAATATGGTGCGGATTGATATGAGTGAATATATGGAGAAATATTCTGTATCCCGCCTGATTGGAGCGCCTCCTGGATATGTGGGATATGAGGAAGGCGGACAGCTGACAGAAGCTGTCCGGAGAAAACCTTATTCAGTAGTGTTGTTTGATGAGATCGAAAAGGCTCATCCTGATGTGTTCAATGTGTTGCTTCAGGTGTTGGATGATGGCCGTATTACAAATTCCCAGGGACGTATGGTAGATTTTAAAAACACTATCTTGATCATGACATCGAATATCGGTTCGCAGTATCTGCTGAATGGGATTAGTGAAAACGGTGATATTTTGGAAGAAGCGCAGAAGATGGTACAACACGACTTGAGGACTCATTTTCGTCCGGAGTTTTTAAACCGTCTGGATGAGATTATTTTATTTAAACCGCTGATAAAGGAAAATATCGGACACATTGTGGATCTGTTGGTTGCTGATCTGAATAAACGCCTGGAAGGCCAGATGCTGTCCATTGAATTGACGCCTGAGGCGAAGGAGTTTATTGTAGATAGAGGCTATGATCCAGTCTATGGTGCTCGGCCGTTGAAACGGTTTATTCAGCAATATGTGGAAAACTTAGCCGCAAAGCTGATCCTAGGCGGTAATATCCGCCAGGGAGATGTAATTCTGCTTGAACGATTAGGAGACAGTATAAAAGCAGACATCAAGCCGAAGGTGAAGGTAGTGAAATGATTAGCAAGTGATTTTGCCATGTTTTTGAATGACATACATATTTAGTTGAGAGATTATTATCCCTCTGAAGTATTGTGCAAAATAATTCAAATTTCAAAGAAGGAAATAAAAAGAAAGCTGTCTGCAATCGTTTACTGATATGAGAAAGAGGTAAATCAATTTATATATAAAAATTTATATATAAAATAGTTTATATTATATAAGGATAATAAGACAGTATCTATCTCTGAGGCAAGTGTTACTGAAGATAAATAAAAAGGTACTGTTTTACAGTAAACAGCTGTATATATTTCGTTTAATAAAAATAAAGGAATATGCTTTCTTTGTCAAGCAAGAACATGAAGGTTTTATTTATGAAATCTTCATAGATGTTTTCGCTTTACGATAATATCATAGTCCATGAAACATTTTGATTGCAGACCGGTATCTGTTGGATGATTTTCATGTTTTTTCAGTTAAGGTGTCTATGATGTCAATATATTGCCTAATGTGATTTACGTAACTCTGTTGGCATCAGCTTTTTTCTCGACACATAATTTGTTATTGTCTTTTCTTCAGACTGTTAGGAAATTATATCGCTGGTTTTAGCAAATGTTATATCTATTCTGTAGTCAAGGCTTGTTAAATTCATTGTACTTATAGCTGCTGAACCTTTTATTTAACATATTTACTAAAATTCAATAATCTGGAATCGAATTTCAAAGGGTGAGGAAGTTTTAGTCTAGTTGGTTTCAGTAATTAGTAATATGAATATCACAGTTCATCCGTTTCAGAGAAACAGATTCATCAAATGCGTTAAGAATTTTTTGCAATAAATCTTTTAAAGTTTTTCATTTAGGATTAGATTTTCGCTATTTGGTATTTCAGAGATTCAGGTTCGGTAAAAAATACAATACTTTTTTATAATTATACAGCGCTGATGAAATACATTGTTACGTTCTGTTTCTGTGCTGTTGCTAGTGTAATGATTATCTCATATTTTTACAAAACGGTGAAATTTTATCCATGCCTTTTTTAATCGTCTTTTTGGTATTGGCGATTCTTCTTTTGATCAAATCTGGAAAATCGCTTACTCAAATTATACAGTATTTTTACTGGTTGATTGTAGCTTATTGATGCCAGTCTCTTTGTTTTTATTTCCAGATTTATTGCCTGAAACTATTGATTTTACATTTGTCGAGAGGCACTGTATCGCTTGGAACTCCTTGCTGCTTTTTCGTTCGGGTATCCATCATCCTCTTATTATAAAAACGCAATAGCATTTGCTTTTCGACGGAAATCAGCTATAGTGCATGTAAAAGATTTTACTGAGGGAGAATTTTGCTATGAATGTGTATGAAAGCTTTGCGATAGTCTATGATTTGTTTATGGATAATGTGGATTATGATGGATGGAGTGTTTATCTGATAAAATTATTACGTAGCTATGGCATAGAGGATGGGCTTATTTTGGAACTAGGGTGCGGAACCGGAAATATGACTGAGCGCTTGGCGGCGGCTGGATTTGATATGATTGGGGTGGATTATTCTGGGGAGATGCTGAAAATCGCTCAGAAGAAACATTGTGCATCTAGTTTGGATATTTTGTATATGAAGCAAGATATGCGAACATTTGAATTGTGTGGAACTGTTCGGGCAGTGGTGAGTGTTTGCGATAGTTTGAATTACATCCTGAAGGATGAGGAACTGGTGAAGGTGTTTCGGTTGGTGAATCATTATCTGGATCCAGGCGGAATTTTTCTGTTTGATCTCAATACGATTGATAAGTATAAGAAGATTGGAAATACGACGATTGCGGAAAACAGAGAAGAAAGCAGCTTCATCTGGGACAATTATTATGATAAAGATGAGAATATTAACGAATACCAGTTAACCATATTTCTGAAAGAAGAGGATGGGGACCTTTACAGAAAATGTGAAGAGGTGCATTATCAGAGAGGTTATGAGCTGAAACAGATCAAAGAATTTCTAAAGGAGGCGGGGATGGAATTTCTGAATGCTTTTGAAGCTTTTACAGAAGATGTGCCGAATGAGGACAGCGAGAGGATATATATTATAGCCAGAGAGCGGGGAAAAGTTTAAAAAATTGGATAGATATAATATAGACTTGTATATGATAATCAAATACTGTAGAAGTCTAAGAGTAACGGTTGTAAGTGGAGAAATCTGAAATTGTTCGGAAACAGAGCAGTTGGTTGGTTGAGAAGGGTTTTGTATAATACCAGTTTTGTGGCTATAGCAGCAATGAGAAGAATTTTAATTCCCAGAGAAATGTGAACGTTATGATAACGACAAGGATATTCTGGCATTTCAGATAAAGAAAAAACCGCTCTTCTGTAGGATAACATTGTGCTGGAAGATTCCAAAGGTCTGGCGAAAGAATTTATAAACAGTCAGAAGATTGTTGATATAGGCAAATAAGTTTGTGAAGATGCACATGAGCGAGCTCATAAGTACAGCTTATTTAACTGTTCTGAAAACACTGAGGCTGAAAGAATTTTCTTCGGATAGATGAGAGCTTCGACCGAGAAGATCTGGGGATGGACCTAGCTTATTATTGCACATTCAGTGAGCAGGTTTTTCTTATCTCTTATGTGAAATTTGAGTTCTAATTAAGAAGAATAATAATAAATGTAAAACAGGTTAAAGGCTTTATCGTACAGTTAAGCTCCGGGATTTTAGAAGAAGCAATTTTAAATTTGGAGATGAATTTTTCATAAGCTGTTTTGGTGAGATAGATGCTAGAGCTTGGAAAGATGCCAGAACAACTTTTGAAAAGCAGATACAGGATGGACACAGAGTTTCTGCACAGCATATTGGATCCAAGGAACTATAGCAACTAATAATGAGGGAAAATCTATTGATCTGAAGCGTCATGTCTGTAGTAATGTGTATATATTTGTAATTTCTGAAATTAGGAATTTTCTCGTCATTGAAGGCGAAGAAGTGAAAAAGATGGATTCGATAACGGTCAATTTTCAAAAAATAGCGGTGGAGTCAGATAGGAAGGATTGAGATGCAAGAGAGATTTATAGAGGTTGCAGTAGTCACTCCTAAGATTCTATTGGATGCTTGTGTGGAAAATGTTGGATGAATTGTGGAAGAGATTTGGAAGATGACAATGGCTGAGTGCAAAGTTTATTAATGCTACATACAATATACTTGTAGCGATTTTTTATGGAAGGAACGAATTTTACATGAGGTCAGAGAAGAGTTCAAACTTGTTTTGAGGAGTAATTGTGTGTATTTTACAAGTTATCTGCTGAAACATGCAGAAAAACTCTATAAATAACGAATTTTGTGAATTTCGTCATTTTACGCTTGGCTGAAGATCGCGTCTGGCCAAGGAATGAGGAAAAGGTTTATAATTTTATTGTTTGCTTGATGTACGATTTCACATCTGCTTGTGGATAAAGAAGTGTATTAAATTTTTTTTGGCACTGGCTCTGCTGAGTGTGGCACATGTGTGCTGGCCGGAGTTACGATAATTTCCAATTTGTTGGCAAATGATGAATGGGAAGGTATATTTACAGAAAAAATTTGATGATTTTACAATCGGTCAGGCTCATCTGTGTCGATATCTATGAATATTTTAGGCGATGGAGTAACAAAACGTTTGATTGGCATATTTTTGCAGGACTGGATTTGATATTGGTTCTGCTTGTGACAGCCAGAGTTTTTAAGTTATTACTAGAAATTATCAGGTGAAATATCATTGCTGTTCTTATGTCTTACTTTGGAACTACTGATATAGTGTTTGGGAGTCATATTGAGAAAGATTGATATACAGAGAGGCTATGTAGGTATATATATAGGTATATTTCCTGGATATTCTACAGGAAGAGATGGGAAAGCATGATGTAACTTATGAAAATATCAAGGCCAGAGAGCAGATGTTGATGGATAAATCTATAATCAGACGTGGGAAATGGTGCTCAAAACCAGCGATCTTTTTGCATGTGATTTGATCTGATCGATTTATAATGACGATTATATGTTCTGTATGTGATGAACTGTTTTATATCAAAGACGTTGGTGAAAAATCTGGGTCAATACTATCTGGATATTGGCGAAAAATGATGAGCTGAAGGAGTTTTCCCTAGATGTGTTGGATCCTCTGGTGAATCTGGAGCTCTTGATGCCGAAGGATAGGTAAGGCAATATCAAAGAAAACACTTGGGGTCTTATGAGCTTTATGGTTTTTGTATGTCATGTTTACGGCTAAGCTATACGCCAGTGAAGATTTATCGTGCAGTTTGAATGACTTTTCAAAACAAATACGATTCGCAAACAGTTCTGAGATGGATATAAAAATTTCTATTGGAGATTTTTTGACCAGTAGTTTAAATGTTGTGCCTGTCACATGGATCCAAAATAGGCTTTGTGGCCGTCTTTCCGCGAGGGGATCTTGTGGATGCCTAGTGACGGGAACTAATTGTTAAGGACTATATTAAACGCTTTAGGTATTTTTCATTTCTGAATTTTTGTAGACCAGCGTTTACAAGCAACGGATTACACTTATTTCGTGGCTCTTGTAAGAGTGACTCAGGGCGAGCCGTGATTCTTTGGATAGGTGTGTATCTCACCATTCAGTAATATATTTGGAGAAAACATAGCTCTTAGACACAGAGCAAAGACTTTGCTTCAGGAGATTCATATGTTCTTTGCAACTGTTGTGTATATCTTCACAGATGATTTCATGTTCCAGGGAAACGATTTTAAAGGTAGCCTTTGATTCCTCTGTGTGCAAGAATTCGTCGGCCAGCTTCAGGCTTTGGACATGTGTTCGTTAAGAAGTTCGAGTTCCTCGCTGAATTTCCTCAAAGAAAGCATGTCTGTTATTCTACAAACGCTTAAAAAAACATCATATAGTTATAGGAGTGATCATGCGGATTGGAGGATTATATAGATATATAGACGGGAAGGGTAATGAAAGCGCTGATTATGTTGATATATTAGATCTAACTCTGCTGTTTTTAGTGTTCTTTGGAAGTATCAATAAAAATATTGATGATCAGGAAGATCAGAATTAAATGAATCACACTTTCAAAATTGATTTTACTTGCCAGTATCAGTTGCTGAAGAAATATTTACGAAAGAGGAGGATCTCTATATAATTTCTGCTATTAGAATGACGACAGCTAGTCCTAAGAAGGAAATTGGTCAGCAGATTAAATAAAGGCATGAATTTCTAAATTTGGCTGAAGTTTGGTATGGAGCTAGGTATGTCAAACATCAGGATAAAAAAAGAAGCAAAGTAAAAGAGAACAAATGTTTCTTGTATACTTTTGTGACTGAAAACAGTGTAAAATAATTTCTATGAATGGCAGTATTTTTGTGCAAAAAGTTATCTTCAATAACTAAATTAGGTAACTGGCGTCGTTCATTCTGCTGAGCAGATTAAGACACGCTGTGATTGTAGTGGCAAGATTGAAGACTATCATCAGCGGAATTGTTTGGCTGAGGATTAATATATTAGAGTTAACGAAACTAATTGTTATGAGTTTTGGATAATCATTGTGCCAAGAAGGACAATTATAAATCTATACATATGCTAGGTCAGAAAATTCTTTATCTGCTTGCTGAAATATTTTGTCAAGGATTCTTCTATAAAAATAAATCATATTGAATAGGAAAAGTGCAATTCCCCTGATACAGAAGAAAACCTTCAAAAAATTCACACATGATTTTTGTATCTCAAGAAATCACCTAAGGAGAGGTAGAAGAATCGATTGAGATTTAACTTTATTTAAAGTTAAAATATTTTTTATTTTATAAAAAAATATTTTACTGAACTGTTGTCAATTGACTTTTTGATTTTTTTATAATTTCTTTTCAACAATAGTATGAAACTAGCATTCTGTATGAGTTTTGGACTAAATATCACTTATTTCCTTGAGGCAGTGAAGCAGGGAAAAAAATTTTTACCTTAACTATGATATTTACATGTGTGAACGAATGACATAGATGAATTTTGCTGTCGTTTTATAAATGAACATTTAAGTGCTGTTCGACTTGGAGTGATATAGTATTTTACCTATTTGGATAAAGATCAGAGCTGTTTAAGGTTATTGCTGAAAGAAAGAGCCAATGGAAAATGTGGCAGTCGATGGCAAAAATGCCTGAGGAAGAGAGAGAATATTTTATGAACTTGCTGGGAAATGATGTTTTTTAAGTTTTCGCAGATATTGTTTAAGCTAGTGGAAAAACTGCAATATTATTGGAAGGAGGTAGGATATAAAACAGATGCAGTTTTAGAATTGAAGGTTCTGGAGGCGAGGTTGATATCTTATAAAGCGGTAAGGTACCTCCGAATAGAACGGAACTGGCAGGTATTCCTCAAAATTATAGAACGTTAGGATTTTACGCTAACTATGAATCCAAAGCGATAGAGAAAAGGAGTATACAATACAGAAGATATGATAATAGATGAGCAAAAATAAGGAAAAATTATAGAGATTAGCATGGAAGGTGTATGGCCCATGAACAAGTAGTTTTAATGTTTAGCAACTTAGCTATTTTTGGACTGGTTGGAGGAGAAGGGAACATGCAAAAAGCTAAGTGAGATGGGTAATGAAGCGCTGTGGTAATTGTTTCAAATTTTTTGAACGGAGCATCAGCAGGAGTGGAAGAAGTAGTATATAAGGAAGAGCATGCGTTTATAGAAAGCATATTGTTGGTGCAGCTGGTGAAGCATTAGCTATATCAGAAGTATATTCGTGGATATGATTGGGTCGAATCTGATTGTAGATATTCTTCTTAAAGTCGTTTCGGATTATGATTTTAGGAAAATTGAAGATATATTAATCAAGCACTAGTATTTGTACATGTCCAGTTTGGGAGATTGCTTATTCTTTAATAAATGCTATACGGGAAATTGGTTTTACAAAAAAGGTATACCATCTTCATCTGTGGCATGAAAAAGATTACGAAGAATATCTTTTCCCGTGATTATCTGAGAAAGCATCCGAAAAATTTCAATGGATATTAAAAGCTGAAACTGACGCTTTGGAAGCAATATGAGTATGAGAGAGAGTATTTTGGGGAAAGGAGTGAAAGGCCTATAAGTGTTTTACTATGATTGAGGACAAACTTATGGCCTTTTTTGACTGGAGAGAGGGCGGTGCTGATTAGCAGTATTTTTGATTTATTTGATGCTAAAAAAATGATTCGTGAGATGGGAGTTATTAGGTTTTTGGAAACGGAGAATGATTAAGAGGTTCTGGAAGTACTGAAAAAAATAAGGTGAGAGAATTATATTGATCTTGTTGGATATCATTATGCCGGTTATGAACGGTTATATGATTTTCAGTAAAGGTAGACACTGCATATTCATTTCTGTCATTGTAATGATATACAATGCTGGAGAGATTGGAAAGATTCGATCTTTTTTCTATAGATACGACAGATTATTTGGAACAATAATATACATTGCTAGTGATTTTGCACCGTCTGTTCAGAATCATTCATTTGTTGAAAATTACAGTAATGATTATATCTGTTTCAATACGACCTCTTGTTGTGTGGGGCTGGAAGAGCTATTGCAGAAACATACCCCTATGTTATTTGAGGGGAGGAAAAACCTTGAAAAAGAATAACTTAGACTGTTGGAATGAAATAGATATGATAAATGAAGTTCTATGATGGATCATCGGTTACACATAAGAAGAAAGCGGTGGACAATTGAGTTGATTGATATGTTCGTTAGTGATATCGAAAACGTATTATGTAAGCAATCTCATGACAAGCCATTTTGCTAGCGTGAAGGAGAAAATATACTATTATCAAACAGGCATTTCAGATAAACTATGTGAGTTTTGATATAGGAATAGGAAAAGTCTTATGATAAGAAAATTTTGCTATCTTGTCAATGACCGTATTGATTGTCTTAGCAGTAAATTAATAAATTGGAATGAAAAGTCGGTGCATGTAGAAAGATATTCAGGATGTGACAGAAGAGAGAATGGCAGAGGAAAAAGCCTGTGTTTGCAGAAAAAAGTTGACGGAGGACTGAAAAGATACAGGATATCATCAATGCAATACCTGGAGGTTGCTATTTACAGAGTATCAAATATTTTTAAAATAGTTTATTTTTCAGACACTCTGTCGAACCTGTTTGAATATATTGCAGAAGAATAAAGCGAGATGTTTAAGTAGAACGCTGTAGAGATGATTTATTTTGAAGATGTGGAATCGTAGTGAAGAAGGGTTATAACGGTTATCCAGAATTATATTATTGCATATTTTGTATTCCACAAACACTAGATTGGAGAAAGGTATGGTTGTTTACTAAATTCACTATTTATTTCGCCATATCTTTGTATTGAAAGAGGATCAATGGGAGATTAACCATCTTGTGAAATTTATTTTTGAAGAAATTGATAGATATTATATATTCGGTTATACGAGAGAAAAATTTGAAATAGTGATTTTGGAGGAGGCATTGGGGTTATCTATGAGGAAGATCGAGAGAGAATACTGCAGGAAATCGGAAATGATCTGGATGTATTTTTCAGGATATGTCATAAGGATATTGATTTAGATTTATCTGAATAGACACAGTATGGATCTGGGAAGAAAGACAGCAAAATTTTGCATAGTTTTTACTAAAATATCAGCGGAAAGATTCTTGTATCAGAGTATTCTTCGTGAATTTGAGGATAGAATATCGGTATATGATTTCTTGTCTGTGAATGAAAAAAAATATTGGCAAAAAACATTGTCTGGAAAAATGTTATAATGTTCTGCAGGAGAAATAGAAATCTTATAAGTTTTACACGTTGTTTCAGGGTTCGATGCAAAAGAGCATGAGCTGAAGATTTGATGAATTGGGATGTTGCTCTTCCATTTAATTGATTTTGTGAAACCAACTGGAACGATATTTTCTGACGGTCGTGGAATTCTTGTTCGGGTGATATCTGAAGACCTGAAAGTTGTTATGCCACATATGTCGATTGGCATATAAAAAAACTGTAAACAACGATATTTTTTTGGTGTATATTCAGATGGTCTATCAAGGTCCCCAAAAAGCTTCAGGAGTTTATCGTAATAGGAGAAGGGCTCTGAAGCTCAACGGATACATGAAAATGGAAGGAAGCAATGTTAAAGGAATTTTCGCATGTTGCATATGATTGACGATTTTTGGTGGTTTTATGTGTTTTATACTGATATTAGAAGCACAGTCGAAGAAAAATAGATGAGGGAAATAGTAGAATGCCCTGTTTCCTAAGCATGATCGGATTGTGCAATCTTGTTCAACGGACATTGTTACGTGATTAACGATAAAATACTGGAACTTATAGATTATACCGGAATTGATTATCTGAAAGGTCTGAGTATAATGAAAGAGGAGTTTTTCTCCGGTATAGCGGATTTGATTGTAAACCAGGATGATTGGACATCTAGTTGAAAGAAAATAAATATTTTCTTTTCAAATTCAGTTCGTGAGTAGCAAAAATTGCTGAATATCATGGCATATATTTTTGAGTTTGCGGAATTTCTGAATATCGGGATATGTTGCGTTACAATGTATGATAAAAAGACGGTTGTTTATCGATAGTCATAAAAAATATAACGGTTCTATGGATCAGCTGGTGAACATGTATAGGATGGAAGAAAAGAAGTGAGAAACTAATTCCGTGTCAGCGAAATTCTTCAGAATTTGGAGAAAAGTCGAAGGGATATAATTTTATTTCGGCTTATCAGGATGGACGACAATAAGAACTATAGCACAAGTTTATTATACAGGCAGATGTGAAGGATATGCTGCTGTCAGAATAGCAGATCAAGGAAAGGGAGGACTAATATTCTTGTCATTAGTGAAAGAAGAGTAACTTTCTGTTAGCTATGCACTATAACATCCCGAGTTTTAATAAACGTAATTGCAAGCATGAATGTTATCGCCGCAATTCATTCGGATGATCGGAATTGCGTAGAAGATTGTCTGAAAATTTTTCCCTTCGGCAATTTATTGAGTCTTATCAATGATATTTTGGATATGAACAAAATGGGGAAGTCTAAAATACTCTGAATTGGATGATTTTATTGATTTACGATTCGATTGAACAGCTTTAATCCTGGTATACGCGTACAAGCGAAATGAAGACGGGTTGTGTCTGAAGATTAGAACGAAATGGATCTAACAGACATGTTTCTGTGAAGATGAAATAAAAATCAATAAAATTTTTATTATTTTATTGAGCACTGCGATAAAAATTTACCTTGAATGGTGTTTTGATGTTATCATCAAAGAAATTCTGGCTGATTAGAGAGAAAGTTTATTAACAAATTTGTTATTCGGACATTGGTATAATGGAATCCATTCATGAAGAATGTGTTTAAACTTTATATCAGAAGTACTGTTACAACCAGAATTGAGAGTACGGATGCTGAGCTTAAGCATAAGAACAAAATTGGTGAATCTGATGAGCAGGAAAGTTGTTTGGAAAAAATTCTGCTTTTTTAAGGTTGAACTGGAATAAGAGGGAGGAGATACATAAGTATTTGTTTGAGGATAGGTGTTTTTGGTGGCAGATAACAATTTTATCAATATAAAAATTTTCTGCGCAATCTTAAATTTATACGATGCTGAAGCAGTAGCGAGGTTTGACGGTTATAAGGTGATGCAGACTGTATGCGGAATGCCTCTTGGAATATTTGACGCAGTTTGCATGAACATTCAGATATCTGAAATGAACAGATGAAAAGCGACGCGGGCGATCCATATCATGAAGGTGGAAGGGTGTCCGCATGCGATAGATATTCCGATTGTTATCTGATGGTAAATAGATTTTGTGGAAGATGTGTAATCCTCCAGAGATGCAGGAATGATGTTTCATGTAGCAAAAATCCCCTGAGTTTTCATGTGCTTTGGAATACAGGTATATGCTGATGCAGGAGAGAAAGTTCTTCAAATACCAGATTGGTACGAAAGAACAAAAAGATTTTTGCAATCAGTTGGCGTTTTGTTGAATTTTCAGCATATAGATGGGAAAACGGTTTTTTTGCCTGCTTGTTTATGGTACAATGAGAGAATAATTATAAATAATTATTTGGAAGGCAGGAAAGTTCATTTGTCGCTACAATTAATAGCTGGGAACAGTGGTTCTGGGAAATCACATTATATCTATGAAAAAATTGTACGGGAGTCTGTGGAGCATCTGGAGCGGCATTATCTGGTAATTGTTCCGGAGCAGTTGACCATGCAAACGGAGAAAGAATTGGTTTCGCTTCATCCTAGAAAAGGGACTTTGAATATCGATGTTTTGAGTTTTAACAGGCTGGCTTACCGTATTTTTGAAGAAGTTGGTGGAAATATCCGTTCGATTCTGGAGGAAACGGGAAAGAGTTTGGTGCTACAAAAGGTGGTATGGGATCGAAAGAAGAAGCTGAAGGTGCTGGGAGGAACGTTGAGAAAACCAGGCTCTATAGCTCAGATGAAATCGTTGATTTCAGAGCTTTTGCAATATAAGGTGGCGCCGGAGGATCTGAAGAAGTGGATGCCGGAACAGGAAGGCGTTCGGCTTCTGGCCTGGAAGCTGAAGGATGTGAAAATCGTTTATAAAGGATTTTTAGATTATCTGTTAGAACGGTATTTGACGGTTGAAGAGATTCCAGAGGTGCTCTGTGGCGTGATTGGAAAATCTCGGCTTCTGAAGGACAGCACAGTAGTGTTTGACGAGTTTACTGGTTTTACGCCAGTGCAAAACCAGGTAATAAGTGAGATGTATAGATTGTGTAGCCAAATATATGTGGTCGTGACACTAGACAGACGGGAAGAGGAGTATCGGAATGACGGACCGCACAGGTTGTTCCACATGAGCCACCAGATGATACGTAAGCTGGTGGATATGGCTAAAAAGACGGGGACAGAGGTGCTTCCGATGAATTGGATAGTGCCAGTTATGCATCGAGAATTTGGCAGAAAATGGCCTATGTATTTTCTGGAACAACATTTGTTCCGTTATGATAAGCATGAATTTAGAAAGAAGCAAGAAACTATTTCTGTGTGGGAGGCAGAAGCACCCGCTGAAGAACTATCCTATGTGTCGGAAACTATCTTGCGCTTGATCAGGGAAGAGGGATATTGTTACAAGGATTTTGCCTTGGTAACGGGCGATCTGCCATCTTATGGAAGAGTAGCAGAATCTATCTTCGAGGCAGCAGGTATTCCGTTCTTTTTAGATCAGAATCATCCGGTATTAATGAACCCTTTAATAGAATTCATTCGATCGGCGATAGATATGGTGGTGCAAAATTTTTCCTATGAGAGTGTGTTTCGTTATCTTCGTTGTGGTCTTACAGACTTTAGCAAAGAGGAGACAGATGAGCTGGAAAACTACGTATTGGCTCTAGGAATCCGTGGATGGAAACAGTATGGGGAAGATTGGGTCCGAGTGTATCGGGCTATGAATTCAAAGAAGATAAGCAGTCTCAATGAGTTACGGAAACGATTTCGCTCCGGTCTGGAGAAATTTGTTATGGGAATGAAGGAAAGGAA
Organism: Lachnospiraceae bacterium; assembly: GCA_021442455.1. Taxonomy (GTDB): domain Bacteria; phylum Bacillota; class Clostridia; order Lachnospirales; family Lachnospiraceae; genus Scatomonas. Next base: position 11,268 of record JABUSY010000045.1, on the reverse strand, counting down.
ATCAACGGTGTTACGGAAGACAGCAGTACTCTATCAGCTCATCGTCCGGAATAATGTACAAAAGAAGTTAAAGCTGCAGGAAAAAAACTTTTATGCGTCAGGCGAGGTGGCCATGGAAAAAGAGTATGCGCAGATTTACGGTATTGTCATGAATCTGTTGGATAAGCTGGTAGAGGTACTGGGTAGGGAGCGGATGAAGATTAACGTTTATCAGAAAATTCTGGAAGAAGGGTTCCAGGAGACACAGATCACTCTAATCCCACTGGGAGAGGACCAGGTGCTAGTTGGAGATATCGAATGTATCCGACTGAAGAATATCAAGGTGCTGTTTCTTGTGGGTATCAATGAGGGGATTATCCCAAAGCATGTGTCGAAAGCAGGTATTCTCTCAGAGGTAGATCGGGAGTATCTGAGAAGCCGTTCTGTGGAGATATCGCCAACTGCTCGGGAAGAGATGTATCGTCAGCAATTTTATTTATACCTGAATTTGACGAAACCTTCTGAACGATTATATCTCTCATACTGCAAAGCGAATGCCAAGGGAAGTGCGCTGATGCCTTCGTATCTCATTGGTGTGATTACACGTTTATTTCCAGAGATTAAAATACGAAAGTTGGCGTTGGAACGAAATATGATAGATCGGTTGGAAACGTCTGCGGGCGCTATGGAACTGTTTATAGAGGGATTTCAAAATATCCGGAAAGGAAGAGCAGATGCGGGTTTTTTGGAACTTTATCGCTGGTACCAAAATGATCGATCAAAGGATAAGCAGTTGGAACAGCTGATGCAAGCTGCATTTTATGAAAATCCTAAGACTGGGATCGGACATGCTGTGGCAAAAGCCCTGTATGGAGAAATACAGGAGAATTCGCCTACCAGACTGGGACAGTTTGCTGCCTGTGCCTTTGCCCATTTTCTGAAGTATGGACTGAAGCTTCAGGAACGGGAAAAATACGAGTTAAATGTCGCTGACGTTGGGACTGTGATACACGAAACTCTAAAGAAATTTTCAGAGAAGTTGGCCGAGAGAGGATATCAGTGGACAGCGCTAACGGAGAAACAGCGGAACTCGCTGGTAGATAAGTCACTGGAAGAAATTGTACATGACTATAGAAATACGATTTTTCAAAGCAGCAGTAGAAATACATATTTTATTACCAGGATTCAAAATATGATGCGGTGCACGATATGGGCGCTTCAGGAACAGATCCGTAAGGGGGCATTTGAGCCAGGAGGGTTTGAAATATCCTTTGATGCACGGGAGAATCTAGATTCTATCAATATTGATCTATCCAAGGATGAAAAACTGAAGCTGTGTGGGCGTATTGATCGTATGGATCGTTATGAGACGACTGGTAAAATATATGTAAAAATTATAGATTATAAGACAGGAAGTGCTACGTTGGATTTATTGGATCTTTATTATGGGATGCAGTTGCAGATGGCGGTGTATCTCAATGTTGCGCTTGAGTTGGAACAGAAAAAACATCCTGAAAAAGAGGTGGAGCCGGCCGGAATTTATTATTATCATATACAGGATCCATTTGTCACAGTAGAGTCTGTAGAAGCTGAGAAAGATCAGGAAGAAATTTTGAATGCATTCAAAATGGATGGACTTACTCGAAATGATGGGGAAATCTTACCTCTTATGGATTGCACGCTGTCTTTGGGTGTCCAATCCAGCGTTATACCCATAGGATATAATAAGAATGGAAGCCTGACATGGTATTCCAAGGTAGTGGAAAAGGAAGATTTTGAAGTCATCCAAAGGTACACAAGCAGGAAAATTCGTCAAATAGGGCGAAAAATGATGGATGGAGAGACAACAGTTTCCCCGTTCCTGATGGAGAAAAGGAATAGTTGTGCTTATTGTCCTTACCATGGAATCTGTGGTTTTGATGAGAGAATTCCAGGTTTTTCTTATCGAAGGATGAGCAAACTGTCTCAGGAAAAAATTATGCAACTTATGCGAGAAGAACTGCGAGAAGGAGATAGAGGTTCAGGTGGAAATGAGGATAATCCTGAGTTGGGTTGTGGCGCAAAACGGAACAGGGAAAGGAGTAGGTAATTCATGAAAGTGAAGTGGACACGGGAACAAGAGCAGGCGATCCATCTCAGAGATAGAAATATTTTGGTCAATGCGGCAGCTGGATCTGGTAAGACTGCTGTACTGGTGGAACGTATTATTTCCAGGGTAATCGATCCTGTTCAGCCGGTGAATATTGACAAGCTGCTTGTGGTGACATTTACAAAAGCGGCGGCTGGAGAAATGAAAGAGAGGATTGCCAGGGCACTGGAAGAGAAACTCATGGGCGACCCGGAGAATGAACATCTTCAGCGACAAGGTATTTTGTTGCATCATGCGCAAATCAGCACCATTCATAGTTTTTGTACGTATGTGATTCAGAATTATTTTCACCGAATTGATCTGGATCCGGGATACCGGATTGCAGATGAAGGGGAACTGGACCTTTTGAAGGGGAATGTTCTTTCTGATTTAATAGAAAAAGAATATTCCAAGGGAGATAGGGATTTTCTTGAATTTACGGAGGCTTTTGCACCGGGCAAAAGTGACAAAAAGCTTGATGAATTAATTTTTCGCGTTTATCAGTTTGCTGTCAGTGATCCTTGGCCGGAGAGATGGCTGGCACATTGTCAGAAAGCATGCGGCATAAACACAGAGGAGGAGTTTGAAAAATCTGCTTTGGTCCGCGCGGCCCTGGAAGAAGTGAAGAGGCTTCTATTTAGCTGCCGGGAAATGGCTTTGCAGAACATGGCTCTTGTGGAACGACCTGGAGGCCCTTCTGTGTATTTTCCACAGCTTACATCGGATTTACAATTAATCGAGAGACTTATGAGGTGTGTGAGCTACGGGAAATTATACGAAGAATTTCAAAATCTGTCTTTTATGCCGCTTGCGAGAAAAAAAAATTCTTCTAATGAAGAGCTCAGGCTGCGTGAGAAAGTTAAGAAAAGTAGAGAAGAGCTGAAAAAGTTGCTGGAAGGAATTCAAAAACAGTATTTTACCGAAAATCCTGAAGCAGTTCTGAAGGAATACGCTTTGTGTAAACCATTTATGGAGGTGCTTTGTCGTTTAGTTGTGCAATTCATGAGAGAATTTGCGAAGCGGAAACGGTGGAAAAATCTTGTGGATTTTTCAGACCTTGAACATTTTGCCCTGGATATTCTACTGACAAGGACGGACCAAGGATGGGTACGGACAGACGTGGCTCGGGAATTATCGGAGCAATTTGTTGAGATCATGATTGACGAGTATCAGGATAGCAACTATATTCAGGAATACCTGTTGGAAGCGGTATCCGGGAGGGAAAAAGGGAATTTTAACCGGTTCATGGTCGGTGATATGAAGCAGGCTATTTATGGCTTCCGGATGGCCCGTCCGGAGCTTTTTCTAGAGAAATATCAAACTTATACCCATGGGACATTCTGTCATCCGGATCATGCCGGGCAGTGGAACAGCTCATGCTGTTCCACAAAGGATACGTTCGTAGATAGTAGCAATCAAAGAATTGACCTGAATCAGAATTTTCGGAGTAGGCCGCAGATTCTGAATATGGTCAATTATTTTTTTCGAAAGCTGATGAAGCCGGAGCTGGGAGAGTTTCCTTATGATGAAGCAGCGTCTCTGCATAGGGGGGCAGATTTTCCGGAAGGTGAGGAGAGCTCTATGTTGACGACGGAATTATTGCTGATAGATCGGAAATCCCCTGCGTTTGACAATGACCGCAGTAGGACAGCTATGATAGAGGTTGAAGCTTTGACGATAGCCAAGAAGATCCGCAGCCTTATGGGGAGTATGCAGGTGACAGATTGCGTTACAGGTTTCTACAGGCCCCTTCAGTACCGAGATTGTGTGATTCTGCTCCGCTCTGTTAGCGGATGGGCAGAAATATTTGTAAGAGTTTTGCAAAACGAGGGAATCCCAGCCTATTCAACTTCAAAATCCGGATATTTTTCAGCAGTGGAAGTAGTTACAGTATTAAATTATCTGCGTATCTGTGACAATCAAAGACAGGAAATTCCCTATGCGGCAGTCCTTCACTCGCCTATTGTAGGCTGTAGTGACAGAGAGCTGGCGCAGATCCGCTGCCATTCGCCAGAGCTTCCTATATATGAAGCCTCCGCTGCTTATGAGGCTGGAGGCAAAGAATCCATTTTAAGAGAGAAACTGAGAGCTTTCAGTAGGCAGCTTCGGGATATACAGAGTATCGCTTCGTATACGCCCGTGCACCGGATCATTCAAAAAATTTTTTCCATGACAGGTTACCGTTCTTATGCGGCAGCTATGCCAGGCGGTGAGCAGAGAAAAGCAAATCTGGACATGCTTGTGGAAAAGGCAGTAGAATTTGAGAGTACCAGCTATCACGGGCTATTTCATTTTGTGCGTTACATTGAAAAATTAGAAAAATACCAGGTGGATTTCGGAGCAGTCAACCTTTATGGAGAAACAATGGATACCGTACGGATTATGACGATTCATAAGAGCAAAGGTCTTGAATTTCCAGTGGTATTCGTATCTGGAATGGGCGGGAAATTTAATCAGATGGATCTAAACAGTCAGGTAGTGCTTCATGCTGGTCTTGGAATTGGCATGGACGCTGTGGATGTGAGAAAACGATTCAGAAAATCTACGCTCGTGAAACAAACGATCAGGCAGGCCATGAAGCGAGATTTTCTGGGAGAAGAGATGCGTGTACTCTATGTGGCGATGACACGAGCGAGAGAAAAGATGATTCTGACGGGAATAGTAGATAACCTAGAAAAAAGTGTGAAAACCTGTGCAATACAGCGAAATTTATGGAAAGACAGCCTTAGCTATGCCATTTTGTCAAAAGCGGCAAGTTATATGGATTGGCTACTGACCGTCCTCTCCAGAAGTAGTAACTTCTATCCTTTGTACCAATTGATTAATGGAAACAAGGAAGCAGCAAAATTGGAGGAGGAAGCTTACGTCAAACTGGAAGTGATGACTCCTTCTCAGATGACGAAAGCTAAGCTAGAAAGCAAGGTACAGCAGGAACTGATTCGTGCAAACCTGAGTCGCAAAGACGATAAGCAAGTTCACGAGCCGGAGGTGCGAGAATTTCTGGAGAAGCAGAAAGCTTATCGTTATCCTTATGAATATCTTGTCGGAATTCCTGAGAAAATGACAGTTTCAGAGCTGAAAAAAGCAAGTGCAGATGAGCAGGGGCTTCTATTGTATGCTATACCTGACATCATTCCCTATATTCCAAAATTCATGAAGCAGGTTCGAGAAGAGGTAAACAGTAGCACACGAGGGATGATTTATCACAGAGTGCTGGAATGTCTGGACTACGTATAGATAGGGAAAATTGAAGATGATAGAAGAAAAGCGAGGAAATTTATTAAGGACCAGATTGTCGATATGGTCAGAACGGGTAAATTATCTAGCACAGATATAGAGTATTTAGACATAAATGATTTTTTAATATTCCTAGAATCATCTTTGGGTAAACGGATGACAAAGGCTTCCATGGAAGGGAACCTTTGGCGAGAGCAGCCTTTTACATTGGCAATATCAGCCAGAGAAGCAAATCCATCTTGGAAGGGGAATAAAACTGTCCTTGTTCAGGGGACGATCGATGCGTATTTTGAGGAAGAAGGTAGATATGTGATCGTCGATTACAAAACAGACTGTGTGTACACACTTGACGGTAGTGATCTGTCAAAAAAATACGGACGCCAACTTCTGTACTACCGACGGGCACTGGAACAGGTTACGGGACGGAAGGTTGAGGAAATGATAATCTATTCCATAGCGCTTGGGAAAGAAATTTTCGTATTAGGACCTAGAGAGTGTGGCAAGGATTCGGTGTGAAACCTGCAGTTGAGAGGCGTTATTTGTTAATTTGAGCTATCTTGTACTGATTTCGTTCTAGTAAATGAGTAGAGATATTAGCAATACAGTAAAGGTTGATGTGGTGTTATCATTCAGTGAGTGAGTTTTTTGCTGGATTCCGTGGTGAAGAATTTTCATGGAAGTCATGCCCATCTCTTCTTTTCATAATTCGGATGGTTGTTAATGAAGGATTTAAATATGTTACTTAACAATACGTTCTTTGTTACCTAAAAGCTATGAAATTTTAAGGACCTAGGTAGTAATATTATAATATTTTATCGAAAAAGCAAGCTGTGAGGGTTTGTTATCTGCATCCAGAAAGTTCCACATATCATAATATGCGTATTCAGAAGAAATGTCAACATTGATGACCGGCGGCATATTCGTCTCAAAAGGTCACGTTTCTTTTAGGCTTTTTTCATGACGTAAAGCTGTCAATTTTGTTAGTAGAAGGAAGATATCTCATATTGTTATAACCTTTGTTCGGAAGAAATGTAATTGTGTGATAGCATCTCCGAAAATTATTAGAAAAGAGAGACTATCTGTGTTAATTATGTTGATGGCGTTATCAATAAGTAGTGGGAGGTTGATTTTTCCAATCGTCATCGACTTCCCCTTCATGGTAATTACATATTGAATGTTTTTGTTAGCGTGGGAGAATCATGACTTCAACCTAATAGATCTGGAAAAGGAAAGCGCATTAAAGCAGTTCTTAAAGGACATGCAACAAAAAATCTCAAAAAAAAATTTATGTGGATTCTAATATCCTGGTAGGATTTTAAGATTTGTATTTCATTCTTGATGGAAAAAGGTAAAGAGATTGTTTTATGTATTATTTTATGAGAGAAAATATTCAAGATTGCTCAATGACACCTATGTTTTTAAAAGGTTGTTGGTATCGTTTTTTAATGATTATTTAAGATAATATCTGCTGGTCCCTTTCACGCAGTAAGTTCATTCGGTATGATAAGTAAATCTGTCTGGCTTAGGTGAAAGAGGAAGTGAGATGTCGGTATCCGAAATATTTTGGTAAGTATTAAAAAAGATTTTGAGTGTATTTCCGGGTGCATATAAAAAATTTATAGATAATAGTCGTATCTGATAAGGAAGAGATAAAGCAGAAAATTTTCTGCCAGTTTTTGCAGATGATAAAGAGAAAAAAATGCTGTAATCCTGATGTTGTTCTTCGGAATTGTCTGTATCTTAATTGGCGTGTTTAAGTTTTTAGTGATTGAAAACATGTATGAGGAAATGAAAATCAATGATTTTGAAATAAGAATAGTGAATGCTCCTTTAACTGTCAGGTCGAGGAGATTTACAGCTGCTCTGTAAAAACGATGAAAAATTATATTATCGGAGGTTCGAGGCTGAAGGATGCCGGTAAGGTTCAAAATATTGAAAGCATCTATTTATGAAGTTTTGGAGAGATTTACTGTTTGTGTATTAAGATAGAAGATAACTATTATTGGCCTGATTACACTGACAATTCAATGAAAAATGGTTATTTTTTAGACCGCGGTTGTTAGGCAATATTGTTAGGAAATAGAAGAAGAGCAAAAAGATAGTTTCATAATTTTTGGAATGATATGTTAGATCGGATGGTTTAGTATGTGAGTATTCTTTCAGTTTTGGTTCAAAATCTGAAAGAAAAGTTTGTGCTTTATATATATTTCTGTGTGCTATACAAATTTTATGGGCCATTTGTTGTAATCAGCAAAGCGTTAAACAGCGAGCTCATAATGAGAGACTCTTTTTTGAAGAATGTAGATTTTTGGCAATTGATTTTTAGGCCGTTGATATTGTCAGATATTGTCAAAGAAAGGAAGCGAAAGATTTTTTGATCAATATAAATACAAAAAACGTTTATCTTAATGTGAATGAGAAAATTTAACTATCTTTCAGAAAGGAATATGCAATGTTCAGCTATAGTTAAGGAAAAAATTTGGACAAATGTAATTATTTTCTTTTTATATTATTTATTGATGTTATGGTTATTCTGATTTTAATCGTGTTCATAAGGGAAAGTGCACACTGGCAGATGAAATATAAAATTTCAGAGTCAGAAAATATTTTTTTCGTGGGCTTGTTTTGGATGCTATCAATCTGGATGTGGTCAGAGGCGAGGTTAAGGGTAATATTGTTCCTAGAAAAATTTTCTAATTTCGGATTATAGCATGAGAATTGAAGAAAAATCAAAAAAATATTATTTTTGAGGATCAGAGATTTGAGTTAATGGATAATTTTGAAGTGCATTTTTCATACAAGCCATACTGCTTAATGATGTGATAGTAACTGAGAATCTGACCTGTGTTCAGCATTTTTCAAAATTATATTTATGATTAATGGAATAATTCGGCCTGCAGCTTTGTTCCTGAAACGCTTGCGAGGGGACTTGTTGCTGATTGAGAAAAACAGGTGATAAATTAATGAGTTTATTTGGGCGTGGAATCTTGATTGTGGTTTGCCTAGCAGATCAATGCGGAAAATCTAGAGGTTTTATTCTAATTGATATTACAGATTTTGGATTTGGTGATGAATCTGTGTGCACGAATTGTGATTATGTAGGATTTTGTGAAAATTGTGCAATGTGACGATGTTTGCCTCAGCTATCTATTTGCTATGCTGTGGAGAGAGACGGATATATTAAAGTAATAGTAATAAAGAAAGGATTCTAACTGAAAAGAAAATATTAACTGTGAAGAGAATGAGAATCATAACATGAGCAGAAGTTACATTCTTTTTATGTGAATGAGAAGTGTTAGACGTTGCTTTTGTGTCTTCCATTAATTAATGGAAGCTAATTTCATTTCCTAATTCAGAATACTATTTTCATTCTCCTGTAATGGGTATCAGTGGTGCCAAATAATTTTATGTCGGATGCTTTAAATTTCCATATACTGTGTTATCATTGGATAAGTACATTGAACCTGCATTTACTTTTTTACCTCGTAGCATCGGATATATCCTGCTGAAATTACAAATGATTTGGTGAGTTTCGTATTAGTAATTACATTTTCTATATACAGAGTGGCAGTCTTTCATATACTTTTTGTGCCAGTAGCGGAACGATTTGCGATGCATTTGAATATCATACCCCATCAGAGAATTCATTATGACGCTGTTTTGGAATGTATACTCCAGAGTATCAAGTAATACATTTCTTTGGAGTATATATAATGTCGTGATTTCGATTCGAACATCAGTGATTTTAAATTTTACAGAAAGTATTAGTATTTATGAATGCTAATCAAGCAGGAAACCTCAGGATCTTTGCCGCATTTTTGTTTACTAAGGAATATGTTTGAGATATAATACATACGACACATGCATTCAGAAAGAAAATCAAAGGAGGAATTTTTATGATATCAGAAACAATGTGTAGGCTTGGGAAACACAGATCTGTAATACGTAAAATTTTTGAATATAGCAAACAGAGGGAGGCAGAGATAGGAGCCGAGAATGTTTTTGATTTCAGTATTGGAAATCCGAATGTACCTGCGCCTGATAGTGTGAAAGCGGCTGTCAGAGAGCTTCTTGATACACAGGATGATGTTTACATACATGATTATACCTCTGCTCAGGGAGATTTGAAGACGCGAAAGGCAATTGCGGAAGATTTGAACCGAAGGTTCGGTACAACTTTTCATGAGAATAATCTGTACATAACCTGTGGAGCTGCGGCTTCTCTAAAAATTTGTATTACTGCACTATGTGTGCAGGAGAATGAATTCCTTACCTTTACCCCATTTTTCCCGGAATATCGAGTGTTTGTAGAAACTGCAGGGGCCGTATTCAGGGAGGTGGCAACAGAGCCTGATAGTTTTCAGATTGATTTTGAGCGGTTGGAGAAAGCTGTTTCTGAGAAAACAAAAGCTGTGATTATTAATTCACCTAATAATCCTTCTGGAGTCGTGTTCCGGAAAGAATCTGTTTGTAAGTTGGCGGATCTGCTTTCTGTTAAAGAGGAGGAGTATGGACATCCGATTTATCTGATTGCTGATGAGTCGTATCGAGAGCTGGTGTATGATGGAAGCCTAGAGGTGCCGTATCTGACGAAATACTATAGTGACACATTAGTTTGCTATTCCTACAGTAAATCTCTTTCGTTACCAGGAGAAAGAGTCGGCTACATACTGGTGCCGGATGAGATCAGTGATGCGGGAGATATATACGCCGCCATTTGCGGAGCAGGGAGAGCGATGGGATACGTTTGTGCTCCAAGCATGTTTCAGCATGTAATTGCGAAATGTGCTGGCCAGGTATCAGATTTGAGCGTCTATAAAAAAAACCGAGATTTGTTGTATTGGTCGCTTACGGATTATGGCTATGATTGTGTTTATCCGGAAGGAGCTTTTTATTTGTTTGTGAAAGCTATGGAAGAAGATGCTGGTGCTTTTTGCGAGAGGGCGAAAAAGTATGAATTGCTATTGGTGCCGGGAGATGATTTTGGTACGCTTGGATATGTAAGGATTGCCTATTGTGTAACTACCGATCGAATCATCCGATCTCTTCCGGCTTTTAAAGCGTTGGCAGAGGAATATGGGAAACTTTGAGAGCGTGGCTGGAATGAGAATTATTCTCTTTCCAGAAGAATGGCTGAGAACAGATAACAAAAGCCTTTTTTCAGGGAATATCCGGTGTTTTTGGAGAAAGTAGAGAAGCTTAAGAGATATTTGCCATGTCTAACGGAGAAAGATCTGGAATTGTAATAAAACAATTGAAAAGCTGAATTACCCAACGTGTGCATGAGATAAATCTGTGTCAAGCTTCTGAGGCATGCGCTAATTGTTTATAAAGATACTAAGTAGATGGTTCTGGTTATTCCTTAACCGACTAAAGTTGCAAACTTCGGTCCATCTTGGAAATGGATGGGGACCTGTATCAGTTTTGAGGAAGTAAGGTCATTGAGAGGCTATCTAAAGGAGTCGGCTGGGTGCTGCATATAGCCTTAAAAGAGCATAGTCGCAGTGTTATCAATGTCATGTTTCGGAGATTTCCTTATATTGTTATGGTATTTGGTTTAGAAAAGATGGTACAGTAATCAAGAAGGAGACTTTTGTTAGGAATGGTGTAGAGGAGGATAATGAACCATATTCTAGTAGAACGTTAAACTGGACTTATCAGTAGTGTGAGGATTTATCTGATACACAGCTCTATGTATTGGTAAGGGAAAGCTTATAGTTCGTTGATTATTTTGTCAGGACGTTTCGTCACAGCTAATCTTGTTTGCATTTTTCATCTTTTCTGAAGTATGTCATTCGCTTGTGTGTTTTTTTAAGATGCAGTGAGAATATAATCTGGTCTTTTCAATCTTACTTATGAAAAAATGACTATAAAATTGTCTTTTGTTACAAATTTTGAAGCGGAAATATTCAGACCGGGGGGGG
>JABUSY010000051.1 GCA_021442455.1 Lachnospiraceae bacterium | reverse complement strand
GACGTTTCATACTGAAAAATCTCGGAAAATCCAAGAACAATCTAAGCTTCAGAGCGAATGCATTGATAAAACTCTGCCATTTTTATTAATGCTGTTTGAAGTCACAGCAGCTCTTCTCTCTTCAAAATTTTTTTTCATCGTAATTATAAGACCGTACAGTGTATTTCTGCTCCCACATTTATTTTATTACGTTATATCTTGCTTCATACATCTCTAGTATCTCCTTGTAATTTTTTTATTTGCAATTTTTTTCACTAAAAGACACAAAAACATTTTCCATCGTTTTAACACAATCGTTCTGAGATCACCCAGATAAATTTTATGATACTGCTAGTATTTTTTATAATTTGATACACAGCCATTCTTTACTATAAACTGCTCCTGAATTGTGAGAGTGACTGCTTCATCGTCATAGAGTCCGAGATACATGATATGACATCAAAGCCTTTTTCCCATCTGACTAGCCTTAGACGGTCAAAAATGAAGCTCTTGTTTCTTTTTTAAACAGATTTTGATGCACTGCTTCAACCATCACGCATTTTGGCTAACGAATATGGAAATTATATCTCACACAATCTTTCCAGGGAGGAAACACATATTTTGACCCTCCATCTTACTCATGTTTATGTAATAAGACAACTTGCACAATATTTCTAGTACATTCTTATATTCCTGGCATACATTTTGATGCCCACATCTTTCGTTTTAGACAACGGTCATTTCCGACACTTCTAGGAATTTAGATATTTTTTCAACCGTTTTCCAATCCTGCGAAACTCACTTCTCTCTCCCCTGAATAAACAAGTAAAAGAAATCTTTTTTCATGCTCCGGTCAATTGCTCCACCAAGGAAAAAAATTTTAACCGAAAGTATCTTGTTAGTAATCGTCGTAAATACTACGAATACAACATTGCTGCACGCATAGCATTCTGATCTTATTCGCACTGATCAAGCAATATACTCAAAAGCAAAATTCTCATATCGCTGGTAGTTTTTTTTAGCAAGGATATATATTTTTCAGCAAAGGGAACTAGCAGGTGGATACATATATCTTGAATCTACAACCTTGTGTCTATAGCTTTCTATCCTGTTCCTGTAATGATTGCACAGTGCATCTTTTTTCCAAACAGTAGATACAAAAACTTACAATATGACTTCATCATATCAGAAACCCGCAATCATCTATGTTGCATATATCTAGGTTCTGACAAAAACGGAATTTTCTTGAAGAAATACAAAATTTCTAGTCTCAGCTTTCCCTGTTCTCTGCTGTCCCGGATATAGAAAACCTGAAAAAGGTTAACATTTCCCCTACCTTTTAACTCTTCTGATACAAAAAAACAATTGATATCTATATACCCATCTGCCGTCACTGACTCTCAGACATATTCCGTCAGAATATCCTCAACCATTTCATTTTACCATCCATGCTTTTTAGAATTCACTGAACAATCCGTATGATTAGAAAATGCACAGAAAATATGCCATCAGTATGTCATGTTCATTTACCCATTCCTACAATCAACACACTGGCTATATCTCAATATCGTCATAGGCAATAAGCATGTCTGCCAGCATGTACCTGGTTTTCTCGACTTAGCAGATATGTATGAAAGAGACTGACAGTGAAAAAAATGTTCCCATACAAGCTGATCATCCAAGTAGCAATGACTCCTATCTCTGAATCTGTAGCGTATTTTACTTGACAATACTCAACAAAAGGCACGTAACCGCGCTTGCAAAATATCCCTACAATCTCTAACGAGCAACCAGTATGGGAAAAAATCTCAAATGCTTCTTACACTCTTCCGATCAAGCCTGCAATTTAGCTAGAAAACTTAAATCTCACAAAACGCTTACTTTCACTAATAAACTAACCAGAGTTAAAAGAATCTAAACGATTGCCTTAAGGCTGTCTTCAGCTTGTAATATAAAATCATTATAAATCTTTTCTGAAAATTATCTCATAAGAAATTATTATAGAAAATCAGGTATAGTAGCAAAAGATTCTATAAAATATAGTAAATTTTCATGATCATTTTTTGCTTATCTTTTTTATCTTTGTATGTATAGGATCAAAACATATTTCTTCGTCGTCGAAATCATCACAGACACTTCATACCTAATGCTGACGGCTTCCAAAAAACATCAACATTATGCCATAATCACTCCTACAACACTTTTGCAAGAATATGCACCTACCATTTGTCTATCTCCACAAGACCTTTTTATACAACTCTTCCGAGTTATTGCAGCTCCCTAGCAACCTGCTGAAGTCTTCATTACCAATTACATCTCAGCACTCGACCGCGAGAACAATAGCCTCTTCTTGTTGTTCCAGTATGTTTCGTCATACTTATTTTCTTTACTACCTGATGCTAAAGTCCAGTCCTGGTATTTTTACGTATTTTCACCTTTGTTCATGAGTTCTCAGCCGTATCTCCAGCAAATACGACAATCATTTGTTTTTACGTTCATTCCAATATAAAGCCAAGACCTGCTATACGTATCCTCCTCACAGCATTATTTTGGTTTCCTTTCATACAAACACTGCAGAAGTGGAAGCTCGCAATATTATGAGTGTTTTCTTAAGAGATTCATCGCCTCCTCGCTGACACCCTTCAAGATACTTTGTCTTCCGCCTCTGAATCTCTCGAAACAATGAATTTTTATAATTTTTTTCTCCAGAATCAGTTATTATTCTTTTAAAAACCTGTTGATTACCAGCTCATTACCCTGTACTCATCTTTCCAAGCAAAACAAACTGTTCTCCATCCTTTCTTATTCCTATGTAATCTCTGCAAATTTTCTGAAACTATCTACTCTTTCTGTTACTGTGAAAGTCACAATCAAAATCGTTATATCGTATTGATCCGTAAACCAGTCACAAGAATTAAGGAGCACATAGAATCGTGATCCTACTCGGCATGGTAGGTTAATTGTTATGTGTAATAATTAGAATTTTTTTAGTATTAGCGTATCTGCGCTTTCAACGAAAAACTTCCAATCTAAAAATCCAACGTCTCTCTTACAATTTTCTTCTTTATTTTTCTAGTTCTATACCTCACTTCAATTTTTTTGCACCACCATTCTATTCGATTTATGAAATGATAGTGTTGCCTAGTCAAATGAGAATTTATCATTGTTGATCCCTCCAATCTTAGATAATTTAATTTAATCTCTTTCATGATTTATATGCTTTTCCTTCATTCAGAACAATCATGCTGTAAAAAAAACACATATTCAGCTCGTTTCTAATAAAACTTTTTTTTGTAAGGCAGTATCTTTTTAACAAAGCTTCTCCATATACTGTCATGGACAAATACCGATAACAACTCCTTGATAGTTTGTCAGCACATTGCAGCCGTACAGGTTAACCCTGAACAGCATAAATTTCGCTTTCTGAGTTTCAAAAAGCTAAAATGCTCTGTACTTTTCCATCTCATCTATCGTATATTTCATGCTGTCAAGATAGGTGAGGATCCAACTCACTTCCTTAAATACCTGTAGAGCAGTACAAAAAATCTAAAGATCTTCTCCCTCCATAATCCAACATTCCACTATAATGATTTTACTTCTATAATTTCTTCGTTTGCTCTATAATTTTCCAGGAATGCCTGATAAAATTCTCTCAATCATAAGTCAGCATCAATTTATCCTCTGAAAAAATAGCTACTTTATGAAAAAGAAACACACAAAAATAATAAGATGATCTTACTCTGACTGCTCATGCTTATTTATCGCACTGATAATTGTATCCATCGGACTGGAGAGAGAAATATCTCTCCAGTTCATGTTGCTACGATACTTTTTCTAGGATATTTTCTGTCTCCCTTATTAGGAAATCATAGGCTGTATTTTTACCCTCCGGCTGCCACAAATTTTTCTCGATCTCCAGGAAAAAATTGATTCTGCATATCAAGATGTAATTAAAACCTCCTGATAGTTCCTGGGATGCTTGTCGTTTCCTCCCCCAGACTGTGTCTGAGGATGGATTCTGCTAACATTTTACTTCTTTGAGACTAACTTGGCATTCAGATCGACGCTTTTATCATCAATATTATAGCCGTTAAATATGGCCATCGCTATTCCGCACTAGTTCTGGCCGAAGTCATTGTCATTAGCATCTATGAAGTCCATTATAAAACTGTGAAAATATCTAAACATTGCCGATGATAACACAAGAACTGTCTGAAAAGATTCACTAGAAACTAGAGTATCATATCTCCTCCTCTGTTTGTCGAAATATTACCTACATTGGACAAACCATTTCTGCTGTCCTCATTAGTTATTCTAATTATGCGCTGGATAATCAATACTTCCTTTTGCTAAAAGAGAAATGAAATTACTTGATACGGATATTCAGACATCTTAGAAAATCATTAATATCTTCGAAACAGTCCTCATTTGATATTGATGAAACTTAAACAATGTAATGTAAAAGCCATTTCCGCTTTACTAAAGGCTGTTTTCTTACTGTTAATGTATAACAACAGTCAAAAATATCACCTATTCTAAACTTTCCCTATGTATCTTAAATGCTCTCATAAGAGCAGCATTGTTTTAAAGGATAAAACACTCTCATTTCTTAAAATAAAAAAGATGGGAGTTTCATAATTTTGAACTAATGATTACAGAAAATTAACGATAATGAATTTGTCTATGAAACATTTTGGAACCTCATGTCAACACGATATATCTATAAAAATGACAGAAATACCCCCCCTAAAAAAATTGATCCAGGCATTAGTTATGTTTCCCAAAGACACATAACTTCTTATGATTATTAAGTTCGTGACTACGTGATAATTGGGATTGCTCCTTATATAAGCATGCTTTCACAGCTCGCCATTAGTGATGATTAACTAACAGATAAAATTTTGAAAGATTTAAACATCAGCCAGATTGACGCATCATCCTGATACAGAACTGAACAGAGAAAAACAACAACAAGTCACCATGCCAATGTCTATCGTACAGATATCTTGACATCATCTTTCTAGATGAACAACCAACCATCTAAATTACAGAAATCAGCTCCGGAGAATTTATAATCAAACGCCTCTCTTCAAGAGGTTATCTAATTATCATCACCAGTATATCTGTTGGAGAGAAGAGGCAAACTGTGTGAGAAAACAGTTTTCTAATGACCGAAAAATCTATATCTCGAAAGAATATTAAATGCAATCTATCCAAATTTCTTTTTATGACTGTATTTACCCTCCAGGGAAAACGTGTGCTGTATATTAACTATGATCTAAAGATTAATTCCTTCTCTAATAAAATAACTTCCATCGAAAAAATCACCTATTCGAAACGGTTTTGTTTTGAAAAGACATTTTTAAATACAATGTATGGTATTCAGCTATGCCTGCTTCTGGATTACTACAGTTATGGAGAAACTGAAAAAAAGCTTCGTATTTTATGAGAATTAAAAACGTTATCGTTGATGATATTCTTGGCGATCTTGTCTGCAGAGGCTTTTCTTTTCTCATGTGCAGGCATTATAATTTTATAGCTTTGTATAATGAAAATAATATCCTAAAGGAATCCGATTTTATTCTTGCAAACCAAATCATCTATTGTTTGAAAAACTAATTCTGAAACATGTAAAAAACAAAAAAATTTGTCTGTTGCAGAATTTTTCGCTGAACAAACAACGCACTTCAAACAAATACTTTCTGTAACACACTACTACTATCAATGGATGTTAAACGTCAAGAAAATTATTAATCTTAGCATGTTTCAAAGATTTCAGCTTCATGCACTTCAATATATCTGCTTCAGAA
Source organism: Lachnospiraceae bacterium (assembly GCA_021442455.1). Classification (GTDB taxonomy): domain Bacteria; phylum Bacillota; class Clostridia; order Lachnospirales; family Lachnospiraceae; genus Scatomonas. The sequence continues at coordinate 24,588 of JABUSY010000051.1, read as the reverse complement.
AATCGCAGACACTTCAACTCCAGAAGTCTCTCATATCTCAACCTATAGAGAACGGGAAAACTCTGAAAGTATTTAAAACAATCTATAATAAGGAGGCCTCTAATGAGTATTTTTTATATAGAATCCCTGACAGCCTGTAACAACTCTCTTCCTACAATGATCTCTACTTTCCCAGATCATGGCTGGACAAGATCTGAACTTTTTTTTCACCTATTTTTGTCTGCATTCGCACTTTGTATTCTTTCAATTCAAAAGATTTAATAAGCTTCATCGCTTTTTTACTGCTGTTTACATCATCAAGAAGACACACAGTTCCGAAAAAACAAAGGAATTACAAACACCATACGCTATCGTTGCTTCCAACGAAGTAAAGAAAATCATTTTTTATGCTTCTTATCCTACGGAGAAATTTTATAATTCAAACTTCTCCTTTCTTCAATCTTTGAAACACTCCCACCGTTAATTTGTTCTGTACAACCTTTACCACCGTACTGGATTGTATATGAAATCTCTCTTTTCTACCGAAATAGAATTTTGATATTTTTTTCATCTGAACGAAAATTGTCCGAGGTATTATTTTGATATTGATTTTCTCTCATTTGATCTGTACCTCTAACAGGGAGATGAAATATCCATCCGATAAATTGTCAGAAAATAAAAAATTTATTTTCCAAAACATCCCTCATATAGCAGATTAAGTACCTATAGAAGTAAACATATACCTTAGAAATCTGGCGTGAAACCTTTATACTCTCTCCCCAGAAAAAACAATTCTTCCAGAACCAACACTAGTAACAGCATCGAAAGGCTTGCCGCTGAATCCATGTATGAAACAGTAATTTGAAATCCATTTTTACTGGCAATATATATTTCAAACGATCTCTATCTGAGTATTCATTTCATAATAAACATAGCAGAACAAGCAACGCACACGCTTTTTTCGATGACAATTTATTTTTTCTATGATATAATAATATTATACAAAATGTTGCCTAAATAGATTTTCTCAAAAGCTTGAAGGGAGTTACTGTGAAATTTCGACCTTGTATTGATATACACAACGGAAAAGTTAAACAGATTGTAGGAGGAAGCCTGAAAGATGACGGCAACCAGGCCTTTGAAAACTTTGTATCTGAACAGGACGCCGCCTATTACGCTCGTCTATACCAAAAGCACAACTTGGACGGGGGCCATATTATCCTATTAAATCCGCATTCTTCAAAATACTATCCGTACACTTATTCTCAGGCACTCTTAGCTCTTCACACCTGGCCAGGCAGCTTTCAGATAGGTGGTGGAATAACCGTTGACAACATCCATAACTTTCTGAATGCAGGAGCCAGTCATGTGATCGTCACATCCTATGTTTTTCAAAACGGCCGGATATCCATCAATAACCTGAACCGTCTGGTGCGGGCTATTGGAAGGGAGCGTCTCGTCTTAGATTTGAGCTGTCGAAAAAAAGACGGCCACTACTATATTGTTACTGACCGTTGGCAGACCTTTACCGATGTCGCAATTAACCTTCCAGTATTAGAAAAACTTTCTTCTTACTGCAACGAATTTTTAGTTCATGCTGTAGATGTAGAGGGCAGGGCCTCCGGAATCGAAACAGGACTTGTAAGGCTATTAGCGCACCTGGAGGATTTCCCCGTCACATATGCAGGAGGTATAGGAAGTTATCAGGACCTTTCCCTGTTAAAGGAAGCGAGTCGCAATCACCTGGATGTTACCATAGGGAGCGCCCTAGATCTCTTCGGAGGTGATCTTTCCTTTCAGAAAGTACTGGAAATATGCCGGAAATAACAGTCTGAAAAGCCCTTTACCAGCTCTGTTCCCGCAAAAGCTGTATTTCCATTCCATAGCCTTTCAGATCATTAGGCGTTTCTAGATAAAACGGCAATTCCTTCATTCTTGGATCATTGATTAAATTCACAAAAGTATGAAGCCCCAGACTACCATGCCCGATTTTTTCATGACGATCTTTATGACTCGCGAAGTCGTTTTTGCTGTCATTGATATGTATCGCTTTCAGTTTATCCAGACCGATCACTCTATCGAATTCTTCTAGAACCAAGTCCAAGTCTCCCACGATATCATAACCCGCGTCATACACATGGCAAGTATCAAGGCATATGCCCATGTGCCCTTTTTGTTTCACATCGTCCAATATTGCTCGCAGCTCTTCAAAACTCCGACCAACTTCTGTTCCTTTTCCTGCCATAGTCTCCAGCAGAACAGTCGTAGTCTGCTCTGGCCTCAACAATTCATTCAACAACCCGCTGATCTGTCGGATACCTTCTTCTGGTCCCTGACCCATATGACTCCCCGGATGAAAATTGTAATAATTTCCAGGTAAATATTCCATTCTCCGTAGGTCGTCTTCCATGATCATACGCGCAAATTTTCTCGTGTGTTCATCCTTGGAACAAGCGTTCAGCGTATAAGGTGCGTGCGCAAGAATTATTCCAATCCCATTCTCTTCTGCAAATTTTCTAAACATCTCCACATCCCTGTCATCTATTGCCTTTGCTTGTGACCCTCGTGCATTTCTGGTAAAAAATTGAAAAGTATTGGCTCCGATACTAAGTGCCTCTTTTCCCATGTGTAAAAATCCTTTTAAAGATGATAAATGGCTTCCAATTTTTAACATCGTTTATTCTCCTGTATTTCTCATTGCTTGTCCTAGGGTAATTTTATGAAAAGGTATTTGAAGCCGTAACAAGAGCTTTTCTTCTCTCCTTTGACAAGTAAATACCAGCACCTGCCGTTTCAATGCACCAAGCCATCGCATAACCTGCCTTAAACGTCGATCATCATACATAACAAAAACATCATCCAATAATATCGGAAACGGATCTTCTACGTAAAGGATATCCGCAATTGCCATACGTAAGGCAAAATAAACCTGTTCCATAGTTCCTCTGCTCACCTGTGAAAGAGACACATAATAATTCTTCGTATGAAGTTTCATCTTCAAATCATTATCGAGAAATACGGATAAATATTTCCCTTCTGTGATTTGAAAAAGGATCTCCGACATTCTGTTCTTCAGGCGCGCTCCTAGCTTTGTCTGCATGTCTGACGAGAAACGGACGATAGTTTCCAACGCCAGGTTGACGCCGGCTATGTCCGTTTCCAAACTGTCCTTTCCGTTACAGAGAAGGCAAAACTCCTGGTACTCCTGTTCAAGATTCTCCACGACCGTTTTTTTACCAAATATTTCCTGCTGAAGGTATTCCACATTCCATTGCAGTTTTCGAATTTTCTCACTGAATTCATCCATCTCTTCCGCAATGACGGATCGTTTCCTATTCTTCAGATCATAAACTACCAAACACAGCAAAACCAAGATAAACAAAATACAACCTATTCGAATTATCAATGACGACACTTGAAAGAACAGTAACATTGCCAAAAACGTCAGAAATGAAACAATTGTGAAAATCCCCACACTTCTAACCCACTTAGAGCTAAATTGCTTAATGGATTCCTTTAGCGCTTTCTGCATCTTTTTGTAAAGAATATCTCGATGAAAAATCTCCTGTTTCAATTGTTCTTTTTCCATTTTCAGATTTTCCTCCAGCGTTTTACATTCTTGCTGCACATATTCCATTTTATAATATAACTTTCTCTTTTTAAGCTCCTGTTTTTCTCGTTTGCCCCTGAGTCTTTGCTCCAGCTCTTTCCTCTTGTTTTTTAGATGTTCCATCGCAGTTTTAAGATCTAGCATTCCGTCTACATTTCCCTGATAATTTGCTATATAATTTTTCAGCTCAATAGCCAGTCCTTCATCTGTCACACTCTTTAATTGTCCCACAGAAACTGTATTATCATAAATATTTTCACTGATTCCCCCCAGCAAAATATTCAAATTTATATCCTCTATGGACAGCCACTCGCCATCAGATTCACACACCAACTGTTCCGACATCTCATTTCGATAGAAATTTCTCGTCAACCGGAAAACTTTCCCTCCACTAACAAACCGTAGAGTCCCTGCATAATGCGCCGGATTTTCCCATGGCTCATAGCGGCTATAACAATCATGCCTGGAAGCCCTACCTCTCTGCTTCTTCATTCCAAACAGCATACTTCTAATAAATGTATGTATAGTAGATTTTCCACTTTCGTTCTCTCCAAAAATCAGGTTTAGCCCTTCGCCAAACCGGATAGTCTGATTATGAAATTTTCCGAAATTCTTCAGGTTTAATTCTTTTAATTTCATAGTTCCCTCTTTGCATCCAGTAGAGCTTCAATCCCATAAAACAAAGCTTTCTTCCTCACTGAATCGTCACTTCCCGCAAAATAATCTACATATTTCCCAATAAGCCCGCCTTCATAAATCTGAGACAATTCTGTAAAATTATAGGCTGGATGCGTCTCATCCACTACTTCTAATACATTTCCGCTTTGTTCCAATCTTCTAGCAGAAAATTCTGTTTTCACATCCCTAAATCCACGAAGCCTCACACGGTAGATATTTTCCTCGCCATTCTCCAGGATAGCCTTATGAATCCACTCTTCCAGTTCAAACTGTGTGGTCTTTTCTTTTACATCAAAATTCAGATCAAGATACAAGCAGGACGAAAACGGCACAAATTCTGCCAATGTCTCATCCTGTGTACAAACTACCTTTATGAAACCATGAGGGCCGATATCATTCCTTCCAATTGGCTCCAATGCCCCTGAAAATGCAATTTTGTTTTTCACAAGAATCTGTGGCTTATGAATATGCCCTAGAGCTACATACTGAAATCCTGCTTCCACCAGCTCGTCTCTGTTTACAGGACTGTGTTTTTCATCTCCTCCATGGGCCAGAAGAATATGAAAAGCCTCCCGCCCGGATGGACGGACATTCTGATAAAGATCATCTGTTACCTCATGGCTGTAATAACTACAGCCGTATACGCAGACATTTTTTTTCGGAATAGATACTCGAACGCATTCTCGATCCCAGAGTCCAATCACATTTTTATTCCAGGTAAATTTCGGATAATAAGACCGTTTATTAATATAATCGTGATTTCCCGCTATCAGCACCACAGTCGTATCCGGTATGGTGGAAAACAGATAATTCACTTCCTTCAATTCCCACACCAACGGCTGACGGTGAAACAGGTCGCCTGAAACCAATAGGAGATCCGCTTTCTCCAATTTTACTCTTTCAATGAACCTTTTCCATGTATTCCAGATATCCTCCTTTCGCTTCTTGCTCCAAGGATATCCTAAATCCGGTGAGACTCCCAGATGGATATCTGCCGTATGAATAATTTTCATTTTACCTCCAACTACAACCTACAGCTCACAGTTTTTGATCATCTCGAAAAAAAATTTATCCATAATGTTATTCATTTCAATCAGATATATATATAATACAGCGCTCAAAGCCAATCCGAAGACCTGCAGGTCGATTTGTTTCATATTTTATTTCTCTGAATAACCAATAACTATGCCGTTCTATAGCCACCACTGTTTTTATATCTGAATTCTGTTTCATATAAAATTCTTTAATTATTTTATGATAATCCGCATCACAACAACTAACCTCTAAAAACTTTCTCCGTCAAGCAGTATTCATGTTCCGTCTATAAATTGCAACTTCACATTATCTTATCATTGCATAAAAGAAGCATCACCTCCATATTATATTATGTCATACGAAAGACAGAATTCACCATATGATTCAGCTGTTTCAAGATCCTACAATCAATCAACATATTAAATTTAATCAGACACTTCTTCTAGTATATAACAGATCACATATGTTCAAAGAAACTTAATATTCTTCTCCAAATCTCAAAAAGCCAATTCCGGTTTCATCATTCAGAATTCATCCGCATGGCAGAGAGTATTGGAATTTTTATCCAAAAATATAGGGCTAAAGATAGTAAACCTCACAGAAAGCTTTAGTAAATGTCTTTCCTTTCAGCTATTTACTGACTGTCAAATTCATTACCTTGTTTGCAAAAAAATCATTTAAATTCAACATAGTTACCTAGAAGATTTTTTCATCCATTCACCAATACTCCTCATAATTAACCGGAATATAAATATAAATTTTGGAGAAAACGGTAAATACCATACATTTTTATCGACCGCATGCTGAAAAAATATTTATTCTAATTCTGATAATCTTAAAAGTTTCAAAAAACCAATTCATCACGTAATACAAAAAATCAAAATTCTTAGAATCCCAAACACCGCAGACTCAACTCTCAAGCTGAACCTCTTTCCTAAGAACATATTCCCTATTTCTATAAATTTCCTATACTGTCATTCAGTCCTTCATTATTCAGATTCCATACATAAATATATTTTACCATGTTTTATACCATACGCCAAGACATCCGTCAACCTCAAATTATTGAATGCTAAAATCTTTCGTTTGAAGCTATCAGACGAGAGCTATTACACCGTAAAAGTATAATTTACGAAAGTCCTATTGTCGCGATACGTGTATATCCTGCTTTACATATTGTACGAGCAAATACCACGTCGAAGCTATGGCCGGTATATCAAATTGCAAATATTTGATCCGCTGACGGCTTCTTCAGATAGATTCTCCTTATAATTCGTCAGTAAGGCTTTTGGCCTGACGATATATTTTGGTCGTTCCGTACTATGAATCCAATCACATTCTTTACAGCATAAGCCAAAAAATTGTAATTTGTAAAGTATAGAACTGTCGATATAATCTTATAATATATTTATTAAATATTTTTTAATTTCTTTTTGTACTTAATGGAGATTTTCTGAGAAGCCTGTCACTTTTAGATCGTTGATTACTTTCGTCTGATAGATGATGGATAACAAATCTATTCAAAATAGTGGATTGATATGCCTATATGTGACACTAGAATTTGGTATCTCCCATAAAACAATCCAAAAAAATATTTATTTATTCTCACCGGGAAGTACTCCCTTAATACAGCCGTTAAAGCTCAGATCTTTCTACAAATCATTCTTTTTGTCTGTTCGGAACTATGATTCATATTATCAACATTTAAAATATATCTCAGATTGTCCCTTTAACTATTGCTGCACTTTTTTGCTTTAATTGTCCCTTCATAACATAGAAATTTTGCAAGATTGGTTTCATTCGACATTATTGAATAATGTGACAAAGACATTAACCATAAAGAACACTAAGGCCTCAGCATCTTAAATCATACACAGCTCATTTTTTCACCACTGCATTCAAGATTTTTTTAATCTTCGCTAATCATACACTTCATCCATACATTAAAAAACGAAAAGCAGACTTACTCTCTCTGCTGTCTGTTGGTTAATTTCGAAAGATACTCTATGAAAGGATCTCCTCTTGTAAATAAGAATCCCAATAATATTTTTCTCACATCGAAGGAAATTTTCTTTTCTCTGTCTTGAACTCTTAATGAGAGTTATCTTTCTTTAAGAAGTAAATTGTTCGTATAGTATATAAATAATCTTCAACGTGTATATCTGATCTTCTTTCAAAAATGTTTTTATATTTATTCGCAATCTCTATTATGGAGTAACTCAAAATAATAACACATATCATGGCCATCACAACATGAGATATATACATGTGGATATTCATCGAAAATTCTGTACTTCTTGCATCCAAAACACCTTAGTCCGATTCCACGACTATGCTAATTTTCTTATTTTTATCATCAATCTTTAAATAACTTTTTTATACCTTTCCTAGGATTTATATGCATATTCGCCAGGTTTCAAGATGAATATATAAGCTCATATTTTCATTTTCAAAGCCTCTAGAAAAATTGTATTTATCTGATCTCCCTAGGTAAATAGGTAAATGAATATTTTCTAAGATCAGCAGATCGTCAACGACCAATTTACATACATAACTTTCTATATATCTTTGCTTAATATCATCATTAATCACTTTTTAAGGATTTTTATTTCACAATTTCCCTGAATCTAAAAACTCACCTTCTTAGATGAGATTCTTCGTGTGCATGTCATCGCATAAAAAATAATTAACAGAAATATACCTTTCCTTCCAAAAATTATGCTAAAACCAATTTTATAATTCTTTCTCTATTTCCTTCACTGATTGTTCTTTTTTTTCGCACACCTTTGCTATGCTTGCTATCGTTATATTCTCTTCCAGATTCATTAACTTTACTCCGGATGTAATTCTTCCCAGAATTGAAATATCCGCACATGCTATTCGGATAATAATACCCTCACTAGTGATCAGTAAAACTTCACTGTCTTCATTAACAGCTTTAACTCCAACCACATATCCTGTCTTTTTCATGATTTTATAACATTTGACACCTTTCCCCCCTCGGTTTTGAATAGGAAATTTTCTGATAAAGGTTCTTTTCCCAATTCCATATTCAGAAACGATTAGAAGATAATCTCCCTGAGTATTCAGCTGCATTCCCACAACCTCATCGTGCTCTATTAGAGTAATTCCCTTTACACCCATGGAAACCCTTCCTGTACTTCTGACATTTGTTTCATTGAAGCGAATACATTGCCCATACTTTGTGACAAGTATAATATCTTTTGTATTATCTGTAAATTTAACTTCAATCAACTTATCATCATCTCTCAAAACTATGGCGGTCAGACCTGTTTTACGAACATTTTCATAATCCCTAATCGGAGTTTTCTTTACAAGTCCTTTTTTAGTAGCCATGAAAAGATAATAATTCTTCTTATAATGATCAATTGGGATAATAGCTGTAATCTTCTCACCCTGCTGTAATTGTAACAAATTAATAATCGCAGTTCCCCTTGCAATACGGCCAGATTCTGGTATTTCATACGCCTTCATCCTATATACTTTTCCTGTACTAGTGAAAAACATCAGGTAATAATGAGTGCTGGTGATTATCAGTTCTTCGATATAATCATCGTAAATAGTTTGTATGCCCTTAATGCCCTTTCCACCTCTGTTCTGGCTACGAAAGTTATCTACTGTCATCCGCTTGATATATCCAAATTTAGTTATAGTAATCACTATATTCTTTCTAGGTATCAGTTCCTCCATGGAAATATCATAATCATCCAACACAATAGAAGTTCTTCTGTCATCGCCATACTTTTCAGCAATTTCCAAAATTTCTGTTTTTATCACCTTAAGAAGCAGTTTCCGGTTAGATAAGATTGCTTGATATTCTCGAACCTTAACCTCAAGCTCCTGAAGCTCATTCTTTAATTTTACACGTTCCAAACCTGTCAGAGTCCGTAGACGCATATCTACAATGGCCTGAGCTTGTGCTTCTGAAAAATCAAATTCCTTCATTAAATTATCCTTTGCTTCTTGAGCATGGGAAGACGCACGTATAATTTTAATAATTTGATTAATATAATCTAAAGCTTGCAATAGCCCTTTTAATATATGTTCCCTTTCTTCCGCCTTGTTCAGATCATATTTTGTCCTTCTGCTTACTACATCCTCCTGATGAGCTAAATAAAATTTTAGAATATCCAGAAGATTTAAAACTTTCGGTTCATTATTAACTAAAGCCAGCATGATAACACCAAATGTATCCTTAAGCTGCGTATGTTTATAGAGACGGTTTACAATCACATTAGCATTGGCATCTCTTCGAAGTTCAATACAAATTCTCATGCCCTCTCTGTTGGAATGATCGCTAATAGCCGTAATGCCATCAATTTTCTTTTCTCTTACCAATTCTGCTATTTTTTCAATTAGTTTTGCCTTTTTCACGAGATACGGAAGCTCTGTCACTATAATCTGACTTTTTCCGTTGGCAAGAGTTTCTATATTGATAACCGCCCGGACACATATCTTGCCACGGCCTGTACGATAAGCTTCTTCAATACCTCGTGTTCCAAGAATTTCTGCACCTGTTGGAAAATCAGGCCCTTTTATTATTTTCAAAACTTCTTCTATTGTTGTTTCACTGTTAAAATTTATGACATTATCAATGATTGTAATGATCGCCCTAATTACTTCTTTTAGATTATGAGGAGGAATATTAGTAGCCATACCAACAGCAATACCAGAAGTACCATTTATCAACAGATTCGGAGATCTGGAAGGAAGAACGGTAGGCTCTTTTTCCGTATTATCAAAATTTGGTACAAAATCTACTGTATCTTTTTTAATATCAGCCAACATTTCCATGGAAATCTTACTCAAACGTGCTTCTGTATACCTCATAGCAGCGGCAACATCCCCATCTACTGAACCGAAATTTCCATGCCCATCTACCAACGGATAACGGGTAGACCAATCTTGTGCCATATTAACTAAAGCTCCATAAATGGAACTATCTCCATGGGGATGATATCTTCCCATTGTATCACCAACAATACGCGCACATTTTCTGTTAGGCTTATCAGGACCATTATTTAATTCAATCATTGAAAAAAGGATTCTTCTTTGAACAGGTTTCAGGCCATCCCTGATATCAGGTAAGGCACGAGAGGCAATTACACTCATGGCATAGTCAATATAAGAATCTTCCATCTTCTTCTTTAGGTCTACATCCTGAGTTTTGTCAAAAATATTCTCTTCCATCAATTTTGTTTTCACCTTTCATCTTGCAATTAGGTGTCCAGATTTTTCACATCTTTTGCACGGGCTTCTATAAATTCTCTTCTTTGTTCAACTTTATCCCCCATCAGGGTCGTAAAGGTTAAATCTACCTCTGAAGAAATTTCTTCATCCATCGTAACACGAAGCAATATTCTTCTCGAAGGGTCCATCGTGGTTCCCCACAGCTGCTCTGCATCCATTTCTCCAAGCCCTTTATAACGCTGTATTGTATTGCTTCCGTCGCGACCTATTTCCGCCATTATTTTATTCAGTTCATCATCATTGTAGGCATACCATATTTTTTTGTTCTTTTCTATCTTATAAAGAGGCGGCTTTGCCAAATACACATGCCCTTTCTTAATCAGCTCTGGCATAAATCTATAGAGAAACGTGAGCATTAATGTTGCGATATGTGCTCCATCCACGTCAGCATCAGTCATTATAATAATTTTATCATATCGAAGCTTGCTGATATCAAAATCATCATGAATACCTGTTCCAAACGCAGTAATCATAGCTTTTATTTCTGTATTTCCATATATTCTATCCATTCTGGCTTTTTCAACGTTTAAAATTTTCCCTCTCAGAGGGAGAATTGCCTGAGTTGCTCGACTCCTGGCAGATTTTGCCGAACCTCCAGCTGAATCTCCCTCGACTATATAAATTTCACATTTTTTCGGGTCTTTATCTGTACAATCTGCTAATTTCCCAGGTAAAGACATCCCATCCATTGCAGATTTTCTTCTACTCAAATCTCTTGCTTTTCTAGCCGCTTCTCGAGCACGCTGAGACAAAATAGATTTTTCAATAATTTTCTTTGCTACAGACGGATGCTGTTCTAAAAACATTTCCAACTGGCTACTTAAAATATTATCCACAGCACTTCTGGCTTCGCTACTGCCAAGTTTTTGCTTTGTCTGTCCCTCAAATTGTGGATCTTTAATTTTGATACTAACAATAGCAGTCAGCCCTTCCCGGATATCTTCACCATTCAAATTAGGTTCATTGTGTTTCAAAATTTTATTTTTTCTACCATAATCATTAAATGTTTTGGTTATAGCATTTCGAAATCCTATAATATGAGTGCCACCTTCCGGAGTATTGATACTGTTCACGAATCCATAAGTATTCTCCGTAAATGAATCATTGTGCTGGATAGCTATTTCCACCATCACGCCATTTTGTTTTCCTTCACAATAAATGATATCAGGATACAAAGGTGTCTTGCTTCTGTTGAGGTATTCAACAAATTCCTTGATTCCTCCTTTATAATGATATACCTTTTCAATTTTTTTTTCACTTCTTAAATATCTCAGAACAATCTTCAGCCCTTTAGTTAGAAAAGCTATCTCCCTGAACCTGGTCTGAAGAATATCGAAATCAAAAACTATTTCTTCAAACACTGTATCATCTGGCAAAAACGTGATCATCGTTCCAGTTTTATCTAAATCGCAAGTGCCGATCACCTTTAATTTATAGATCGTTTTTCCCTGTTCATATCTTTGACGGTAAATTTTACCTTCATGATAAATTGTAACCTCTAACCAGCTGGAAAGGGCATTCACGACAGAGGCCCCTACTCCATGAAGGCCGCCAGAAACTTTATATCCTCCTCCACCAAATTTACCTCCCGCATGAAGAATCGTAAAGACGACTTCAACCGCAGGTATGCCTGTCTTGTGATTAATTCCCACTGGAATTCCACGTCCATCATCAATAACAGTAATTGAATTATCCGCATTAACAGAAACATCCACATTATTACAATATCCTGCCAGAGCTTCATCTACCGCGTTGTCCACAATTTCATATACAAGATGATGTAGACCTCGACTGGAAGTACTTCCAATATACATACCTGGACGTTTCCTCACAGCCTCCAAACCTTCTAATATTTGAATCTGGTCAGCTCCATATTCTTGATTTGTTTCAGTTTCTTCTGTATTCATAAATTTCCTCCTGCTCTTTGAACAGTATATTATTGATGCTGAACTGTTCCATTTACTATTTTAAAAATTTTATTAACTGTAAATTGATCATGTATAAATTTATCCATACCTGTACAGGTGATAAATGTTTGAATACATTCAATACTCTTCAAAAGATAATTTTGACGACTGCTGTCCAATTCTGATAACACATCATCCATAAGAATCGCTGGCTTATCTTTGATCATACTTTTAACAAAATAAATTTCTGATAGCTTCAAAGACAATGCAGCACTTCTTTGCTGTCCTTGAGATCCAAATTTGCGAATATCTATTCCATTCACTCTGATACAGAAATCATCTCTGTGAGGACCTATGGAAGAACTCTTGAACTTAAAATCTTTGTCTCTTCCCTGTAAAAGCTGTTTTTTAAATTCTTCTTTTGTTACATTCGGTTCATAAACTAACTGGATTTTTTCTTTACCACCTGTCAAATTCAAATGTATGTCCTTTAATATTTTGTTGATCTGTAATATAAAATTTTCTCTCTCTTCTATTAAGCTCATACCGTAAAACACCATCTGATCATCCCAAAGGTCCAGCGTATCTTTCAAGGAATTGTCAAATGGAAGATTCTTTAATAATTTATTTCTCTGAATAACGACTTTATTGTAATTTATCAGCTGTAATAAATACAATTTATTCAACTGACATAATTCACTATCGATGAACTTACGTCGTTCTATCGGACCATTTTTTATAATATTTAGATCTTCAGGAGAAAAAAATACCAAATTTACAATTCCAAAAAATTCAGAAGCTTTTTGAATCGGTAAACCGTCAAAGGCTACACCCTTAGTTTTATTTTTTTTGAGATGCATGTCTATTTTGTGCCTAATATTATTTTTATTTAAAATCATACGGATATGGGATTCATTTTCCTGAAACTGTATAATGTCTTTATCTTTGCTTCCTTTATGAGACTTTGTGGTTCCACAAAGATATATAGCTTCCAGAATATTCGTTTTTCCTTGAGCGTTGTCACCATAGAAAATATTTATTCCCTGATCAAAAGAAAGATTTAGAGAACTATAATTTCTAAATTTTTTTAATTCCAAAGATTCAATAAACATAGCTTTACTTAACGATTTTTACATTTTTTCCATAAAAAGAAAAAACATCTCCCACATAGAGTTTTCTCCCCCGTCTGACCTCTATCTCACCATTTACTTTTACAAGATTTTTCTGTAACAGAAATTTCGCATCTGCTCCTTTTTCGACCAAGTTAGTCAGCTTCATTGCCTGCCCCAGTTTTATAGAATCATTTGTTATGTTAATTATTTTCATAATTCTGCTCTCTTAAATTTTATATTTATAGTAAACATTATAAGGAAAAATTTTAGGCCTCAACGAAAAGTATTAATATTAACAGGCAAAATCAAATAAATATATTTCTCATTATCATCTTTAATAAAACACGGCGCCTGCGAATTTATCAAATACATGGTAACCTCTTCGTCATCAATAACTTTCAAAGCATCACTTAGAAATTTCGGATTAAATCCTATTATAAGATTTTTACCAGACTTTTTTATGTTGATATTTTCCTGCATCGAACCTATCGTAGAATCAATCCTTAATTTCATAACATCATCTTTGATACTGATAATAATCGGTTTTTTTTCCCCTTCTTTTGCGAGAAGAGTCGCACGATCAATACAATTTAAAAACTTTTTTTTATTTATTATTACTTTAGTTTCGTGATGCTTGGAAAGTAATTGATCAATCTGAAAATATTCTCCATCAATTAGACGTGAAATAACAATGGTCTGATCAAATTCAAAAATGATATGATTATCAGACAAGAATATAGATACATGATCATTCACTTCTCCTGATAGAATTTTACTGATTTCATTCAAAGTTTTACCAGGGACTACAACTTTTTGGTCTGGATAGTTTTTTAAAAGTTTTATTTTACAAATTGAACACCGATGTCCATCTAGCGACACCACCTTTAATATATTATTCTTAATCTCAAATAGTTCGCCTGTCATCAGCTTATTATTCTCATTAGCCGCAATGGAAAAAATCGTCTGACGGATAATTTCTTTCAGAGTAAATTGAGAAATGGTGAAACAATCATTTTTTTTAATGGGAAGGTAAGGGAAGTTTTCTTCGTACCCAGATTTTCCAGCAATATTGAACTGAGCTTCCTCACATGTAATAGTTGTCATCAACTTACTATCTGTTTCAATAGTAATATCATTATCTGGAAATCTTCGTATAATTTCAAAAAAGATTTTTGCATCTAGCGCTATAACTCCTTTTTTTAATACAGTACCTTCAGCAATTGTTTCAATACCAAGCTCCATATCGTTTGATGTCAATTTTATTATATTGGTTGATGCATCAATCAATATACATTCCAAGATCGGCATAGTGGTTCTGGAAGGAACAGCTTTCATCACAATGTTGACACTTTTTAAAAGATTGAATTTTGAAAAAATTAGTTTCATTGTGCCTAACTCCTTTTTGGAAAATACACTTAAAATAAAAAATAAATAATAAATCCGTAGTAATAATCATCATAAGTGTGAATATGTGTATAATCTCTAAAGAATTGATGAATTCAAATAAAATATGGTTTAATAAAGTTGGGAAAAAGATCTTAAAAGATGTATATAATTTAGATAATTTCAGGCTATTATTGCAGTTTTAAAAGTATCCATATTCAATTACATCTATCTTGTGGGAAATTATGTTGAAAAATCAATTTTTTTCTTCAATAAATTAACAGTATTTTTAGTGTTGTCTGAGGTTTCGAGTTCTGCTTCAATTCTTTTAATGCCATACATGATTGTAGTGTGATCTTTACCACCCATGCATTGTCCGATGGCTTGCAAGTTATAATTCGTCATTTCACGACAAAGATACATGGCAATTTGCCTGGGATAAACAATCTTACTGCTCCTTTTGGTTCCTTTGATATCTTCTGATGTGATATCGAAGTGTTCTGCTACTAGATTAATGATGTAATCCGGACTAATGATTTTTTCATCATTGGGTGAGATAATATCAATAAGAGCTTTTTCTGCTAGCTCTAGGTTGATTTCACGTTTTTCAATGTTAGCGAGGGCGATTACTTTATTTAAAGAGCCCTCCAACTCACGGATATTTGATTTTATATTCTGTGCGATATATTCAATCACGTCGTTGCTCACATTGTGACCATCCATCTCCTGTTTTTTTCGTAAAATGGCCATTCTAGTTTCAAAATCAGGAGTTTGAATATCAGACATTAACCCCCATTCAAACCGGGAACGAATTCGTTCTTCCAAAATATTCATATCTTTCGGAGGACGATCAGAGGAAAGAATAATCTGCTTTCTGGATGAATGAAGCGTGTTGAATGTATGAAAAAATTCTTCTTGTGTGGATTCTTTTCCTATAATAAATTGAACATCATCGACGAGAAGTACGTCGATATTCCGATACTTGTCTCTGAATTTACTTAGAGCGGAATTATTGCCATTACGAATCGCTTCGATTACTTCGTTGGTAAATTCTTCGCTGGTTACATAAAGAATCTTCATAACAGACTTATACTCAATGATGAAATGAGCAATAGAATGCATTAGGTGAGTTTTCCCAAGTCCTACACCTCCGTACAAAAAAAGAGGATTATAAATTTCTCCTGGTGATTCGGCAACAGCGAGTGAAGCAGCATGTGCAAATTTGTTATTACTTCCTACGACAAAAGTACTGAATGTATATTTTGGATTCAAACCAGCTATGGATGAGACGGAAAAATTATTTTCCATGTTTTTCATAAGTGCTGCGTCTTCTGGAAGAATGAACTTAATCTCACAATCTCGTCCTGTTATTTCAGCAATCGCTACTTTGAGAGGGAGAGTATATTTTTTGCTAACATATTCTAAACCGACCCTTTCAGAAGGAACTAGAATGATTATTACATTGTCTCTTATATTATATATGGTCAAAGGTTTGATCCATGTTTTATAAGAAACTTCCCCTAATTCATGCTCTTCCTTGACTCGTTCCAAAATTTCGTTCCATTTTTTTTTAATAATGTTCATTTTAAACCTCGACGATATATGAATTTGAATCCAAAATACCACTTATATTTTATAATAAAATAAAAATGTAAATTAATCAATAGAATTTATATTTTTCGAAATTAGAATATATTTTATTCACATTATCCCATCGCATAAAATAATGAAAAATTGTTAAAATAATAAGTTATTCACAAGTTATTCACAAAATGTGGATAATCTTTAAATAACATGCAAAAGGAAAAAACTAGAATTGACTTGACTTATTTCTATTTTTTCAGATATAATAAAAAATAGAAATAAGTTAAGTCAAGAGGAGTTCTGATCATGAAGATGACATTTCAGCCTAAAAAAAAATCTAGAGCGAAAGTTCATGGATTTAGAGCAAGAATGAGAACAAAAGGTGGAAGAAAGGTTTTAGCTGCCAGAAGATTAAAAGCCAGGAAGAAATTATCAGCATAAAATAAAACTGAATAAACCAAAGACTGCAGTTATTGTGGTTTTTGCTTATATATAACAAGGAAGGTTTATGAAATATTCGGAAAGTTTAAAAAAAACCCAAGACTTTCAAGTGGTTTATAAGCAGGGGATATCGTATGCGAATAAATATCTGTTTATGCATGTGAGAGAAAATTATTTAAATAAGAACAGAATTGGAATATCTATCAGCAAAAAAGTCGGAAACAGTGTAATTCGTCATCATCTGGCACGATTGATCAGAGAAGGATATCGTTTGCAAGAAAAACTATTTTATATTGGATATGATATAGTGATTGTCGTGAGAGTAAATGGTAAGAACTGTACGTATCATGAGATTGAATGTGCCATTTATCATTTGGGAAAGATGCATCAAATTGTGAAAAAAAATTTAGTATAGCCTGAAGGCAAATGAAGAAAAAAATTGTATTGTTGATCCGAGGAGGAAAATTAATTTGGAAATTCTACTTAGTAAATCGACTATTCCCATTATCGGTTGGATTGCACAGCTTTTGGGTTGGATTATGAATGGAATTTATATTATTTTGAATGCTATCGGTATACTCAATATCGGCCTTGCGATTATTTTTTATACAATAATTGTGCATATGCTGATGATTCCATTTCAGGTGAAACAGCAGAAAATATCCAAGATAATGAGTGTTATACATCCTGAAATGCAGAAAGTAGAGAAAAAGTACCAAGGTACAAAAGATCAGGCATCTCAGATGAAAATGCAGAAAGAAATAATGGAAATTTATCAGAAATACGGTGTGTCTCCTATGGAAAGTTGTCTGCCTCTTCTGATACAGCTACCTCTTCTATTTGCCTTGTATCAGGTGATTTATCATATTCCTGGATATGTAACGAAGGTAGGTGCAATATTTGACGGTTTAGCGGTTAAACTTTCACAACCAAATATTTTAGACAGTTTGACTCAATTTGCGAAAGATAATAAGATCGCAGTACAGTTCTGCGGTACCGGAGAAACATTACAGAAAAGAATTACCGATTTTCTTTATTTGTTAAAACCAGACCAGTGGAAAAAGCTAGCAGAGGTTAATGCTTTTTCTAATTTGAAAAGCGCAATTGAAAATACAGCGGCGCAGAGCAAACAGGTGAATATGTTTGCTGGAATTAATATTTCTGAATCTCCGTGGGATGTTATTAAGAATGGCATAGAGGAAGGAGCATGGATGTTGGTAATCATCGCTATATTGGTGCCTTTGCTTGCATGGTTGACTCAGTGGTTAAATTATAAGTTGATGTCTCAGCAGACTATAGCCAATTCTCAGCAGAACAGCATGCAGGATTCTGTCAAGATAATGAATACTATCATGCCAATTTTTTCAGCTTTCATGTGTATAACGTTTTCCATAGGTATTGGTATTTACTGGATAGTAGGAGCAGTAATCCGATGTATCCAGCAGGTTATAATTAATCGAAACATAGCAAAAATAAATTTAGAAGAATTGATGAAGAAAAAGCAGACCCAATAGCGAGCAAAGAAAGATATTTTTGGAGAAGAAAATTGCTGGCAAAAGAACATCGAATGCTTGGATGAATATTAAAAAACAAAATTCTAACAGCAGGAATTTAAAATAAGGGAATGATCCGACAAAATATTCTTAAAGAATCTCACCAATGTCAGATCTGGTTAGATAGATGTAAAAAAAATGGGGGCATGTATATGGGTTTCATAGAAATATCTGCAAAAACAGCGGATAAAGCGATTGCAAAAGCTTGTATTGAGTTGAAAACTTCCAGTGACAACTTGGATATTCAAGTAATAAGTGAAGGTAGTGCTGGTTTTTTGGGATTAGGAAGTAAGCCTGCCATTATAAAAGTCCGTAAAAAAGATGAACTACTAGATGAACCGGTAAAAAAAAGTGTAAAAGAACCTATGAAGAATCCGGAAAATAAGGAAAAGGATGAATCAATTCCTAATGAGGAAGCTTTCAGGGATTATATAAAAAAAAATATTCCAGAGAAGACATCAGAAGAGATTGTCATGATGAAAGCCTCTGCATCAAAATTTTTAGACGCTATATTTAAAGCCATGGATCTTTCGGTGAATATCATTATGGAATATCATAAAGAAACGAGAAACATGGATATTATTTTTTTTGGAGTTGATATGGGAATTTTAATAGGAAAAAGGGGAAAAACCCTGGATTCTCTTCAATATCTTGTCAACCTGGTGGTGAATAAAGATCAGAAATCATATGTTCGCATCAACTTGGATACGGAAAATTATAGGAAAAGAAGAAAAGAGACATTAGAAACTTTGGCGAAGAATATTGCTTATAGGGTTCGGAGAACGGGAAAGCCGTTTTCACTAGAAACGATGAATTCCTATGAGAGAAGAATTATACATTTGGCGTTGCAAGGAAATAAATATGTAGAAACATACAGCGAAGGAAAAAAAGCTTATCGCCATGTGGTAATCACATTAAAAAAAAGATAATAAAAAGTCAGAGGGGAGGAAGCTGATACTCCTCTTTTTACTTTTGGATTGCATAAAAGGAGATGATATGGCTGATTTTTATGAGGATACAATTGCTGCTGCAGCTACTGCGATGACGCCTTCCGGAATCGGTATTGTCCGTATTAGTGGAAAGGATGCTTTTTCAGTGGCTGATAGGGTTTATAGAGGTGCAACAAATAAGAAGTTGGCAGATCAGAGGGGCAATACGATTCATTATGGCTTTATAGTGGATCAGGGTCAGCTTGTAGATGAAGTTCTGGTCATGTTGATGAAGGCTCCTCATTCTTATACGGGGGAGAATACAGTAGAAATTGATTGTCATGGAAGTGTTCTAGCTATGAAAAAAGTGTTGGATGCTGTTTTGAAGAGTGGAGCACGTCCGGCAGAACAGGGAGAATTTACAAAGCGGGCATTTTTAAACGGACGCTTGGATTTGTCTCAAGCAGAAGCTGTGATGGATGTTATTTCAGCTAAAAATGATTATGCTTTGAAAAATGCTTTGAGCCAGATGAGTGGATCGGTCGCCAGATCAATACGGGAAATTCGGGAAAAGTTGATTTATGAAATCGCTTATATCGAATCTGCTCTGGATGATCCAGAGCAGATCAGTCTAACAGGATATTCAGATTCATTAAACCGGGTAATCGGAGAACAGAAAAAGAAACTTGAGAAACTTCTTTCAACTTTTGATCAGGGAAAGATGATCAGGGAAGGGATTAAGACAGTGATATTGGGGAAGCCTAATTCAGGTAAATCTTCACTTATGAATCTGCTAGTAGGTAAAGAAAAGGCAATTGTGACAGAGATAGCGGGTACAACCAGAGATGTATTAGAAGAAAACATTAATATCCAGGGAATTACTCTTCAGATTTTAGATACAGCTGGGATCAGAGAAACTTCTAATATAGTGGAACAGATTGGGATCGAACATGCCAAAAGTCATGCTTCGAATGCAGATTTGATTTTATATGTGGTAGATAGTTCAATTCCTTTGGATGACAATGACAGCCAAATTTTGGATATAATTCGAAATAAGAAAACAATTATTCTTTTAAATAAAAACGATCTCGTACCGAAAGTTACCGGAACAATGCTTGAAAAGCTGACTCAATTTCCTGTTATATCTATATCTGCTAAGAATAATATAGGGATTGACAGGCTAGAGGAATTGATAAAAACTCTTTTTTTTCAAGGAGATATTGCTTTTAATAATGATATATATATCACAAATATTCGTCATAAAAAAATATTGGAAATTGCTTTAGAAAAGTTAATATTTGTTGAAAATAGTATTGCAAAGAAGATGTCAGAGGATTTTTATTCAATTGATCTGATGGGGGCGTATGAAGCTCTGGGAAGTATTCTAGGAGAATCTCTTGGTGAGGATTTGATAAATGAAATATTTTCAAAGTTTTGTACTGGAAAGTAGGAGAATGGTATGCCAGTGATTAAAGAATATTATGATATTGCAGTAATAGGGGCTGGTCATGCCGGCTGTGAAGCTGCATTGGCATCAGCCAGACTTGGGCTTTCTATAATTATATTCACCGTTAACGTGGACAGTATAGCACTTATGCCCTGTAATCCTAATATCGGAGGGACTTCCAAAGGGCATTTAGTCAAAGAAATTGATGCTCTGGGAGGAGAGATGGGGAAAAATATCGATCGGACATTTATTCAGTCAAAGATGTTGAATAAATCAAAAGGGCCAGCAGTCCATTCTCTTAGAGCACAGGCGGATAAAAGTGAATATAGCCGCAGTATGAGAAGAGTTTTAGAGAATACAGAACATCTAACGGTAAAACAAGCAGAAGTGACAGAACTGATAGTGGAACACGGAGTTTGTAAGGGCGTTAAAACTTTGTCGGGTGCTACTTATTACTGTAAGACTGTGATACTTTGTACTGGTGTATATTTGAATGCACGCTGTATTTTCGGAGAGATTAGCAATAATATAGGGCCAAATGGGCTTCAGGCGGTCACTCATTTAACAGATTCTTTGAAAGCGCATGGTGTAGAGATGTTTCGTTTTAAGACAGGAACTCCAGCCAGGGTGGATAAGAGAACGATTAATTTTGATAAAATGGAAGAACAAAAGGGTGATGAAAGAGTAATTCCGTTTTCCTTTTCCACAGATCCGAAAAATGTACAGATTGATCAGGTATCCTGCTGGCTTACTTATACAAATGAAAAAACTCATGAGATTATTCGAAAAAATCTGCACCGTTCTCCTCTCTATTCAGGAATGATTCATGGGACAGGTCCCAGATATTGTTTATCCATTGAAGATAAAGTGATTAAATTTTCTGATAAAAATAGGCATCAGGTATTTTTAGAGCCGGAGGGACTTTATACTAATGAGATGTATGTGGGAGGAATGTCAAGCTCTATGCCAGAGGATGTTCAGGATGCTATGTATCGCACGGTGTCAGGGATGGAGAACGTAAAAATTGTCAAAAATGCCTATGCCATTGAATATGATTGTATTAATCCAGTTCAGTTATCCTCTGCACTGGAATTTAAAAAGATTAAAGGATTGTTTTCCGGCGGACAATTTAACGGAAGTTCTGGTTATGAAGAAGCTGCTGCCCAGGGGTTAATGGCTGGCATTAATGCTTCCATGAAAGTATTGGGAAGAAATTCTTTAATTTTAGATCGTTCAGAGGCATATATCGGAGTGCTAATTGATGATCTTGTTACAAAGGAAATTCATGAACCTTATCGTATGATGACAAGCAGGGCGGAATATCGTCTGTTACTGCGACAGGATAATGCAGACTTAAGGTTAAGAAAGTATGGATATCAGATCGGGCTAGTCAGTGCAAAACAATATCATGATGTATTTTTAAAGGAAAAGCTGATACAAAAAGAAATTGACCGTGTGGAGCATACCTATCTTAGAATATCGGAAGATCTGCAGAAGATTCTTCAGGAAAAGAATTCTATGCTTTTGAACAGCGGAAGTTCATTGGCTGAGCTGATCAAACGTCCGGAGCTAGACTATATGAGTCTATCAGCTGTTGATTTATGCCGCTCTTATCTGCCGCAAAATGTTCAGGAACAAGTCAACATTAATATCAAGTATGATGGATATATCAAAAGACAGTTAAAGCAAGTGGAGCAATTCAAGAAAATGGAAGCAAAAAAAATACCGGAATATATTGATTATGATCAGATAGGTAATTTGAGAATTGAAGCAAAGCAAAAGCTGAAAATCTATCGCCCAATGAACATTGGACAGGCTTCAAGGATCTCTGGCGTTTCTCCAGCAGATATTTCTGTGATTCTTGTCTATCTTGGAGGAAAATAAATACTATTATGAGAGACACATATGCTTTAACTTCTTTTCAAAAAGAATTAGTTGAGTTGGAGATTCATTTGACTGAAGAACAGATTGGACAGTTTTTAACATATTATGAATTGCTGACAGAGTGGAATTCATTTATGAATCTTACGGCAATTATAGACTTTAAGGAAGTGCTTACAAAGCATTTTCTGGATAGTTTATCGATCGTAAATGCTCAGAAAATGAAGAAAGTAAGATCACTTCTGGATGTTGGGACAGGAGCTGGATTTCCGGGAATAGCTTTAAAAATTGCTTTTCCATGGTTAGAAATTACGTTACTGGACTCACTCAATAAAAGAGTAACTTTTTTGAATAAAGTTATTCAGTCTCTCAAGCTGGAAGGAATACGAGCCCTTCATGGAAGAGCAGAGGATTATGGACAACAGCCGGAATATAGAGAGAAATTTGAATTATGTGTATCCCGTGCGGTTGCACATCTTTCTTCTCTTTCGGAATACTGTTTGCCATTTGTTAAATTAGGAGGAAAATTTATATCTTATAAATCAGGAAAAATAAAAATAGAAGAATTAGTTCAAGCAAAGAAAGCGGTATACCTTTTGGGAGGAAATTATGAGAAACTTATTTGTTTCAGTCTTCCAAATACCAATGATGAACGTACGTTTGTAGTTCTGATAAAACAGCGTTTTACACCAAAAAAATATCCAAGGAAGGCTGGCATTCCTACAAAGAAGCCTCTTTCATGAAATAATGATGAACATCAAACTATCATTATATCATATACATAATATCTTATTAACTACAAAAAAATGTTTTTTCTATTATGGAGAAGCTATTTTATCATGTATGGATATCGACAAACTTTGTTTCATACTCGTTCAGTGTAAATGTAAGGAAAGACATTTTTCTCTTAGTTTTTTGTAAAAAGTGAAAGAAAAAAATAATAAAAAAGAGACACATACAGATTGTAAAACAGATGGCTTCATCGTATCGTTTAAAAAGAGTCAGAAAAGTTGCAGATAGTGAAAAAAATCAGTTTGATGGATGTTCTGGATAAATATGAAAAAAAGTATCGACCAAGGACGTGATTCTAAGCACTATTATATAATTTGCATTCTCAGATTCGTTGTAAAAACTATATTACAGATAAAAAATTAGCCTTCGACCAGAAAAGTCGTCGTCAATATCCAAAGTGCTATTTTATTTTTTGGCTTTTTTATGGATGAGCAGGTTTATAAAAACAGTAATATCCTAATGAGTAAAAATACATCAGAATTAACGAGGATATAGCTGTTCTATAGCCCAATAAATGAGGAGAGAATCCATAGTTTTTGTTTCTATTCAGAAAGAAGACAATGATCAGAGTGACTGTTATTATGGTAGTTAAAAATTAAGAAGGAAAAAATCGAAGAAAATATTGTGTATGAAGACAGATTGTTTATCATCAAAAATGATTAAAAAAAAGGAAAACAGTTTCATAAAAAAAGGAGACTGATAGGTTTTAATGCTAAAAGTAAAAATGAAACATCAGAAAGTGAATTTGCAGATAGATTCGAAAAAGAAAATGACGAAAAGATACAAAATGTAACAGTAATGAAAGCACGAGACATTTATGAGGATGCACAGAATAAAAAGAATAATTACTGTCTACGTTGATGTACAGGCGAATAATATAAATGGACATAACCTATCAAAGTGAGATAAGAAAAAAATATTAGAAAATTACAATTGTCATTTATAGAAGTTGAGAGAAAAAAGTGAATGTGATTTTTTTTTTTTTT
>JABUSY010000026.1 GCA_021442455.1 Lachnospiraceae bacterium | reverse complement strand
CTCGAACCCCGGACAACTTGATTAAAAGTCAAGTGCTCTACCACCTGAGCTAATGCTCCGTAAATGACTGGGCTAGTTGGATTCGAACCAACGTATACAGCAGTCAAAGTGCTGTGCCTTACCGCTTGGCAATAGCCCAAGATTCCGCCATGACGGTAGGGTGGATAAAGGGATTTGAACCCTTGACTTCCAGAGCCACAATCTGGCACGCTAACCCACTGCGCTATATCCACCATCAGAAAATACTCATCTACGCTGAAAGTGAAAGGATTATCTTTCACTCTATCCACTTATAAGCTAAGCGAGAACGTGCTTGAAGGGATTCGAACCCCTGACCCACGGCTTAGAAGACCGTTGCTCTATCCAATTGAGCTACAAACACATAATACTTTATAATACAAAGCAGGTGATGGGAATCGAACCCACATATCCAGCTTGGAAGGCTAGTGTTCTACCATTGAACTACACCTGCATATATAATATAAACCGTCAATCGGAATGACAGGATTTGAACCTGCGACTTCCTGGTCCCAAACCAGGCGCTCTAGCCAAACTGAGCTACATCCCGAAACAACACAGGATCTTCTATCTACACCAATTGAGGAAAAAACAATATTTAACATAATTTGCAGTATATCATATAAAGCACAACTTGTCAATTTTTTTTACAAACTGTGTTCCAAAAATCGACTCTATAATCCAGTTGTGCGATGGCATGTCCCATGCTCTTGGTCTATATTGATAACTAAAGATCTTCCCTTACCGATCCTAGCGCAGAAAAGATCGGAAATCATAATTAGTCAATCTTATTATGTTATCTCCTCGATAGCGATCAGAGACCTATGTATGACCGAAATTTAGATCTACAACATTATTAGCTAGCCGCTTCCATTCTAAATCCACTCCGTTCTAAAAGACGCTTCATAAAATACCCATAAATACACGATAATTTTTGTTCAAGGCAATTCTCCTGGCATTATTTCCAGTCACTATATAGTACAAACCACCCATCCGTTAACTTTCGGATACATTGATTCATCCTGTCCTTTAATAATTAATTCCAGCAGTATATAAATATCAATAGCTTCAGGCTTATCCAGAACTTCCCGAATTTGTTCCGCATGTTTATGAATATCACTCATAACTGAAACTGTCATCCCATCCTCTGCATTTTCTCCAACAACACCTTTTTCATCTCCTTTAAAGCATTTCCTCGATGGCTGATTACGTTCTTCTCATCAGAAGTCAGCTCTGCCGTCGTTTTGCTCATATCTGGAAGATAAAAAATAGGGTCATATCCGAATCCATTGTCCCCCCGTTCCTCATAGCCAATCTTCCCCTCTATGACTCCACGAGTCGTAAGTATTTCCCCATTCAGAAACACCGCTACGATGGCGCAAACAAAACGAGCCGTCCTTTTTTCTAGAGGAACACCGTTCAAACGAGCAAGCAGATTAGCATTTTTAACCATGTAGGATGTCTTCTCGTTCATGTAACGAGCTGAATATATGCCCGGTTCACCATTTAACCAATCTATCTCCAAACCTGAATCATCCGCCAGCACTATCACTTTTTCCCTTTGGCCAAGAACACTGGCAACCGCTCTCGCCTTGATGAGCGCATTTGCCTCAAAAGAGGTTGCATTTTCCACAATGTTTACGTTTATTCCTGCCTCTTTCATTGACAGGATCTGTGCCGGAAGATCTACGAGGATTTCCTTGATTTCTTTCATCTTTCCGGCATTGCCGGAAGCAAAAATTATCTGATACACGTTACTTTTTTATCCTCTATATTATACATAATTTAAATTGAATTGATTTAAATTGAATTGACAGTTTCTATTGAATTTTTTGTTTTTACTAGCTTTGATCTCAAAACAACATTTAGATTTAGATTTTTATTCTTTACCAAGCGTCTATTTATATAACACTGTTCATTTTCAAAATCTTAGAATACAATAACCAGATAGATATTTGTGAAAAAGCTTTTCAAAGAGTATAGTATATTGTAAGGAAGAGCAATGTTCCTTCTTTCCCCCACCCCTTTCCATAAGAAGAGAAATTTTCACTATAAATCTGTTGGTTCTAAAAGATTATAATCCTAAGGCTGCTTTCTTTTGAAAATGTATTATTGGTTCCACGCCGTCCAGTCTGGCATTTTTTTCCGGATTCTTTGCTTATTCTACCGTCATACCTCTGAATATCAATTGCCACTGAAAAATCCACCTATTTTCTTTTTTTTCGTCAAATATCTCGCTTCTTCAAAAATCAGCAAAAAAATATTCCCCTTTTTCAAGACATTAGCATCAGGAAATCGAACACCAGCGTTTCAGTGATCAGTGTTGTGACCCTCATCGTTCACTATCCTTTCCTAAGACAAAGAAATCTTCATCGTGTCTAGATCAATGATTGACTATTTTTAATAAGATACTTGAAATAAATCACTGGCTACCTCCTTCGGAAAACTTTCCATACGATACGATAATATCCCTTCAGTTTTTTCATCAATAGCCTTTTTATGACAGATTGAATATTTGAAAAACTGAGCAGCTTGCTTTGAACAAAATATAATCTTCACAACTTAGAAATTTTCATCGAATATTATCTTGCTTTTTAGGACAAGGCACGCGTCTACTCAAATAACTTTTTTTCAAAAAATCCTATTTGTAGTCCTCTTAACAAGCTATTGGCACGGGCAATTGTCTCCACATCTCCCAAAAATATTATTTCTCCTTCTCTTATCGAATGTATCTCATAACCGAAAATCCAGAATCTTCCGTTTCATCACCAACGCCAAACCAACATATTACTCCTTACACCTGCAGGCACCTGAACACTGAACTTTCTAAATGTTTGAACAAGAAAATCCTCATCGTCCATCGTTCCATAGCTTGAAAAAATTGCCAGCTTTAAAGATCTAGACAAAAGCAAAATTGATAACACCTCTTCTACTTTTCTACCTATTCATTCGTAGCATATGTATGCAAGTATGGCCATAACATAAAAAAACTATCTAATTTCCTTTATTATTTTATGTATGACTCATAATAGTAAATTCATCCAGTATCGAAAATTTACCAAGCATCTGATCTACTTTTTCAGTATCACAATAACCCTGGAAACAGAGCAGCGTTTCTCTATCACCGAAATCTCTTTACTTCCTGACAGATCCTTACGAGATCCTCATGATTGATAAAGAATTTTTTTGCCCAAAAGCAATAGTCAGTTAGCTTGTTCCCTTACATATGACTTTCATCTATCTTGCCACAGTATAGAGCAAAGCTGTGAATATCCAAAACGATCATAATAACTTCATAAATCACTCT
Organism: Lachnospiraceae bacterium; assembly: GCA_021442455.1. Classification (GTDB taxonomy): domain Bacteria; phylum Bacillota; class Clostridia; order Lachnospirales; family Lachnospiraceae; genus Scatomonas. Next base: position 32,172 of record JABUSY010000026.1, on the reverse strand, counting down.
TCCCTCCTAACATTTTAATACACCTTTCCGAATAGCACAAGAAATACAGTCTGATTACTATTCGCTAATCAGACGATCATAAACACCCTTGACGTAAATTTTATTATGCTACATCAAACTTTCACACGTAACCATCAAGCATATCCTACAATATCGCCACAAAACTTGTCATCCTTTTTTTCATCACCATAGCACCCCTGTTATATCGTACAATATTTTACTATACGATAACTTATCAATTCAATTTCCTTTATATTTTCCGTTCTTTCTGGTTTCGTTCATATTGTATTCTGTATTAGGAAACATCGTTGCTGTAATTTTTTTATCATTTGTAACTTCTCCTAACGTTTTTTACGATATTATGATTCCTAAACAATAAAAAATTATATAGAATGATCAACAAAATGCTTTTAATAATGTTTGTATTATTTCCTTCAATATAAAATACTGTTCCTGTCTTATCAAAAAGAACTGTCACTTCTATTCTTCTTACCCTTTCTCAGATTTTTCGTCAGCTTTATGAAAGCTGCTACCTTAATTTTGCTGCAGATCCTGCACATCAAGCCTTTCTCTTTTCACTATGTCCTTTTCTGTTTAGATTGCTTCATCATAGATTATAATGCAGATATCGCTACAAATATTTTGATTTAAATTCTACTAAATCAAATCTTCTTCAATTCTTATTTGTAAATGAACGTCAATATTTTCTCCGGCAAGTATCGCTGAATTAATCGACTCTACCATCCATATTTCGATTCCAGTATTTTGGCTATTTAACACTTTTACCATATTTAAAATTATACTACATTGTATTACTCTAAATCAATCCTTGATTTTTTGTTTCCTGGATCATATGATAAGCCGTTTTCGTTTTGATGAAAACAATCATATTCATCCCTTCATATTTTACAAAAATTTTCTCACTATCCGAATCGCTCAGATGATGGAACTGAATCACAGGTATATTTTTAATGACATCCAAAACATCAGACATCATCTTTCTTTTTGTTTATCTATGGTATCAGAGAAATACTCTAAAAAATTATTGCTTATTCTATAAACCTCCATCATTTTTTCATTATTTATCAATACTTTATTCAGAGAACGCCTTTTGATATCCAATTTCCCCCAACATCTTCCGATATAAATCCTATATCCGTTCAAATGAGGAAGTAAACACATGAAACAAAAACTTTTTCACATAGCAGCTACAGTGGTTGCAAACTTTTAAGTCGATGACAAATCTATCATTTTCAAACTTTTTAAGCTTGCAATTTTTGAAATTCTTTGGCTGATAAACTCCAAGATAATTCAAAGCCAGTTTCACACAATTATTGATGCAAGCGGCCAAACACTATTTTAAACTTATATGGCAGTTCTACATTGTATTAGCTCTTATAAAAACCCTCATGAATTTCCTCTGAAATCGTCCAAGTATCACCTAGATTATATTAGTAGATACTTCCTTTACATGACACCAGCAAACACACCTTTGATCCGTTTTTTCCCATCTCCAGCCCGACATCCATCAGGAAACGCTCTCAACAATTCAATATTTTCATAAGAAGCAGACTATATGACCATAGTCAGCCGAAAATCATAGTAATTTCTCCGTTCTCGATTTTTTATCTCCTTTCCATGATCACCTGTATCTCCTCAAGCAGTAATGCTCCCGTTTCGCATGTTTACACAGAAATTAAAACAGCCCATTATATTTTTTATCATGACAATCATCAAAAAACCTTCGCAGAAATGAAAAATTTCAGACATACAGTCACTTGCACGCCATGAATTATTTACAGAATAAAAAAGATGGAGTTCTCTAAAACAACAATATTTCATCTTGTTCTTCAGAAGCTATGCTTCTTTTTCCCTCTTGCACAAATCAGAAACAACGCTTCCTGTCTGTTCCAAGCCTTCGCACCTGTGCCTAATTCTTCCAGCTTCAACATATACGACCTCGAGTATCTGAGTTGCTATAGAATCCGTTCATCACGCAGAATGGCATCAACCGCCACGGCAAAATTTCAGACGTCATGCTCAACATTGTTCTGTCTAATTTATTTTCAAGCATATAGACAAGACTACATAAAAGGTACCGCTCTTTAGTAGTAATATATTTTATCATCAACGACTACCAGAACATTTTCCATGTCATAGCCTTCATTCCAATCAGTTTTTTCCGTGTGTCAGATGCAGCTGTAATTTAATCCCAGGAAATTCACGACATAAACTCCAATGACATCCGTATATTTCCCCTTCCTGCAAGTACCTGAACCATCTAACACTCTTGTCAGTTGGCGCTGGATCCCCATGAGTAATTACTGGCATTTCTGTTAGTAATCATGGCACAGTTACCATCCACATAGATACCTGAAAATTCGTGTGCAATTCTCCCTCGATAAAGATTATACCATTCTTCATTGTTAATTTTCTTTCCTGAAGCCAGACAATATTGAACCAGATTTCTATGGATATACAAACTAGATCGTCACAAAATGTTCCTGACTTTGATTTTATGGCCATCAGGCTGCTGGTCTCTTAAAAATTCTTTTACCATTACTCCTCGTTGATCACGCGGAAATTATTTTCTGAAGATGCCTTTTGTCGTAAACCAACATCTCCGAATCCAGAACACCTGATCTAATCTTCGATGCAGTATCTACTACTGTTTTCCTGACAACTGTGAGCTTACAGAGTCTCCGCTGTTTCCAAACCTATAAAACTGTCTACCAATACAGCAAATGTGACCCCTCCTTTAAAAATAAATCCGAAGATTGATGACGGCATCCCGGCATACGCAACTTAAACACTCCTTTCAATACCACCCTTGGTTCATCTGCGAGATAATTGTCGTATCCATAGCTGTCGCTACGTCCATCTTCCCAGGCTCTTAACCTTCACTTTTTTTATTCACATTTAAGCAGAAAACTTCTTGTCCTGTCAACACTCTGACGTCTATGAGGTTCGCATACTTCTCTAAAGCGTCGACGATCAACGGATTTCTCGATTCAATCTCATCGATCACATACCTCAAGTAGCACACAACCCGTATAAGCAATATCCAGATCTTTCATTTTGTAATGTCCAGAATTTTATTCTCATGTTTCAGCTTGGATGCTTCTTTTGTTCTAGCTTCTACGCCTTCAAATATATCCGTTTATTTTTTTACAGAAAACATACATTCAAAATTTACCTTTAATACTTGAGTGTATTGCAATGTCTAGAAAATTCAACACTGTCTATTATTTTACAAACTTTTTAACTTGTAAACATACTTCTTTCATAAATCCTATTGAAATAATATAGTATCTAAAAATTCAACACAATAAAGCTGTTACATGCATCAATATCAAAAAAGCAGTTTCTCATTTTTTATGAAATTTTGCAAAATCACTTTTTACAAAACTATTTCCTTATGACATCTTCTTAATCCATGTTTTCTATCGCAAAAAAGAAATGCTTCGATATAGGAGCGATCGAAGCACTTCGAGGGGAGTATAAATAATTAATAAGGGATTAATAACTGTAAAAAAAATTTTGAAGAGTAAACTTTTTTTACATTGTAATTATAATACAAAAATTAGAAAAAAGCAACTTAAATATCCTACAAGATTTTTTCATCCTTTTTCCATGAGCATTTTTCATCAAAAATACGATTTTCCCTTTTTGGTTGTTATTTTTTTTTTAACATGTTACAATTCAAGAGTATTGAAGAAATCATTTTGAAGAGTATCTAATCCTGAACAAATCGCTCTGCATATTCAAATTAAAGGAAGGTGCAATATGAAAATTCAGAAATCCGCTGAAAATTATCTTGAAATCATATTAATTTTAACTCAGAGACAGCCTTCTGTCCGTTCCATAGATATCGCTGCAAAACTTGAGTTTTCAAAACCTAGTGTCAGTGTTGCCATGAAGAATCTTAGGCAAAATGGCCTCATTATAATGAACAAGGACGGATACATTTCTCTAACTTCTTCCGGTCTGGCAATAGCTGCGAAAATCTACGAACGTCACGTACTGATTTCCAGGTTTCTGATAAAACTAGGCGTCAACAAAAAAACTGCCATGGAGGATTCATGCCGCATTGAACACGTAATCAGTGAAGAAAGTTTTAAAGCTATCAAACGCCATATGTCTGATAAGAAAGACGATTAAAGATCTAACATACACTTTTTGTTTCTTGTTTTTCTGTCGAGCATATGCTTTACTGAAATATCATCATCGGAGGTATTTCATATCTATCTACCATGCCGATCACTTTTATCATGATATTTGTTTGATATTATTTGCTCATGTCACTTACCCCGCTGATGCTTTTCCTTGTAGACTCCGTTCTGCTGAGACTCAGACACTGAATGTCGACATAACGATATTGCCCCATTAGTGAACAGGCGACACACAACTCGCCCAATTAGGTCATCTCGTATTCATCGCTTCCTCCTGCTTTGTTGATCGGTATCTTTGTGACCTATGGCGAAACTAAACTTTTAAATTCTGTCTATAGTAGCGGAAGTTGGAATATTGCTACGTAGTTTGTTGGCTTGAAGCTTTCCAAAATTATTCTGATCTTTTGCACGATCATTTTTATTTAGTAATTTTTGTTTCAAAAAATTTCTTTTTGCTGCGTTCAATTCCAACGAAATGACTACCAACCTTTGATTCTCACTCCGGACGTCGACCTTTCCTTACAAACAGACAAAGTAAAATTTGAAGTATACAACCTTTACTCTTATATATACTGCTTATTTCTATTTTTTTCAAAGTTTATTTTTATTGAAAACTATGCAGAAAAAATAATCCAGATACTTGCGCACATACTATCAATCGATTTTGCTCACAAGCATCAAGGTGAGTTTCATGCTGATCGAAAATTATTTTGGACAAGCAAGCTAGTCTCTTCTTCTCTGGAAAGGAAGTCTAGTTCCTGTGTAATATGTGATCATGAGCGAGCGATATCTTTCGTCCAGACGAAGCTTGCTGTCACAGTTCTAAACTAACAAATAGAAAAGATAACCAAGCAGCTCAATCTCACGCACCACTTATAATAAAAAAATTACCCGTTTGATTTTTGGCTTTCCGTGTATGTTTTTTCTGGCTGTGAGATATGTTGTAGTTTTTGCATTTACCTTTGTTGTAACTTTGATTTTAATTTCTATTGCGTTCGACTCCAGAAGTCTAAGAGCAGGGACTATTAATTCCTACCTATCTGCTACCTAACAAAAAGAGAATTCGTAACAAGCTACAAAAGCCTCCCTGTTTCTTCAGAATTTTTTTCCCCCTCCAGTTGATTTTGAACGACCAAGTTAAATATCATGAATTATCTTGAATGAGATGAACCACAGAAAGAAATCATCTCAACATAACAAGCAGCGAATGCGCATCCGTTATTCTGAGACGTCTGACAAAAATGAATTTGTCCAAACTAAATTGAAACATCGCATACTCATGTCATGAATCACCTAAATTCTATCCATACGGCTAAAAAATACTTCAACTATAATTCTATTTATCTAAGGGAAGAATGAAAACAAAAAAAACACTAGACCATAAACTAACATTGATAACTGCATGTCTCATCTGACGATGAAATCATATAAACAAACTAGAAGCAAAACTGGCATCGTACACCCATCCTGATGTATCTCTCCCGAAGAGAAAAAAACAAATCTTCTCTTATTTGCACGAATTCATTTTTTAACTCCTATATAAAAAGATAATGTCATGAAAATTACATTGATCACAAACGCTTCATCAGGGCTGAGGAGGACATTCGTTTTACAGTTGTGACACAAATCTTATGAATAAGATTTTGGCATCCACCTTCAGAAAAGATTGTCTTATGGAACTAAGCAGGATTACCATCGTTCCTTTTTTACCTGAATCTGACTAGGCTAAAAAACATGGATGAGCTATAACGGCTACTTATAGTAAAAAAAAACTACAAATTTTTATACTAAACGCGTTCAAATTCTGGAAAAATCTAGAATTACGGAGAACTAAGCTGTCAGGAGCCGAACGAGATAATTAATTATAAACTGCTAAGAAACTGTAGACATTGCTCTCTTTACACTGCCTTATATATACACATAATCTTATATTCTTCATCCAAGGCCTTTCTCTAGCTCTTCAATCCGGTTACTTCGCATAGAACTACGGCTATATGCCTTTATTAGATTAAAAACACAGAATTTAAACTTCCCGCTCTCCTCAAAAAACCTGACTGTCTGGCAGCCATCTTGAACTTCCTGTACTTACAGCGGATCGTCGAAAAATCGTCCCCAATAAAAGCATGATGAGAATATATCTCATCAGTTTGCCAGTATAGAAACGATTTGGTTAAATTGCATGAAATGAGATGCTTTCACAAGTACAGTGTCCCCATCCTCCAACAAACGCGGCAACTCCACTATTAGTTGATCTTTACTGTAAAAATGCCGAACATCGAGCTTCGGCTTGATTGTTTTTGCCGCTTCTGCCAAAAAGGCGCAGAGAGGACCTGTACAATATATTGCATCAATGGATAAACTTGCAGCAAATGCACCTACTTCTGCATGAATCCGTTTCTCATTTTCTCCTAGCTCAGCTATATCCCCCAAAACAGCTACCCGTCTCCCCTATCCGTCCTGCAGCACCTGAAGAGAAGCTTTCATAGATGCCGGATTAGCATTATAAGAATCGTCTATCACTGTGTATCTGGAAGCTTCTATGATATGAAATCTCCCGCTCAAAGTTTTAAAACTCTCAATCCCTTTGCAAATCTCCTTCAAGGTGAGACCATACATCAAGCCAGCCGCTGTTCCAGCCAAAGCATTATATACCATATGACGTCCAGGCATTGGAATTAGCGTCCTAAATACCCCCGACGGTGTATGAATCTGACAGCTGATTTTCGTCATCCCTCTGCTCTCTAGCTCACCCGCCCAGATATCATGAGATGGATTCATTCCGAACCTGCAAGGTCTTATCCCTTTTACTTTTTTAATGCCGGAAAGCTTATCATCATCGCCGTTCAGGATAATTCTCCCGTTTGACTGTAAAAAATCGAACATTTCAGATTTAGCTTTTAAGATTCCATCTCTTGTCTTCAGCTTCTCCAGATGACACCAGCCAATATTCGTTATAATACAGGTTTTCGGCCTGGCAATCTTAGCCAGACGGTGCATCTCCCCAAAATCGCTAATACCCATTTCCAAAATAGCAATCTCATCCTCTTCTCTCAAACGTAACACAGTCAAAGATAAGCCTAGTTCGTTGTTAAAATTCCCCTCTGTTTTTAACACTCGGTATCTCTGCCGCAGCACTGCTGCAACCATCTCCTTAGTGCTAGTCTTTCCCACACTTCCAGCAATACCGATAACCTGGATATCCAGCTGACGGAGGTAATACTCCGCAATGTCCTTGATCGCCCGAAGGGAAGACTCTACCAAAATATAAGGTAACGCCTTTTCTTCCAGTTTCTTTTCCGTCAGAACTGCTGCTGCACTCTTGTCTATTGCTTGTCCGATGCAATCATGTCCATCGACCCTAGCGCCCTTGATTGGAATAAACAAACATCCTTCAGTCGCCTGTCGGCTATCTGTGGTAATATCTGTTACACAAAAATTCTTCTTCTCATCTGGCCCTGTATAACACCCTTTGCAAACATCTGCCAAATGTTCCAAAGTTAAATTTTTCATAGCGTCTTCTCCTAATATTTTTCCAATGAAATCCGAATTAACTTTTCGCATAATTCAGGATAACTTTCTCCAAGAACTTCCGCTTCCTGTGGAATTAGGCTAGTAGGCGTCATTCCCGGAAGAGTATTTGCTTCTAGACAATACAGCCTTTCATCCCGATCCATCATGAAATCCAACCGGCAATATCCTGTAATCCTCAGGGCTTTCGTTCCTAGTTCAGCGTACTTCTGTATCTCTCTTGTTTTTTCAGGAGAAAGTTCTGCCGGGCAGGTTTCCACTGTAAAACCTGCCTGATACTTATTTCGATAATCATAAAAACCTTCCAGAGGAGCAATCTCTATGACCGGATAAACCCTACTACCGATTACGGCCACAGAAAATTCCCGGCCGTCAATATATTCCTCCACAACAATCTGATCTTCATAAGAAAATGCCTCTTTCAAAGATTGCTCATATTCTTCATCAGTACTCGCAATGGTAATGCCGACACTGGAACCTCCGCAGCACGGTTTTACAACCACTGGAAGGTCCAAATCGTTTGCCTCAAGTCCTATATCCTTCTGATCCTTGTTGAAAATCGTCCCTCTCGGCGTCGGCACCTTCCAAGCCTTGAAAAACTGTTTGGTCAATGACTTATCCATAGCTATAGCGCTGCTCAGATATCCAGTGCCCGTGTACCGGATCCCGTATAGGTCAAAAACTGCCTGTACTTTCCCATCTTCTCCATTGGAACCATGTAGAGCCATAAAAACGATATCAGCTGCCTGACAAAGACGAATTACCTAAGGTCCGAAAAATTCCCGCCGTTGGACCGTCTCTTCCTTCAGCCACCTATCAAAACTGCGCATATCAGCAGCAGCCTGATCCACATCATAATTATCCGTAAAGACTTCTCTCAACGATTTTTCGGAAACTAAGCCAAAAAACACATCCAACAACACGGCCTGATGTCCTCTTTCCCTCAACGCTTTGCAGACTGTTGTACCTGAAAGAATGGAAACCTCTCTCTCCGTACTGGTTCCTCCAGCTAAAACCACAATTTTCATAATACACTCCTCATTTTCTCTATATGTTAATCAGCCCACTCTCAATTCCTATAACATCATTGCCTATAAGGACATCTGACTCCAGCATAAGCTGTCCGTCCTTATAACGCTACATAGTCTGTTGTTTGATACAGCTTTTTACATATGTATTTCCAATAGCATTCGTACCTATGTCCATGCCTCTGTACAGATATACAAACTTTGTCGTAAATTTCTCTCTTTCTTAAAGTGCCCTACATCAAGGCATCTTATAGTAGACCGATAACTATTCTTAATCTTCACCTGTAGTCAACGTTTACGTTAGTGTCACACTCAAAGAAATCTTAAATACATGCTCCAATTTAAAAGTATCCGTCTCATAAGCCATATTCTTCACTCATTTCGTTACCTGGTTTCTTGATTCAGCATATAACTCCCATCCTCACGTTTATACAATCCACAATTATTTAACGGAAATAATATGTAGCCTCTGTCGTTGAATTCAACCGGCTCACTTCCGTATCTCAAACTTCACTCCTGTTTTTCCGGATATCTGCTTCATTCATCAGAACATCATACTTTGCATAATTTATAGTCTTTCCCCTGTACTTCCGGAACAATCTCGTAATAAATCTCATTATCATTGATATAAATAATGTAGGCATCAGCCGATGCAATGATATTGGTCTCTTGGAAACATTCTATTATACTAAAAAAACGAATCACTTGTACAAAATATATTATATTTCCAAAAAGTACGGTTTCAGCATAAATAATATTTCATCTATATCTATTATTTTAATTAAACCCGTTTTTTAACAGCTTGTCCAGGCTTACTAGCTTTACGCTAAGAACAAATATATCTGCAGCCACTTCCAGCTCTTCCAATGTAGGAAATGAAGGAGCTATTCGAATATTAGAATCTTCTGGATCCTTCCTGTAAGGATATGTAGCTCCAGCACCTGTCATAACAAGACCCGCTTCTTTTGCCTTGGCTACAATTGCTCTAGCACAACCTGGAAGCGCATCGAAAGAGATAAAATACCCACCTTTCGGCATTGTCCAGGAACCGATTCCCAGGCCTCCAAGCTCCTTCTCCAGTACACTGACGACTCTCTCAAACTTCGGCCGCATAATCGCCGCATGCTTCATCATATGTGCTTTAACACCTTTCAGATCCCTGAAGAACTTTACATGACGTAGTTGGTTAGTTTTATCGTGGCTGATAATTTGATAATTCATATGACGCTTGATCTCCTCCAAATTAGCCTTGGAAGATGCAACCGCCGATATACCTCCTCCCGCAAAGCTTACCTTTGAGGTTGAAACAAATTCATAAACCATATCCGGACTGCCAGCTTTGTCACACTCTTCAATGATATTCAGTATCCGATCCTGTTTTTCTTCTTCCTCATATAGATGATGAATACAATACGCATTGTCCCAAAAAATCCGAAAATCTTTCGCCGCCGGTTTCAACAACGCCAAACGCCTAACTGTTTCCTTCGAATAGGATATACCCTGCGGATTGGAATACTTCGGCACACACCAAATACCTTTGATACTTTCATCCTCCGTTACCAATTTTTCCAGTAAATCCATATCCGGACCCGCAGTAAACATCGGCACATTGATCATTTCAACTCCAAAATATTCCGTAATCCCGAAATGACGGTCATAGCCTGGAACCGGACAAAGAAATTTAACTTTGTTTAATTTACTCCACGGAGTATTCCCTAACACGCCATGAGTAAACGAGCGAGATACCGTATCAAACATAATCGTCAAACTGGCATTCCCACAAACAACCACCTGATCCATGGATACTGCCATCATATCTCCCATTAATCGCCTGGCTTCCGGTATGCCTATAGATCCGCCGTAATTCCTACAATCCAAGCCATCCATATCCACACAGTCTTCATTGGAAGATATTGCTGTCAACATTCCTTCCGCCAGATCCAACTGTGTTTTTGACGGCTTTCCTCTGGAGATATCAAGCTGCAGTCCCTTACCCCTTGCCTTCTCGTAGCTGGCTGCTACTTGCTGTTTTATTACCAACAGTTCTTCTCGAGTCAGTTCCCCATACGCTCTCATTGTTTCCTCCTTAATTTTTATCCACACTCATAAAATATGCCTGGCCATGACTTCTCCTCTGCCGGTAAAAATATCTGATTGCTTCTCCCCATCACTCCGTCAATGTTTATACTGTATTCTAGTGATCTAAGAAACAGATGTCAAGTAAAATCGTTCATCTCTGTTCTCAGAAAATTACCCTTTTCGCCTTCCAGATTCACGATTGCCAAAACATACACAAAAATCACCTGATCTGTTTACTCCAACGACCACCTACCAGAAGCACCGCAGGGCAGTCGCAGGCCCGTTGTCGCTACAGGTAACCCAATTTCAGACGCTTCCACTCTCCCTCCCCGTTTTTTCAGCGCAACAGACATCATATATTTCAGCACGGCAGGTGCCAGGCCTGGCGTATAAGAATTCACCAAAAAAAACAGTGGATCATCACTCAACAGCTTTTCGCACAACTTTATAAATGAAAACACAGAATTTTCAATCTTCCAAATTTCTCCTTTTGGACCTCTTCCATAGGAGGGAGGATCCATAATAATTCCATCATAGTGATTTCCCCTTCGTATCTCTCGTGCCACAAATTTAACACACTCATCAACCAACCATCGCACCAAATGGTTAGCTAGGCCTGAAGATGCTGCATTTTCCTTTGCCCAGGACACCATCCCTTTGGAGGCGTCTACATGAGTTACCTGTGCCCCAGCCGCCACTGCTGCAATAGTAGCGCCGCCTGTATAAGCGAAAAGGTTCAACACCCGAGCCGAACGCCTGGAAAACTTGATCTTTTCAGAAAACCAATCCCAGTTTACCGCCTGCTCCGGAAAAAGCCCCGTATGCTTAAAACTAAATGGCTTTAAATGAAAAGTCAGATTTCCATACCTAATAGACCACTGTTCCGGAAGATGAAAACATTCCCATTCGCCCACACCTTTGCTATTTCTATGATAATAACCATTCCACTGTTTCCAGCCAGGATGCCTCTTCTCCGTGCTCCAAATCACCTAAGGATCCGGCCGAATCAGGAGATAATCTCCCCAGCGCTCCAGCTTTTCTCCGTCAGAGGTATCCAAAACCTCGTAATCTTTCCAGTTGTCTGCAGTCCACATGTTATCCTCCTTGTTCTTCATTATTTCATTTCCCGATATGTTTTTACAATTTCAGCGATATAAACAAATCTTAATCCGCATCTTCTGATGCATAAAAGCTTCTTATATACCCCCCATGACAAATGCCTCTTCTAAAGAAACAAGCCAGCATTCACAATCTTATCACTTTCGTTCCTTACGGACATATTTGCCAAGATGGCCTCATTGCTCCCTTCTCTTGTCTTTTACAAAAACTCAGAATGAAAGAACTATCCTTTGTTCACAAATGTCTTTGCCTATCTCCGCATCCGTATATAAACGGTTGCAACCTATCTTTCTTCGCATAATTCTCACTCCCTCCGTCCTAGAGAAGAATGTTATCATGTTATTTTTTTGCTTTTTCCTTCGTTTTAAGCATCCACTCATCATCAATTATTTTTTAAAAATTTTCCTGTAAATCCTTTACATCTACATCTATTACCTACATACAAACTCATATAAAACACTCCTTTCCTATCAGTTATCGCTTATTTTACCCCTTCCCATAACATCGCGTGACAAAGCATTTTCGATCGCGAAAATCACCAACAGCACAAATCTCCAGGATCTTCCCAAAATGTTATCCCTGAAACTTTTCTACAAATCAGCTTGATAGATCTTTATAGATGTTGTCATCATTCTACTTCGGCTATTCCTGACGAAAAATTTGTTCTTTTTTCTGACCATCGTCGTTTTTTTGATTAGATACGTGTATCATGAATAATACCCACAATAACATCCAAATCTTCTTGCAAATTTTCAACATACTTTTTTCAAACATATCTTCCAGATCACATGCTTCTATAACCACAAAATAAGACTTTACCATAACATACACTGAAAGTTACAGACAAAAAGTCCACGGCCTTATCTTTGTCATCTCCTAACGATGAAAATAACTTCATAGTTGCCAGGATCGAAGGTCGTAACTGATCAGATCAAACGTCTCCATGAATAAACTTTAGCTGTTTACACTATGAATGCTAAAACTTCATTGCATACCAATTTTATCCATCAGACTATTGATCTCTTTCAACGTAAGATCCAGATTACTGCAAACTTCATTGTCAACTTTATCAAAAACACAGATATGTTGTTAAATATAACATACATTGCATAAACATGAATCTCAATAAATATGTTATAATACACATACCACTTTGATTGTCATAAATATAAAAAAACCATAAGTCAACAATTCAAGCGTACATACCATAGATATCTTGTCTTATAAAAAATTCAGGTTATACCGCTGCTTATTTTCTGATCCTATGAAGTAGGATAACTGTATTTCCTACCCACCGGCCTAGAGTATTTTCTGTTTTGACCTAAAGCAAATTCAAAAAAGCTATCAAAATACCTGATTCTCTGCCATATAATCTCAGCTTCCTATTAGCATTTAATCAGCGTTTCTCTTTTAGCATTATAATGAATCTACCTATTAATCTTTCCAGTATATTTTTCCATAACCAGAATGCAGCACTTCTCTCAATATCTCAGCAGCCTCATCTATGCTTTCGGAATATAGTTTCATAACCTCATTGCAGCAGCTTGCGTCATCATGCATATACAAAAAATACAGCATTATCAGTGCAAAAACCGTTGACAAACAATGTCTCTGATCAAACACCACAACATACAACTTTGCTACTTTGTCTTCGTCACCCCTTCTCTTGGCATACGTTTTTAAATTCCGGATCATCATTTCTCAATTTTCTTCATTACAATGGCTTCTGTTTATATCATCCAGAAAAATTTGCTCGTGTTCCTTTTTACGATAATAATTATTTTCTCCGCCTGTTTTTACAGCACCACTGACACTTTTGGCTTCCAATGCTCAAATCAGTATTTCAACAATTATTTTTAAATGTACACAATAATCCTCATTTCCTTTTCTTATAAAGTAACAAAACCACTCAACTCCTGTTTTTCTTTGAAAGCCTGAAAATATTTTGAATACCACACGGTAATAACAATTTATATCCTAATTTTAGTCATAAACTCACCAACAAATGAAGTTTATTATTATCCATCAATATATAGCAAAATAAACATTCTATTTATGAAAAGAATCATGATTTTCACTAAGTCAATCCACTTGATGGATAAAATGAATATTCTCTCGAAGACTACAAAGTATTATGTAAGATCTACCTCCAGCAGTGTAAACACTACCAGAAAAACGATACGATGGGTTAATGCATCGCCGCACAGTTTTGTTTTTGACGAGGGAGATACTCCTCGTTTCCTTTAAACCAGACAAAATGTATAGATTAACCTTTAACTTCTACCGAAGAAACTACATCATATACAAATATTGAGCCGCTCTCAGCCGGAGATTTGTATGTAAAAAAGAGATAGTCATTTCAGAAAAACAGTGTTTCATCTGCAAAGATATCATAAACGGTATTTTTACACTCGTTTATAACACCTTATCCTTCCGCTGCTGCCTATGGCATTATGTAAATATCCGTTAAGAGGCTATGCAAAAACTTGTACCTTTTTAAAATCTCTATGCGACTTCAACAATCTAAGCAACCAGAAACATCCCGGTATTCGGACAATCAACGAGCTTTATAAAACACCTGATACAAATATCATCACCTCCCAAGTTGTAGTCTCTTAAAGGGACTCTCCTCCGAGGTACTGTTTAGTCATACACCACAAGAGCAACCTAATTCTCATACTAGGAAAACATTTCGCCTTTTATAGACTGCTATCAAATCTATATACACCCCCAAACAAGAGAACAGAAAATTTTATATGAACCTCAGAGACAGATACGACCTACCTGATATTCCATGATACTATCATTGAATTTAGGAAATTTTCAGATACCAGACATAAAGAGGGGGATGATTGTATGCGACAGTACATTAATATCAGACCAACAATCCAATAGGAAAAAACCGTCACAAATTCTGATACATAAACCTTTTGATGAAAATTTCTTCGCTCCAGGGAACACCTGTGACCAAACTGAATATAGAAATCCGCAATCGAGTATATACAGCTCTCTGTATCCTTTGGAATTTTATATTGTGCTGAATTAACCCATACACCATAGTTAATTGCTATTTTCCCTCCAGAAGTTTCTCCAAGATCCCATTTAGATGTTGCAACAGCCTGAAAATATTGTATTTAGCAGGATTTAGCTTCCCCCAATCCCCTAGCAGTAAACAAAACATCCAGCACACTCATAACAGATGCCTCTGATATTTTTCTCATCTAAACTTTCTTTTAAGCAACAAATTTCACCAGCATCATTCCAAACAGTATAACTGCCAGCCAGATTAGTAGAATAAGCAACGATACCACAATCCTCAAAGCTGCCGAAATTTCCTCCGAACAGCATATCAGCTAAATACACCCTTGCAAACGAAACACGGAAAAAATTCCAAATTCCCCACATGCCAGTCTTCGCTCATAAACTATACGTTTTCAAAATTTTTAACTCCTCTCCGGTGGGAGACTAATCGATTTATCCATTTTTCTAGAAGGATATCACCAGAACACCAAGCTAAAGGCTAGGATCAATACAGAAATCAAAAACTCATCATACACATAACTAACTTCATTCGGATCCCCTCTTTTACTAACGGACTTTAATATGAACCTCTCTCAGCTGTGTCTCGGTTACTTCGCCTGGAACCCCGCACATGAAGTCCTGAGCATTCCCGTTCATTGGAAATGGAATAATCTCCCG
Source organism: Lachnospiraceae bacterium (assembly GCA_021442455.1). Lineage (GTDB taxonomy): Bacteria > Bacillota > Clostridia > Lachnospirales > Lachnospiraceae > Scatomonas. The sequence goes on along the minus strand of JABUSY010000026.1, from coordinate 16,547 downwards.
AATATTTCCTTCATTTCTTAAAAGCATGATCATTCGCTCAATCCCCGGAGCCATCCCAGCATGCGGAGGAGCACCAAACTGAAAAGCATTATAAAGTGCACCAAACTTCTGTTTTAAATCTTCTTCTGTATAGCCCGCAATTTCAAAGGCTTTTACCATAATATTCAGATTGTGGTTCCGCACCGCTCCAGAGGAAATCTCTACGCCATTGCACACGATATCATATTGATAAGCTAGAATGTCAAGTGGATCTTTTGTATTTAACGCTTCCATTCCACCTTGTGGCATGGAGAATGGATTGTGCGTAAAGTTCACCTTTTTCTTCTCAGAATCATATGCATACATCGGAAAATCATTGACGAAACAGAACCTGTATGCTTGTTTTTCACAAAGATTTAGCCGATTCCCCAACTCAGTACGTATCTGCCCTGCAAAGAAGGCTGCCTGTTCTTCTTTATCAGCGATAAAGAAAATCGTATCTCCTGGAACCAGCCCTGCGATATCCGCAATTTCTTTCTTGATTTCATCAGGTATAAATTTATCAATCGGCCCTTTATAGGTCATATCTTCGTTAATCTCCAAATAGCCAATGCCTCCCATTCCAATAGAAACAGCGAAATTCAGAAGCTTTTCGTGAAAACCTTTTGACAGAGCGGCATGTACTTTAATAGCTCTCACTGTCTTCGCATGAAAAGGCTGAAAAGTACAGCGCTGAAAGAAATCTGTTACATCCACAATCCTCAGAGGGTTTCTCAAATCTGGTTTATCCGTTCCGAATTCCAACATAGCCTGCTTATAGCTGATCACCGGATAGGGTGCGTCCGTTATCACATAACTTTCAGATGCAAATTTACGGAATGTCTCCGTCAATACTTTCTCTCCTACCTGGAATACATCTTCCTGTGTGGAAAAACTCATTTCAAAATCCAACTGATAGAACTCACCCGGAGATCGGTCCGCTCTCGCATCTTCATCGCGGAAGCAGGGAGCGATCTGAAAATACTTGTCAAACCCTGACACCATCAATAACTGTTTATACTGCTGCGGAGCCTGTGGAAGCGCATAGAATCTTCCCTTAAATTTTCTAGACGGAACAAGATAATCCCTGGCACCTTCTGGAGAGGATGCACAGAGAATCGGGGTTTGAATCTCCAAAAATCCCATCTCAGTCATTTTCTGGCGCAAAAAACTGATTACCTGTGAACGAAAAATTATATTTTCCTGAACTTTTTTATTTCTAAGATCCAAATAACGGTATTTCAATCGAACATCTTCCTTGCTCTCTCGAGATGTTAGGACCTCAAATGGAAGCTGCTTATATACCTTGCCCAATATCTCCACAGAATGAGCCTCCAGTTCAATCGTACCAGTCGAAATTTTAGGATTATATGTTTCTTCGTTCCGATGCTCGATAATGCCTTCTACAGTTATACAATCTTCTTTATTAATATTCTCCAAAAGGCTTGTATCACGCATAACAACCTGCATAACCCCAAACATATCTCTCAGGTCAATAAAAGACACGCCTCCATGATCCCGAATGTTTTCTACCCACCCAGCCAGCTTCAAGGTATGTCCTACATCTCTCTCGCTCACTTGTTTCAGAGTTCTGTTTCGGTAAATATTTGATATTTTCATTTTTTCTCCTTTTTAAATAGATTACCAAAAACTTTGTACTGCTATACAATTTATCTTACACACACAATAAAAAACTGCTTATCCCAAACAAGATGCTCAGGACCAACAGTAACTGTCCACAGTATTGCCTGAATTGCTGCGCTTCAGGCACTTATACCTTACACTTATACTTAATTTTTTGCCCTTGATCGCACAGTATACAGTGCATCCTGACCTTAACCTATCTCCTTTTTTCGGTGTCAAATTGCAGATGAGAAATATTACTTTACGAACTTCTTATCATCCTCCACCGCTCACTGAAAACAATCAACTAAATTACTTTTTCATCATCACCATTGCAGGAATTATATAATACAGTTTTATAATTTGTCAACAATTTATTACTCTAAAAGCATTTTCATTAACAAAATGTTGCTTTCAAATCATCGAGCATGCGAAACAAGTGAAACGAAACGTGGATTGAATTATCTACATCTATCATCTATAACTATCGAAGTTATAGCAACAACTCACCGAAAAACTATGAGTGATAAATTGACGTTGTCTAAATACTGATTATTGCATCTATTGCTGTTTTAAAGAAGGAAATATTATGCAGTTTTAGACAGATATGAATCAAAATTTATAACATCTCTACCGAAAGATCGCATATGTCTCAAGTATGATGCATAAGTTGAAGGTTTTACTATTAAAAATAATAAAGAAGAATCGCTAAATTGTAAATAAAATACAACTATGTTTTCAAGATCCACGAGCCTGATTCTTCAAGACTACTCTTTTTTCATAGCCGGATGCTGTTGTTTTTATAATGAAATATTACGCATAATTTTTTCTACAATTTGTATCAAGACAAACCCGTATGTGAGCTAACATCTTTGCAATTTTCAATGTTCAAAGTAGCTTCTATATCTTTTTATCACATCTTCACTGTCAATATAGTAGATGACGAAAATTGTTCCATCATTCAGGGACATCCCAGATTTCCGCCCGAAATCTCGTCTCTCAGAATATTGCATCAGCGTCTGTAAGATTGATAATTCTCCATTATAGAAGCAAACATGTATCCTAAAAAATTCCTTAGTGCCATTCTTAAGTCACCAGAACTTTGTCGCTTATCAACCGAAGCATTTTGAGCAGCCTGAAACCTCAAAGATTTTCTATCGCATATTTCTATCGCATATACAGAAGAAAAAATTTTCCTCCGTCATCTAAAACTTCTATATGCAAATTCATATAAGTTTGTTCAAAAATCCCACGGCCTTTCTTACCAAAATCCAACTGAGTACTGAACAAGCCAACAGATGCCCCCATTGTCCGTCAAGTACCGTCCAAGTTCTAAATAATGTTTCTGACAAGCAAAATTCATAATTAATTATATGTCTTTCTTTTGCATAGTGAAACACGCAAATCTCCGTTCCGTGTTCCCATCTCTTCGTAGTTGAAAAAACTATATACTCTCATCCAAATACAACAGTGTATGTCCTAAAATCTTTAAATAATTCCTTGCGATCTATGATCCTTATACGCCGAAAATTACCAGTGACTGCATAAAATATTTTTGACATGTAAAGCACATATTGATCATTAACAATAGCAGTCATGATAGCCGGATAATTTGGTATCTATTTATCTGTGAAAAACTGTACAGTAAACAGAAACAGAAAACACTTCTTTGCTACGCAGAATCAAGAGTAGCTTTTCATAAGCATGCCAGATGCAAATAAAATACATAAATCATGCGCGTCATCACCAACGTCTTGATATTCAAAAAACGCTATGCTCCAGTAAATTTTTGATTGCTCTGACTCGTTAACTTCGGCTATTTCCATCAGATACCTCAGTAGAGGCATAAATAGACACATGCTAAATACACTGAATAAAGCCAGGAGTCACAATGGCAGATGAATGTTTTTTAACCAGGGCCATATATCTAAAAAACTACTGCATGATCACGTCCACTGCTTATCACCTTTTCAGCTATGTCAATAATCATTCGAACACCGTATACTTCGAATGGCCATATTTACCTCACATTACAAATTTAAACAATTGCCAAAATACTTGGATGGAATTCCCCGTCGATGTAATTTGCTCTATTTTCAAAACCTGTTCCGACCTATAGCAAATCTGGAATTACCGAACTGAAAGTCCGGAGTCTTATACGATTTTACACGAAAATTGATAAAATGTAGAAGGATAATTTATGTAGCCGCTGCAGATAAACAATTTCCAACCATAACGGATGAAAGATCTATTCGAATTTTTATGGACTAACCCCAATGGCCTGTTTCCATCAACAAGGATAATAGGACTTCCTTGACATTTTTCATGGTGATAGACATTGAATAATTACTGCTATTTTGTCATCTTTTTCACCGAGGACATCCCATCAGTTACTGCAGCGACATTCAGACATCTAGAAATTGCCTTGCCCATTTATTTATTTATCAAATGAAGTAAATGCATAGACTAGACTTCACAACTCTAATCACAGCAGAAAAAATGATTAAATCATGGAAAAATATCCGCTTACCTGACTATCTGAAAGCCCCGTACATGTACCGTTTTCTACAAACAGAATGCAGCGTTTCTACTTTTTTCTGTTCTATACACATTTGTTCCAAATCATACTTTTCTATCTGCTTTTTACATCCCAGTGTTATCATTCCGGCTGTAACTATAGATATATGCCTACATGCTCATAAAACTCCGGTGTAAAGGGAAAAATGCTGTCTATGGAAGGACTTCTAAAATGAATGCAATACAAAATGTCCGAACAAGATATTCCTGTGATTCAGCATGTAGCTGATTTTCATAGCGTTCTTGTTTTCTTAAATTTCTTTTGGACAATAACTTTATATGGTTGCAGAAACATTTGACCCTTTCGATCAACGCCTATCACTCCCCTCTGCTCATCACCACAAACATCTCATCAGCTGTTATCCTGAAGAATGTCTACCTGCTTCTGCTCCTTTACACTTCCGTTTCATTTTCCTAATGAAAACTGATCCTGTATCTTAAAATCTATTCACAAATATAACGTGTACACCCCATACAGACATTCCGTTATAAGCTTATAGACTGTCTCCATTTCTTCCTTCGCTGTCATATACAAAGATACGGATAATTCTGGCTTTCTTCCAGCTCTTCTTGATCTTATGATTCTGTATCTCTCCACATCATTCAGAATCACTGGCTTCTGATCCGCCGGCTTGTTACTTCTTCGCTAACAAAAAACAATGATTCACTAAATTCAATAGCCATTCCCCTAAAATAATGGTTTACCAGAAAATATCACCATCTGTTCATATCATACAGCGAAAATTACTTTTTTATTTTACTTTTTTTCAGCATAATTATTCTCTTCCCACGCAACAAAAGCTGTAATCCTACGCTATCTCAGTTTGATCGCCTTATCCAAGCGCTTAGTCACTAATGACCAGATAAACGGAAAGGACAGACAGATTTTTGCCTGCACAGTACTTCTCTGTGGTTATCTGAGAGAGATGCATGGCTAACAATCCGATTATTCTATTTACTGCCCCTGAATATTTGCTCTGGCTGGTAGTTATAATGCCTTTCGGATAATTTGAAGCGATCACGACGACATCAATCAATCCCGTTTCAAAAGCCAAGCTTAAGCTCTAAGACATTCCGAACAGAAATATTAACCTTACAGGAATTCAACATCCACAATATAGCAAAATACAATCTCATCATACCACTTTATCAATTTCATACCCCTCAGGATTGGCTAAATCCTCTATACCTTGAGCTACAAACCTCCAGCAACACTGTAAACAGTATCCCAGATTTTTGTCCGCTTCCTCGTGATTCTTTTAAATTTTGACAAAGCTTTTGAACATATACGAAATATATCGTTAATTTCATAGAAATTCCAAAGTCTACCCAAAAGATAATCCGCAAATACATTATCCCAATCTCTTGGATGAATCAGCCTTTCATTGCGGTTAGATATCTACCGAATAATCTTTCCTTAATAATCTATCGATTCGTATCCTAAGTTTTAACATTCTTCATTCTTGAAATCAGTCAAATGCCTTTTAACAATTCGATAAAAAGAAAATCAAATAACTCACATCATTCTATAAGCATATTATGCCTGTTTAACTATTGTTTCATAATTGACTGGAAGAGGCATCTCTTTTACCATCATATTCGCTTATCGCATTATCAGTCAAAAAAAGGTATAGAAACACACTATATCCTCTCTGATAAATCATACTTTATGTTCTTTTTTCACACACCAGATTTTGAGAAGCAATGTCTCCCTGCTGATATCTCTTTATATTATCAAATTTTTTACCGTTCTGACCTGTAAAACATCTACAATATTCTGTAACCTTTTATCACACTTCTTCTCTTTTTTTCGTTCGCATCTCAATAAAACTACATACACACCAACACCAAACACTACAATCCAGAATACGTAGAATAACTTTGTCATGCACTCCGATTTCATCACTGACTTGAATCTAGTTATCAAATATATACACAAAATATTGCGAACTTGACAGCTGTCGTAAAATAAATAAAAAGGCAAGCATAATTAACTCCCAGACAGACGCGACAAAAAATCCCACCTGCCTCTAGAAATTCAATTATTAGAATCATTCCAACAAAATCGCTCTGAAAAGCAGCCCCGTCATGTAACCGGCAAATTGCATCTGCTTTATATGAATACCACAAAAATCGTAATTTTCACGGGACTCATCTTGAATTCTATTTTCAGGCAACAATCAAAAACTATCCTTTTCATACGTGTTTGTCTCACACACAGGATCAGCATTGCCGCTATGACAAACAAAATCTCTACCACAATAATATTGCTGCCAAAGACCAGTATGTCTATTACCAACAAATCCATTATTTTAGAAAATGCATGGAGTTGAAAAACACAATCATCCACAGAACCCTTTTCCGGTCCTCAGAGCCGCCTGGAAACTGTCCAAAAGCTTCTTCTCCTTCTTCTTGTATGCCGATAAAGCCGTTTTTAGCTCCCATAGATTTTTTTCAGAATTGATAGATATAACGTATAGACATATTCGATCAGTCTCTTTGTAGTTCTTACGCAAACTTGGCTTTCCACCTTTTATAAGCATTGAACTCTGTCAACCAGATATTCTTCATTGCCTTGACGATGATGATCAAAGACAACGATAGTTTTTGTTATATATAGCAAATCCTCACCTGATTTCTGACCGTTCTATCAACAAACTATTCAGGCAAGCGTCCTTCATGACTTTTCTATCGAATAACTTCTCCGCTGCTTCCGAAAATTCTGCTTACCATTACCCGAACTGTTTTTTATGATTGGTCCTATGAACAACTCTCCAGCGGCATCAGAGCCAGCACCGATATACATATTCTAATTACAAGACATTTTCTACTTTTTCCAATGTTTTCTCGTCCAAAGTATAGCAGCTGCATGCATAACAAAGCCTTCTTCCAGAACGCCTCTAGATCAATATTTGTTTCTAAAAATTCATACATAGTAAAATCTACATAAACCCGTGTAAGTAATATCGCTATCAACCAAAACAACATTTTTATCTTCGTATTCATTGCAATACAACATCATCAAAACATAAAATCTCATGACACATGTTCGTTTCACTCCCACCAAAGAAACCGTTGCGTTCATCAGAGCCAAAAGAACGCTACCAAACACGATCTATATTGCTCTTCAACCTCTCTCCATATCCTAGTCCAAAGGAAAGTCTCCAGGTATCCTCTCTCAATTACTTTCCCCATTTCATAAGTCCTTGGCATGCCGCTCTTCCGGTTTCTTCAAAAAATTTTATCGAAATTTCTAGAAGTCCTATCATTCATATAGAAAAAAATATCCGATATAAAACAAAAGCATAAAGCAGTCTCCAGTCTCAGTAAGCACTCAGATATCAAAGCAGAAAAAACAAAAATCAGCTATGGTTAATATAAAAGACAGCATCCTTTCCAAAAATGGCCTAAACACCAGCTTTTTACACACCGACAAATAAAATCTTTATCCAGGGCAGAAATTCACTTTGTGATATTATCAAACAAATTTGTAAAAGCAGCTATGATACAACTGATTATTCTGTAAATTATAACTCCTCTTTCTTCGAAAACATAAGGCTGACGCGATATTCGTCGCTATTTACACTGAAGCATTCTATGGGATAACATCAAAGTTTACCTAATATATCTCCATCCAAATCCCAACGTTTCCTTGTGTGCTTCTACCTGTTCACTCTATCCTGTGAAACAGAATATAGCTGTTCTCTCCCCCTCTAAAGCATATAGGATTTACCCTGCAAGTATAGCTTATTGATAAGAGCATTCAGTAAATCTCCCTGTTCGGCTCGTCCATAGCTAAACGATCCGACTTATTAGACTCATAAGGAAAAAAGGCTGTACAAGTATCAAATTGATGATGCTAATGACTCGAAAATTCTGAATCTCCTGAATTTTTATCTCAATAAGCCAATCTTTACCAAATTTAAATGCCATAATTGTAATTAAACCACTGCCACGCTACTTTTTCGCCTCCAAGCAAAAAAAATTTATCATTGCCAATTAATGTTACGCATATGATCCAAGCTATAAAATTTCTTGCCAAGCGTTTCTGGCATATGACAAAAATTTTTTATATAACAGTTTCTCCGGCTCTTCTCATCCGTATTGCTTCTACCCTCCCTCATGGTACAGCCTTTCCACAGTCTAAAGAGAATTTTTCATAAACTGAATAATATTGATCTTTCAATTCACTCTGTATCTGAAAAAATTCTCAGGTTCTGCTGCAATTGATCGGTCTGCATCTAACAAATTGAAAAGATATAGAACAGAAATCAACTCTACCTATAAAATCTATATAGATCTTCGCCAGCCGTACCCAGTAATTACATGAACAAAATATTGAACAGCGTGAGAACTAACACTATCTACTTCTTTTTTATCCGGATGCTTTGCTGTTATTACCTGTAAAAAATTACCTAAGTCATCATGAAAACAAACAATACGATCTTCAAAACCGTTATTAATGTTTAAAATTAAAATCCGAAAAACATAAAATTAAACAGCATGATTCTAACTTCCATTTAAACAAAAGATTGAGAATATCTGCTGTTCATCATTACATTTTTCATAAATGTTACCATCCGAATCGTCCTTATGTATCTTCTAAATATAAAGCATGCCATTCTCTAAGACAAAAGTTTTTACATAATCAATAAAATTCCCCGTCAGATGTCATTACTATATCTCCTTCAAGATGTTTTTTCACTCCGTGGTCTATGGCATTAAAAAAAGAACAGTTAAAATTTATTTTTCTATGTGTAACCTGTAATCATTGAAACATGCTTTTGTCCGAAAAGCCACTATCTTAAATTTACAGCAGTCTTTGCTTTTTATCAACATTTCTGACATCATATTCTCATCATTTTTCATTTTTCCGACTATTCCATACCTTAGCTACATATTCTTCCCTTGACCCATATACTGTTTGCAATTCATGGAACATTGATTTCCTTATTTTGTGTTTGTTTAAGTAATCTTCGCTTTTTGCTTTTTCATCCGTTTTATCTATACATATCCTGTATTTTTTGACATCAATGTCAAAATCGATGGCTTCATCTAACCAATAGATATCAACACCATGGTCTTAGGTTGATTTATATCAGACATTATCTCATTCTTTTCTTTGAACTTAGTTTTACTTGCTCAAATTCAGTTTTTTTACATATCTTCCTACGATAATTTACTGTTCTTTCTTTCCTGACATAGACTGTTCTCCTAAATGCATGATAATTCTTTTTATCTGCAGCGATATTACCATTATAAATGCTGATAAATGCACAATTTGTCTAATCTATTTACCATTTCATATTTTAATATTAACATACAGCAATCCTGATAATTGATATCTGCAATCTAACTTCTCAGACACTATATATTAATAGAAAAAACTTCCAAGAAAATTCTGAAAGCTCATTAATGATCAATATTTATTACTATAGTACCAGATGACCATAGAAATCATACCTTAATCCAGAAGTAGCTTCATTCGCACGATCCGAAATTTCTTTAGCTCAACTAATGCATTTGATTAATTTCACTGCTCAATTTTTTTGTTCAAATCAATGCCCGCTTGCGATGTCGCTGTAAAACAAAGTACCAGCAGATTTTACCTTTATGATCGATGGAAACTCCCATCAATGTCATATTGTATTCTCTTCAACATTTGTACGCTTGTTTCATATTTCAATCTTTCAAATATTTCAAGAATTTATCGGACATATGGAACTCGTGTCCAACTACCCAACCAGTTCCACAACTGTTCCTTCTGATCCGTATATGAATACTTCTTAATAGTTGTCCACTTCACAATCTCACAAGTTATAATTACCATATTTCTGTAGAAAATTAAAAGACTTATGCTTCGTGTGATATTCGATTGCACTACTCTGCTTTTTTAGAATTTATGAATGGCTCAACTATGATTCTTAAATATTTTTCATTTTCAACATCTTTTTTCAAAATACTTCCTTGCTACTTTTCTTCATTAAATACTGCCATTATCTTTCTCATCAGCATGCCCCCTTCAAAATTTAAAAGTCTCATTTTCTTTTTTCTCTATTGCTATTTCTAGTGTATCTTGGATGTATTCCTTACCTTTTTTTCTTTCTTCTATCGCAATGACTGGTCACGATTTTCATACAATCAGAAAGATTTTTCAACACAACTTTTGTTCAACTTTCTTTTAAATCTAAGAATGTATAAAATTTTTCTTTATACATTCAAGAATGTTATCATAACGACATATATTGTTACATCCAGTTGTCTTGACTGTACCTTCCTGCATTTTCAATATCAATCAAAGAAAGTGGCGCATTCATTATATTACATTCTGTTTGTATGTTTACCTCTTTCCAACGACTCCATATCACCTAAATAGAATGTAACATATGCTCGCCATTGGAAACCCATTTCGACTAATTATTTATATTAAATGTTTTAATTTTATTCTCATATATGGAAATTTGAATCGGAATTTTTGTTACATATTCTTATGGTTAATTGTATTCAACAGTATATCTCACAAGGTCTATAAAATATTTGCTTTATCTACCTAGATAATCAATGCTGCTGTCTACTACATCTTGATTTTGTTCATCTTCTATCGGCTCTACCTTTTCTCCAAAGGTTCCCATAAGCGAAAAATATAATATATAAACATCAGTTAGAGAATACACCAATTCCGAATGAAATAATAAAATACTGCTTTTGTTAAATATCCTCCAAGAAACAATTTAAACGCAACAACAAAACATTAAAAATATTCCCATTACTCTCAGCATCCTTCTTCCATACTTCTGTGTTTAAAATCTTATTTTCACTTTCAAGAATACAAAAAGTACTGTATATTTTTCGTGCTGTCTATCATTCCTATACTGATCAATCCATTTTATCTACAATATCCTGTGAAACGACATCTCTATATTCACATTTTCGCACCTATTACTTTGTAGTCACAAACCTTAAGTCAATGTCGCCAACATATCCACCATCATTTATATCAATAAAATTTTACCACAAACATATATCTGCATAAGCATTTTAAAGATTCGTTCTGCCATATCCTTTGCCACTCAATCTACTTAATTCCTAATGCATGAATTTTCATTTTCCCCTTTAGAATATATGCTATGATTCCTTTAAAATTTTTTTGCAAAACTTTACAAATATACCATAATATTTCCTTAGAAATATTTTCGTTTCGTCAAAATTTTATCATAGTATTGGAAGCAATATGGCAATTTGTAAAGTTGTCTTTTGCATTTTTTTATCAATTAATCTCTTTCATCACTTGTTATATAAATCAACCATTACCTTCTCTACAAATAATTTATTAATCAATAAAAAAATGATACTACATCCGTAAAAAATCACAACATACATTGCACAAATTGATGCGAAATATTTTCTCTTTGCTTCCCACTTAGGCTTTTAAATATAATAAGATAATAATAAAGTTGCTTGTATTTGCCAATCTTTTGAAAAATTATTAAACCGCAACTTCTCCTCACACGATAAGGAGATTGCGGCAATAATTTAAATATCTATGATACTAAATCCAAAATTACTCAATGATAGTAGTAACACGACCAGAGCCTACTGTTCTACCACCTTCACGAATAGCGAAAGTGAGACCTTGTTCCATAGCGATCGGATGAATTAATGTGATAGTCATCTCTACATTATCGCCAGGCATACACATCTCAGTACCTTCTGGCAAATTAATAACGCCTGTTACGTCGGTTGTGCGAAAATAAAACTGCGGTCTGTAGTTGTTGAAAAAAGGTGTATGACGTCCACCCTCATCTTTGGTTAGTACATATACCTGAGCTATAAACTTCTTGTGACAGGTTACCGTACCAGGTTTTGCAAGAACCTGCCCTCTTTCAATTTCGGTTCTCTGAACACCACGAAGCAGCGCACCGATATTATCACCAGCCTGTGCCTCATCCAACAGCTTACGAAACATCTCGATACCAGTTACCACACTCTTACGAGTTTCTTCTTTAATACCAACAATCTCAACTTCTTCGTTCAAATGCAAAACTCCACGCTCTACTCTACCCGTAGCAACTGTACCACGTCCAGTGATGGTGAATACATCCTCTACAGGCATTAAGAACGGTTTATCAGTGTCACGCTTCGGATCTGGAACCCACTTATCAATAGCCTTTACCAGCTCAAGAATCTTGTCGCCCCACTCGCTATTAGGATCTTCCAGAGCCTTCAGAGCAGAACCATGAATGATAGGAGTGTCATCTCCAGGAAAATCATACTCATTCAGTAATTCACGGATCTCCACCTCTACCAGCTCGAGTAGCTCTTCGTCATCAACCATGTCACATTTATTCATGAACACAACGATATAGGGAACACCTACCTGACGAGATAACAGAATGTGTTCCTTCGTTTGAGCCATAACACCATCGGTAGCAGCTACAACTAATATAGCACCATCCATCTGTGCAGCACCAGTAATCATGTTCTTAACGTAATCAGCATGTCCTGGACAGTCCACGTGTGCATAATGTCTATTTTCGGTCTCATACTCAACATGAGCGGTAGAAATTGTGATACCACGCTCTCTCTCTTCCGGAGCTTTGTCAATGTTATCAAATGCAACTGCCTGGCCCAAGCCCAGCCTTACATCCAAGGCTTTTGTGATAGCTGCGGTCAAAGTGGTTTTACCATGATCAACATGACCAATGGTACCAATGTTACAATGCGGTTTTGATCTTTCAAACTTAGCTTTTGCCATTTAAAAAGTCCTCCTTATAAATCTTCAGTCTCGTGAGTTTTTCATTATTTTTATTTTTGTTTTCGTGAAACCTGCTAAGGTAGATTATATTGTATCTTTTCCCTTATTGCAAGTAAAATCAAGATTATTTGCCTTTTCCCGAAAGAATTTTTTCCTGTACAGATTTTGGAATCTGATCGTATCGTTCAAAGAACATTGAGTAATTTCCACGTCCCTGTGTTCTAGAACGAAGATTGGTCGCATAACCGAACATCTCTGCCAACGGAACGAATCCACGAATTACCTTTCCGCCACCAATATCATCCATGCCTTCAATATGTCCGCGACGGGAGTTAAGATCTCCGATTACATCACCCATGTAATCTTCCGGTATGGACACCTCCACTTTCATGATAGGCTCTAGCAATACCGGGAAGGCTTTGGACATCGCATCCTTAAATGCTAGAGATCCAGCAATGTGGAAGGCAATTTCTGAAGAATCCACTTCGTGATAAGATCCGTCATATACGTTAGCATGAACACCTACTACCGGAAATCCTCCTAAAATACCAATCTTCATGGCATCCTCAATACCTGCGCCGATAGCCGGAATATACTCCTTCGGTATCACACCTCCAACAACTGTGGATTCAAATTTATAGGTCTCTTCTGCATTCACATCCATGGGCTCAAACTTAACTTTACAATGACCGTACTGCCCACGTCCGCCGGACTGTTTCGCATACTTGCTGTCTACATCCACAGATTTAGTAATGGTCTCTTTATAGGCTACCTGCGGTGCTCCTACATTTGCCTCCACGTGAAACTCACGGAGCAAACGATCTACAATAATCTCCAAATGTAGCTCACCCATACCTGCGATAATGGTCTGCCCGGTTTCTTTATTCGTGTGTGCACGGAAAGTAGGATCTTCTTCTGCCAGTTTGACAAGAGCTTCACCCAGCTTACCCTGTCCATCTTTCGTTTTAGGCTCGATCGCCAATTCAATAACCGGCTCCGGGAATTCCATGGATTCCAGGATAACAGGATGTTGGTTATCACAAATCGTATCACCTGTTGTGGAAAATTTTAAACCAATCACTGCAGCAATATCACCGGAATACACTGTGTCAAGCTCTATCCTTTTGTTGGCGTGCATCTGTAGGATACGTCCTACACGCTCTTTCTTACCCTTAGTGCTATTCATCAGGTAGGAGCCTGCGTTTATGCTTCCGGAATATACTCTGAAATATGCCAGCTTACCGACAAACGGATCAGTCATGATCTTAAATACCAGTGCAGAGAATGGCTCAGCATCAGATGAGTACCTCAGCACTTCATTGCCTTCCATATCTTTGCCGTCAATAGGTGGAATATCAACAGGAGACGGCATATATTCAACAATTGCATCCAGAAGCTTCTGAACTCCTTTATTTTTATAGGCACTTCCACAACACACAGGAACGGCTGCACATGCACAGGTTGCTTTTCGGAGAACAGACTTCATCTCATCCACTGACGGAATGTCGTCTTCCAGATAACGCATCATCAGATCGTCATCCAGCTCGCAGATCTTCTCAATCAACTTTTTATGATATATTTCCGCATTATCCTGCATATTTTCAGGAATATCAACAATAGAAATATCCTCGCCTTTGTCATCATTATAAATATATGCTTTCATCTCAAACAGACTGATGATTCCCTGAAATTCATCTTCTTTTCCAATGGGCAGCTGAAGAACGATCACATTTTTCCCTAATCTGGTTCTGATCTGATCAACGGCTCTATAAAAGTTTGCTCCAAGGATATCCATCTTGTTGATGAACGCTATACGTGGTACATGGTAACTATCCGCCTGACGCCATACGTTCTCAGACTGAGGTTCAACTCCACCTTTTGCACAGAATACGCCGACAGCACCATCCAGCACACGCAAAGAACGTTCTACTTCTACGGTAAAATCAACGTGCCCAGGAGTATCAATAATATTGATACGATGCTCCAGAGCTCCCGGTTTATTCATGCAGTTTTCCTGCAATGTCCAATAACAAGTCGTAGCGGCTGAAGTAATGGTAATACCGCGTTCCTGCTCCTGTTCCATCCAATCCATGGTGGCAGTTCCCTCATGAGTATCTCCAATTTTATAGTTAACACCGGTATAGTACAGGATCCGTTCAGTAAGAGTTGTTTTACCTGCATCGATATGTGCCATAATACCAATGTTTCTAGTTCTTTCTAATGGATATTCTCTTCCAGCCAACTGGTTTTCCTCCTTTTAGAATCTGTAATGAGCAAATGCCTTATTAGCCTCTGCCATTTTATGCATATCTTCTTTCTTCTTTACAGATGCACCTGTGTTGTTCATGGCATCTATAATCTCATTAGCCAATCTGTCTTCCATTTTTTTTTCGCCTCTCTTGCGGGAATACAGAGTCATCCAGCGAAGTGCCAGCGACTGGCGCCTCTCCGCTCTCACCTCGATGGGCACTTGATAAGTGGCACCACCAATACGCCTTGCTTTTACTTCCAGAATCGGCATAATGTTGTTCATTGCTTCTTGAAATATTTCCAGAGCTGGTTTTTCAGCTTTTCCTTCAACTTGAGCGAGTGCTCCGTATACAATCTTCTGGGCTACACCTTTTTTCCCCTCTAACATAATATTATTGATAAGCTTAGTAACCATTTTACTGTTATAGATTGAATCCGCTAAAACATCTCGCTTCTGAATGTTGCCTTTACGTGGCACGTTACTTCCCTCCTTAATCATAATGCAATTAGATCTCAGGTACTCACACTGATATGGTACACAAATGTATCTGCGCCGGTAAATTCTCCATCAATCTGCAGCCGTTCAGATTCGGAATAACCGTCTTAACATTAACCATATATGATACAGCTTTAAATACAGCTCTAAGCAGTTTCTATACGGCAAATCTTACCACCGCGAATTATTTTTTAGGTTTCTTGGCACCGTATTTGGAGCGAGCTTGTTTTCTCTTCGCTACTCCTGCGGTATCCAAGCTTCCACGAATGATATGGTATCTAGTACCTGGCAAATCCTTAACTCTTCCTCCACGGATTAGCACCACGCTATGCTCCTGAAGGTTGTGGCCTTCTCCTGGAATATAGCTAGTAACTTCGATACCATTGGAAAGACGAACTCTAGCAATTTTTCTAAGAGCTGAGTTAGGTTTCTTAGGAGTTGCTGTCTTAACTGCGGTACATACGCCTCGTTTCTGCGATGAGGAGATATCTGTTGATTTTTTCTTCAGAGAATTGAAGCTTTTCTGAAGAGCTGGTGCTGTAGATTTTTTAACAGAAGTCTCACGACCTTTTCTAACTAACTGGTTGAATGTTGGCATTCCTTTTACCTCCTGATAATTTTTGATGACGGCTGCCATAAATCGTTATTTCCATACACGCTTGAACATTTGAACATTATAGCTTCTGTACTGTAAAAAGTCAATGGAAAACTTTTAAAATCCTTGTAAAACCGCAAAAAGAGCATTTTCTAAACCAGAAAATACTCTCCCGTCGAAGCGACGGGATTCGAACCCACGACCTCTGCGTCCCGAACGCAGCGCTCTACCAA
>JABUSY010000056.1 GCA_021442455.1 Lachnospiraceae bacterium | reverse complement strand
TCTGCTGTTGCTTCTGGACTTCCTCTATCCCAGACACACTATCTTCTGTAGAAGAGCCGCCGCTGTTGACGATGCTATCCTGAGTATCCGCATGAACTGTAAATACCTGCACATTGCCAAACATTATAATTAATCCTAGTATAAAAATTTTCCTCTTCATGATCAATCATTCTCCTTAATTTAGATTTCATTTTGCACTCATATCCGTCTTCTATAAATAAAATATATAAATCAAATTAGTGAAGTATGCCATTATGGTATATTCTATCTTGCATAATCTCTCCTTGATTCTTTGAAATCAATACTTCACAAATCCAATATTATCGCTTCTCAGTTTCATGATACCACTCAACAATATTTATGTCAACATAGTTGTTCTCCATATCCAAAAACTTTCCGTGCTTACTTCGCTATATCAAAATCTAAAACAAAAATAGAGTTTCAAAATCATCCTGTTAAACTTCCTTATCCAGCAAACGTTTCATTTACCATTCCCAGTTCATCATAAAGCATACCGTTCTCAGCGATCACATTTTGGTCAAAAAAATTGATCTTCAAGAGCCATTTTCTCGTTGAATATTATTACCACTACTCCAACAGTATTTTTATTGAACAAAATATTCTGGACCGTTGTCTAGACGATATGCTACACAAACTTCATCCCGCGATTTGCAGCTATTCCCATTGTTTGATACCACCCATCCATAGACAAATTATGGATTCCAAGCAAAGACAAAAATTCACATAGGCAAGTAGCCTTCCGATCTGAAATATTGCGTTTGCCACAACCTACAGGCTTTCGGCATAAGGAACACATATTTTAATCACTTCCAACAATAACTTTACTTTCTCTAACTTCATGGATTTTCACCGATTTTACTGACTCGCCGAACAAACAAAAAAGATAAGATTTGTATCAAATGCCAAAACAAAAACAGAAAGAGTCTGATCAGAAACCTTTCGCTTGCCTCATATCACAAACTGTTTTCGTATCCTTCAGTATACAAAGATTACAATAAAAATTTGATGAGAAGATATTTAAGATTTAAAATAAATTTTTTAAGATTTTTTCCCTTACCTTACAATATAAAGTGGATTTTAAATTCAGAAAACTTCTGTAAAACTTCATACACATCCCAGCTGTTCTCAAACAAAGTGAGAAGGCTTTCCGCTATTCCTTCTCCTTATCAGAGGTCAGAAAGCAGCACCTATACAGCGATGAACAAAAATTCCAAGAAATATCACGAGAAATGATGCCTTCCAGGCTTAATATTCCATCTTTCCTCCAAAATGACATATAGTGGATAGAAGAAAATTTTTCAATTAAAATGTACATCCCTCTTATATATCTAGATCATGCACACTCGGCCATAATGTTCAGCGTAGAATCAGTAATGGTTGAGTTTTCACAATTTCACGCCACCAGCATTTTCCGGATATATACGGCCTGTATGTTATTATAGTTTCTGGTTCTATATGCTGGAAGAATATTTTTTATAGCTGCAGAAAAAGAGGAAAAGAAAATAAATACTGATAAGCAAAATAATACTCTTACAACTGTTCTTAAACTCGGATACAAAATTGACATTCTTTAATCGAATGAAGCTCAGTTTTCCTATATCCTCACAAAATTTAAACCTTTTGTTGCGTACACAGAAATGAAACCAAAGATCAACAGAGTCCCATTTGATGTATGAACGTGTAAAGACTGCCACTCATACTGTTTTCATCCTTCGCTGCCATGATGATCATTAAGTGCACGACATCTTTCATTACCACATCGATTACTTCTTTCGCTTTGTTCTAATCTATTAACTCCATGCTCTTCTATACAACAAAAAACATCAACTTCTATCAGAGAAAACTTTTCAAAAATGATCCAGCAAATGCCTCGTTTGTAAACATCCGATACGTCCTGACCTGTCTTCACGCTTCCTAGAAAAGCTATAGATAGATATGATTTTTTTTATACTTATGATGAAATATAACGAATAGATGTCTAACAACACTTTTCTCATCTATTTTCTCACCTTATTCTTCATAGGGAAGCTCTGACATGTGCAATATTCACATGTTAAAATACCACCTTAGTCACTTCAATTAACAATCCCCACAGAACACCTACACCATAAAGAATAGCTGTTATTTTTAGATTCTCTTTTAAATTTTGATTACTTCTAAAAAGTAGCAGAATTCCAACTCCGGCTCCTACTAACAGACCAGACATCATCTGTCCTGTACCAAGAAGTCCCTGTAAATACAGCTCGGTTATGGCTACGGAGGCAGCACAATTCGGAATCAGACCGATAATCCCTGTCAAAAACACTCCAAAAATTGATTGGTTCAACAGAAATTCTTCAATTGTTCTCTCACCGACAGTTTTAATAAGCATTCCAATTCCAAAAGAAAACAGAAATATAAACACTCCTATTCGTAATGTATGATTCAAAGCAGATTTTAAGATACCGTCCTCACAATGACACTGCTCGTGTGTACACAAATCATGAATATCCTTGTTCTTTCCATCTCCAGCTTTCAGGTTTTGAAATATAAGATCAATCAAAAATCCTGTTACCGCACCAATGCCTACTTTGATAAACAAAATTTTAAAAATCATCGTCATTTTGACTGCCTTAGCTAGAAGGATCGGAAGCATTTCGTCGGAAGTAGAAAGAAAAATGGATACCAATGTCCCCATGGTAATCACTCCACCAGAAAACAAATTGGAAGCCGCGGCTGAAAAACCACACTGTGGAAAAACACCGACAACAGCGCCGAATAAAGGGCCAAACTTATCGATTTTCCCTATTATACGGTGAGACTTATCCCCCGTTTTGTACTCTAAATATTCCATAACAAGATAAGTTAAAAATAAAAACGGCAGTAACTTGACTGTATCCTTCAGCGTATCTAATACCATATTTACTAGCATATAAATTTCCCTTTTTTATTTTACTAATAACACTGAAAAACAAACATTTCCTCGAATATACACTTCCCGCCATATAATTATATGCGACGTCCAGAGGATGTAAATCATTTATCTTCTGGCTATTTCTATAGCTCTAAAAAAATCTAATATATTATCAAGCACATAAACCAGCACTTCCACTTTCTACCTAGGCATATACTAAATAATTGCTTCGATCATTTGCTCGTGAAAGTTCTTGTGATGATTGTAGAATATTATTAATAGCATCATGTGTATTCCAATTCACTGTTGCTATTTGGTTAAATTTTCAAAATCTTTTTCCTCCTTTCATATCATATACCCACAGCCTCTTTTCAAAATATTTCTTTCAAGTTTTTTAATACCATAATATTCACATCTTTTTACATTTTACGGAATCGCAAGTATCTGTGAGCTGACAACTGTTCACCTGACATCATCTGATATTTCTGTAAAAATGCGTCGATTTTCACCCGTAGAGAGCAAAGCACCGGATAGAGTCCATCTCGAGTTAGCGGTTCAGGTTCTGGTATTATCTGATCAATGACGTCAAGTTTTTTCAAATCTCTAGAGGTCAACTTCATTACTTCAGCTGCTTCAGAAGCTCTTTTGCTGTCTTTCCAAAGAATAGACGCAAATCCTTCTGGCGACAGCACTGAATAGACGGCGTTTTCCATCATCCATACTTCGTTGGCTACTGCTATACCAAGCGCACCTCCACTGCCGCCCTCTCCGATCACAAGAGACAGCACAGGTACTTTCAGTGCTGACATCTCATAAAGGTTCCTGGCAATGGCCTCACCCTGTCCTCGCATTTCCGCTGCTATACCACAAAATGCTCCCGGTGTATCTACAAAGCAAATAACCGGACGTCCGAATTTTTCTGCCTGTTTCATTAAACGAAGGGCCTTTCGATAACCATCTGGAGAAGGCATTCCGAAATTACGTTTCATATTCTCTCGAGTCGTTTTACCCTTCTCTTGAGCAATGACTGTGATAGGAATACCATGAAAGCTAGCCACTCCGCCCACAATTGCCCGGTCCTCCTTACAATATCGGTCTCCATGTAATTCAATAAATTCAGTAAACAAACCTTGAATATAATCTGTACCTATCGGACGATCTTTTCTCCTGGACAACAAAACTCGTTCCCAGGCTGACAAATATTTTTCTTGTTGCTTTCCTTTTATATAAGCATTTTTAGTCTCTTCGGCATTGCCGAATACTTTGGACAAGCCATAAGCCATACGAAACGACTCTGAATTGAGAGCAGTCTTCTCAACATACTTATGCAATTTCAAAATCTGAGACAGTATCTGTCTCTGCTCCCCCCGTTCCACAATTCGGTCAATAAACCCATGTTCCAGCAGGAACTCTGAACGTTGAAAACCTTTCGGGAGTTTTTCTCCAATAGTCTGCTCAATAACACGAGGGCCAGCGAACCCGATGAGTGCTCCCGGTTCTGCTAATATGATATCTCCCAACATAGCGAAGCTAGCGGTAACCCCTCCAGTTGTTGGATCTGTCAAAACTGTAATATATAGCAATCCAGCATCGCTGTGCCGTTTCAGAGCGGCTGCTGTTTTAGCCATCTGCATCAAAGACACAATCCCCTCCTGCATTCTGGCGCCACCTGAGCAGACAAACAAAATCATAGGAAGCTTTTCCTTCGTTGCCCGCTCCACTGCACGAGTGATTTTTTCTCCTACTACCTGACCCATACTCCCCATCATAAAACGCCCATCACAGACACCTACTGCAGCCTCTTGCTCTTCGATTCTGATCCGGCCGGTAAGCACGGCTTCATCCAGCTTTGTCTCATTTTTTAGATAAATCAATTTTTCATTATATCCTTTAAAATGCAGCGGATTTATCTCAGGCAAGCTTCGGTCCCATTCTTCAAAGTTGTTTTTATCTCCAATCATCTCAATTCTTCGGTAGGCGTGAACCCGAAAATAATTATGGCATTTAGGGCAGGTATAGTAATCCTTTTTCACATCTTCCGTTAATATAGCGGCCTTACAGGCATTACATCTTTTTAGAAGGCCTTTCGGCACCTCTGGATGAGAATGTCTTTCATCTAGCTCACTATGTGCTCTTCTAGTTTTTTTAAATAATTTTTTCCATTCCATCGTCTAATATCCTGCTTTCAAATTTCATCTTCACATTCACAGGGCACCCCGTAATTCATGCTCCCAACGTAATAGACAAACAATTTTTTTATTCCACAATCTATATTTAAAATACCTTCCTCATTCACTGTAAATGAGTATTCAAATATTCTATATCAGCACGGCCGGCCTGATAGTCTGATTCATTTAAAATTTGATAGAGATAGTCTACATTTGTATCAATGCCTTCCACTATCACTTCACCAAGAGCGCTGATCATCTTGGCGATAGCTTCTTTCCTATTCTGTCCATGCACAATTAGCTTGGCAATCATAGAATCATAATAAGGCGGTACACTATATCCACTGTAAATGGCAGTATCCATGCGGATACCGCAGCCACCCGGCAGATATAAAGTCCGTATCGTCCCTGGAGAAGGCCTAAAATTTTTATCTGGACTTTCCGCGTTGATTCTACATTCAATCGCATGACCAAAAATATTTATATTTTTCTGAGAAATAGAAAGCACCTTTCCGGAGGCTATCTTAATCTGCTCTTTGATTAGATCCATCCCCGTAACCATCTCCGTTACTGGATGCTCCACCTGAATTCTGGTATTCATTTCCATAAAATAAAACTGATCATTTTTATCTAAAAGAAACTCAATAGTTCCAGCACTCACATAGTGAACGGCTTTAGCGGCGCGGATCGCAGTGTCACCCATTCTCCTTCTGAGCTTTTCAGAAATCGCTTCGCAAGGTGCTTCTTCTATCACCTTTTGATGATTTCTCTGAATCGAACAATCCCTTTCTCCTAAGTGCACAATATTTCCTTTGATATCAGCCAGGATCTGAAATTCAATATGGCGAGGATGTTCCACCAAATGTTCGATATACATCGTATCATCTCCAAAAGCCATACTAGATTCCTTTTGGGCTGTCTGAAATGCAAAAGCAAATTCATCCGCGGAAAAGGCTGTCCTCATGCCTTTTCCGCCGCCACCCAGTGCAGCTTTGATCATGACTGGATAACCAATCCTCTCAGCCTCTTTTTCCCCATGGTGAACATCGTAAACCGGATCTTTTGTTCCTGGTATGACGGGCACTCCTGCTGCAAGCATCGTGTTCCGTGCTTCTGATTTATTGCCGAGTTTATTGAGAATCTCAGAGTTGGCTCCGATAAACGTAATGTTGCATTCCTCGCAAAGCTTCGCAAAACGGCTGTTTTCTGAAAGGAAACCAAATCCCGGATGAATGGCATCCGCCCCTGTAATGAGCGTAGCACTAATAATTTGCTGCATATTTAGATAGCTTTGAACTGAAGGGCTCGGACCGATACAGAGAGCTTCATCCGCCAGCTGGGTATGAAGCGACTTGGCATCCGCTTCCGAATAGACGGCTACCGTCTCAATCTCCATTTCCCGACAAGCCCTGATAATACGGACCGCTATTTCTCCCCGGTTTGCAATCAGAATTTTCTTAATCATATTTTCTCCTAATTCTAGAGCATAATCATAAATGCTATTTCTGCTTTGACTACTATTTTGCCATCAACACTAGCAATGGTTTCTCCTACGCCCGCAGGGCCTTTCTCTTTAATAATTCTAGCTTCTAGCTTTAATTTATCACCCGGCTGGACTTGGCCTTTGAAACGGCATTTCTCGATTCCTCCAAACAAAGCGGTTTTCCCCTTGTTTTTTTCTTTGGAGAGGATTGCAATAGCCCCTACCTGAGCCAATGCTTCTATGATCAATACACCAGGCATCACAGGCATCTGCGAAAAGTGACCAGCAAAAAAATCTTCTCGAAAAGTAACGCATTTATAACCTCTTGCAAATACTCCTGGCTCAAAATCTTCTATATAATCCACTAGTAAAAACGGATGCCTGTGAGGAATAATTGCTTCAATTTCTTTAATGCCTAATCTGTTCATTACAACCTCCTTATAGCATACACCGCACAGCAACTCCCCAACAATCTACTCATTTTCTTCTTTCTAAGGACAAGAGTACGGAAATAATCTGTAATTATATAATACGGAACAGTGGTTGTCCATATTCCACCGCTTGTCCGTTTTGCACCAGAATCTCTGCTACGGTCCCACTACAATCACATTCAATTTCATTCATCAGTTTCATTGCCTCTATGATAGCAACCACTTGACCTTCTTTCACCTGATCTCCAATTTTAACAAAAGGCTCAGCCTCCTCAGAAGGCGCCGAATAAAATACCCCCACCAGCGGAGAAGTTATCTGGTGTCCAGATTTCCCTTTCTCACGACCTTCCTGCTGAACATCTGTATTCAACGAAGAAAGATCCTCCAAAGACTCTCGGGCTGTTGATACTTCTGTAGTTGTCAGAGGTACCGGATTGGCTTCTCCAGATGGTTGACCTACTGGAACTGTAAAGGACTCTGCCAGATTTTCAAAGTTTTTACTACTCATAGATATTTTGATATCGTTTTCCTCATAAAAAAATTTACTTAGATTAGATTTTGAAACTGTCTGAATAAGTTGGCATAATTCTTTTATCTCCATATCCTATCCTCCTGTCAGTTTTCATATTTTCGAATAATTAATGTCGCATTATGGCCACCAAATCCAAGAGAATTACTCATTGCGTAAATGATCTCTTGCTCCGCCGGAGCGCCAATACAATAGTCAAGATCACATTCCTCATCGGTTTCAGTCGATCCTACGGTCTGATGAATAAAACCGTCTAGAATGCTCTTAACACAAACAATAAACTCTACCCCACCAGCTGCACCCAGCAGATGGCCGATCATAGATTTTGTAGAATTGATTTTTATATAATAGGCAGCCTCTCCGAACGCTAATTTAATCGCTTTGGTTTCTGCCAAGTCATTAAGGTTGGTTCCGGTCCCATGGGCATTAATATAATCTATCTGTTTTGGCATAATCCCAGCTTCCTTCATAGCTAAAGACATAGCATGTGCTGAACCCTCTCCGTCCTCTAACGGTGCAGTGATATGGTAAGCATCCGCCGTTGCGCCATAACCTACAACCTCTGCCAAGATTTTCACTCTTCTCTTTTTCGCATGCTCCAGTTCTTCCAAAACTATAATACCAGCTCCCTCGCCCATCACAAATCCAGCCCTATATTTATCAAAAGGAATAGAGGCTCTTACTGGGTCTTCACAGGTAGTAAGTGCTGTCATATTCATAAACCCAGAAACTCCTATAGACGTAATGGCATTTTCTGACCCTCCTGCGATCATGACATCCGCATCTCCGTACTGAATCGCACGGAATGCATCACCGATGCTGTGAGTTCCTGAAGCACAAGCTGTTAGCACATCTGTACACTTTCCTTTAGCTCCAAGTTGTATAGATACATTGCCGGATGCCATATTCGAAATCATCATTGGCACCAATAAAGGATTCACCCTTGAAGGACCTTTTGAAAGCAATTTCTCATATTCTCTCTCGACCGCCTGAAGACTACCCACACCGGAGCCGATAATTACACCGACGCGATAGGGATCTTCTTTCTCCATCTGGATTTCCGATTGTTGAATAGCTTCTTTTGCCGCTACTACAGCGTACTGGGAAAACGCTTCCATCCTACGCGCAGTTTTTGCGTCCATATAATTTTCCGCCTGGAAATTTTTTACTTCTGCAGCTAATTTTACTTTATATTTCGATATATCAAATTTTGTCAGTGGCCCAATCCCTGCTGTTCCGGCCCGGATACTTTTCCAAAAATCCTTGACATTATTTCCAATGGGTGTCACGGCACCCAAGCCTGTCACTACTACTCTTCTTTTCATACTTTTTCTCCTTCACATAGCCATGCCACCATCCACGCACAGCACCTGACCAGTAATGTACCCTGCGACGTCTGATGTGAGGAATCCAACTGCAGCTGCCACATCCTCCGGTCGACCAAACATACCTAGCGGGATTTTTTTTTCAACATTTTTCTGTACCTCTTCCGTCAATACTCCCGTCATTTCTGTCTCGATAAAGCCCGGAGCCACTGCATTCACTGTAATCCCTCTGGGCGCCAGCTCCTTGGCTACTGATTTCGTCAAGCCAATCACGCCGGCTTTCGACGCACTATAACTAGACTGTCCGCCATTTCCATGAATACCGACTACAGAAGCCATGTTCACGATCCGTCCTTTTCTCTGCTTCATCATCTGACGAGCAGCAAAAGAGATAGTATTGAAAGTACCTTTCAGGTTTACGGCCAGGACCTGGTCAAAGTCCTCTTCTTTCATCTGCATAATCAGATAATCTCTAGTAATTCCTGCGTTATTGACTAGAATATCCAGTCTCCCATAATCACGAACAATTTCTTTGATAAAGTATTCACAGTCCTCATACCGAGACACATCACATTGAAACAAGACCGCTTCCCCTCCCGAAGCTACAATTTCTCTTTTTACCGATTCGGCTTTTTCCACCGATTCATTATAATTAATTATAGTCAAATTGCCACGATCCGCCAGTTCCAAGGCCAGAGCACGGCCTATCCCTCTGGACGCACCTGTCACCACTGCCACACTTTTTTTGAACATGAGAACCTCCTTACGCAAGAGCTGCCGCAACCTTATCCACATCCTTTAGGCAGCTCACATTATAAATAATCGCATCTTTGTTTATTTTTTTCAAAAAACCAGAAAGGGTCTTACCAGGCCCGATTTCTAAAAAAGTATCTACTCCATTCCTCAACATGTATTCCACAGATTGTTGCCAACATACAGAAGATGACACCTGCAATTTTAAAAGTTCTCTCGTTTCTCGAATATCTGTGACCGGTTTTGCCGTCACATTGGCTACATAAGGAATAGACAACTCTGTAAACTTCACCTGCTCTAACACCTCCAGCAGCTTTTCTCCAGCAGAACGAAGGAGTGGAGAATGAAATGGGCCGCTGACATTCAACAGAATCACACGGCTAGATTTTTTCTTCTCTTTCAGAACAGCGGACGCACTATCAATGGCTCCAACTTCTCCGGTAATGACAACCTGTCCAGGGCAGTTATAGTTAGCAATCCACACACCCTCCAAACCATGCAATGCCTCTTTTATATCCGTTGCCTCCATTCCGAAAACGGCCGCCATAACGCCCTGACCCGCTGGCACTGCATTTTGCATGAGTATCCCACGGGTCCGCACGGTCCTTATAACATCTCCCGCTGACATTCCTTCTGCAGTGTAAATCGCACAGTATTCTCCTAGACTCAGGCCAGCAGCTATATCTGCCTTTATCCCGAATGATCTGACCACTCGTTCCATAGCTAAGCAAGTCGTTACCAAAGCCGCCTGGGTATATTCGGTCAGATCCAGATAGTCGTTTTCTTCAAAACACAGATTTTTCATATTTAAAGACAGAAGTTCCGACGCACAATCAAATATTTCTACCGCCAAAGAGCTATTTTCATAAAAATCTTTTCCCATCCCAGGTTTCTGGCTTCCCTGTCCCGGAAAAAGAAATGCTGTCTTACTCATAAATACCAGTTCCTTTCATCAATTTATCGGTCTCGCTCACAAGGCGTTGAATCAACTCTGCACAAGTCGGCTCATCATGAATCAGTCCTGCAATTTGTCCTGACATCACACTCCCTGTCTGCATATCTCCATCAGTCACCGCCCTTCTCAAACCTCCAACAGTGAGCTCTTCCAGCTCTTCAAAGGTGGCCCCGTTCTTTTCCAGTTCTAAATATTTTTTTGTGATGGCATTTCTTAGGAGACGTACCGGATGTCCTGTTGTTCTTCCAGTAACTCTGGTATCTATATCCTTTGCTTTTAAGATATACTGTTTATAATTTTCATGAACGACCGCCTCTTTCGTAGCCACAAATCGGGTGCCAAGCTGTACGCCTCGAGCGCCCAGCATGAAGGCCGCTGCAACACCACGACCGTCAGCTATACCTCCAGCCGCAATTACCGGAATCTTCACCGAATCCGCCACTTGTGGAACCAACACCATAGTGCTCGTCTCGCCTATATGTCCACCTGACTCCGTACCTTCCGCGACAACAGCATCCGCTCCAGCCTTTTCCATCATCTTGGCCATAGCAACAGATGACACTACCGGAAGGATACTGATCCCAACACTCTTCCAAAGCTCTAGATATTTCCCCGGATTTCCGGCACCTGTAGTCACTATCTTAACGCTTTCCTCCGCTACTACCTGTGCAACCTGATCCGCATAGCAACTCATCAACATGATATTTACGCCAAATGGCTTTTTCGTCAATTTCTTCGTTCTGCGGATTTGTTCGCGCACCCATTCGGCCGGAGCATTGGCCGCTCCTATCAAACCAAGACCACCGGCCTCAGATACAGCCGCTGCCAACTGATGCTCAGCTACCCAAGCCATTCCTCCTTGAATAATAGGATATTTAATGCCCAATAATTGCGATACTTCTGTTTTCATTTTAAATCCTCCTGTATAACTGCATTTATACCTGTCTTACTGCCATTCCAAATAAGCGGCGCCCCAGGAAAGACCGGCTCCAAAGCTGCACATGATCAACTTTTGTCCCTTCAGAATATTCCCTTTTCGGTTTACTTCATCTAACAAGATCGGAATCGTTCCCGACGACGTATTCGCATACTCCGCCACATTCATTGGAAATTTACTGAGATCCAGACCCATCTTTTTAGCAATTATCTCGATAATTCGTCCATTCGCCTGATGCAAAAAGTATGCATCGATCTCTTCTGGCTTCATGGAAACTTTTTCCAATAACTCATGAAGAACAGCTGGCACCTTAGTAGAAGCAAACTTAAAAATCTCTTTTCCATCCATCTTCATATATGTTTCTTCTAACGGCGGACAATTATTTTGATTCCTGCTCTGACAGGTTATCGAGCCACCTCTCTGACCATCTGAATGCATAGCAAACGCAAAGGGAACTCCCTCTGCCGCTTGAAGCACAACCGCCCCTGCTCCATCGCCAAAAAGAATACAGCTGCTCCGATCTTTCCAATTTGTCAAATCAGAGAGACAATCCGCACCAATAACCAAAACAGTATTGCACATCCCAGACATAATATGCGCCTGAGCGGCATTATAAGCAAATACAAACCCGCTACATGCTGCATTCAGGTCATAGCAGACCGCATTAACCGCACCAATTAATCTTTGCACCGCACAGGCTGTACATGGCAGGATAACATTCGAGGAAATGCTCGACAGAAGGATCATATCAAGCTCTTTCGCCGCGATTCCCCCCATATTCAACGCCCGCTTACCGGCTTCTGCTGCTAGGGTCACTGTCGTCTCTTCTCCAGAAATAATATGTCTCCGCACAATCCCTGTACGTTCACGAATCCATTCGTCATTAGTATCAACTATCTTAGATAAATCGTCATTGCTGACAACTTTATCAGGTACACAAGCACCTGTTCCAATAATTTTCCCCGTCATATCTAATCTCCATATTCCCATATATTTTGAAAGTACTGTGCGATAAATATGTTTTTATTAAAATGGCTTAATAATTCAAGTATATAATCATTTCTAGATTTGTCAAGAAAAAATTATGTCGAACGCTCTCCTCCTCATTGGTCCAATCAATGAACATAAGCCAGTACTGCAGGTGCTAACTGTAATGTTCTGCCTTAAATGCACTGATTAATTCAGGCAAAGACTTCGCCATCTCAACTGGTATTCAACTCTTGCAGCATATGACGGACAAAAATGCAACGATTATCTCTATTCTCCTTTCCTTCCCGTTTTCTCAGAGAATATATGATATTTAAAAATTTATTTTTTATTATTTTTTACTACTGTGTCTGCTAATTTATTATAAAATAATTGATATTGATAAAAACAGAAGGGTTTTCTTATTTTCTCTCTTTTTTCCAAAACTTTGGAAATATACACTATCTCTGATTGTTTTTTTTGCAATGACGGTGTTTATCTACTTTGTCACGCTCTAAATACAAAGCTCATTCTTTTTCATTCTGCTGGAAATAATAGCAATCTTAAAAGAAACCAATTTTTCTCTTGGCTTTATAGGAGAAAATCGAAGCCGAACAAAGCCACTGGATCATACTTGCTCTACACTAGGCTTTTTTATCATTGCATGGTCGGGACCTTTATAGCACAATCTACCTCCATTATCATCGGCCGCCTACATCTATAATATTATTAAACTTTTCCCCCACCGAAAACAAAATATACATTCCTATTCACTGCTACCTATCTCCGTCTATCGGACTACATCTCGGTAGCTGGTATCTGGATGAAAGACAATTTTATATGCTGCAACTTCATCTAGATTGTTCATGCTATTCCGATACGAATATCGGCCTGAACTAGAGGATTGCAACCTCTTTTTCAATGGATAAATCGCGTATCCACAGTTTTTGACATAAGGATATATACCCAAAAAGAAAATTGTTTATTTTCGGACAGTAAAAAAATGTAATAATCCAGTCCCGATAACTTCCTTCTAAAGAATATGGAGGAATGCCAAAGTTCTTCATACTCCAGATCAGCAAATAGTTATTTTCGAAATAACACCTTTTCCTATTTTGAATTTCCTTTTCTTCTTTCCGATTTCTTGAATCCTCGAAAATCCAACAACACATAAATAAAGTTTGCCATTTTACCTCCATAGTTTTTTTCACTAGATATACCAATCTAGCGAAAGGTTACACACATTAACAGAATCGTTTTAGAAGTAGACTTTTTCTTCGATTATGGATAAAATAGAGACTTAGGAACCCATTATATGCCTTATTGGCACTTATGACCAGACAATCTATCCCTCAACCAAAATATCTATATCGTTAAAGCTATTCATAACATCTATAAATACCCGATTCTGATTTTTACAGTTCTGCACAGCTTCTATGATGCAAAATTCTTGACATTGTCTCACTGTGTACTTATAAAACATGGATGATTGTCGGATCTGAATCCAGCTAGTTCACAAATGACAGAAGCGTATAGCATTTCTGTCAAAACGTTACCTATAAATTGCATAGGAATTCTCATATGTTCTCTATCCTGCCATTATAAGCCTCGTTTTCCAGAACCAAAAGCTGAGCCTTCAGCCCAATACACTACTCCCCATAAAAACTTAACCACAAATATTCCACTTTCCTGTATCAAAACATTTTTCATCCATTACATCAAGCATAGCAGAAGATTTCTGCGAATTTCCTAATTAATTTCTTTATACGCCTATCCCAGGTACAATGATCAAACATTCTTTTTCACTTTACATAATCATAAAATAACCTGATATCAGTAATTTATAATCTTTCATTTTATGACCATTTATTTTCTCTGCATTTTTCCGAAAATTCCTAGAGTTTCTTCAGAAACTCTACTGTCAAAAGTTCACTGAAAACCTTAAAGGTTTTTACTAATTCGCGCTATCTGTCTTCTCTCTCATATAAGGCTGCCGGATAATAAAACACAGTTCGACCCTCTAGTATTCTATATGAAACAAGGCTTCCCTTTTCATAGCCTTCCAATGTTTCTTCATATACAACTACAACTGATTCTGT
Organism: Lachnospiraceae bacterium; assembly: GCA_021442455.1. Lineage (GTDB taxonomy): Bacteria > Bacillota > Clostridia > Lachnospirales > Lachnospiraceae > Scatomonas. The sequence continues at coordinate 22,872 of JABUSY010000056.1, read as the reverse complement.
TAAGTAATAATTCATCCTCTACATTTTTATAGATCCTCTTCAAAATTTCTTTAGCACTATTCTTTCCATAACTCGGATCAATTAGCTAATTCGTAAATAAAAGATCTATAACTAACAGAAAGCCTTCATACTTCCACCAAACTCTTCAGGAATTAGGAAAACAAGAAACTTATTTTCCTGATACATGAGCCGGACCATATTGTTCAGGATGGTTGCCTTCTGCACAATAATTCATCATATTAATATCATAATCCAGATCCTTAAAAATTTGCTTCAGTTTTTTTATGCTGTCCGCATAAAAAATAATCATTGTCACATATTTTATTTTTATTCTCCTCCAGTAACTTTTTCCAGTTCAACAATGTCAAAAGTTTTGAACAGCTACTGGTCCTTTCAAAGCATGATTGTCAAAAGCATTCTTCAAGACAGTGACCACGTCATAGTTAGGATGAGAATATATGACAAACCTTGCCTAAATTTGCCCTTACCCTGCAAATAAAAAACATCAGCTATATCCCAAGCATTACCTCTAGCGTTATTATAACTGTTCTTTTCCATACACTTTTTTCATTTTATGCTTTTGACAATCTTTATATTTTACCGAAACTCCTTAATTTTACTGATCATAATCAGCATTTTGTCCCTTTTTAGGAAAAAATATTTTGTACATCATCAGAAAGGAAAACATGTACTGCATTACAGATATGCAGAAACAAAAATGTATTTTAAAGATCCCCTCTCCCCGATAAATAAAACATATACGCCAGACTGATCAGCAATTCCATGAATGATATTTGTGACCAAAAGAATCTCTTCATAATAATAAATTCGGTTCATAAGTAGAGGTGAAATTGTCTTCTAGTCACAATCAAACGCTATCCATAAGCCATCAGAGTTTCAACCAAGGTAGGAACTTCCGCCAGAAAGATCCAATTGCTATACATGCCCTACAAGCTGCTGTTTTCATACACTCTTCGGACATTCTTCAGCATAAAAGCGAATCTCATATAGGCCAATTCAATACATAAAGATATAACAAACTTACAGTTAAGTAAAAATCGCCATTACACACAAAAAAATTATGCTATTAATCATCAAAAATACCATATTTTCTCTTCTGCTTTTTATGCAACCACAGAGATTTGTTATATCTTACTATTTTCCAAAATAAGCAACACCGTAAAGCTCACTACATGGGATAAGCATAACCAAAATCATCACTGCTCCATTTTCAAAATCCAGTATGTTGTCTAGTATTTCATAATCAAAAACTTCGGCCACCACATTAAATTCCCAACTGAAGCGAAAATTTCCAAATTTGTAAAAAAACAAGGAAAAAAGATTGAATCAAAGATGCTTTTATCCTCGGCCTCAAGAGGGTACAAAATTGTCATTCGAAAAAATTCGGAATCTGCTCTCTTCTATGAAGGTAACTGTCTTTCTTCCACCAATTTTCAGCAGCACGACGTCGTCGCTTTCAACAATGATAGTGGCTCTTCTCGTTTTGATTCCGGAATGGTGTCAAAATTTCAATCTTCACACACTCAGTGCAATTATTCAGATCATCACTTCAACCATCAAAACGAGCAGAAGACATAATATCGCTATAATTTACCTTCCATTTTTCTTATGTTAAAACTTTCATCACTACTTTATTTAGCTTTTTATTGTGTATAAATTTTATCAACTTATCAGCAGCTTTACAACAATCTGTACGTAGGTGCAATCATCTAGCTGATATACTGCTGGTTCCAAAACTAATAAAGAAACAAAAAAATTTCTACAATCAGCCAAAAAACAAAATTCACATTCTTCTTCGCTTCTGTGTTTCTCGTGTTACTGTTCTTTCACTCTGTGAAGTTTCACCAGTGTGTTTTCCTGTTGTTGATATTTCGGATACATAAGAAAGCAGTAAAACATAATACTCGTAACAACCACAAGAAAGATCAGCATAACAATATATCTAATCAGCCAAATATATCCTCAAACGAAAATCCATAAAAATTTCGGTGATACAATAACCTCTCTGTTCTTTGAAAAGCAGTTTTTTTGCTTTTCCAATATTTTTTTTTGATAAATGTCTGATCCTGCCATTACTATTTATCATCAAATATACATCTATTTAAAATAATGCAAGCCATAAAACTTACACCTTACGACTTTTCTATGAAAACAATGTTCAACATTATATCCAATAAATATACCGTTCATGCCCTGAATTCTGGCGCCCCATACATGTTATAAGGAGTGATCTGATATACATAATAATTGAGCCAGTTCATATACAAATTTTCCGAATGTGCTCGCCACATCAGCAGTGGCCTGCTAGATGGATCGTCATTTTTGTAATAATTCTTCGGGAGTGCGATCTTTATGCCTTTTTCTGCATCTCTTTTATACTCTTCATCCAATGTTACACGATCGTATTCCGGATGGCCCTGAATAAATATTTTCCGGCCATTATCAGTCATGCCTAGGAAAAAACCCGCTTCATCTGATTCCGACAAGACGATAATGTCCCAACAGGCCTTGATTTCCTCCAATTTAACTTCTGTATGTCTGGAATGAGGTGCAAGAAAGATATCATCAAAACCACGTACAAGAGGAATTTTTCGGTCGTTCACCTGATGCCAGAACAACCCGAAGATCTTTTTCGGCAGGATATACTTCCTGATGCCATAAAAATAATACATGGCCGCCTGTGCTCCCCAGCACTGATACATAGTAGAGGTCACATGACTTTCCGTCCAGTCCATGATCTTGATCAGCTCATCCCAAAAGTCGACCTCTTCAAATTTCAGAAATTCAATGGGAGCTCCTGTAATGATCATCCCGTCAAAATAGTCTTTTTTGATATCTTCAAAATGAACATAAAATTTATTTAGATGTCTGACAGACGTGTGCTTCGGGGTATGAGACGATACCATCAGAAAAGTAACCTCAATCTGCAGTGGAGAATTCGACAGACATCTCAAAATCTGCAATTCTGTTTCTTCTTTCAAGGGCATCAGATTCAGTATTAAAATCTGCAACGGACGGATATCCTGCTGAAGGGCTCGGATCTCATCCATAACAAAAATATTTTCCTTCTCTAGAATTTTTTTTGCCGGCAGGTCATTTTGTATTTTAATAGGCATATATTTCCCCCCTTTGTTCAACTTTCATCACTATAATACAATTTCCTAGTTTATTCCAGCATCTTCATAAAATCTTCTTCCGACAGAATTGGAATTTTCAATTCCTTTGCTTTTTTGTTTTTTAAGGAATTTGAAGCTATATCGTTATTGATCAGATAAGTCGTCTTAGATGTAAGGCTACTTGTTACCCTTCCTCCCTGCTCCTCGATCCGCTCCTTCAACGCATTTCGATTCAAAAAATGAGATAGACTTCCTGTGATAACAAAGTTCATACCTTGCAGCTTCTGTACTCCCACTTTTTCCCTTTCTTCCTGAAGATTTATATAAGATAGCAAGCGATCAAATAGCTCCCTATGCCCTTTCTCTTTCCACCAATCCGTAAAACTGGATCCAATGACGTTTCCAATCCCGTCAATGGTACTTAGCTCTTCTACAGTCGCGTTCCGTATATAATCCAGATCTCCATCAAAAGCTCTACAGATCAGTTTCGCGTGAGCCAGTCCGATATTAGGAATACCCAATCCGTATATTACCCTGGAGAGGGTGGTATCCCGTGCCTTCTGGATTCCCTGCAAAAGCTTTTTATATGATTTTTCTCCAAAACCATCCATCTTTACAATCGTCTCACGATGACGGTCAAGCTCAAAAATATCCGCATAATCGTGTATCAACCCATGCGTTATAAATTTTTCCAGTGTTACCTCCGACATCCCATCAATATTCATTGCATCTCGACTCACAAATAATGGAAAGGCCTTCATCACTTTTGCCGTACATTTTGGATTCGTACAAATAAGTGTTTCCACTCCATTCGTATTAGAAAGCTGCGTGTTTTTCCCGCAAGCCGGGCAGTTGTTCGGTATATCCTTTACGCCACTACGCGTTTTATTTTCCGCAATTTGCGGAATAATCATGTTAGCCTTGTACACCTCGATTTCATCACCGATCCCAAGTTCCAGCTCCTTCATGATGCTGATATTGTGGACACTGGCTCTGGATAGCGTGGTTCCATCCAGCTCTACAGGTTCAAAGATCGCAATGGGATTAATCAGACCGGTCCTCGACGGGCTCCATTCAATTTTCAGTAACCGGGTCTTTTTTGTCTCATCTTCCCATTTGAACGCATAAGCATTCTTTGGAAATTTTTCCGTCGTTCCAAGAGAATCACCATAAGTAATATCATCATAGGTAGCCACTAAGCCGTCAGATGGGAAATCATTGAATGCGATCTTTGCTGAAAAATAATCCATGGCTGCATCCAGACTTTTTTCATCCACTACTCTGTATTCCACCGTCTCAAAGCCCTGAGAGGAAAGCCAGTCTATCTGTTCTTGGCGCGAATTATGGAAATTCATCTCTTCTGCCTTTACCAGTGCAAAAGCCCAGAAATGTAGCCTTCTTTTAGCCGTAATTTCATTATTTAACTGACGTACAGAACCACTACAAAGATTTCTTGGATTCTTATATCGAGCATCCACATCCTCGATCTCTTCATTAATTTTTTCAAAATCTGAGTAAGTGATAAAAGCCTCTCCCCTCAAAATCAACTCTTCTTTATAGGGAATCTGCAATGGAAGATTTTCGAATACACGGGCATTGTTTGTTACAACTTCTCCTACAATCCCGTTTCCTCTTGTAACCGCTTTGTACAGACATCCCTTCTGGTAAGTCAAAACGATCGTAATACCGTCCATCTTCCAGGATAGTAGCGTTTTCCTGAGCCCGATAAAAGAGCGAAATGCCTCTAAGTCTTTCGTCTTATTCAATGAAAGCATGGGACTATTGTGAACCTCTTTTGGCAATTCATTCACTGCCTCAAATCCAACATTTACCGTAGGTGAATTTGCAAGTACCATGCCTGTTTTTTGTTCCAGTTTTTCCAGCTCATCATATAATTGATCATATTCGTAATTGCTCATCATCTCCCGATCTTCTGTATAATATACCCGGGATGCCTCATTCAACTTATCAACAAGCTCTTTAATTTTCTTTGCATCATTCATATTTAATTTCCTGCCTTTTCAAAATTTTCTGAAGCGTCTGAAATTCCGCTTCGCATGACCGACCGTCTAGGATCATATTCACAATTTTGACTCTTTTCAAGGAACAGATCTTATAGTCTTCCACTGTACACATCTTCCATATCGACTTCTTTAACTTCTATCCTAAAATTTTTCTCTTCAATCAAACAGCCTAACAGAGAACCGGAGTGTTACTCAAAACTCTTCCAGATAGAAACCTGTCTGTATTATTTCTAGAAAAGCATCTTTTATTTTCAGCTACTTTAAGCTGTTCACATATACTTTCAAAACCGGCATGTGCGTTCAACACGTGCTCATCAGCTTCCTAAGAGTATAGTAAAATTTGCTATTATAATAGGCGTATTCATAACATTTTGCATAGCTGCTAGCTCCGGATTGGACTCTTTTCCTGCCTGACGCCACCTTTCTTCGATGTCTTGTCTCCTATTAGATGTGAAGAGATTACTCTCATTTCAAAAATCACGGCACAGCAACAATAATAATCATCACCACGATCGAAATAATAATATACCACAGATGAACAGAATTCTATTCTCTGACCGGTTTCCCTTTATTCTCAACTATCTCCCATATAACTACATCCCCCCGTAACATTCCCATGGCTTTCCTTGCCTGTACAAATTGGGAAAAATGCCGCAAATTTACCTTATTATGCAGCAGCAGCCCGAATATTACAGCCTGTCCCTCATCAGCTTGCTTGACATACATAAATAAATGAAAACAGCAGGATAAATTTATATTTATCCTGCTGTTTAAGGTAAGCCACGTCTGGAGGGATTCGAACCCCCGACACACGGTACCGGAAACCGTTGCTCTATCCCCTGAGCTACAAACGCTGATTCACTGTCGCTTATTTTTAACAATAATAACATTATATCACATACTACAAAAATTGTCAATTCTCATGAACTTCTAACATAGCTCAGCCAATAAAATGCCCCTGTCGTAGGATTGAGACGTAAATTGATAGACCTTTATTCAACTAAAGCTAGAGACTATTTATAATCTCATACTATAAAGCTTTTCCCCAAATTACTAAGCGCCAACGAATAAAATCAGACATTCATAAATGCTGCTGGAAAAGGCCTAATATTCAAAACACAGGATCTTGACAATTTTCTTGCCTTTCCAATATAACAGTTACAAACCATGCCCAAACATTTTCTTCTGTTTCTCAGAAAATAGAGCAGATACCGTGTTTCTACAACCATATCCTTTAACTCTCACCACTGTCTAAAACATACAGATCAACTTCTAAAATACCGATAGAAACTTCTATAACTATATTCTCAAGGCTGTAGTTCTAACTCTGAGACTTAAAAGCTTCCAACGCTTCAGATAGTAATTTCTTATCAGTATTCTCCCTTCTTCCATGAGGCTTTCTTTCACTCAAAAGAATTGACAATCGCCAGATATATCCATGATCTGTATGCAAATATTTTTAAAATTATATATCATAATTATTCACTTTACAAAAGATTACAAAAGACATTTGCTGATATAAAACCAAATTCTGCCAAAATCCCCTGACAATCTGTTCTAATTGTCAATTCCCTACTGAAAACTTCTATCAAAAACTATTCATAAAAGCTATTGAGATAAATTAACAAAGACAGTAGAATATTCACGACTTTATGATTGCTTTCGAACGAACATTTGGAAATATTGTATCATTTTATAACACTATCTCATATTTCACGACTAAAAGACATAACAGCCTCTTTTCAAGCAGATATTTGACATAACAAAACAAATATAAAAATCAATTTGTCATGAAATATTTTATCTTGAATCACTAAAATGAATTAGAATTCATCAATCCAACAAATTTCCCATTTAAGGAACAAAATAGACATCAAACACGCCCTAAATACTCGCCTGTTCTGGTATCAATCTTGATCTTATCACCTTGATTAACAAACAACGGTACAGTGACCTTCGCTCCAGTCTCAACGATAGCCGATTTAGTCGCGCTCTGTGCTGTATTGCCTGCAAAACCAGGTTCCGTATCTGAAATTTTCAGTTCTACAAACAGCGGAGCTTCAATAGCAAATACGCTTCCGTTATAAGAACATATCTTAACCGTTTCATTCTCTTTCAAAAACTTTAAAACGTTACCGATTATCTCTTTATTGATGGCAATTTGATCATACGTATTCACGTCCATAAAATAATACAGATCCCTGTCGTGATATAAATATTGCATGTCCACGCGGTCGATTCTGGCCTGCTGAAATTTTTCGGTAGGACGGAAGGTTTTCTCAATTACTCCACCATTGATTAAATCTTTTAATTTCGCTCTAACGAATGCTGCACCTTTACCTGGCTTTACATGCTGAAATTCAATTAGTTGAACAACATTACCATCAATCTCAAGAGTAATGCCGTTTCTGAAATCGCCTGCTGATACCATCTTAATATTTCTCCTTCAAATTATATACATATTAATACAGCGAAGCTGCTTATCCGCCCGACAATGACATGAATTGCGGAATGATCTGTCAGTATAACCATTCGACATGAAACTTCCCACTGTCCAAACACGTGGTGCTTTTTTCAGGAATATGCGTCATATGATACGAAATATAATTATTAGTCATTTTATAATATTTCATGGTAATTTTCAAGATTTTTTTCATCATCTTCATAGCTTTCATAACCATCAAGCACCGTTATCAACTTGGCATCCGGGCAGTGTTTTCGAAAGAAATACAAGACAACCCACTCCAGCTTCCTCTTTAATAGAATTTGTATTTTTTCTTTAGGATGAAGCGGCTTCACCAGAATATTATAAATACCAGCTCTTTTGGATCCCCAGATATCTGTGAATAACTGGTCACCCACAAAGAGCACCCGCTCCTTTTCCAGTTTCATCATTTCACAAGCTTTCAGATAATTTTTTATTAAAGGTTTATAAGCGTTTTCCACGAATACTGATTTCACAATATTAGCAAAAGGCTTTACCCTGGACAGCTGATTATTAGAAAGCAAGCAAGTGGAAAAACCGATTTGATGAAGGTATTCAAAGAGAGTCAAAGCCCGTTTATCTACCGGCGCGCCATGAGGAACCAGCGTATTGTCAATATCAAATATCACTCCTCGAAAACCTCTCTCATACCAACTTCCAAAATCAATAGAATAAGTGCAATCTATCCATGCATCAGGATAAAAAGCCGAAAGAAAGCCCTTTTGTTTCATTACTTCTCCTCCTCATTTTCTATTTTCCAATAAAGTTTATGGTTTGGATTGTATCTACACACTTTATCGCACAAAATTTGGATCAAAGTCAACGATGCTCACGTTTATAGAGCACATTCACTTGACTCTTCTCTTTTTAGGACAACCATATTTTCGAAAAGCATTTTTATATATAGAAATAAAAGAAAGGAGAGAAAGCAGCTCCACAATTTCTCTATTCAGGCCCCATCCCCTTCTTTCAAAATTGGAACGCTGTTAAAAGGTACGCTAAGATCCATCGAACGCTTTTTATCCTTCCATTCGTTCAAAGGATCTTTTGTGACAATCAGAGAAGTGATCATCACTAACTTACAGATCAATACTGAAGGACAAGAGGTGACATTAATATTCAATCTCTTGTCTTGATCACCCTGATAGAAAATTTTATTGACACAGCGCTATTTCCTTGTTTTATCACCATATAATTTCTTGTCTATCTAATCTATTTGAACATATAAGACCACCATACGGCTGAAAACGGAAATTCCCCTCTCTCTCCCTATCACATCAGGAAAGAAATATTCTTATTTCATTAGATACTACAGGTTCTTTTCCGTAAAAATCTCCAGCATCACTCTTCCCTCCATAAGTTCTATTTTTTATCAATCCTTTTTCATTTTTTAAGAACGTTCTCCGATCGGTACATATGGCTCTTTTTCTTTCACATTCTTATAAGCCGGACGAATAATCTTGTCGCTATTGATCAACTCCTCCATCCTGTGCGCGCTCCATCCAACAATACGAGCACAGGCAAACATAGGAGTATACAGCTCCAGCGGAAGAGCCAACATGCTGTAGACAAAACCGCTGTAAAAGTCTACATTGGCGCTGACACCTTTATAAATGTGTCGCTCTTCACCAATAATTTTCGGAGCTAGCCGTTCTACCATGGCATATAGCTGGTAATCCTTTTCTCTTCCCTTTTCATTGGCTAGTTGTTCCACAAATTTCTTAAATATACATGCTCTTGGATCAGAAATAGAATAAACTGCATGCCCCATCCCATAGATTAACCCTCTGTTATCGAAAGCTTCTTTGCGCAGCAGCTTCCGGAGATAATGTCCTACCTCTTCTTCGTCTGTCCAGTCATCGATATTTTTCTTCATATCGTCAAACATACGAACAACCTTTATATTCGCGCCACCATGCTTTGGACCTTTCAAAGATCCTAGTGCCGCAGCGATTGCTGAATAAGTATCCGTGCCTGAAGAAGACACCACATGAGTCGTAAATGTAGAGTTATTACCACCTCCATGCTCCATGTGCAGCACCAGCGCAAGATCCAATACCATCGCCTCTGTTTTGCTATATTTCTTATCCGGTCTCAACATTCGAAGTATGTTCTCAGAAGCGGAAAGTTTCTTAGAAGGATTGTGAATATACAGACTTTTCCCCATAATATAATGATTATATGCTTGATACCCATAGACAGATAGCATAGGAAACACTGCAATCAACGTCAGGCACTGGCGCAAGACATTTGGCAAAGTGATATCATCTGCCAAAGGATCATATGCGTACAGTGTCATCACACTTCTAGCCAGGGTATTCATCATATCCTTGCTGGGCGCTTTCATGACAACATCTCTCACAAAATTTTTCGGCAGTGACTGTTGTGCTTTCAATATTCCTTCAAATGCATCCAGCTGCTTCTTCGTCGGAAACGATCCAAACAGCAGCAGGTAAGTAATCTCTTCAAATCCCATTCTACCATCGCTTAGGAAACCCTTCGTCAATTGTGCGATATTAATTCCTCGGTAGTATAATTCTCCTTCACAGGGTGTTTTCACCCCTCCGATATGTTTAAAAGATACCACATCTGATATCTGTGTCAATCCTGCCAGAACACCTGCTCCACTAATATCTCTCAGCCCTCTTTTCACTGCATATTTTCCATATAACGAGACGTTAATAGTTGAATTATCGACGCAGACATCTGTTAAATTTATAATCTCTGGTGTTGCTTTCATCTTAAAACTCATTCAGTCTATCTCCTTTCCTCTTGTTGTTCACCTGTTAATCGTCCTCCTCATGCTTTCACATGCTGCAATTCTTTCGCAAAATAGTGTATACATGAGAATCCGACAGGAAATAGAAAACTGTTTTATCATCCCTGTAGAATTTCAATAAATTCTGACAAACGGTATAATCTTTTAGAAAGAATCTCCTAACTCATAATATATTCATGAACACAGTATTCCTAACATATCTTTATCTTCCTTATTCAGACATTTCTTTCCCCCTGTACTTTCACGTTCTCAATTCACACCTGGCTGTATCCTGCTAGGAAATCTAACAATTGAGCGCTTGCATGTTTCAGCATCCGGATATCTGGAAGATATACAATCCGGAAATGATCCGGCTCTCCCCAGTGAAATCCTCCACCATGCACCACAAGAACTTGCTTCTCATGAAGAAAGTCCAGCACAAACTGCTCATCGTCAAAAAGCTTAAATCTCTCTCTGTCTAACCTCGGGAAAATGTAAAAAGCTGCTTTTGGCTTAACAACTGTTATCCCCGGAATATCCCTCAGCGCATTATAAATAAATTCTCTTTGTTCATAGATCCTTCCACCAGGTAAAATGTACTCTTCCACACTTTGATACCCCCCAAGCGCCGTTTGTATCACCGACTGTGCCGGCACATTAGAACAGAGACGCATGTTAGAAAGCATATTCAAACCTTCAATATAATCTTTTCCTTTTTCTTTGGAACCGCTTAAAACCATCCAGCCCACGCGGAAACCCGCAATCATATGCGATTTCGACAACCCGGAAAAAGTCACACAGAACAAATCTGGAGCCAAAGATGCAATGGACAAATGCTGCAACCCATCCATTACCAGACGATCATAAATCTCATCTGAAAAAATGATTAATTCATGTTCCCGTGCCACCTGCACAATTTGCTCCAAAATTTCTCTTGGATATAGAGCACCTGTAGGATTATTTGGATTAATAATCACAATTGCTTTCGTCCTATCAGTAATTTTTTTTCTAAGATCATTAATATCCGGATTCCATTCTGCCTGTTCGTCACAGATATAATGAACTGCCTTCCCACCAGCTAACGTCGTACAAGCTGTCCACAGCGGATAGTCCGGCGCTGGAATAAGGATCTCATCTCCATCGTTCAAAAGTGCTTGCATAGACAAGTTAATCAATTCGCTGACACCATTTCCTGTGTAAATATCATTTATCATCACGCTCAGAATTCCCTTCAACTGACAATACTGCATGATTGCTTTTCTTGCTGAAAAAATCCCTCGCGAGTCAGAATATCCTTGACATTTTCTGATATTCTGCATCATATCCTCAATGATTTCATCCGGCGCTGAAAAACCAAAAGGAGCTGGATTCCCGATATTCAGCTTCAGAATTTTTTTCCCCTCTTCCTCCATCCTGGTCGCTTCTTCTACAATCGGTCCTCGGACATCATATAAAACATGATTTAACTTCGAAGATTTTTCAAAAGTTCTCATTTTAATCTGCTCCTTTCTGGATTCAATAGAAAATCCATAATAATTCATTTTAGCATTAACCTTCAAGAATTTCAAGATATTTGAATTTTAGTGTAAATACCGGGATAAAAACAGCAAAACGTTTGAACTCCTCCCGCAGCTTTTCCTGACGAATGCTTCCTAAAAAGTTTATACTAAAACCTGTGCCCGCTTTTTCAAATTATGAATGATAATCTAATGGATATCCCTCCCATACATTTGCGTCTATTTTCTCGAAAATTTGCGCATTTACCGATACTCCCCATCAATCACGATTTTTACCTGATCTCACATCCCAGATTTTTCTTTCTTTATGCAATCGATACAAACCGATGTTTTGGATATTCTGTTTTTTCCAACTCTATAATATTCTTTACAGAAACATCGATACCAAGATCTATTACATAAAAGTCTGATGCGTCCAGCATGGATCTCAGGATGTTCTTCCTTAAGATCGTGCAGATTTTTTATTTACGGCAAAATATTATTTTCGTTTTCTTAATTGCTAGAATCTTCATCTTTTATCAAAAGCATCTTTTAAGAAAGCAACAACTTTTTTCAACATCTTTCCCTCGTAGACCATATCTCCAAGCAAATACTTTCTATCTTGAAATAATTTTTCTGATCTGCTTTCAGAAATTTTGTTCCTCTTTCCCATCATCCATGACCTGTATCAGGATTGCGATCATCACCTCTGCATATAAAGCGCTTATTGCTTCTGGTCAAGCTTTAACATCAGTCCTTGATGTTGTTTTCTATCCAGTATTTCCAAGTGGATATTAAAAATCTCTCCTTTCACCTTAACCTATATGATTGCTAACAAAACCCTCCTAAAAATCCTTCATCAACGATGGTATTGTGAATCTAGACCATGACACAGAGACAAAATGTACATATAAGCCAGTAAAATCCCGTATTTAGACGCTTTACAATAAAGATACTCCGATCAGTATGATGAGAGTCTCCGATATTCGCTTTATATTAGTAAGAAAAAATCCAAGCATATTAGTCCACATTATGTGCCATGTTTAACACCTTTGCCTAGAACCCTCAAAATGAATTGTATACAGATCCATAAGAGATAGAATCCCCGTTTCAAAACACAAAGAGTAATCAAATACCAATCGAAGTCCTATGTATCAACAAAACGATACCGTCACCCTCCTTCAGTCCACATTTGAGCATACCGCAAACAATTTCTCTAAAAGGTTCCAGAACACAAATTCAGGAAATATCTCTTCCGGTCACACTTAGATGATCCATAATAATCTCTCAGACTTACCAGTGAGCATCTAAAACATTATCGAAAAAATGATTGCTTGTTTCACAATGATTTTTTCTCTCTTCCAATATTACGATATAATGTCAGAATTGTATGTCATGAATATTTTCGAGTTTTTTCCATCGATTTTATAACATTCAGAAATCAAAAAACAATTTTATTGCAGCATCTTTTTCAATTCGTCCATAAAAGTATTTACGTCCTTAAATTCTCGGTATACAGAGGCAAAACGCACATAAGCCACAGGGTCTAGAGCTTTTAGATGATTTATCACTAGTTCCCCGATGACCGTACTGGAAATCTCCTTCTCTTCTAAATTAAAGATTTCTATCTCTACATGATCTACCAGCTCATTGATCTTCTGCACCGAAACAGGCCGCTTGTGACAGGCTCTAAGTACTCCCCCTTCGATCTTGGAACGCTCATACTTTTCCCTGTTCTGATCCTTTTTAATTACAATCATTGGAATTGTCTCCACCTTCTCATAAGTAGTAAACCGTTTTCCACATTCATCACACATTCTTCGTCGACGGATGACGTTATTATCCTCCACCGGACGTGAATCCACTACCCGTGTATTATCCTGATTACAAAATGGACACTTCATATCATTAAATCTCACTTCTTAAATATGCAAATTTCTTTTCTCAATTCTCAAATCCAACCTCTTCAAGCCAATCATATACTATCATGCGCCTCATTGATTGGAAATAAAAAGCAATTATCAATATCTACTGTATCTGCTTCTCATCGTCTCTCTCAAATATTAAATTCAATTATATCACTTCCAGATCACTGGGCTGATCGTTCCCAACCCTGCAAATCTGCATCAGCGAACATGAAAGTTTGATGCTTCTTCAGTTATACTCGCGTCTTTCGAAAATTGCAAATCCAACCGAATTTCATGGCATTCAATCCATTTTCACCATACATTCTAGTAATTTTTCATTCATTCGGTTAGCCTCATGGCATTCAACTACATGGCCCAGGCGAAACGAAAAAATCACACCAGGCACCCCTTATCGAAATACGACTGTCATTGTTTCAGGAATAGTATGCTCCTAGTTTTATCAAACATGAAACTCGATGAACGTCAAGAATTCTAAACAAATTTTTTCTTCCTAAAGCATCTTAATGTCAGACTACTGACCCTTCTCAAGAGTAAGGCACATTCTTTTGACTATCACATTCTCGCTTTGAATCATACTGATCAGTCCTCGCATGAGACAATCGTTAGCCAAAAAATTGTCAAGCATCAGCGTGATCTGTTGGCAAAATATATTTTGACCTGTCTATGGAAAAGAATTTTATTTCTATTGAATGACCGTCTTTGTCTATATCCAAACTCTGTTTCTTTTTGACAAATGATCACAGCAGAATCTGAAAATATTACATCATAGTGCAGCTAATCTTTATCCTAAACGACTTAATTCGTAAAAAATCTTATTAATGGCACTAAAACGCTCCATAAAAAAGTCATGGAAATGCCTTGTCCATTTCATGAAACAAATCTACATCCATTTGATGGTTCAGGAAAGTATTTATGTTAACACATTTCAAGTCTTTATCGATTTGTCAAATTCGTTCTTCTACATTCTTCATCTCTAGCTCCAATGTTTTTGATTGAATGTTTATCCGACCCTTCACAAAAAGTGATATACCATCCCTTCCCGGAAAAAACAGACTAAAATTTCATATCTACAAAGATATCCGGCTGTCGCCCGGTAAGCAAAAATGTATCAATTTCATTGCACAGTTCGATCAGAAATTCGACAAGCTTTCCTCTTGGTCCTGATCTTTGAATGCTGTCTAGAAAATACTGACACCTGCTGCATCTGGACAAGCCATCTGCTCATCTATAGGCATGCCCCATGCTTCTTGCTAATATTAGAGTATATTGCCGATTATCCTCTGAGAAGTAAACCTTCTCAGTCATTTTCTCTATATGATATGATGTCGTCCGAAAAACTAACTTTGTAGAGTATAAAGCCAAGAATTTCAATTTCTTTTTTCAGTATCTCAATATCTAAATCTTCGCAAATACCACAAACAATGTCCAAAACATTGGCCTACAAATTTGTATATATACTTGCCTTCTCTTACAATCTATTTCATCAAAAGTTGATTCAGTATAGATATATGTCATTCTTTTACACCATCAATAGTAAACTGATTCCGAATTTCCGTAATTTTATCAAGCAAGGCGACCGTAATCCGTTGATAAAAGATCACATCCTAGTTCGTCCGAAGAAGCAGTTAGCTACTCTTCTTGATGTCTCTGTTTTCCATTTCTAAAGCGAAACAATCATTTCATCTGCCACATATATCTTCCTGTGAAATCATTCGTATGCCATATTAAAAATTAACCTGTTCCTATGCTACCAAACTCTTCTCCACCGAATCTGTCACCCAAGCTTCTTTCCGCACGACAGTTAACCTTCGAAAACGTGCCAGGAAAAGCTGAAAAGAAACAATGCTCCATACTATCCACATCAGCAGATAACACAGCATAAAAAACACAATTTTTTCTGCTGCTAGCAAGGTAATTTGATCAGACTCTTACATTTGAGATTTCCCTATTGCTCCACTGATCAGCACCGTACACTCCCTTCCCTTATAAGCATAAGCAATGGGCATATACCAGAAAGATCAGCTATTAATATGTTTCATGCCGATATTGCAACTATATATTTTATATCTCTTAGTACAATTACCGTTTCATTGTCTGCTTGACTTCCCGGTGATCGTTTTTTTAATTGCCTCTACTAAATCTATGTTCATATTCTTTTTCCTTGTTCCGTATAGTAACAAAATTTTTATCGAAAATTCAATAAGACAAATACTTCCCCGCAGCTTTCTCTTCACAACTCCCACATAATTTCCATTATCAATCAAGCACTTCTGAAGCAAGTTTTCAAATAGCTCTCATATCTGATTCTTATCGATTTTTTAAAATACTATACCATCCATAAAGTCACTACTTTTGTACTTCTTGTTTACCATCACAACAAGGCATTCCACAATAAAAACATTCTATAACACAGTAAAACTGGCCTTCATTTCAACTCTTCCACCATAACTCTAGCACTAGCATTGTATGAAATGTTTTTTTCATCCACACCCTCACTGCTCTATTAGAGTAGAAAGGAAGACAAACTTATTCATTATTTTTTGATCTTTTGTTTTATTCAAGTATGCATTGATATTCAAAAATTATTAGAGGATTTCTTCCATGATTTTTTTCTCTAATAATAAAATCTTGCATTCGTAAACATTTTATGCCAGAAGCTCTGCCGCATCTCTCATACAATCGATACTTTAATTACTTTACCTATATCCACATTTTAAAAATTACTTCAAATCGCAAAAGTATTTTTTCTGACAACTTATTAAGAAACTTTCTTTCTTGCGAAATTGTTGAGATTGTTACAACCAAAGCTGTTCTTTATTGCTTTCCAATGTGATTACACCTGTTATGCGCTCACAGATTTTGTTTATGCATACCCATACCAAATTTAGAAACTTTCGTCATACACAACATCTCATCTTCGCTAATGCACAAAATCACAATAGACACAGCACACTACATACGCACAGTTATAACCTCTATTATGTAGTTCTTGAGTCATTGCTACTTTTTTTTCTGTCCTTTGTTTGTATTTTCTTGAAAAAGGTGTGCTTCTGCCCATCACTTATCCAAAATGCTTCCAATCACTCCGAACAGGCCGGTTGATACAACTCCCATAATGGCTCCAGCCATCAGAACGCCTCCAATCACAGCAATAACACTTTTTTTAAAATCCATGTCCAACATGCTGGCTACCAATATGCCGGTCCAGGCACCTGTCCCAGGAAGTGGAAATCCCACGAATAACATCAAGGCTATAAATAGCTTCTTACCTGCCTTTTCCCTCAGTTTCCTACTGTTCAATTCACCTTTTTTAAACCAAAAACGTAGAAAAAAATTAAACCCCCTTTTGGTGTTTCCGCAAAGTAATATCTTTCTGGCAAAACAATAAATAAACGGCACAGGCAATATGTTTCCCAGCACAGCAATGATATAGGCCGAAATAAGCGGAACACCCATGCCAACAGCAATCGGAATCGCCCCTCTCAGTTCAATAAGCGGAACCATAGAGAGCAAAAATGTAATTATATAGTATCGCAGAATAAGCCTTCCTCCTTCGCTTCATTTAATCCATTCTCTATTGATTTTTTTATGCCATTATGCCATCTCAAATTACTTTTTTTATTATGATAACACATGACAAAAGCGCTGCAACTGTAACTCAGTTTTTCAATATTCTCGCTACAAACAGAACGATCACCAAGACCCCCAGTACAATCCTATACCATCCGAACACCTTGAAATCATGGTGTTTAATATAGCTCATCAGAAATCTAATCCCCATGATAGACACCAGAAATGCTACCACCATTCCAATAATGAGCACCAGCATTTCCACTTTCGTAAAATTAAATCCAAACTTCACTAACTTAATTGCTGACGCACCCAGTATTGTAGGAACAGCCAAATAGAAGGTATATTCCACCGCTAAAATCCTGGATATCCCGATCAGTATCCCACCAACAATCGTTATACCTGAACGCGATGTGCCAGGAACGATCGCCAATGCCTAGAAAAATCCAATAACCAACGCATCCTTACATGTAATTTGACTGATTCTTGAAATCCGTGGCTTCTTCTTTTGGTTATATTGCTCCACTAACAAAAACAGAACACCATAAACAATTAACATAACTGCCACCAAAATCGTATGTTGTATATGCTTCTTCAACCAATCATTCAATGACAGGCCAACCAGTAATCCTGGTATACAGGATATTGCAATTTTCAGCCACATGACAATTTTGTCTATACAAAAATATTGATTGACAAATAATCTCCGAAATTTCTTTGGGACCATATTTTCAACTGAATGCGAACAGCAACTACGAACTGAATTGATCTTGTTCGTATGAAATGGCCATAGGTAATTGAAATACAACACGACCACTGCCATGATTGCTCCTAATTGTATCACCACGTTAAACATCTCCATAAACGCATCACTAACATTCAGTTTCAACAAATTCCCCACTAGCATCAGATGACCACTACTGCTAATAGGCAACCACTCTGTGATTCCCTCTACGATACCAAGAACGAACACTTTAACCCATTCAATCAAACTCATGTATCTATCTCTCCGATCTCACGTAATCACTCGTCTTAATTGAGAATCAATATATAACAAAACTCATAAAAGTAAAAACACAAATTATGTTTTGCCAAGAATTGGAAGTGAATCTCCTCCTCCACACTAACAATATATTTTAACTAAGTCCATTCAGTAATTATCCATTCTCCAGTTATATAACCTGATGATCCTACCTAGAATAATAAAAAACAATAAACTCCTACCTTCACTTTGCTCTAAAAACATCATCTTCTGTCGACAGTCGCAATGTCTATGAACTCCAATTTCTTGATATCTGTATTTTCTAAGGACGTTATCAGCGCCGCCGCCGTATCTAGGGCAGTGAGCACATTAACACCTGTCTCTATTGCCTTTCTCCGGATCACAAAACCATCTTTGGCATGTTCAATACCCTGCTCTGGAATATCGATAACCAGATCGATTTTATGCCCAAGGATTAGATCCATCAGATTCGGGCTAGCCTGTTCGATCTTATTTATCCGGATAGCTTTTATACCGTTCTCCTGCAGCACCTTTGCAGTACTTCTGGTGGCATAAATTCGATAACCCAAGTTTTCAAAACGCTGTGCGATCGGTATGATGTTCAGTTGTTCGCTATCCCTGACAGTTATAATCATGTTCTTGTACTTGGGAAGGTTGATTCCGGCTCCCAAAAACGCCTTGTATAGAGCTTCATCGAAAGTGTGGGCAATCCCCAAGCATTCTCCGGTAGATTTCATCTCTGGACCCAAGCTGATATCGGCTCCTCGGATCTTTTCAAAAGAGAATACCGGCATTTTAACGGCAATATAATCTGCTTCCTTCTGAAGCCCTGGTTTATAGCCCAGATCTTTAATCTTATGCCCAAGGATAACTTTTGTGGCCAGCGACACAATCGGTATTCCTGTCACCTTACTGATATATGGAACCGTCCGTGAAGAACGTGGATTTACTTCGATTACATAAACGTCTTCTTGATACACAATGAACTGAATATTGATCATTCCAAGCACGTGCAGAGAACTGGCCAAACGTCTGCTATATTCCACGATCATGGTCTTGACTTTTTCACTAAGCCTTTGGGACGGATATACGGAAATACTATCACCGGAATGGATGCCTGAACGCTCAATGTGTTCCATGATGCCCGGAATTAAGATATGCTCTCCGTCACAAATGGCATCCACCTCTATTTCCTTTCCTTCTAAATATTTGTCCACAAGGATCGGATGCTCCTGAGTGTAACGATTGATGACACCGATGTATTGCTCAATATCCTCATCATTGATAGCAATTTTCATACCTTGACCGCCGAGCACGTAAGAAGGGCGGACAAGTGCCGGATAACCCAGCTCATGAGCCGCCTGTTTTGCTTCTTCCGCGGTAAATACCGTATGACCGATAGCCCGAGGAATCTCACATTTTTGAAGAATCTGATCAAACAGCTCACGATCTTCTGCCGCGTCTACATCTTCAGCGGAGGTTCCAAAAATTTTCACTCCCATCCGGATTAAGGCTTCTGTTAGCTTAATGGCAGTTTGACCTCCGAATTGAACAACAGCACCATCTGGATGTTCGATATTCACTACATTTTCCACATCCTCCGGCGTCAGCGGTTCAAAATACAGCTTATCCGCAATATCAAAGTCTGTACTAACGGTTTCCGGATTGTTGTTAATGATGATAGTTTCATAACCTTCCCTGGAAAATGCCCAGGTACAGTGTACTGAACAAAAATCAAATTCAATGCCTTGCCCGATCCGTATGGGTCCAGAACCAAGCACCAGAACTTTTTTCCTTCCGTTTGTCATGACAGCCTCATTCTCTCCTCCATACACCGAATAGTAATAAGGTGTCGATGCCGCAAACTCTGCCGCGCAGGTATCAACCATCTTGTAGGTAGCCGTGATTCCATATCCTTTTCTTAGCATTTTAATTTCTTCCTCTGTTTTTCCGGTTAAACTCCCAATTAGATAATCGGGAAATTCCATTCGCTTGGCCTCCCACAATAATTCTTCCGTCAGAACTTTGCACTTCAACGCTTGTTCCATCTCTACTAGTATCGCAATCTTATCAATAAACCAGTTATCTATCTGCGTGATATCATGAATTTTTTGATAGGAAACTCCGCGACGAACAGCCTCAGCAATTTTCCAGATCCTCATATCGTCCACAACTTCCATTTCCTTCGTTAGCTGTTCTTCAGAAAGTTTTGTGAAATCATAGGATAACAATGAATCTACATGCTGTTCCAGAGAACGTATAGCTTTCATGAGAGCACCTTCGAAATTATTACATATGCTCATTACCTCTCCGGTAGCCTTCATCTGCGTAGTTAGTGTCCGCTTCGCGCTGATGAACTTGTCGAAGGGTAACCGTGGCATTTTTACCACGCAATAGTCCAACATAGGTTCAAAACTGGCATAAGTTTTCTTTGTAATAGCGTTAGGAATCTCATCCAAAGTATAGCCAAGAGCTATTTTGGCCGCTACTTTGGCGATAGGATAGCCTGTCGCCTTAGAAGCCAGCGCAGAGGAGCGACTCACACGAGGATTTACCTCAATGACACAGTATTCAAAACTTTCTGGATGGAGAGCATACTGCACATTGCATCCTCCTGTTATTTCCAATTCGCTGATAATATGTAAAGCGGAAGTACGCAGCATCTGATATTCCTTTTCCCCCAATGTCTGAGAGGGGGCTACTACAATCGAATCACCGGTGTGCACGCCCACTGGATCAATATTTTCCATATTACAGACAGTGATACAGTTACCGGCGCCGTCGCGCATCACTTCATATTCAATCTCTTTCCATCCAGCAATGCACCGCTCTACCAGAACTTCACCTACCCTAGAGAGCCGCAGGCCATTAAACAATATCTCTGTCAGCTCTACTTCATTATTGGCGATGCCTCCTCCGCTACCTCCCAGCGTATAGGCCGGACGGAGCACAACCGGATAGCCAATCGTATTGGTGAACGCAATCCCATCTTCCAGATTAGTGACTACTTTGGACGCCGCTAGCGGTTCTCCGATTTTCTCCATCGTATTCTTGAATTCTTGACGATCCTCTGCTTTCCGAATAGTTTGAGGAGTAGTACCAATCAACCGCACATTATGTTCTTTCAAAAATTTTCTCTCTGCTAGTTCCATAATCAGATTCAGTCCTGCCTGCCCTCCAAGGGTAGGCAAAACACTATCAGGCTTTTCTTTGATGATCAATTGCTCTACCACTTCAAGTGTTAAAGGCTCAATATATACTTGATCTGCAATGTCTTTATCAGTCATGATGGTGGCCGGATTAGAATTAAGCAGGAGAACCTCCAAACCTTCCTCCTTTAGAGAACGGCAAGCCTGCGTCCCTGCATAATCAAATTCTGCGGCCTGTCCGATGACTATCGGTCCAGAACCGATAACTAAAACTTTTTTAATATACGGATTTTTAGGCATTATTTGTTTCCTCCCATCATCTCAATAAAACGATCAAACAAATATACAGAATCTTGCGGCCCCGGACACGCCTCCGGATGATACTGTACAGTAAAAATTTCCTTTCCCAGGTACCGCAGCCCTTCATTCGTCCCATCATTGACATTAATGAATGCAGGAATCGCTATAGACGAGTCAAGAGTTTCCGTATCTACCATGTAACCATGGTTTTGGGAAGTGATGTAGACACGGCCGGTAGAAAGATCCTTGACCGGGTGGTTACCTCCCCGATGCCCATATTTCATCTTTTTCGTGTCCGCGCCCGTGGCGAGAGCCATTAACTGATGGCCCAAGCAAATAGCAAATAACGGCACATTAGCGTCATACAATTTTCTAATTTCTTTTATAATTGTAGTACATTCCTTCGGATCTCCAGGCCCATTAGAAAGCATAATACCGTCCGGTTTTTCAGCGAGAATTTCCTCAGCTGTCGCATGAGCAGGATAGATAGTAACCTGACATCCTCTCTCATTCAAAGATCTAGGGATATTGCTCTTTACACCAAAATCCATCAGCACCACCCTGTATCTATTTTCCCTAGGAATTTTTTTGAACACTGAAGGCTCAGAGCAAGTTACCTTCTCTACCACTTTTCCCATCTTATATGCTTTCAATTTTGGAAGTACCACAGCCAGATCAAAATTCTCATCCGTTGTAATCATTCCGTTCATCGTACCTTTTTCTCTCAATATTTTAGTAAGCGCTCGAGTATCGATTCTCATAATCCCTGGAATATCAAACCGCTTCAAAAAATTCTGAATTGTATCCTGGCTACGGAAATTACTTGGGATCCTGGAAAGCTCTCTAATAATATAACCCTCAGTCCACGGACGCAAAGACTCCTGATCTTCGTAACAAATTCCATAATTTCCTATCAGGGGGTAAGTCATGCAGACAGCCTGTCCGGCGTAAGAGGGGTCGGTAAGCACTTCCAAATATCCACTCATTGATGTATTAAAGACAATTTCACTGATAATCTCTTT
>JABUSY010000005.1 GCA_021442455.1 Lachnospiraceae bacterium | reverse complement strand
TGACGAGAATAAAATCAGCGCCGGAAAGCTGACGCACTTTATCAAGCTGATAAGCATGTCCGTTATGAAATGGGTTATATTCTGTAATAATAGCAGCTGTTTTCATAAATTTCTCTGAAAATCTGTTGGTTAAGGTTTAGCTCTTACATACTTGCTAAAAGAATCACAATTTATTATACATCTTTATTTGTTGCTTGAATAGTTGAAAGAACAAACATTTACAATTTTACATTAAAAAAGTTTGTTGCTTTAGCAAATTTAATACAGGATTTCAATGTTCAAAAATCAACTTATCTTGTTGATGAGCAATAAATGTAATATAAGTTATGTAAATATCGAAAAGATCCAATATCGATGAGATTACTTATAAAGCGGGAGATGAGAAAATCATTGTATTTCGTACTTCTGGAGACAGCAGACAAAAGAACTTATTTGGATACTGAATAGATTTTGAACGAAGGAATTACAAAATTATCCTGAGCGGAAACGAAGAGGTAGATAAATTTCAATATTTCCAGAGCTTCCATTGTGAACTTAGCCACCTCAGTTAGAACGTTAGCATATATTGACAAATTTGTAAAGTTGTGTGTAAAGAAGTGAATGATTCATGAAAAAGCCAAAGAGTTCTTTCTGAATAATGCTCTGTATGATGGATAACCTCATGGTTAAAATGGGAGACGCTGACGGAATGATTTCCGGAGTTTGGTATGCTTCTGCAGATACTTTAAGGTTCGATCTGAAAATTTTGAAGATAAAGCCAGAAATCAAGTTGGTATCTATGTTTTTCTTGATATTTGTTCCAGATTACGAATAAGGGAAAGACGGCATATTTCTTTTTTCTGACGCAGGGATGCAGTAGACTCATAAATCAGAAGAATTGGATGAGATTTCGAGATCAGCTGCCGAGATCTTTCGTTTTTGCTACAGCGGGAAGTGCAACGCGTCTGGATGTGGAGAAGGCAATGAAGGCAACCAGAATTCCAAGGAGCAGTATCCAGATTTGCAGTTAGATGTAGTAATAATTTCTGAGATAGCAACTTCCAAAGCACGAAGGAAAGACCTGTAGCCGGAAAAGCTAATGTGCTATTTTTTTGCATGTGGATGTCAATAATATCGCTTACAAGTTGATTCAGAGGCTGGGGAAGGTAAATGCTTGGTCTTTAATTGCTTAGGGAATCGAAGCTCATGTTAATGGCATGTCCAGAAGGTTGTTCTGCTGAAGATATTGTAAGAGCTATTGAAATTACCACAGTCCAGTGTAGGGAAAATTGCAAAGTACTGGCAAAAGGGGATTCTGAAAGAAAATCGGAATTGACAAAAAAGTTAGCTGTGACAAGCAGATATAAAAAGATTATTACGATGCCGATTCATTATCATAATGATAGAGATGAATTTTATGACCAATGAGAAAATGGAGCGATCAGAAGCCTTGTAGAGACCGATGAGATCAACTAACGTATAGAGTGTGCATGGTTGTGAAAAATTTGTTTACTCTGCAAAAAAATATGGCATAAAAAAGTGCGCTGTAGCCCTTTCTTCGCTTATAATCCGCCTGATTTGATCAGCATCATGTATACCAGGAGTTGATTGCCTGAAGTGCCGATGCTTAGCATATTAAATAGCGTTTTTCTATTGGCAGCGGCAGTTGTTAATGATAATTATGTTAGGATTTCAGAATAGGGATGAGGCTACTGGAGGGGTTTGTTATTGAAAATCCATTCCGTCAATTTGAAGAAGCCACTTCTGGAATTCATTGCTAAAAATAGAATCTAGATCTAAAAGGCGAATAGGAAGGTTTTGAATAAGCAGCCAGTTGTATAAAACCGTATTATTAAAATTCAAAAGATTTCCGACAACTTCAGAGATTTTGAGGCAGCATCTTCCTTCGAAAATGTATAGGCTAACAAATTATTGAATGTATTCTACTATCATGGATAATCAAGGGTATTGGAGCATAACTAAATTATGAAGACTACTCCCTTTATAGTCGCCATCATATACAGTAGGAATCTTGTGAAATACGCCGATAGTGCGCAAAACATTCGTTGAGAATTTGCAATATCTGGGAGGTGAGTTGTAATGCAGAATAGAATCAGATTTTTGGAAAGATATAGTATGATTTTTACAGCAAATTCTAAGATGGCTTTCTGCGTCCTTTTGATCAATGAAGAACAGGAACTCTGTTGTAAAATTGTTATATTGAGAAGGAAGTCTTGACAAATGGAAGTTTCATATGTATAGTATATAAAATATAGTAAGAGCTAGTTATGTTGTTGCTTCTGTTAAAATTGTTGTTACAGATACAGATAGATTATAGAAAAAATTTTGAAATCAGTATAGAGTTGAAGATGAATAAGCTTATCTTCAAGACGGATAGAGGATTTTTTTATTATCACCAACAGTTGATTCGAAGTTATAAGACATAATGATGATTGTGTATGAGAGCTTTGGAAATTATAAAGAAGTGATATTTTTGATTTTCTATGCGAGATTTTTGTTTTCATTTAGAATATTTGCTGATTTTGCTTTTGGAACGTTTAGTCAGTTGATCGGTTATTGAAGTGCTTCGTTAAGTAAGAATGGACGTAAGGGAATCTGGAATCGTTGTAGTGTGAGACTGAACAGTTCAGTTTGTCACTGTGATATAATGTTGAACAATTTGAACATGGCTGTTATTTTAGTAAGTATTAAGGAGGTTTAATAATGTCCATCTGTCCAAAAAATAAATCATCCAAGAAAAGGAGAGATCAGAGAAGAGCAAACTGGAAGATGTCCATTCCAAATCTGGGAAAATGCAGTAAATGTGGTGTGCTGATGTTGCCTCATAGAGTATGCAAGGCTTGTGGCACTTATAACAAAAAAAAGATTATTGCTGTATAATGAATAGTAAGTGAAGAAGAATGAAAGAGTCAGTCGTATGCAGTGTGGCTCTTTTTATATTTAGGATTACAGCGAGTGGGGGTACTTGATATGAAAGTGAAAAAAATATATGCAGTACTTGTGCTCTGTTTATGTAGTGTGCTGATGTTAACAGGTTGTTTTTTTTTAGGAAAGATGTTAGAACATGTAAGCAAATTGAAGACGAGCTCTCCTTTCCAAAGCTCCGAGCAGAACAGTGTAGAAGAAGTAAAGATTATAGATCCGACTCTTGAGTTGCCGGTATTTACAGCGGATTTTACAAAAGAAAGACAGGTTGCGACAGGTTCCGTATGTACGTTATTGGCATCGGCCGTCGTATCAGACAGGGGAACAGTCACTTATCAGTGGTATAAGAATAATGTAAATTCCAACGGAGGTGGGACAATCATACCAGGGGCAGATAAAGAAGCGTATGATGTAGATACTTCAGAAATAGGAACTACCTATTATTATGTAGTGGCAACCAATAATCATGGGAATAGGATTTCTAAATCTACAAGTGCTGTCTGGGAAATCACAATTTGGCCTCTTGGCACCTGGAAGCAGGATGAAGTAGGCTGTAAATATGTAATGGAAGATGGCAGGTATTTAGAGGATATGTGGATTAATATCAAAGGCTTTACTTATCACATAGACAGCGATGGCTATCGTACCATTGGATGGTATCAGGAAGGAGATTACATGTTCTATTTCAACGAAAGTGGGGAGTTGCAGAGAAATACAATCACACCTGACGGAAAAAGAGTAAATGAGAATGGAGTGATGATTTCCTAAGATAAAAGTATTCTGGTGGGAATTGAATATTTTTCTTTGGATACCAGTAATTATCTGAAATATACTTTCTTTTTACTTGCATTTTATTCGTATATTTAGTATATTAATTGTAGATTTGTTATTATAAAGAATGTGATAATTTTGACAGAGAAGTAGGTAGAGCAAATGAGAAAGCTGGTCAGAGTTGTAGTAGATACTATGGGTGGAGACTATGCACCGGTAGAACCGGTCAAAGGTGCTGTAGATGCATTGAAAAGAAATAATCATATATTGGTATATCTGGTTGGTCAGAGAAAAATAATTCATCAGGAATTGTCTCAATATATTTATCCGAAAGATAGATTAGAGATCGTTTCAGCTGATGAAGTTATTGAAACTTGGGAGCCTCCAGTCAACGCAATTCAGAGAAAGAAGAATTCTTCTTTAGTGGTCGGACTGACAATGGTGCACAAAGGCATGGCTGACGCTTTCGTTTCTTCTGGGAACACTGGGGCTCTGTTAGTGGGAGGCCAGGCTATCGTCCGTAAGGTGAAAGGGGTGGAGCGCGCGCCGTTAGCTCCATTGATTCCGACAGAGAAGAGTGTTGCTTTGTTGATTGATTGTGGTGCTACGGTAAATGCGCGGCCATCGCATCTTGTACAGTTTGCTATGATGGGATCTATCTATATGGAAACAATTATGAGAGTGAAAAATCCAAGAGTTGCTTTGGTTAATATCGGAGCTGAAGAAGAAAAAGGAAATGAATTGGTAAAAGAGACATTTCTACTTTTAAAAGAGAAGAAGAATATTAATTTTATTGGAAATATAGAGGCGAGAGATATACCTAAAGGTGTTGCTGACGTACTTGTGACAGAGGCGTTTGTCGGCAATGTTATTCTAAAGCTGTACGAAGGTGTAGGGACAGTGTTAATTAACAGAGTAAAATCGGCTATGATGGTTTCTTTGCGCAGCAAACTCGGCGCCCTTTTGTTGAAGCCAGTCATGAAGCAAACGTTGAAAATTTTTGATGTGAGCGAATATGGTGGTGCACCTCTGTTAGGGCTACAGGGAGGGGTAGTCAAGACACATGGAAGTGCTAAAGCTGTGCACTTCAAAAATTCAATTTTGCAATGCATCCAATTGAAGGATCAGGATTTGAGCGGAAAGATACAAGAATATTTTTCTGAAAAGGCATGAAATAAAAACTAACTATAAGATTAGGAGATTTGAAAGCAGTGGTTGGTGTAGTCCTCTATTGATAAAATTGCATCGGAAAGTATTTTTTAGAAGATTTTTAGGCGGATTTTATAAAAAAATTATAGAGTTTGAGGGAACATTCGATGTTAAGATTTCAAAGAAAAGAAGATCGATATTTGCGCGGCTGTTCTGAGAAAATGAAACTCTTTAGTAATAGCCTTTTTTTCTGCCACTATTTAAAAGAGGTTTATGATGAAAGAATTAGCAAAATTAAGAGAACTGGAACATAAGGCAGGCTATCGGTTCAAAAAAATTAAATCTCTGGCGTTGGCCATGCGTCACAGTTCTTATACGAATGAGCACCACATGTCGCGGCTGGAGTGCAATGAACGGTTAGAGTTTTTAGGAGATGCAGTTTTGGAAATAGTATCCAGTGAGTTTTTGTATAGACATTATCCAAAACTCGCAGAAGGCGAACTGACGAAATTGAGGGCTAGCTTGGTATGCGAACCTACGCTGGCGCATGAGGCTCGAGAACTGAATCTTGGAGTTTATTTATTTCTCGGAAAAGGTGAAGAAACCACTGGCGGAAGACAGAGAGATTCGCTCATATCCGATGCGATGGAAGCGATGATTGGCGCTATCTTCATGGACGGAGGCTTTGAAGAAGCTAAAAAGTTTATATTACGGTATCTTCTTAATAATGTAGAACATAAAAAGTTGTTCAGTGACAGCAAAACGCTTCTTCAGGAATTGGTACACAGGGATTCATCAGAAAAAATTCGTTATGAGATCTTGGAGGCCATTGGAGCAGATCACGATAAAAGTTTTCGTGTACAAGTTTGTGTTGGAGATAAGCCTCTGGGTGAGGGCACAGGACGAACAAAGAAATTAGCAGAGCAGAAAGCGGCGTATCATGCGATCTGTCAAATACAGAATAAATAAGTAGGTAAATTTTCTTTAACATTAATAATTACAAGAGAGATTAGAGTCTTTTGCAAAAATGCTATTGGAATTTCATAGATGTATTACAGAGATCATGGAAATCATTGAAAGTTAGTCGTATTGGCGATATCGTTCGTAGGTGTTTGGTGAGCAGAGCTAAAAGCAGATCTGGAACGGCAATATACACACAGAACGTCATATTTTCAAACACTAAATCTTGGAAGGTTCTGTACTCTTCGTCTATAGCAATCATATTGGACAATGAAGATTAATTAGCTGAACATTGATTTTGAAAAAGTGACTGTAACTAGAAGGTTTTATCGATCAGGAGAGCAGGAAAATATCTTTTGAATAGGAGAAACTACCGAAAGATATCAATGCGCTCTTTTATGATATAGCAATAGACAAAGATGCCTATTTCTTAATCGGTTAGGGACAGGTTAAACGGAAAGACTGAAGCGTGGAAAACGTTTTCTGATAAGACAGGAAGAAGAGCAAAACTTGGTCCGTGTGACGAATATTTTATCAGAACTAAGGAGAAAATTTCATCTGTTTAAAAAACAGGAGGAAAAAGCTAGAATTATCTAAAAAAGTAGAATTGAAGGTGTAGAATAACACTGTTTTGTTTGTGCGAAAAGAATTTTTTGAAACATGTTGCAAAAGTAGCAGCTGAAAGCTCAGATTGATGTAGTACTGAAGAAACAGAATAGGCGAGCAGTTAATTTAGCCTCCCCTTGCTTCGGTTTACAGAGGATATAGAGTACTTAGAAGGCGTAAAATGAGCTATGAGAAGGAAAAAGTACAGATGGAGCTGGAGTAACCGATTTGTGAATTGTAGCCACAGATCAGTTTAAAAAACTAGACAACATCATAAGAAAAAAATATAACATTAGTGAATCGTTGTTTTCCCATTAAGAGAAAGATTCAGGAATACGATACCATGTTGAATTAGATTGATATTCGGAAATCTGAGTTATTATATAAAATCTCTGCCCTTAAAAGATTAAGGAAGAACATCGTACAATAGGAATTTTGGAAAGTGTCGTATTACATAAAGAAAAATTCAGACTGGAATTTCTGAAAAATATCATTGGACGATATGGGGACTATAAAAATATGCGACAGGCATTCTCACAAAACAAATAATGAGAATACAAAAAAATAATTTGATTGAATATTTCATACGGCATGTTTGTTACTGACCAGTATCAATCAAGTAATATTGAATATGGAAGTAGTTGTGAAAAAAAGATTATCATTCAGTTGTGTTAAGGTGCACACTGATAAGTGGATGCGGTTTGACTATGCGATTTGAATTAGATGAAAATGTCATAAGAGGCTGTGAATGATTAGGTAGAAAAAACTGTTGAGTTCAGGGTGTAAAAAACTGTCTGGGGCATCGGGGAGAGATTGAGGAGTTGCAAGATAGTGTAACGTTCTGTGAAAAAGGAGATGATATGCAGGTTACCATCGAAAAAGATCGTAGTTTCAGGTAGACGCTATATAACAAGATACAATGAGATAGCAGAGATTTTACAAAGTCTTATATCTGAAACAGAATATATAAAACAGACAATCTGTAAATAGAGTATCAGAACCAAGAAGAAGAGAGTTCGATAGAAAAAAAAGATCAGCGAAATTTATCAAAAATAGGAAAAAAATTTGAAGAAAATGAATCATTTCAGAGAATAGAAAACTCGTCTGCAACAAATCATTTTTGATGTAACAACAGAGTTGGAGGGACTTCACAGTTAAGAAGAGAAAGTCATGCCCTAGGATATGGTATGCCTTTTTTATGAGAATCTGCAGAAAAAATGTGCTTTTCTACAGATGAATATAGTTTTTATTAGAGATGCACCAAAGAGACGGAAAGCGGGGAAAATATATAGAAAAATTCGGTAAGATGATGGAGGTGGTTGAAGTGGTGTATGTAAGGAATATCTGAGGCACAAAAAAGAGATGAGCAGGAAATTTTCAGAAAAGAAATGAATTATCTGATTTGAATACAAAAATCAGGTTGTACAAAGATTATTTTCGGTTGAAATATTACATTGGGAAATTTGGAAGAGAGAAAGGAAAGTGCTATTGTCTCTCTGTGTGATAAATACCAGATGACGCCCGATCAAATAAAACGTACGGTATGTTAACAAAAACCGGAGAGGGTTGGGTTGACACAACAAATTTTAGAGTTGAAGAATGATTTAAAAGAAATTAGAAACGTAAATATTAACGCTGTAGAAGAGTTTAAAGAGCTACAGGAGCGCTATACCTTTCTTTACAATCAATATAGTAAACTTAGTGAAAAAAATGGAAGAAACTTTTCAAAGGAGATCATTGGGAATTGATGGAAGATGAAGATACTTTTGGAAATAGGAATTAAGATCATATCTCATCCACTCGTCAAAAAGCTTCAAAACATGATACAGTTTTCCGATGATGAAAAAGTGTTGATAGATCATTGCTTTTTTATTTAGCATACAAAACTGGCAACGGTCGTTTTTGTCTACTGGATGAATATTGCGGTGCTGGATAATTTGAATGTAGAATATTTTGCAAAAGTATTTGTACAAGTTGACAAAGAATACACAAGTTATTATTATTACACATAGAAATAACCATTAATCGCGGAGGATCGCTTGTATGGCAGTGCGATGCAGGAAAAGACGTTTTCACATTAATTTCGGTGAATCTATCTGATTAAGGGTAAACTGGAGACATAGGAGGTGGCTTGATTGAAGGAGGAAAAAGTAGGAATTTTTAAAAGATTGGTCAATAAATTATCCAAAACCAGAGCAAACATTGTATCTGGTATTGATTCTCTTTTTAAAGAAGGTTCCAGTATCGATAATAATTTTTACGAAGAAATTGAGGAAATATTACTGAGGGGCGATCTTGGAATTAATACCACTATGGCGATTATCGCAAATCTGAGGATGGCAGTGGCAGATCGCCATATCAAAGAACCATCAGAGTGCAAACAGCTTTTAATGGACAGCATTAAGAAGCAAATGGTCATGGGAGAGCCTGGCTATGAAGAGGAAAATAGAAAGTCTGTAGTGTTAGTAATCGGTGTAAATGGCGTGGGTAAGACAACTTCTGTTGGTAAGCTGGCATGGCGGTTAAAGGATCAGGGGAAAAAGGTAATCTTGGTTGCGGCGGACACCTTTCGCGCCGCGGCCAGAGAACAACTTACTCAATGGGCCAAACGGGTTGGCGTTGAAATCATCGGAGGACAAGTGGGAGCGGACCCAGCATCTGTGGTCTACGATGCGGTAGATGCTGCCAAGGCCAGGAATGCAGACGTACTTTTGTGTGATACGGCCGGACGTTTGCACAATAAAAAAAATCTCATGGAAGAGCTTAGAAAAATTCACCGAATTTTGGAAAAAAACTATTCAGAAGCATATCTGAAAACTTTATTGGTTTTGGATGGAACCACAGGCCAGAACGCTCTGGTCCAGGCGCGTCAGTTTAATGCAGTGGCCAGTGTGACAGGGATTATTCTGACCAAATTAGACGGAACGGCAAAAGGTGGCATTGCTGTAGCTCTTCAGTCCGAGCTAGATATTCCGGTACAATATCTAGGGGTGGGAGAATCTATCGACGATTTGCAGAAATTTGATTCAAATCAATTTGTCAATGCGCTTTTTGACGTTTCTTCTGATCAAAACATGGTAAATAGAGTGTGAAAATAAAACGAAAAGGTAAAAGAGAAAATGACGTTAGATAAATTTGAAGAAGCCTCAGAGGCTGTGAAAAAAGTCATCCAGGAGACAAAACTGATATACAGTGATTATTTCAGTGAAAAGACGGGGAACAAGGTATATCTGAAGCCAGAGAACATGCAGTTTACCGGAGCTTATAAACTACGAGGTGCTTATTATAAGATTAGCACTCTTAGCGAGGAGGATCGATCCAGAGGATTAATCACAGCATCTGCTGGTAATCATGCCCAGGGAGTGGCCTATGCGGCTAAATGTTTTGGTGCAAAATCCGTGATCGTAATGCCAACTAGCACTCCTCTAATCAAAGTGGAAAGGACTAAACATTATGGGGCAAAGGTTATTCTGTACGGCAATCTATATGACGAAGCCTGTGAATATGCACTGAAGCTGGCAAATGAAAAGGGTTATACCTTTATTCATCCATTCGATGACCTGACGGTAGCTACAGGGCAGGGTACAATCGCTATGGAAATTTTTCAAGAACTGCCTTTAGTGGATTACATTCTAGTCCCGATAGGCGGTGGTGGCCTGGCTACAGGTATTTCTACCCTGGCAAAGCTTTTGAATCCAACGATCAAAGTAATTGGAGTAGAACCTGAAGGGGCTAATTGTATGCAGGTATCAATGGAAAAAGGTAAAGTGACTACTCTTGCGGAAGTTAATACTATTGCCGACGGAACCGCCGTTAAACGTCCCGGAGAAAAAACGTTTTTCTATCTCAAAGAGAATCTGAGCGACATCATTACTGTGAAAGACAGTGAACTGATTGTCGCATTTCTGGATATGGTGGAAAATCACAAAATGATCGTGGAGAACTCTGGACTTCTGACGATAGCTGCCCTGAAGCATATGGATGTGAGGGGGAAAAAAATTGTATCCATCTTAAGCGGTGGTAATATGGATGTTATTATCATGTCTTCCGTAGTACAGAACGGTCTGTTAGCTAGAGATAGAATATTTATGATATCCGTCTTGCTTCCAGACAAACCGGGTGAACTGATGAAAGTATCATCTGTAATTGCCGAGCAGAAAGGTAACATCGTCAAGCTAGAGCATAATCAATTTTATAGCACAAATCGGAATGTAGCTGTAGAACTGCGGATTACAATGGAAGCGTTTGGCACAGAACATAAAACACAGATTATAAAAGCCTTGGAAGACGCAGGATACAATCCTAAACAAGTGCGTTCGAAGCTATATTCCTAATTCAAGCATGCACGTAAGATTGAATGTGACGAATAGAATAAATCAGTATATGGTGCACAAGGTAAGTTTTAACAGTTATTCGGATGGAAAATGCAGAAAAGTGAGTTAAAAGGATGAAATAAGTTAAGTAAAGTTTATGTTACAGATTTCAGAATTAATATTAAAATCAATATACAAAAAGCTGCCACCTCTGATCATTAAGTTATGAATAGAAAACATTGATTTAAAAAAAAAAAAAAATAAAGGGACATGAGAGAACAGAATTTGGAGGGACTGAAAATATTGAAATGTAGTACGGCTACAGATAATGCTGAAAAATTGTATGTAAGTCAGAGGTGTATTGAATGTACAACTGTACACTCTTCAGTTTGTATATTTGTGAGCTATAGATGATTAGGTATTTCAGTTAATTGCGAGTCTTGATAAATTTCTTCGATGATGAACATTTATCAGGTAGAGTTTATTGTTGATTTGAAAAGTATTCAGAAGATATCAGGAATAAGCTTATCTTGGTTAAACTTTTTATGTTTTCCAGGATATGAATCAGCTTTAGTATATTGGGCTCTATGGCATGAAAGTTAGCGCTGATTTTGGAAATTAACTCATGTTCTAGAAAACCTTGAGGAGCGATAGTCAGATATTGTAGCTATTGCTATGTTTTATAGAGCAGTTATCTTAAAGTATCTGTTCCATCATTTTAAAATTATGATTTGTGATAATTCGAATATTGCAGTAGAGAAAAATTAAAAGATTACTGGAAGTGTGTGGTTAAACAGAAACTTTTGATCCGGGAGATGTGTCCGGAAATATTTGGTTTTCTTTTTAAAATATAAAGTGTGTATGATACAGAACGATTTTATGCAATGGTTGAGGATTATTTTGTCTAGCACAATATGAGTAACAATCCTTCAACACGGAATACAAAAACATTTGCACATTAATGGGAGAATAATAGATATTATGTATCAGTTCACTAAAAAATATCTGATATTAGATTTTAAGATATAGGACGGCTATAACTGTTTTATCGCGTAAGAATAAGGCTTCTATTGTTAAAGTTATTCTAGCTGTATTATTTTTCAGACGGGAGTCAGAAAATGTAAGGAGTAAAAGAAGAGAAAAGAAAAAGAGAGGAATTAAAATGGCACAGCTTTGGGGAGGAAGATTTAGGAAGGAAACAGATCAATTAGTATACAATTTTAATGCTTCCATTGGTTTTGATCAAAAATTTTATCGACAAGATATTCAAGGGAGTATTGCTCATGTGAAGATGCTGGCGAAGCAGGCAATCTTAACAAAACAGGAGAGAGATCATATTATCGGTGGATTAGAAAGTATTCTTTTGGACTTGGAGAGCGGAGAGCTACAGATTACCAGTGAATATGAAGATATTCATAGCTTTGTGGAGGCTCATTTAATTGACAGGATCGGAGAAGTCGGTAAAAAACTTCATACTGGAAGGAGCAGAAACGATCAGGTGGCGCTAGATATGAAGCTATTTATTCGAAATGAGATTACGGAGTTGGACAGCTTAATAAAAGAGTTGCTGAAAGTGCTCGAGAGAATCATGGAAGAAAACCTGCACACTTATATGCCAAGTTTTACTCATCTGCAGAAAGCACAGCCGGTCACACTGGCTCATCATATGGGAGCTTATTTTGAGATGTTCAGGAGGGATAGGGGACGTTTGCATGACATCTTTGAAAGAATGAATTATTGTCCGTTGGGGAGCGGGGCACTGGCAGGTACTATTTATCCGTTGGACCGGGAGTATACGGCAAAGCTTCTGGATTTTTATGGACCAACGGCCAACAGTATGGATTCTGTGTCGGATCGAGATTATGTGATAGAACTTTTATCGGCTGTATCCACGGTCATGATGCATCTTAGCCGTTTCAGTGAAGAAATCATTATCTGGAATAGCAATGAGTACAGTTTTGTGGAAATAGACGACGCTTACAGTACCGGTAGCTCTATCATGCCACAGAAAAAGAATCCGGATATTGCAGAGCTGATCCGGGGTAAGACAGGCCGTGTATATGGAGCGTTGATCTCTGTCCTTACTACGATGAAAGGTTTACCATTGGCTTATAATAAAGATATGCAAGAAGACAAGGAGATAACTTTTGATGCCTTAAATACCGTGAAGGGATGTCTGGCTTTGTTTACAAGAATGATAGATACCATAAAGTTCCGGAAGGAGGTGATGGAGGCTTCGGCTAAAAAGGGTTTTACCAATGCAACAGATGCTGCAGATTATCTTGTAAGAAAAGGTGTACCTTTCCGGGATGCTCACGGCATTGTAGGTAGGCTTGTGCTGACTTGTATCGATAAAAATTGTTCATTGGATGATTTGTCACTGGAGGAGTTTCGTTCTTATACATCTGTTTTTGAAGAAGATATCTATGACGCGATAAGCATGAAAACCTGTGTGGAAAAACGGATGATTGCAGGTGCGACAGGCGCAGAAGCCATGAAACATGTGATTTCAGCCAATAGAGAGTATTTACAGAGTGAATGAGACTAAGTAGTTAAAATATATAGGAGGTTTTGTGTATATTGTTCTGGCTTTGGTATTATTCGATTTTATAGAAAACAGTAGTATTTTGAGTCATTTTTGCTATAATATATTATTCAATCTGTATTACTTGATCTGCGTACAAATATATGGCTACATAGCAATACAAATACAATAAAAAATAAAAAAATTATTTTACTACAATGAGGAAAACATGAGGAAAACATGAGGAAAAAATTGAAAGTTGGAATTTTAGGTGCTACAGGTATGGTAGGCCAGAGATTTATTTCTCTGTTGGAGAAGCATCCGTGGTTTCAGGTAGTGACAGTTGCTGCCAGTCCCAGGAGCGCGGGTCAGACATATGAAGAAGTAGTGAACAGTCGCTGGAAAATGAATACTCTCATGCCGGAGGATGTGAAGGAGTTGACTATCATGAATGTTCATGAAGTAGAGAAGGTGGCTTCTACCGTGGATTTCGTTTTCTCAGCAGTAGATATGTCAAAAGAAGAGATTAGACAAATTGAGGAAGAATACGCGAAGACGGAGACTCCGGTAATTTCCAACAACAGCGCTCACAGATGGACGCCAGACGTACCGATGGTAGTTCCAGAGATTAATCCTGAGCATTTTGAGGTGATTTGCTATCAGAAGAAGCGCCTGAAAACTAGTAAAGGATTTATCGTTGTCAAGCCGAATTGCTCCATTCAGAGTTATGTACCAGTCCTGAGCGCCTGGAAAGAATGTGAGCCTTATGAAGTAGTGGTGACGACCTATCAGGCTATATCTGGAGCAGGAAAAACTTTTAAGGATTGGCCGGAAATGGTGGAAAATATCATTCCTTATATTGGCGGAGAAGAAGAAAAAAGTGAACAGGAACCGTTACGCCTTTGGGGAGAGATACGCAATGGTATGATCGTGAAGGCAAAGAAGCCGAAGATTACCTGTCAGTGCATCCGTGTTCCTGTTTTGAATGGTCATACGGCAGCAGTATTCGTAAAATTCAGGAAAAATTCCACGAAGGAGCAGTTAATTGAGAAGATGATAAATTTCAGAGGACTACCTCAAGAACTGAAATTGCCAAGCGCGCCGACGCAATTCATTCAATACATAGAAGAAAATAGTCGTCCTCAGCTACAAATGGATGTAAATTATGAGAACGGAATGGGAATTTCTGTCGGGCGTCTTCGTGAAGATTCCATTTATGATTGGAAGTTCATCGGTTTGTCCCATAATACAGTGAGAGGGGCAGCAGGAGGAGCAGTTCTATGTGCAGAAATGCTTGTTGCAAAGAAATATTTATAGCAGGGAAATAAACATCTTGGTGTGAAGAAATAGAATCTTTCCAGAAAATTATTGAATTTTTATAGAATATAAAGGAGAAAATCTTATATGATTTGATGATGTGAAAGAATTTTCAAATGCTGCAATTGCAAAATTCAAACTGTTAAAAGAATATCCGGGTATATATTTTATTCGATCGGTTATGGCAGAATTTTTTGTGGCAATTGCAATGATTTATTGTAATGTTGTTGGAAACTTGTTTAAGAAGGATGGAATGATAGCCTGGGGGGAATTTCTAGGAGCACTGATTTTTCCCATTTGGGTTCTTCTGACCGTTTTTACCGGAAGCGAGATGTTCACTGGTAATAATTTCATCATGGTTTTTGGAGCTTTTGAGAAATGGAATGAAGTCGCCAAGGTGTGGATCGTCAGTTATATTGGAAATTTTATCGGCTGTTTTTATTATCTGGGATCTGGGTGCTGTCAGGAGTTTCAGGTATGCAGGATTATTTTTCTAATTTGATTAACGGTAAACTTGGTTTTACACTGAGTGAGATGTTTTTTTGAGCGGTTCTTTGTAATTTCTTTGTCTGTTTGGTAATCGTTTGTGGAATAAAATGTAAAGAAGAGATTGCGAAATTCCTGATGATCGTTTATATATCAGATTTTGTGATTTCAGGGTTCAAGCATCTGATAGCGAACATGGCGATTTTCACAGTGGCAAAATTTGTGGTCCAGGGACTTATCTATTTCTACAATGTTCTTCTCTATACTGATTGTAACCTTTGGTAATATAGTTGGTGTTGCATTGTTGTTAGCTTTTCCATTGAGGATCATGAGAGCAGATAAGTCAAGTACATAACAAGAATTCTCAAAAAATGACTACCTGTTGCGTGTTTATCGTAAGATAAGTTAGGTGAAAAAATCTGGTGGCATATGGCAATATGGTGAATCCTTTTTAGTTTCTTTGATCAAAATAGGATTTTCTGATTAGGAATGAAATTGATTTTATAAGATCTTTTTCTTGAAGTATAGCTATTTTATTATTAATTATCTGAGAGAACAATATCAGGCAATTTCAGTGAAGTAGGTGATGACTGGTTGTTCTAGTCATAGTAGTTTAAAAATGGAAATAAAAAATACCTTTTTATCGTGTACTGGCTCATCAATACTTTCAAAAATATAAATTTGACGAGAAGTGGAGAGAAAATATTACTAAGGAGGAATACATGGAAAAGCTAGAGTCTTTTATCTCCATCTCCCGTCATATATGGAATGTCAGACAGTTGTAGAATTAGACGGAGTTGAAATAATATACTATAAAAGTGGAAAAACAAGCAAAATTATAAATGATCAGACATTACTGCAAAGAGAAACGGAACAGAAAGGAGATTACATGAAATATGTAACCATAAGAGAACTATACGATTTGAAAGAGACTATTGCACGTGAGTTGTTCGAGGATAAAAGATATCCATGGGAGGTTTTGCCGTTAATTAAAAAGTTTATTTTGAAAATGGGGGCGTCACTACCTTCTGAGATATACGATCATCCGGAGGAACAGATCTGGATCGCGCGGGATGCGAAAATTGCTCTTACCGCTTCAATTACCGGTCCTTGTATTATTGGAAAAGGAGCGGAAATACGCCAGTGTGCATTTATCAGAGGGAGTGCAATTGTTGGCGAAGGAGCAGTTGTTGGAAATTCCACAGAGCTGAAAAATGTTATTTTATTTAATAAAGTACAGGTGCCACATTATAATTACGTGGGAGATTCTATCCTGGGTTATAAAGTTCACATGGGAGCTGCTTCTATTACTTCTAACGTGAAATCTGACAAGCGGCTCGTAATCGTGAAAGGACAAGGTGAAGAGCTTTCAAGCGGTCTGAAAAAGTTTGGAGCTATGCTGGGTGATTATGTGGAAGTTGGTTGCGGAAGCGTTCTAAATCCGGGTAGCGTCATCGGTTCTCATACGAATATTTATCCGCTTTCCAGCGTTCGAGGAGTTATTCCGTCCAATCACATCTTCAAACATACTGGAGAGATCGTCGAAAAAATACTTTACGAAACAGAAAATTTATGAGAGAATAAAAAGGAGTATAAGATCAATTTGAAAGGAGTTAGACAATGATTTGTTCAAAAGAGGTAGAGATGATGTGTCCAGTACATCAGGGCGTACATCATGGTGCGGCTCCAATTCCGGAACAAGCGAAATGGATTAAGGTGAAAGAAGTTAAAGATATTTCTGGTTTGACACACGGCATCGGTTGGTGCGCTCCTCAGCAGGGCAGTTGTAAATTAACTTTGAATATTAAAGACGGAATTGTCCAGGAAGCTTTGGTTGAGACCATTGGTTGTTCTGGAATGACTCATTCCGCAGCAATGGCTTCCGAAATTCTTCCGGGATTGACTGTTATGGAAGCGCTCAATACTGATCTGGTTTGTGATGCAATCAATACTGCCATGAGAGAGCTGTTTCTGCAGATTGTTTATGGACGTTCTCAAAGTGCGTTTTCTGAGGAAGGCCTACCGATAGGAGCAAGTCTGGAAGACCTTGGAAAGGGTTTACGTTCTCAGGTGGGAACCATGTATGGAACATTAAAAAAGGGACCTCGTTATCTGGAGATGACCGATGGTTATGTAACCGGAATAGCTTTGGATGAAGAAGATGAGATTATCGGCTATAAATTTGTGAACTTTGGTAAAATGATGAATTTCATCAAAAGCGGAGATGATGCCAACACCGCGTTTGAGAAGGCACAGGGGCAGTATGGACGTGTTGCTGACGCTGTTAAAATCATTGATCCGAGAAAAGAGTAGTAATAGAGGAGGATAAAAAATATGGCTTTATTTGAATCATACGAAAGAAGAGAAAAACAGGTTCTGGCAAAGTTGGCTGAATACGGAATCGGCTCTATCGAAGATGCAGCAGAAGTGACTAAGGCCGTAGGACTAGATGTATACTCAATAGTAGAGAAAATCCAGATGATCTGTTTTGAAAATGCAAAATGGGCCTATACGGTTGGGGCTGCTATTGCGCTTAAGAAAGGCTGCAAAAAAGCTTCTGAAGCCGCTGCCGCAATTGGTGAAGGACTGCAGGCATTCTGTATCCCAGGGTCAGTAGCAGACCAGCGTAAGGTGGGTCTAGGACATGGAAATTTAGGCAAAATGCTTCTGGAAGAAAATACAGAGTGTTTTGCATTTTTGGCCGGACATGAGTCCTTTGCCGCAGCTGAAGGTGCCATCGGTATTGTTGAGAAGGCAAACAAGGTACGAAAAACGCCGCTTCGCGTGATTCTAAACGGTCTGGGAAAGGATGCTGCTCAGATCATTTCTCGTATTAACGGGTTTACATATGTGGAGACAGATTATGATTATTACACCGGAGAATTGAAAGAAGTATACCGCCAGTGTTATTCAAAGGATATATCAAGTCTTCGTGCAAAGGTTCATTGCTATGGAGTCAATGACGTACAGGAAGGTGTAGCTATCATGTGGAAGGAAAATGTAGATGTATCGATCACCGGTAATTCTACTAATCCGACTCGTTTTCAGCATCCGGTGGCAGGAACCTATAAAAAAGAACGGATTCAGGCAGGAAAAAAATATTTTTCTGTCGCATCCGGTGGTGGTACCGGTCGTACCTTGCACCCGGACAACATGGCGGCAGGACCGGCTTCCTATGGTATGACAGATACCATGGGACGTATGCACAGTGACGCTCAATTTGCAGGTTCTTCCTCAGTTCCGGCTCATGTAGAAATGATGGGACTGATCGGTGCAGGTAATAATCCAATGGTAGGTATGACCGTAGCTGTGGCAGTTGCTGTTGAGGAGAGTGTTAAAACAGGAGATTGTTAATGCAATTATAAAATTACATAACTTTAAATGAAAGCAAAATAAGACCGCATTAATCTTTTATGATTGGTGTGGTCTTTAAAACGTAGATATATTTATTTCAAAATAATGATTTTAAAAAAATTTGTGTTATACTATTAAAAAAGGTAGTGAAAAAATGAATTTATTTATCAATGAGACATTTTATCTTATGAAGCGATCTTAAGTAAAAGTTTAAATCAGACATCATAAATAAAACAATGGTTACAAAAGATATTAAAGGATATATAGAAATTCGGTAGTGGATTCAAGCAATACTTCAATGATTTGTTTGAATTTAAACTTAGGTTTGAACAATATTCAAAAGTATTTTTAAAATTTTTTAGAGTAGTTAATTTGTGAAGAAGAGAAAAAGTTGATAACAATTATTATGCTATGTACTTCTATTACCAAAGAGATCATCTAGCATATCCGATTAAATATTTTAAATTATGGATATATATTCTTATCAAGATATTGAAATAAGAAAGTTGGTTGACGAGAAAGATGCTGCAAAGTAAGTTAATTAACATTTTAAAAAAATTTCGAAGAGCATTTAAAATTTTGAGAAAATGCAATCAAGGGCAAATAAAAAGTATGTTTTTGAAAATTTTTGATAAACAAATATTTTTAGTGTATCAATATAAGATTTGTACATAAAGCGTGTTGTTTATCAGGTATACCAGAAGATTTATGAACAGATGGTATGTAACTTTTAATATTTTATAGTTCAAAAATATATTTAAAAGATAATCCTTATTTTTAGTGAAAGAAATTAAAAAATCATTAATATAGTTAGTAAAATGAATCGCGTATCTTAAGACATGGAAAAGTATCAAATTAAGTATTAAATTAAAAAATGTTTTACGTTGACATTTTCGATAGCGATATTTACGATTCACATTTCATGTTCATGGTTTCAGTTCCTAAGGTTTGATCATGTGATTCATATTTTTCCGTATTTAAGTACCGAAACCATGAACATGAATCCTGAAAATACGAAAAAGGCTGTCAGGAAAGCGGGATATCAAGGATGTTAATGATAATACTTAGTTTGTACTATGCTATCTTCGGATTATTTTTAGTGATATTTGAATTGTAATGTTGGAAAACTATAATAAGATGTGGCAGAGATTTGCAAAGGGTTTGTATAAACTCTATAATGGTAGTATATTGTTTGTATTTGCTAAAAAAATATTGTTGATGATGATAAATGCTTCTGTTTGATTATGTTAATATAACAGAGATGGTTGCCCCGTAACATTGATAAAACACGATAGTGATGAAGATAATCAGATCATCGTGGTAATCTTTGATGCTTTAGAACAAATGATTATCTTGTTGGTAGGAGTGCTGTGTATCATTAAGTTGCAGTCCTTTTGGATGCGATACGGAATGTGGAGTAGAAAGTGCAAAATTAATATCTAGAGAGGAAGAATAGTGGAAAATTATTTGATTGATAAGGAATCGAAAAAAATGGAGACGACCATGAAGGTAAGAAGAATCGGGAAGAAGCTTGAGTGTTTGAATAATTAGAAAGGTATCATGTAATGTAGATGAAGGAGGATGTCTGTACGCCATAAAACAAAAACTGGAGAAACAACCTTATGTGCTATTTATCCAACAAGCATTTGAAACACTGCTTTATGAGTTTTAGAGGAAGTAGATGATGTT
Source organism: Lachnospiraceae bacterium (assembly GCA_021442455.1). Classification (GTDB taxonomy): domain Bacteria; phylum Bacillota; class Clostridia; order Lachnospirales; family Lachnospiraceae; genus Scatomonas. The sequence continues at coordinate 24,157 of JABUSY010000005.1, read as the reverse complement.
CAGAAACATGGAAAATGTTCGGTATTGCTAGGCGGTATTGAAAAAAATTTATTGTTTCTGGATGAGTACGATCGGAAGATCCGGTATCAGTGTTAGTCTACGATTAATCAATGGAAAAAGAATATTATGTAGATTTTTACAATTATGATAGAAGTTTTTATGTTTTTCACGCTGGATAGTATATATGAATGCATTTGTTTAAAACGCCAGAACTGAACTGGGAGTATGTATATGCAGTAGTAATTATTTTTTTGATAATTTTCCTCATAGCGAAAATTCTGATTTTACGTAAGTAAAAATGACTGTGCACAGTTCTCGCTGTTTTACACTATATTTGCTTTAAGAGATGCAGTTTAAAAAGGAGTTGTAGTTTTTTTTAGCTGTGATATAATATAAAGAAATGTATAAATGCAAAATAGAATTTCATGCGTTAAGTATTCACCGGCTGGGAAGTTGCAGTGAAACGAAAAGCTCGTCTATGGAATATGTATCCGTTGCAATAAGTAGATATGAAATGTCTTGTATTGTTAATGGATATAAGGTGTTTTTTGCTTTTAGAAGGAGAAATTTTCTATGGAAATGCAGCAAATTCTTATATTTACCTTGGAGGAATGAAAGATGATGAATGATAAAAAGATTGAAGAGAGCGTTCGTCTCTTCCTAGAAGGGATCGGTGAAAACGTGAACCGGAAAGGTCTGTTGGATACGCCTGCTAGAGTTACCAGGATGTGTCATCAAATCTATGAAGGACTGAATCTCAATCCTGGGAAGCATCTTCAGAAGCAGTTTGCATCCGTGGACAATAATATGGTGATTGAGAAGGATATCACTTTTTATTCTATTTGTGAACACCATCTGCTTCCTTTCAATGGAAAGGCTCATGTAGCGTATATTCCAAATGGGAAGATTGTTGGTTTGAGCAAGTTGGCACGGACTGTGGAGGTTTACAGCAGGCGAGCTCAGATCCAGGAGAATATGACGGCACAAATTGCCGATGCCATAGAAAAATATCTGAATCCAAAGGGTATAATGGTGATGATTGAAGCAGAGCATCTGTGCATGACCATGCGAGGTGTGCAAAAGCCAGGTACAGAGACAGTAACTATAATGATTAGGGGTGTCTTTTCCGAAGATTTTCAACTTCAACAGACGTTTTTTCAGATGGTGAAAGGATGAATTCAGGCTTAGATCAGATATGAAATGGGTGAGTTGGATCTGGAATCAAAGTCTATATTTTAGAAGATCTAGCGAAAAAATTTGGAAACTATTGAAAAATACTTTTTGAATATGCTGCGTCTCGTCTGATTTTGTAATTTGGAGGATAGAAGCTGAATGAATCAGGAAAGTATCTATGCGCAAGGCATTATTAGATGATGGTGGATGTCATATGCGCAATATCTGTAGGGACTTTTTGATCATGAATCTAGAGCGGATCTGGTGCAGGAATCTACTTTTCCATAGTGCGGAACATTTCTTCGAAGAAGCAGAAGAATGCTGTGTGTTCAGAAGGCATAGATTATCTGATATTCAGTCAAAAGATGAAAGATTTTGACTGAATATCAGTATATAGCGGAATTGTCTGATTTACCTTTCAGCTACAGCTTGTCATTATTCGGAGAATAAAAAGAACTGTGAAAATGTTTACTAGCATCAGGAAAAATATTTATTATTAGGAGGTTGCATATTATGAAGATCGGAAGCAGAGAATTCGATACGGAGCATCAGATTTATGTGATGGGCATACTCAATGTTACACCGGATTCTTTTTCAGATGGTGGGAAATATAACCAGATAGATGCCGCACTTTTTCATACAGAAGAAATGATCAAGGAGGGAGCGGATTTGATAGATGTAGGTGGGGAGTCCACAAGGCTGGGTTATACGGTGATCTCTTATCAGGAGGAGATCGAGAGAGTTGCTCCGATCATAGAAGCTTTGACTGACAGGTTTGACGTTCCGATTTCTGTGGATACTTATAAGAGCAGTGTTGCAGAAATGGCGATAACAGCCGGAGCAAACTTGATTAATGATATATGGGGACTGAAGGCTGATTCGGATATGGCCTCTGTGGTAGCACGTACAGGAACATCATGTTGTTTGATGCATAATCGAAAGGAGGTAAATTATCAAAATTTCCGGAAGGATCTGATCTCAGACCTCCAAGAATGTATAGAGCTGGCAAGGAGCTCAGGTATACCGGATGATAAGATTATACTCGATCCTGGGGTGGGATTCAGCAAGACTTATGAAATGGATCTTTAGGTAATCGATTACTTAGAAGAAGTGCGCGCCATGGGATTTCCGGTATTGTTGGGAACGTCCAGGAAATCAGTGATAGGACGAACGTTGAATTTATCCGTAGATCAGAGGTTGGCGGGAACGCTGGTGACTACGGTTTTTGGCGTTCAGAAAGGCTGTGCATTTATTCGCGTACACGATGTGAAAGAAAACAAGCAAGCGATTCAGATGACAAAAGCGATTATGAGGCAGTAGAAAATGGATAAAATTCACATTCAGGACTTAGAAGTGTTTGCAAACCATGGAGTATTTCTGGAGGAAAATGCCCTGGGACAGAAATTTATCCTATCGGCGATTTTATATACCGATACAAGAAAAGCTGGAATGACAGACGATCTGTCAGCATCTATTCACTATGGAGAAGTCAGTCAAATGATCCATGATTTCGTGGCAGGTAATACCTTTAAGCTGCTGGAAAGCGTTGTTGAGTGTTTGGCAATTGAACTGCTGACTAAGGTAGAAAACTTGAACCGGGTGTGGCTGGAAATCCAGAAGCCTTGGGCCCCAGTACACCTCCCATTAAAAACTGTTTCTGTGGAAATTGAACGAGGATGGCATAAGGCCTATATAGCGTTAGGTTCAAATATGGGAGACAAACTTTCTTATTTAGAGCAGGGATTAGAGCTTTTAGAGAAAACAGAGAGCTGTCGTGTAATAAAAGTTTCAGATTTTATTTCGACCGTTCCTTATGGTTATTTGGGACAAGATGATTTTTTAAATGGTTGTCTGGAGTTAGATACCCTTTTAACTCCTGAGGAGCTTTTGGAACGTCTTCATACGATTGAACTGGAGGCTCATCGGGAACGTAAGATTCATTGGGGGCCAAGAACCTTAGATTTGGATATCATTTTTTATGATGATTTGGTCATGAACAGTGAAAAACTCATCATCCCACATATAGAGATGCATAAGCGGAATTTTGTACTTCGTCCTCTGAATCAACTAGCTCCCTGGAAGCGTCATCCGCTGCTTTTGAAAACAGTGGAACAGCTTATGAAAGAAATTGAGAAAATGTAAATAAATAGAAAATCATGTATGAGCAAGCAGAAAACACTTTTAAAATACATCTAGCCAATATGCAAAAGGATAATGAGAGATTTGATGCATGTTTTGCATGAAAGTGTAGAGGTTAGTAGTATATCCTTTTCGTAAGGAAAAAGATCTTGAGGCATACGGGAGGATATTTATTCGTATATTCAGAAGAGAAAAAATAATAGACATAGGCATTATTGCACATTAGTTATTATGCCGAAGAAAATATAACGATGGGTTATCAATCAGAAAATTTTTAGTATTTTTTTCGGAAAGATGAGGAAAGTGCAGAGAACATGTTATAGGATAAGAACCAGAATTTTTTGAAAGCGATAGGCTTTTGCAATAAGTATTTTGGGATTTAGCATTGTCTATGGCAGGTCTTATATAGGTATTGATTAGGCGCTGTTTTTTTAATTTATGTGTTTTCTGCTGTGATCAATTTGGTGTTGGTTTTTAGACAGGCAGATGTGAAACCAAAGAAATCAGTATGTTTTTATTTTTGGCAGTAATTGATTGCATTTTTTCATGTATAGTAAGGAATAAATTATTTCAATATTTATCATATTATGGCAATTTTAGATAAAATACCGGTAGAACTTCAGGGTATATACAGAATATTTTGTGCTGCTTGTTTTGTTGATATGGTCGGTCAACGTAATAGAAAAAACAAAGGAAAACTGGTTGTACAAGAAAAAAATTAAAAAGTTAAGTTCATAGCGGCGGGCGGAAATCTCGGATGCTATGATGCTGATCATTATCCTGTCATGATTGATCAGTTTTGTTTGGTATTATTATAGTAATCCAACTGAAAGCTGTTGACGTTAAGACGGGTATTGTGTGGACAGTGTCTGTAGTGTTAAAGTATGTGCTGTTGTGTGCGTTTTTTCTTCTAAATATTGATTTTCATGAGACAAGCGAGAAAAAAATAACGACGAGCATTAGATATACAAAATATGCAAGCTCAAGATTTTTCTAGCTGGTTGCGGAGTTTTGTTGAATATTATAATTGGGTTGGTCTGAAGATATCTATTGGAAAAATAAATATTTAAAATAACTGGCTGTCGGTCATGTACATGCAAGATGGACCTATATCTTGCAGAATATTACCTGAGTTTTTTGAGAATGTTGATATTTTGGCGCTAGCAGTTCAGTCTCTCATAATAGTTGAAGTGATTTCTTAGCGTAAAAAGTTGATTTCTTAGCGTAAAAAGTGAAAGATTCTCGCTAGTTTGTTTTATAAGCACTATATGCAGTATCCGTTTGTCTGTTGGATGCGGTGTTTGTAATTATAGATCTAGATGTGGAAGAGATATTTATGCTAGAACTTGCTCAGGTGTTGCAAAAAGAGGTGACACAGGCGTTGTTATAGTATTTTTGGGCTATATTTAGAAGATGCAGTGGATGAATATATGAGAAAAAAATGCAAACTATTTTCCTGATTATACTTTAGAACAGTAATCTGCATGGTCATCAGATCATGGATTATTTAGTTAAATTAAAATTTTTGCATCGATTAACATAGGCAAAATTTTCCGGTGTCTGGAACGGCAAAGATTAAATGCCAGATAGGAGACATTGATCAAAGAAAGTCAAGCCCTATTGGTCCATCCTCTGTTCTAGTTCCAGGACAATTATCTGTCAGTATGGGTTATTCCGTTCATCAGGTGTTTTGAAGTGTATAGTAGCAAATAGAGAAAGGCTAATCAATTGTTCTGTCCCCATTAATTGTTCCAGATAGCGAAGATCCGTAATGAAACGGTTAATTTTTATAGCTTTTTTACCATCAGCGCTTTCCTTTTACGTTGGTCAGAATTCTGGAGAGAAGAGGTCACTTTGGATTGTCTGTTGAAGGCTGGTCTTCCAAAAGCTTTAGTTTTCGGAAGACCATTGCCTTTCAAGGGTACGCAATTGGGCAGCTCCGTGGTCATTTCCATTGATGGAGATGGGAAACTTTGAGAAAGGTTATGGGTTCATCGATTGTTCTGAAACGCCGGATAGGCGGGAAAGAACAGCGCTATTGGTGATAAAAGCAATAAGTCCTTCTTCCTGCAACTGTGTTCGAATCTCTTACTGGTCCTTACATAAAGCACATTCGGCTTGACATTTCTGCTTGTTTAGGTTCTGCTACATATCAGGCTTGTCGGTTAGGCGAATAGGGAGGAAATCATATAGTTCGCTTTTAAATTATCTTTTTTAATCTTTTTAATAGAACAAACGGTTCAGATGGTTCTATAGCAGCATCTGTTTAAGATGATGAAAAGTTCAGTCGAATATCCGACAGTTTTTTCGTCGATATGGATACTAACTATAAAAGGGAGAGGCTAAAGAATCCGCTCTGAACATGAACGATAATTTGGAAAACGGTAGACTCCTTTGGTAGATTTCTAAGCAATATATCAAATGGTTTTGAGCAGAGTACTCAGCTCTTGTGAAATTTTCATGCTTTTCACCTTTTATGATGACTTTTTAAATAACAGTTTAGAATACCGTAAGGAAAAAGTCCATGGGAATAAATGATATAAATAATATGGGTTGTATATCTCCTAGATATAGGCAGTGTTTATAGGTAAGTATAAATATTTGTAATTTAATACTTGTTAACAGATTGGTTCAATGTTATAATTTTTCTAATGAAAAATTACAAAATTAGAGAAAGGGAAAACAGGCATGCATTGTGTGAAAAAAATTAATGATACTTTATATTGGGTTGGCGGGACAGATCGAAGGCTAGCACTTTTTGAAAATGTATACCCAATTCCAAAGGGTATTTCTTACAATGCTTATGTGATGATAGATGAGAAAACAGTTTTGTTTGATACTGTAGATCAATCAGTTGGCAGCCAATTTTTGGAAAATGTGAAATATATACTTGGAGGAAGATCTCTTGATTATATGATTGTCCATCATATGGAGCCAGATCACTGTTCCATGATTAATGAGATTGTCAAAAGATATCCGGATGTAGAAATCATTTGCAATATCAAGACAGCAGAGATGATCAGACAGTTCTTTTCTTTTGATATTGATGCTAAAGCTGTTTTAGTTAAGGAAGGAGATACTTTTTTAGTAGGAAAGCATAATTTAACCTTTTTGAATGCGCCAATGGTTCATTGGCCGGAGGTTATGGTCACTTATGATTTGACGGATAAAATATTGTTCTCAGCTGATGTTTTTGGATCTTTTGGTTCTATGAATGGTAATCTTTTTGCCGATGAAGTGAATTTTGAACATGATTGGCTAGATGATGCCAGAAGATATTATACGAATATTGTGGGGAAATATGGTCCTCAGGCTCAGGAGTTGTTAAAAAAAGCTTCTGGTTTGGAGATCAGCATGATTTGTCCGCTTCATGGTCTTGTTTGGCGTGAAAATATTGAATGGTTTGTGGATAAATACTTAAAATGGACTTCCTATACACCAGAGAAATCGTCGGTGCTGATTATATATGGTTCTATCTACGAGCATACGGAGAATATGGTTAATATCTTAGCGTCGTATCTGGCTGACTTTGGGGTTAGAGACATTGCTGTCTATGATGTTTCTTCAATTCATCCATCTTATATCCTGTCTGAGGCATTTCGAAGAAGCCATTTGGTATTTGCATCTGTTACACATAACGGTGGAATTTTCAGTAATATGGAACACCTACTGCTCGAACTCAAGGCTCATAATTTACAAAAGCGTACAGTTGCGGTCATGGATAATGGAAGTTGGTTTTCTCAGGCGGGAAAACAGATGAAAGATATCTTTTCAGAAATGAAAAATGTGAAAATTCTTGAGCAGAGTGTTTCTATCAAATCCATCCTGAAGAAAGAGCAGATGGTTGAAGTGGAAGCCTTAGCTCATGCAATCGCCAAATCTGTTCAAGAATAATATAACAGAAATTTCAAAGCATTAGTTTTTGTTTCTTGTTGTGCTACAGGAAAACATTAGACTAATTGAATAATTCTGAACTACCTAGTGATCGGCTTTTCCATAGCCTATGTAGCGGGAGTAATGCTGTGTTCAATCAATGATTTCAGTTATTGCGTGAAGGAAAGATGGATCTCAGATCTTATATGATAGATCGATTTTTTGTCTCAGCATTGAACTGAAGATAAATATTACTGACAGGATAGGAAAGCTTATTTCAATTTTTCGATATTTTTGGCTAGGATGTTGAAAGTCTATAAATTTTGAGGTGGAGACTCATTATCGGTGTATAGATGATAATAAAAAGAGAATTGAATGCTGAAGTTTTAGCTGGAGAATCTTTAATGTAGTTATATTGTTTATTGCGGTATCGAGTATACTGAAGTCAGATATCTTAAAGATACCATAAAGGAATGTACCGCTTCAATGTTTACAAAGTATCAAAAATGCTGACAACTCGTTAAAATTGACATGGATGAAAAGTTATATGAATGAGAAAATTAAAAGGATATATGAAAATCAGTAACTGGACAGAATATCAGATCGCGAAGGAATGTGTTATACCCATATTCATCTGTCTCTCATATTCTTCATAATGGAGATTAATGAAAATTTTCAGTAACTGTGGGGATTATCTTAGTGTAGTTTTTTGAGGAAATTTAATATTTTGATTTGACGGATGTGCAGTGAAAAGCATTGTTACAACTTTTAGGCTCTTTTTATGTCTGTGACAAAAATTCCAAATCAGGAGAGGATACTGCAAAATGGATAAGAAGAGAGAGAAGAAACATTAACAACAAAAGCAAAGAAGTTTTACAATGTTTGGCTGGAAAATGTCTGATGCACTAGAAAGAGTTTGAAATTTGTATTCATGAAAGGATATAGCTAGGATGTGATAAGTTATACTCTGAGTTCATAGAGAAGCAGTATAGGTTGTTTGATACATTCAACAAAAGAAAAGATAGGATATTGCAAGAAAAGAATCGAAAATCCAAACTTTTCGATCAGGTTCAAGGGAAAATATTGTAATTAATGAAACAATCAAAGATGAGATTATAGAAGCTAATCAGAAAAATATAGAAGTTATTTTGACTTACTTTACATTATAAAAGTTAACGGGATGATAGACCTTATTAGGACTGCCATTTCGTTCATAGTTGATGTTCATCTCATCTTTTTGTGTTTGAACTGATTAACGCTGATAGCCATTCATATAAAGACATAATAGCAGGTAATCTGTTGTTTCAGGACAGTTATCACAATTCTGGAATTTTTCAAATAATGTTTTTTGGGGGATCAGAATAAACAAAATCATGAATAAAAATGAATAAAAAGCAGAGGAAGAAATAGAAATATGATATAAAATTAATATGTGTGTATTGCTTCCCTCTCTCTGACCGATGTTGTTATTTTCGATTTTTTTGTATATTTTGGAATCCTATCGCTATTGTTTACTACAATCGACATTGTAGTAATTTGCAAATGTTCGGTAATTGCTAGTCAGCTTTTTGAGTAATTTATTTTATAAGTTTTTCTGTAGGTGTTAATATATTTGTGACTCGCTTTTACGAGACAAAGCTAGACAAAGATATGCAGTCTCAAGATTTGCTTTTGAAAAATATATTTTGAATATGATACAGTCATCGTTGAAGATGACGATTGTCCTTTAGGTGTTTGTGAGATATAGCAGTCGTTATATTTTATAGTTTCGGAAGCACAATACTAGGAGCGGGTCTGGGAATATCAAACCTCTGCTGTATTTTTTTCTGAGAACAGGAATTTTAAATTCTGCTTTAATCATTAATCGAGATAGTTGATAGAGATCGGTGAAGCCACTAGATCGATTACCTGCGAAACTTTAGAGTGTTATTTTTATATTTTTTAATGTGTTAATACTCTTTCCTCAACGAGTTCTGGGAGATGGTCATTCTAGGTGAATATGGAGGTGTGAAATCTTGGAAGTTTTGTATACTTTTCCATGAATAGTTATTATTAGGCAGACATATCATTTACGAATCTAATCATAGATATCGGAAGTTTCAATAGATTTAATAAAATATTACTGTAAGATCAGTTGTGTGTAATTGTGATGAGAAATCTTTGCGTATTTTTCGACAATCTGCTGCTATTCATTTAGCGGTTAGCGCTATACTTCATTGAAAAGAGAATGAGACGGCTTCATATTTCAGAAAGTTACATTTGATGAACCTCATGGTAAGTGTTTCTGTGTGTGCTTGGATATTTTATTCTGCCGATGGTGATATCGCTGATTTAGTGTTTGTGAATTTTGTATCTTGTGTTTTTATACTATTATAAATACCATACGATTATAGGCTATATATCTGTTATTATCCGGTTTCTTAGATTCGTGCCTTTGTTGGTTATGTGATCTGTTATTTTTGTGTAAAAATGAGGATTCTGAGTTTTAGAAAAGAAGTCTCAGTGTGAAAATAAAAGACAAGAAAGTTATTGCATAAAATTAACAGACTTTATTCTGAATTAAATAAACTTCTTATGAAAATCTTAATACTTTGGTAAAATTATGTCAGGACTGCATAGCAAAAGTAAATGTGTACAGATTTGTTGTCAATGTACAATATCACTGGTTCAAAAAGGTGAATATGTTGTTCACAGAGACCAAGATGCTGGTGCTGCGTAAAGCATGTGCATCATTTGAACATCTGCATGAAGCAATGAAGCAACAGGACGCGTTTGTTTTATGTACTTCAGCTGCGTGGGATACTAAAGAGGAAGAGGAAAATCTAGATTTCTTAGGATAATCATAAAGTATTTATTAAAAAATCTCCTGACTTGCAAAGAGAAGAACAGCTTGTTGGAGGAGATGCTTGATATTCAACAAATTTGGCTTTCCCATGAGAAAATTTTGGAAAGAAAAGGGGAAAAAAGGTCATGAAAGTATATGGATATAGGAAGTTGAGCGGTATAGAAAAGACTCTCTCTTTTAAATGTTAACAGATGAGAAGACATAGGGACGAAAATTTACTATAGTGATCGAAAATATATGAGAGAAGGGGAAGAATAGCTGTATGAATGTGTGAATGGTCTTTCCTCTTACGGATTGGAGAGAAATGGGAAATGAAACAAAAAAAATCATCGAATGTTTTCAGAAGGAAAGAGAGAAGAAATCTTTATACAATATTGGTGAATACTTGAAAAGACTGAACAAACTTTTTTTAAAAAGCAAAAAGCTAAGGTGGTGAAATTGCCGCTTGTTTTGTATATTTTATATCAATAGAGCACATTAATTTTTCCTAATTGTTCGTGGAGAAAAAACACAAAACAAGCCATGGGTAAGGGAAGATATTTTCTGATACACGGTTAACTATTTAATTTGTAATTTATAGAATGTATACATAAATGCTGATGTATAGCATAATACATAGATTAATTTATTTTTTTTATTTCATAATAGTACAATAAAAATAAATGAATTTTAAGAGCCATGTAATGGATAATTTGTTTGAACGCGGAAATTAATGCAGAGATAAAACAATATTGAATTTGCTATTCAAAATAAATCTGAGAATTCGGCATTTGTGACGATAAATCTATTATTAGACGCTATACTTACTAACATGCAAATAATCGTTCGGTAATTTGCTGGATAATGCGCTTGAAGCTTATCAAAAGGTAATGAATGAAACTGTTTGGTATGCTGATATTTTCATTGGTAACAAAGGAAAGATAGACTTTTAAAAAGAGATGGGAAAGCTTTACACTATAAGGACTGTGAACAGAAATGGGAGACTTAAAACGAATTAGTAGTATTGCGGACAATACAGAAGTTTTTTATGTCAGACCCTCAGCTCTGATGAATTAACAGAAATCGTTATATTTCTCTTTATGGATGAGAGATAATTAATTGTATGTTTCATCGAAAATGTAGTAATTTATAGCCATGGGCTTATATCTAACATTGTTTTGTTGCAATCGTTCCGGATATTTTTTATTTTGCAACACATGGATTTTTTTGATTGAATTGCAATAACAAAAGAATGCCCATATCAACATTATTATAAATGTTAACCCTGAATAGTAACATAAACGAAATGGTAAGAAAACAGTTGTTGCGGCATAGCGAAACATATTACTACATGTAAGTTATGAAATTGCGGCTTTGCGCTATTTGCGAAAACATGTAAAACAGGAGTTTCGAAGTGAAAGGCATATTTTTTCACCGAAAACAATATTATCCCATAAAATTATCTAAATCTTCGGTTATAGAACATTATCTGACTATGCATACGCAAGATTCTATAATTATGCATGGAAATATCTGATAAAATAAAAGATTTTCTGTTTAAACTGTCCAACAGCTTTATCGTTTTTGTGTTGTTAATTTAAGTTATCTCCATCAGTTAGACAGGAAGCGTGTTTTGATCATGGAGCGAAAATTATGATGTTTCAGAAAGTTCTTTATCTGGTGTGCGTAAAGCCGTTAGCAGCCTTGTTGAGTAATTTAAAAGGTGAAGAAATAGAATGTGTAGGTTAAAGTGGAAGTATGATCAAAAATGTTTAAAATTATTCTGATATTGATAACGATGATTGCTGTAGCTGTAAGACATTTTGTTGAAATCTACATTTGTATCTATATCAATATTGGAATATTTAGGTTTTGCTTCTGATGGGGTCAGAAGCAAGGTGATAAAATATATTATGCAGGTAATAAGAGCGCAGCGCGATTATTCTGGTTTTGGATTCGACAACTGTGTTTATTTTATTTTCATTTTCAAGAAGTTGCCGGTATGGAAGATAAATTCCAAGAAAGTACTATTAAAAAGTATAGAGTTTTTCTAGTTCGTTCTATACGGAAGCAAAGGACATTGTAGACAGTTATAAAGATGAGCGAAGAAAAATTTTTTAGCCTTAATTATGCGTGAAGTTTACAAAAATTCAAATGACTTATCCTGTTTACTCTGGTAAAAGATAAAAAGATAATAGTAGAGTCCTTTAGATAAACAATTTCATAGTTTTTGTCGGCAGGAGTCGTCCATCTTTTGTAGACAAAGATGGATATTCAATATATTCAGCCAGTAATTTTCTCTTATCCTTTCGAACTATAGTCGTTCTAATATATGGATCCGGTATTCCTGATAGCAGGTGAAGCAATTATTCATAAACATTATTTAGGTGTCCAGTCTGAAAATAAAATTTTACCTTGAATAGAGTGATTGTACCAAAGGGCTATATTGTGTGGTTTTGATTTTAAGTAGCTCACTGGTCATGGGATTGTTTTTTAGAAATTTTAATACTTCTTCCATTAACTTTCTATATATAAATCGTGTATTCCCATTCCCCTGGACTTTGGAATACAGATAAAATGGAGGAGTATGATTTCAATTCATCCTGTTTTCTGATTACAGAGTAAATAGTTATATAGCCATACACTGTTGCATAGTGTTTATGTTTTGATATTTAACGCTGTATATATTCTCAAACAATTGATATGCAAACGTGAGGGATGCTGTCTAATTTGTCATAGATAGGGATACTAGTATATAGAAATTGATTGACGTTTTTGTGAAAACATAGACTGTGAGTCTTTTTCATATCATCAAGGAATCGAGGATTGTAAGTATTTTTTGATTATTGTTTTTTAATCTTAGAAAAAAACATCTGACAAATTCTAAATTTTTGAAAACAGAAGAGAAAATTGTTAAAGACTGTTTGAGTTGTAATTATCTGTATAGGTCGGAAAATTATCATATAATTTTGGATCGAATTTTAAAAATGAAAAAATAAAATTCAGTGAAATATTAGGAAATAGCAGTTTCTGTTATCCCCCAAGAAAAAAGTTAAAAAACGAAAGAGGGAAGTTGCTACTTTGTTGATTTTCAAATAAAGATACAGGGAGCGAAGATTTAAACTGTTCTTTTTGTTAGTCTGATGAAATTTTGCGATGATCATTGTAGAGATGTTCATGTATATGTCTACGCAAAATATTGATGAGAAATGAACCATGCGGATATAAATGGAAGCTAGCTGTATCTATAGTATTTAAATTGTTTGTCAGAAGATCTTTACGCTGGGACATGAGAAAGTTGCCATTGTTTTTAATGCTGCTTCGAAAAGTTCTTTATTTTGTTACAGATCATCAAGTAAGTAAGTGTTCTTGGTGTTTCTTGTGACGCTTGTGATGAATCTACTAGCAGTAAGCAACCATGGTCATGCTATTTTAGAATTTTTTGAAAAATCATGAATGGAAGAAGAAAATTGCCACAACATAAGTTATATGGGAGATAAAGTAATATCTTTAAATATCAATTGGATGATGACAAAAATGAGAAAGAAAACCTGGAAATCAGTGAATACCCCCATGTACGAAAAGGAAAAATTTTTAGATATTTTTATAGATGATGAAGTGAGGGAGATATGTTTTCAGGTCTGATCTTATGGGAGGGAGTATATGTGAAGGCAAACTGTTTTTTCACCATTTTCTTGTACTTGATCGTCTGATACAGGGCTCTGTAAAGTATTGAAAAAAGAGAATGCCTGATTGATCTACAGGTTGTGCAGGTTATTTATGTATTCAGGTAGATAATTGATAAGAGAAAGTAGATCTTTGTCGAGGATGGTATCGTGGAGATCGAAAGAAAGATAATCTTTAGTAAAGTTTTTGAAGATATGAATCTAGGTATGAGAATGAATATATAAAAACTGGTCTATTATCAGTATTGATAGAGGAATATATAAACAGTTCTTGGTTTTTATTTTTACATGACAACGTTCATACTGCAAATTTATGAATGAATCAGATAGGGAAGTTGATTGGAAGAGATGAGATGGTATCTGGTGTATGTTGGTATCATTCATATGAATACGTGCCTTATCTATGATGATTAAAACGATTTGGCAATATTTCCTTGTATTGTATACGGAAGTAGTTATGAAAAATGTGGCGAGCTTTTTAAAAGCTGGTGGCGATCTGGTAAGAGATTCGATAGATAAAAAGAGGTTGTATTACGTGTTGATATGGTTGGAGTTGATTTGATGAAAAACGAAAATTATATGAAAGATAAGGAAAGTTTAATTGTTTTGAAGTTTTTTCGCTATCAAAGAGAACCGTGGATATACAGCCGAAAAGATTGCTAAATTTCCTTGTAGATATGGAACATTCGTAAATATAAAAAGTTGTTTTGACAATATTAACCGTACTGTGTTTTTAGGATTGCTTTCCAAGAAAATTAAAGAAAGTAAATTTTTATCAATTTGATCGGACAATTTTTAAAAGGAGGATGAGGATATATAGAAAACTGACTATATAACAAAACATATAGCGAAATTCCACAAGGCGATCTTTTGTTTCTACTTCCTTCTAATATTTCTCTGCATGAACTGAATAAAAAGACGGAAGCAATGCACAAATACACAACACTACGGATAAAAAAATTCATGTATGTATGACCGAAAAATCGTTATCCATGGAAAGAAAGGCATATGCTATTATGGAATCGTGGTGTAATGGCTGGATAATTTAATTTGAAAATTATAAATATTTTACTTTTCACAAATAAGAGGAATATACAATTATTTCTTGCAAACAATTTTATAAAACTGCATTATTTTGTCTACTTCAAAAAATGCAATGATCTGAAAACTTTTTTGAAAACTTATACAGTATGCATTTCAACAATAAAGACGATGTTTCAGGATGAAAAATCGTGAAAAGTGTCTATATGACCAACACATGAAAAAAGAGAATGATAGCAATCCGCTTCTTGCATTAAAAAAAGGTTCTGTTTATAGTATAGTAATGAAAAATGCGGATTTGATACAACATTATATTTATTTTTCACATCACAATGTTTTTAAAAGACGTCTAAAAACTAAAAACTGTACACTATGCGGAGCAGAGGGCGAAAATAAATATTCTATTGGATTATCATCATAGCAAGATGAAAAGTTTAAAAGTCAAAAAAACAATGAAAAAAGAAATTAATAATTGTAAGACAACATAAAACACTTGTAGTTTATCAAAAGTGTCATAAAAATATATCATTCCTCATAACATATATAAAAAAACGTGCACGTTGAGAGGTATAAGCATAGTTTGGAAAGAGGGATTGTACAAACCTGAAATAGAAATATGCTAAGATGACATTTATCTAATTTATTAAAAATTTTAAGATTTGTGAATATATAAGTCTGTAAACGACTGGAATAGTTCTTTTAAATACTCTAGACTGTCAACGCTAAAGATTATACGGAAGCACAGATAAATATATTTCGATAATAAGTAAGGTAGACAATGAAATTGATTATTTTCAGAGAATCATACTTTTGTGGTAATGCAAAATGAGAGTGTCGTAGGATTTGGAAATATGGACAGGACCAGATATCTTTGTATGTTTCTCATAAATATATCAGCGGAAGGGAATTTGCAGTAGTGATTTGTGCAAATTGAAATGGAAGATTCTGGCTGCCAGGATCTTCCATTTATGTTTTCATAACTATAAGGCCTTTTTGAAGAAAAGAGGATACAAGATAATAAAAGAATTGAAATAAAATATTCCTAATTAATTACCTGAGATCATATAAGAGTCAGTTGAAAAGAGAATATTTTTTATTAGCTTTGTTCTTTAATACTTTGCAGTATGAGTAAGATTTAGCAACTCAGTGGGATAAAAATAATTGTTAAGATTGCAAATAATTATAGGGTATGATAGAATTGTAAGGGTCTCTAGTATCGTAGAGTCAGCAATTCCAATTCCTTTCAATTGAAGGAGAAAGTAATATGGAAAATTATAAACAGGAATTTATTCAATTTATAGTAGAAAGTGATGTCCTTAAATTTGGATCATTCACTCTCAAGAGCGGAAGGAAGTCCCCATTTTTTATGAACGCAGGGGCTTATGTAACTGGTACTCAGCTTCGAAGGCTGGGTAAATATTATGCGAAAGCAATCCATAATCATTATGGGCTGAATTTTGATACTCTCTTCGGACCAGCTTATAAGGGAATTCCACTGTCAGTGGCGGCTTCCATGGCGATTAGTGAGATTTATAAGATAGACATTCGTTACAGCTCCAATCGTAAAGAAGCAAAGGATCATGGCGATAAAGGCATTTTTCTGAGCAGCGGCCTGAAGAACGGGGACAAGGTTGTGATCATTGAGGATGTCATTACCTCCGGAAAGTCTATTGAAGAAATATTGCCGATCTTGAAAGCTCAGGGTAATGTAGAAATCAAAGGCCTGATAGTGTCTTTGAACCGTATGGAATGTGGCAGGGGAGAGAAAAGTGCGCTTCAGGAGATGCAGGATCAGTATAAATTTCCGGTAAATTCGATAGTGACTATGGCTGAGGTGATAGAATACCTGTATAACCGTCCCTGCTGTGGTCGGATAGTCATTGATGACGCGATTAAGAAAACCATTGATGAATATTATGCAAAGTATGGAACGGCGGAATTTCAACAAGGGCTGTTGTGATCAGAGAGGCGAAAAGGATGATTCGGACAGCCAGATGGGTCTTGTTGTTTATTTCTCGCATTCTTTTAATGGACCTTATTGATCAATTTTTATTTTTTGAAAGCGACTGGTGATAGGATTTTGTGCTATAGTAGTAGTATCACTATAATCTGCAAACATTCTAGGAAATTCGCTGATTTATGATCTATTTGATCAATATGAGATTTCTGATGGTATTTCTAATTTTTTTGGGTGATAATGTGCTATAGTTGTTCTGAACTTCAGTGTAATTCTGTCGGTAGAAATGTTGCAGTTGGTGATGAGAGTTGGTACTTACGATATAAATGACTTAATGTTGAAGATTTTATGGGATTTGCGAGAATATCTCCTGTTCTATAAGAGAAAAAAAAGAATTCTTCATGACAAAAAATAAATATTCTTTATACATATAAAAGATAATAAGTGTGAGTGAAAATGATAGTTTTGTTCGAAAACTTTTTTCTACTTTTATTGATTGTGCTGACTATTATTTTTCTGGTAAGAGTCGAGCTGTGCTGGCTGCGGTAAGCTTGGTACTCATGCTTCTGATTATGTATTGCCTTCTTATACTGAGAAAAAAGACTAACTGAAGGATAAGTCTTCTCCGAATAGCGTTTTGTTGAGTCAAGTAACATATTTGAAAGATCATGTTTATTATCTAGCTAATTCTGTTTTGGGCGAAAGTGAAGGACAATAGATCAAGAATGATTTGAAAAATGAAAAAATATTCTGAAAATTGAGAAGAGAGGGAAGAATATTTTCTACTATACACCTTTAAGTAGAGGTGGGCCACGAGAAAATGATGCAGAAGTATATTTGTCATATGGTGCTTATGGTTTATTTGCTACAGAAATATAGAAATAATATAGAAACGAATCGATAGAGATTTCCACAACTATTATCATGATGGTACTAATTTGTGGATTTGATAGAGCTGGATGTCTTGGATATATATACGTATGATGCAGGCAAAAATTATGGTAATGGAAAATGAGAAAGCTGATGTTTTACAATACAATAGATAACTTTCAGCCGATGCTTTTTAGAGGAGGAAACTAGAAAGTATCATGGCATTAAACGATCTCAAACGGAGAAGAAAAATGAAAAAACAGGAACAGATTTTCGAGATGTCTGCTAATATTATAAAAATATTGCTAGAGGCCATTGTGAGAAAAGGCCGTTTGAAGAAGGATGCATAACATCAGACAGATTTTGAAAAAAGGGAGGTTTGAAAAGATGAATTTGTATATGACGGAAGAATCGGATGAAATAGAACGCTATGAGCTAGCTTTGGAACGAATTAAACAGATCCCTATGGAGCGTTCAGTGCCGATAGTTTATCAAAATTTTTTTGAGAAAGAAGCTTCTTTTATCATACAAATGAATGACCTGCGGATAAAACTGGAGAGAGGTGAATACCGTGATGCTTGTCTGGCAGAGCTGAAATTGATGAATCATAGACTCTATGCTGATATACTGCCAGAGAATTATAAAACGTGTTACGGGAACCCGGCATATGCTGCCGTTATGTTCGGAAAGGAATACGGGCGATTGATGAGTTTTCTGTATGCAGAACTTCGGGGGCTAATTGTTTTTGCTTATGAGAACAGGCTCTGGGATATGATGATATCCATGGAATTGTTTTTGAAATACTATCACATGTTTGAAGAAGGCAATATTCCAGGGGTTCAGGCTCTAAGATCAGTTATTTACTGTTATGTAAGTAATTGCAGCCAGAAAATGATAGAATACCGTGTCAGGGAAATGGTAGACCCCTCTCTCAGCTTTGCAACAAACTTGCTTATGAAGGAAAATTTATCGGATGTCCGTTATCTCTATCATTTTGGTGAGTATATCAGGGAAAATGAAAGGAAGACGGCGGAATTTCTTAATTCGCTTCCTCAGAAGGAAATTGAGACGATAGCCCACACTTTTACGGAGGGTTACCGAATAGGTTTTATGAACGGCGGAAAAGATTTGAGCAAAAAGAAGACGGTCAATATTCGTTATTGCCTAGGATTTGAACGAATAGTTCGTGAAGCGGTGAAGCAATTTTCAAAAATGGGGTTAAGGCCAGTGATCTATCGGTACGCCAGCCATTCTGTTAACAAAAGGCAGCATCTGCGTATCGGATATTGTGGAGCGATCCCTAATCAACAATTTGATTATGATCACAAGAATGATGTATTCATTTATCTGGATGAAAAGATAGTCTCTCAAAAGCTTAAAGCTATGTGGCTGGCTTTTGAAAAATATAGAGAACATGCCAACGCCCATGCCGGACCGGCCTGCATTGATGTTTTCGGAGCTCCATCCTTTCTTCCGGAAAACAAACCTTCGGCTTCTCAGTTTTCAAAAGAGCAGCAGAAACTTCAGGTAAGGTATGACAATGAGGCAGGGCAAATTATCAACCGGTATATAATCGGAGAGGAGAAGAGCCATACGATCATTGCCTATCCGGTTCCGGAGATCGGATCTGATTATGAAAAAATTTTCTGTGAGACTGTAAAAATTAATAGTTTGAATCACAAGAAATATCAGAAGATTCAGCAGAAGCTTATCGACGCTCTCGATAAAGGAAGAAGCGTTCGTATACAAGGAATGAACGGTAATGAAACCAATTTAACTATTCGGCTACATATTCTCAGTGATCCGGCCAAGGAGACAAATTTTGAAAATTGTCTGGCGGACGTTAATATTCCTTTAGGAGAGGTGTTTACGTCGCCAATGCTAAAAGGGACTGGTGGAGTCTTGCATGTAAAGCGAGTATATCTGGGGAAGTTTTGTTATCTAAATATGAAGATCATTTTGGAAGATGGAATGATTTGTGGTTATAGTTGTTCTAATTTTGAAAAGGAAGAAGATAATCGTAGATATATAGAGGAAAATATTTTGTTTCATCATGACAGTCTTCCCATTGGAGAATTTGCTATAGGGACCAATACAGAAGCTTATCGGATGGCAAAAAATTATCAAATTATGGACAAGTTACCGATTTTGATTGCTGAGAAAATGGGACCACATTTTGCTTTTGGAGATACTTGTTATCGCTGGAAAGAGGAGACGAAAGTTTATAATTTTGATGGAAAAGAGATAGTCGCCAGGGATAATGAGCGTTCAATCCTGAGAAAGACAGATATGAGTCAAGCGTATTTCGAATGCCATACAGATATCACGATCCCTTATGAAGAATTAGGTAGCATCAGGGTTGTTAGGGAAGATGGTAGGGAAATTTCTTTGATTGAAAATAGCCGTTTTGTGCTTCCGGGGACGGAAGAACTGAATGTCCCCCTTGGGTTAGTGTAAGAGGACGTTGCGAAAATGGGGGCCGGAGCAGTTTACAGGTTTGAACAGAGCTTTAGGTGGAGAGTAATCAAAGGAAATAGAACAGAAAACAATCAATAGATCAATAGTAAAAATGGGAGACGATTATGAAGAAAGTTGGCATTATAATGGGCAGTGATTCTGATATGCCAGTTATGGCTAAGGCGGCAGATATGCTTGAAAAATTCGGTATTGAATATGAGATGACTATTATTTCTGCACACAGGGAGGCAGACGTATTTTTTGAATATACGAAGACAGCGGAGAAAAAGGGATTTAAGGTAATTATAGCTGGGGCTGGAATGGCTGCGCATTTGCCAGGTATGTGTGCAGCTATATTTCCGATGCCTGTCATTGGTATTCCTATGCACACTACATCGTTGGGAGGTTGTGATTCACTGTATTCCATCGTTCAGATGCCCTCTGGTATTCCGGTTGCTACCGTCGCCATTAATGGTGGAGCAAATGCGGGTATTTTAGCGGCAAAAATTCTTGCTGTAGCAGATTCAGAGCTGCTTGCAAAAATTAAAGCTTATGCGGCTGAACTGAAGGAAGAGGTAGCAGTTAAGAATGCTAAATTGCAGAAAATTGGATATAAAAACTATACAAAATAAACGGAGGTTACTTATGGACTATAAAAATGCAGGCGTGGATCTAGAAGCTGGATATAAATCAGTAGAACTTATGAAAGAGTTCGTTAAGAAAACGATGCGTTCGGAGATGCTAGAAAATATTGGCGGATTTTCAGGTGCTTTTTCCATAAAGAAATTACAGAACATGGAAAATCCAATATTGGTTTCCGGGACAGATGGTGTTGGTACTAAGTTAAAATTGGCATTTATCATGAACCGGCATGATACGGTCGGAATTGATTGTGTAGCCATGTGTGTGAATGACATCGTTTGCGCGGGTGGGGAACCTCTGTTTTTTCTCGATTATATTGCCTGTGGTCGTAATACGCCGAAAAAGATTGGGGAGATCGTTAAGGGAATTGCGGAGGGCTGCTGCCAGGCAGGAGCAGCATTGCTTGGCGGCGAGACGGCTGAAATGCCTGGATTTTATCAAGAGGAGGAATATGATCTGGCCGGATTTGCCGTGGGAGTAGTGGATGAAAGAAACTTGATTACTGGAAAGGAATTAAGAGCAGGAGATGTACTTATAGGACTTGCTTCTTCAGGAGTACACAGTAATGGTTTTTCTTTGGTGCGCAAGATTTTTGACATAACAAGAGAGTCTCTTAATATTTATTATAAAGAGTTACAAACTAGATTAGGAGATGTGCTGATTGCTCCGACGAAGATATATGCCAAAGCACTGAAGAGTGTGAAAGATTCAGGGATAATTGTTAAAGCCTGTAGTCATATCACAGGAGGTGGATTTTATGAGAACGTTCCAAGGATGCTTAAGGAAGGAGTTTTCGCTGTGATCATGAAGGATAGCTATCCGGTACCTCCGATCTTTCGTATGATAGAGGAAAAGGGACAGGTGGAAAAGGAAATGATGTATAATATTTATAACATGGGTATCGGAATGATTCTGGCAGTGAATCATGAGGACGTTGATACAGCGCTGAAAGCGATTCAGTTAGCCGGAGAAGTTCCGTACGTGATCGGGCATATCGAAACTGGTGAGAAAGGTGTGCGGCTGTTATGATGGGACAGCAAGAAGAGAATATTTTAAAGATTGCTGTACTCGTATCCGGAAACGGTACTAATCTGCAGGCTATCTTGGATGCGATAGATCATGAAATAATTACAAACGCGGAAGTTTCAGTAGTGATCAGTAATAATCCAAGAGCTTATGCTTTAAAGCGGGCGATGATCAGAGAAGTAGATGCAGTGTGTATTTCACCGAAGAATTTTAAAAGCCGGGCAGCGTTTAACGAAGCGCTTTTGGATAAGATTCAATCTTATGCTGTGGATTTGGTAGTGCTGGCAGGCTATCTGCTTGTGATACCTAAAATTATGGTAGACGCATATCCCAACCGAATCATTAATATTCATCCGGCGTTGATTCCGGCCTTCTGTGGAACAGGGTATTATGGACTAAAGATCCATAAATCGGTATTGGAGTCGGGAGTGAAAATCACAGGAGCTACAGTTCATTTCGTAGATGTTGGCATTGATACTGGGCCTATTATCTTGCAAAAGGCTGTGGAAATTCGGGAGGATGATACGCCAGAAGTTTTGCAGCAAAGAGTGATGAAAGAAGCTGAATGGATCATCATGCCGAAGGCAATTAATATGATCGCTAACGGCCGGGTGACAGTAAAGGATGGAAGAGTACATATCAGTTGACGAGTAAAGATAAAGGAGAAAAAGGAATCAATGAAAATTCTAATTATTGGAAGTGGTGGAAGAGAACATGCGATCGCCTGGAAGGTGGCACAAAGCCCAAAGACAGAAAAAATCTATTGCGCTCCAGGAAATGCCGGGATTGCCAGGATGGCGGAGTGTGTCAACATCGGAACTATGGAATTTGAAAAGTTGATATTCTTCGTCAAAGAAAAAAAGATTGATCTAACCATTGTGGGCATGGATGCTCCTTTGGTAGGTGGGATTGTGGATGTGTTTGAAGCAGAAGGTCTCCGTGTGTTCGGACCTCGTAAAAATGCAGCAATTCTAGAAGGATCGAAAGCATTTTCTAAAGATCTGATGAAAAAATATAATATACCAACGGCCGCCCATGAAACTTTTGTAGATCCTGAAGCGGCTCTTCAATATTTGGAAAATACGAAATTCCCAATCGTATTGAAGGCTGATGGGTTGGCGTTAGGTAAAGGTGTTCTAATCTGTCACACTCTGCAAGATGCTCGTGCAGGTGTCAAGGAAATTATGATAGATAAAAAATTTGGAACGGCGGGCAATCGGATGATTATCGAGGAGTTTATGACTGGACCAGAGGTGTCGGTGTTATCCTTTGTGGATGGAAAAATTGTGAAGACTATGACTTCCTCCCAGGATTACAAACGGGCAAAGGACGGAGATCAAGGATTAAATACGGGTGGAATGGGAAATTTGTCACCCGCGCCGTTCTATACCAGGGAGGTAGATGAATTCTGCCAGAAATATATTTTTCAGTCTACGGTGGATGCAATGGCTGCGGAGGGAAGAGTTTATAAAGGGATTATCTTTTTCGGATTGATGCTTACATCTAGTGGTCCAAAAGTTTTGGAGTATAATGCTAGATTTGGAGATCCTGAAGCTCAGGTCGTGCTTCCGAGAATGAAAAACGATATAATTGAAGTGATCGAGGCATGTAATGATGGAATACTGGATCAAATAAACTTACAGTTCACTGAGGAAACAGCGGTTTGTGTTGTTTTGACTAGCAAAGGATATCCAGCTTCTTATGAAAAAGGTTTTTTGGTAAGAGGATTGGACAACTTTTTAGAGAAAGAGAAATGTTATGTGTTCCATGCGGGGACAAAATTTAATGAAAAAGGAGATATTGTTACCAATGGCGGTCGAGTGCTAAGTGTGAGTGCGCTTGGAGAAAATTTGAAACTTGCAAGAAAAAATGCATACAAAGCAGTCAAATTATTGGATTTTGATAACAAATATTTCCGTCATGATATCGGAAAGGCAAATAATAGCGAGAGGGGGATTTGAACCCTCGACATCGTGGGTATGAACCGCGTGCTCTAGCCAACTGAGCTATCTCGCCATATTAGATCATTACTGTTGAATGAAGTATTATATCAGTATACAATATAAGATAAGTTTTGTCAATACTTATAATATTTATAAATTACTGAAAAATTTTTTGTAAATGATCCGTCATGTTAAGCAGTTACTATATCGTGCTGGAGAATGACGGATGCAAAGGTGAATTTCATAAAAATTTTATTTCATATTAGGATAATAGTATGGTATACTAATAGAATAAAATTAAGAGAAGGTTGGTGTTGAATATGAAAAAGATGCATAAATTAGTTGCTTGTAAATGTAAAAAAGAAGCAAAAAAAACAGATCAACTAAAGAACATTCTTTTTTTGATATTGGCAGTTTTAGGAGCAGTCACTGCTGTTATTGGAATAGCATATGCGGTATATCATTATTGTACAACAAATTCTTTGGAAAATTTTGAAGATGATTTTGAAGATGATTTTGAAGATGA
>JABUSY010000009.1 GCA_021442455.1 Lachnospiraceae bacterium | reverse complement strand
TTCCTCGATAGCTCAATGGTAGAGCATTCGGCTGTTAACCGAAGGGTTGTTGGTTCGAGTCCAACTCGAGGAGTTAGAAATACTTGTCTTTAAAATATATGGCGTCGTAGCCAAGTGGTAAGGCGATGGTCTGCAACACCAGTATTCACCGGTTCAAATCCGGTCGACGCCTATAATGCAGTATATTCATAAGGAGGATGCGGGAAAACTGAATGTAAGACCATATGTAGTTGGATATCTAGTCGTTTTTTCATGATTTTGCTATGAGCCATTTTCACGAAGATAACTGATATTTTTGATAGTGGTTTCGTATTTTGACGGCTAATAGTAGTGGGTCTTTGGTCTTTGCTGGATTTTCCTTTATGATTGGTTGAATCGTATCATGCTGATAGACACACAAGCGACAAAATGAGGGTTGTGATTTCAGAAGAATTTTTACCGTGATAATTTGTGAATTTTTATTAACTTTAGCGTATGTCGAGATTTTCAGAAAAATCAACTCAGTAAATTGGATTATCATTACAGCTTCGATCGCTAGCAAAACATTTTTTGTAAGTTGATTTTTATGCTTCCGGTCGTGCTGTTGATGACTTTCAGACTAACACTAAGTTCATTGATTGACTAATAGCAAATCTGGGCAATATTTTTTCCTCGGATTAGGTACGTCTTCTATACGCTTTGTAACTTGAAATTTTTCGGGCAGACAGTTAGATTCTGTACGAACTAGGTATATCTTTAGTTGGCTTCGATCATCGCAATGGTGATATTCAGTGATGGGCTTGCATGAAGAAATAAGTTTGCAATGACTGCTGGAGATAACCTAAAGCGCGTAGTCTTCATTGATATTTAGGAAAAATCGTTAGGTAAAAAACTGTATTTGATACACGTTTTTTATGGCGTATCATTTTCGTACAAGAAAGAAAAAGAAAGACAATCTATACGGCTATACAAAAAGTTTCTCTCGAGGGAATAATGAAGGAAAGTCTCTCATCTTCATGTGTCCATATGCTTTGATAGATAGATCAATGGTTAGTGAGAAGCAAGTTTTTCAAAAGATTTTGACAGGTCAAAGTATTGTAGAATTTCGAAAAAGCTGAAGACTGAAGATCCCTGATTATCAAGAGCGATAGGTAAATCTGATCGTACTGGTTATAGCGCTCTGGTTCTATGGGTCTGGTCTGAGTAGAAAAAACATCTGGCAAAGACAGATATAAGGAATCATTGCGATAAAAGCAAGAGGAATGGCATTCAAATCGCGATAATGAACAACTTGCTTAAGCTGAGATAGGCATGAAAGAAGAACAGGCTTAACCTCCAGAAAGGCAGGCAAAACTTTTGAGATCAATTATCAGATATTTTTGAATAGAATGGATAAGTATTTAGTCTTTTTAGATAAAATTTTTCTTATATTGTTACAACAAGAATTGTTATTTTAAAATATATTTTACAAACTGAAATTTTATCATTTCGTTCCTGTTACTTTTTATTTCAGGAATGAAAAAGGTTATTATTTGGAAGAGAAGTTGACATCGTGGAGTGGATTTCAGTTTTTAGCTGATGTGCATCAGACGGATAAGCTATACAAGATATTGAAAGAGGCTACAAATCTAGATATCAGCAAGTCTGGGTGAATGATGTATGAAATCACATATTTGGTAATATTTTGTTTGATCAATTCTGCGGTATTTAAAAAATCAGTTACTGGCCAGTCGGTTAGTTCCATGCATGCCATGGCAAGCTGATGCGTCTACGGCATATAAATGATTCATGATTTTGAACACATACCCCTGGGTAGTCATTCATCAACAAAAAGATTGAGTAGCTTTTCGCCTTTGGCGCGCCACGGGTTCTGTAATCAGAAACCTGTGTCTTGATTTTCTAGCATAAAGGACCGTAGAATGAATTTGTATGTGAAAAATATTTTCAAGATATATGTCAGGACGGAGTGCAATGGTGAAACGGTCACCGGCAATATGAAGGGAATTTGTGAAATGTTGAAACAATCCACCAGGCTGTGGAAAAAAATGACTGTTTTGCTGTAGATAAGGAATAACCAATTTTCCACTATCTCTTATTAGAATAACCTGTACAGGTATTGCCCTCTTGAAGCAGATCGGTCATAGTGGTATGTTCCAGGATTGTAAGGTTTGGTTTCTGTTTTGCTTGGTCAATCAATGCGGTAACGATTTCTTTTTCGTTGACATCCTGATGATGAAGGAATGAGCGAACAGGAATGGACGTTTTCTATGGTATGGGAGAGACAACCATAGGCGTTTCGGTCGAAATTCACTCCTTAATTCATTAGTTCCCGGATGATGCAGTTTAAAGCACGAAAATTATATTGCTAACTGCCTTTGGGTTGTTTTCGTATCTTCTGGTCTTCATGATATTTTCATAATAAAATGGAAAATCTTTCTAATTTCATAGATTTCTAATTCCTTCCTGGGAAAAACAGGAAACAGTGTTTCTTAAGTTCGCCTTTGATGATTATTAGGATGATGCTAGAGAGCGGGGGATGGATGTATACAAACAAAAAAAGCTGCATTTGTTCCAACGATGATCATGTCATTTTCTATCTGCAGAACGATGTCTTCTATTATTTGACTAGCTCAAGCATGCGGTTTAGTGAGCGCAAGCTTTCTGACGTTCTTCTTCCGGAATTTCAATTGTCAGGAAAATAGATTTCAGAGATGATATGATTTTCTCTAGAATGGTTTTTTACATAATATAGAGTAGAACTGCCTGTGCTTAATTGAATCAAACTTCTTTTTAGATTTTTCTTTCACAGCTCATAAAGCACTCCAAGCTCTGTACAGATTGACCATTCATCCGCATTACTGGAAGTAGCATAATTTTATGCTCCCTGAGGTGCTGCTCATATAATCTGCTAGTTCTAGTACATTGCTTTTACATGCTGGGTGAGCAAGAATTTTCAATCTAGGTCCTATGCCATGGAATTATTTTATATTTTCAGGATGATGCTGTTATCTACATTGTAGAAACCGTCACGGAAGCAGGGGAGGATAAAATAAATATTAATTGGTGGGAAAGGTTCTGACAATTTTGAGAGCGTTAGAAGTGATGACGCAGATATTCGCATACTTTTTTACTTCAGTAGCGGAATTATTATACCAAAAACTATCGCTACATTTTTGTGGATTTTCCGAATTTTGTTTAGGTCAACCATACGCGTCCATCGGGAAAACCGTCATAAGTGTAGGAAGTAATACAGTTTTGCCTGAATTTAATCTCTTATCACTTTTTTCATAATATAAATTTAATACAGGAAAAACAGATGTTTTTCTGGAAAAATTGTGCTGCGATACGGCTCAAAGAATAATCATCTCCCGCATAATCATCGATTTTCTGCATTTCATCCGGAACGTAATAGTGGGCGAGGATGATAGCATCCTATTCTTCAAAAAATTTGTTTTTGTTTCTTATACATTTCATACATAATTTAAAAAACTTTTCTGTGGATGATAAACATAAACATTTTGAAAATATTTTGCCATGAAAAAAACAATTGACAAGATAGTTATTTTGGCAATTGCTGTCATCAATTAATACTTTCAGATTAGATATTAATAACCATCTTAATAACACTTTTCTTCAAGTATCCCATATCTATTGCATTGTTTAGCTAGATTGGAAAGAAAATTATAATTCAGATTAGGTTTCAGATGATAAAAAAATGAAAACACTATGATTGAAAGTGGAAGAAAACTAGCTGAGGTGTCGTTTGTTTGGCTCATATTTTTTCTCTATCTCCCTAAAAAATGATAGGATTTATGATATCCAGAAAGATGCTCGAAAAGAATAACCTAAATCTGAGAAAGAAAGATTTATAGGCTTATGCTCCCTATGCTCTTCGAAAATTAGTGAAAAATTGACTTTTATAGAATTTTATGGTATTATAATGAGTTATAATAAAAGCTAGAAAGTTATTGAGGTAAGTAAAATGAATAAAGTTATTTTAATGGGCAGATTGACAAGAGATCCTGATATTCGTTATTCAACCGGCGAGAATTCTACAGCAGTAGCTAGATATACGTTGGCCGTGGATCGTAGATTCAGGAGAGATGGAGATCAGAGTGCTGATTTTATCAATTGTGTAGTTTTCGGAAGAAGTGCAGAATTTGCAGAGAAATATTTTCATCAAGGGATACGGATCGTTGTGAGTGGTAGGATTCAGACAGGAAGTTATACAAACAGGGATGGGAATAAAGTCTACACTACGGATGTGGTGATAGAGGATCAAGAGTTTGCAGAAAGTAAAAATGCAAGCGCTGAGAACAGTGCAGGTTTGACTGCGGCTTATCAGCAGTCCTCTGTGCCCAGCGCATCGTCGCCTGCTCCGGATTCTGTAGATGGTTTCATGAATATCCCGGATGAGATTGATGAAGAATTACCTTTTAATTAATTAAAGATTCAAATTGACTGGTTTCAGGGTGGTCAATATGGTTAGTCCTCTGTGAAAAGAGGTTTTGCTCTACATAATCTTACTATACAGTAAGCATATATATAAATGATGCATTAAAGGAGCAGTGGAATGAACATAAATAATAAAATTAAATTGCGTGGACAATTGCGTAGTTATCTGAGATGTTTGTTGGGACTTTACATGTTACTGCTTACGATGAATATCGGTGTATATTTTCTAAATATCAATGCAGGATTTTTGGTCAGCACAGGAATAGTGCTTCATTTGCTTATCGTACTGATTTTTTATCATATAAAACGTGAGGTTATATTCAATCAATTGATTACTTTTGCTGCACAATATGATCAGATACAGAGACAGTTGATGATGGATTTGTCTTTACCCTATGCAATTTTGGATGATGAAGGGAAAATTTTGTGGTTTAACCAGGCATTCGCTTTTCTGATCGGACAAGATAATGGGAGATCCAAGCAGCCCATTACGAATATTTTTTCGGAACTTACTCTTGAAACGTTTCCAAGAGAAAAGCAAGAAGCAGATTATTATCTTTCTTATATGCATCAGGATTTTCGGGTTCATATAAAGTGTGTAAATATCGATTCGCTGATTGAACATTCTGAGATGTTGGAAATGGAAGACGGTAAGTCTTCCTCTCTCTATGCTATGGTTTTTTTTGATGAAACCAAACTAAATGAGTATATCTACAAATATGAAAATGAGACAATGGTCATAGGTTTGATATATCTGGACAATTACGATGAAACGCTAGAAAGTGTGGAAGAGGTCAGACGCTCATTGATGACAGTTTTGATTGACCGAAAAATTAATAAATATTTTAATGTTATTGATGGGTTAGTAAAGAAATTTGAGAAGGATAAATATTTCCTTGTCATGCGAACCCGCTTTCTGAATGAGTTAAAGAAAGTAAAATTTAATATCTTGGAAGAAATCAAGACTGTGAACATCGGAAATGATAGGTCTGTTACCCTTAGTATCGGAATCGGCTCCAATAAGGGTTCTTATTCCAAGAATTTTGATTGTGCTCGGACTGCTATTGATCTAGCCCTTGCTAGAGGCGGTGATCAAGTTGTGATCAAAGACGGGGATAGTATACTCTATTATGGAGGGGAATCTCAAGCGATTGAAAAAAATACTCGCGTTAAAACACGGATCAAAGCCCATGCATTGAAAGAATGCATGAACAGTAAAAATACAATCATCGTCATGGGACATAAGATCATTGATGTAGATTCCTTTGGCGCTGCGATCGGTATTTATAGGGCAGCTAAGACTTTGAATAAAAAAGTACACATTATAATTGATACCCCTACTTCTTCAATCCGTCCGTTGATGGAAAACTTTTTGGATAATCCTATTTATGATGCACATATGTTTTTGAACTGCCATGAAGCTCGGGAGAGAATGGACGATAAGACGCTTGTGGTGGTTGTGGATACCAATAAACCGAGCTATACTGAGTGTGAGGAGTTGCTGTATATAACAAAAACTATCGTTGTCTTGGATCATCACCGTCAAGGTAGCGAGGTGATAAAAAATTCTGTGCTTTCCTATATCGAACCGTATGCGTCCTCGACTTGCGAAATGGTTGCAGAAATCCTTCAATACTTTGATGAAATTCATATACAGAATATCGAAGCAGATGCCATTTATGCAGGTATTGTGGTGGATACGGACAACTTTCTGCAAAAGACGGGTGTGAGAACTTTTGAAGCTGCTGCATTTCTACGACGCTGCGGTGCGAATGTAACCAGGGTGCGGAAGTTGTTCCGTGAGAATATGAATGATTACCAAGCAAGAGGCGAAACGATCAAAAATGCGGAACTGTTCTGTGAGTCCTTTGCTATTGCAGAATGCCCCAATAAGTATATTAACAGTCCGACGATTGTAGGGGCACAAGCGGCCAATGAACTGTTGAATATTATCGGAGTTAAAGCATCCTTTGTTCTGACAAAATACAAAGGCCTTGTGTATATCAGCGCGAGAGCAATCGATGAGGTTAATGTGCAGATCATTATGGAACGTATGGGTGGCGGTGGTCACTTTAATATCGCTGGTTGCCAGTTAAAAAACTCAACTGTTCAGGAAGCAAAAGACTATTTGAAGAATACTCTTAAAGAGATGTTGGATAGAGGAGAAATTTGTGATGAGAGTGATTTTATTAAAAGATGTTCAGAGCCTCGGGAAAAAAGAAACAATTGTCAATGTTAGCAACGGATATGCTAGAAACATGCTGTTGCCGAAGAAACTAGGTATAGAGGCAACACCAAAAAATTTGCATGATCTAAAAATGCAGAAGGCTCATGATACTAAGCTGGCCAGGGAGATGCTGGAAACTGCTAGGGAGTTTGGATACCGTATTTCAAAAAGTGAGATCACGATCCTAGTTAAAGTGGGGGAAGGCGGCCGGGTGTTTGGTTCAATCTCTGCAAAGAAAATTGCAGAGGCCGCGAAAGAACAGCTGGGATTTGAACTGGATAAAAAGAAGCTGCAGATGGACGGACCAATTAAGGAATTGGGTACAGAAACAGTCTCGGTTAAGCTGCATCCGCAGGTAACGGCGCAGCTGAAGGTGCATGTGAAAGAAGTATAGGAGGAAAGGTTAAGATGGCAGAGGAGGTGATCAAAAGGATACCGCCACACAGTGTGGAAGCGGAACAATCTGTCATCGGTTCTATGCTCATGAGGCAGGACGCGATCATGACTGCGTCAGAAATATTGACCAGTGCGGACTTTTATCAATATCAATATGGCATTATTTTTGATGCTATGGTGGAGCTATTCCATGAGGGAAAAGCAGTTGATGTTGTTACTCTTCAAAACCGTCTGAAAAGTAAAAATGTATCGCAGGAGATTACAAACATGGAGTTCGTCCGGGATTTGCTGCACGCAGTGCCAACTTCAGCGAATATAAAATATTATGCGACAATTGTCAGTGAAAAGGCAATTTTGCGCCGCTTAATTCGTTTATCTGAGGACATTGAAAATACTTGTTATTTGAATAAGAAACCGCTAGAAGAAATCCTGAATAGCTTTGAGAAAAAGCTGTTTCAGCTTTTGCAGCAGAAGGATTCCGAAGATATGGTGCCGATACGCCAGGTAGTAATGGATACGCTGGAGAATATTGAAAAAGCGTCAAAAACTAGGGGAAGCGTAACGGGGCTGGCTACAGGATTTATAGATCTGGATTATAAAACTTCTGGTTTTCAAAATTCTGACTTGATTTTGGTAGCGGCCAGGCCCTCTATGGGTAAGACGGCTTTTGTACTTAATATTGCTGAATACATGGCGTTTAAGCAAAATCGGGCGGTGGCGATTTTTAGTCTAGAAATGTCTAAACAGCAGCTAATGAAACGTTTATTTGCCATGGAATCTAGAGTGAATTTTCAGATTTTAAAAACAGGTAATTTGAAGGATGAGGAGTGGAGTAAGCTTATTGAAAGCGCTGGGCTGATCGGTGATTCTCGGATGATTATCGACGATACTCCTGGAATTACAGTGCGAGAGTTGCGTTCCAAATGTCGTAAATACAAACTAGAGCATGGATTGGATATCATTATGATCGACTACTTACAACTGTTATCTAGTGGGGGGGACAACAATGATTCTCGTCAGCAGGAAATATCCGATATTTCTCGTTCATTGAAAGCACTGGCTAGAGAACTGAACATATCTGTGGTGGCGTTGTCACAGTTGAGTCGTGCAGTGGAGAGCAGGACCGATCATAGGCCAATGCTTTCTGATTTGCGTGAATCAGGTGCTATTGAGCAGGATGCAGATGTGGTTATGTTCATATACCGAGATGAGTATTACAATAAAGATTCTGATATGAAAGGTGTGGCGGAGATCATTATTGCTAAACAGAGAAATGGTCCGATTGGAACAGTCAATTTGGTGTGGTTGCCAGATTATACCAAATTTATGAATCTGGAACAGGGTAACAGTAAATATAACTGAACGAGCGGTTTGAAAATAAAATGTACGGTAGTCCATCTTGAGATAAGCATTTTCTTATAGTATATTTATAAGAACATCGGTGAAGGTTGTGGAAAGGGTAGAAACGCAGGGGAGTCTTTCGTTGTATTCCATGGTGAAAGAAGCCGTCAAAATACTGAAAAGAGAAATTGTCAAATTTTTGTGCATTATGTAGAAATTAAAGACATAAAGATATATGATATATTATATAATGAAAGGATTAAGAAAAGTGCTTCTGTGATTTCTTCATGTGGGTTACCGAACAAAGCAGAAAAGACAAAAAAAGAATATCTCAAAACTAAATTACTACTGAGTTACTTAAATCTAAGACATTCTTTTTATAGTTTTCTTGTTTCTGCGTTATTCGCCAGTAATAGCTCCTGTTGGACACGCGTTTTCGCAAGCGCCGCAGTCTACACAGGTATCAGCAGCAATTTCATATTTCCCATCTCCCTTGCTGATAGCATTCACAGGACATTCGCCTGCACAAGTTCCGCAAGCTACACATTTATCAGTAATTACACGAGCCATTGTTATTCTCCTCCTTCTATATTATTTATAAGTTTCCAAGTTCTTCGTATAAACCTTATATTCATTTTAATATATATTGATCCGTAATGCAAGTATAAAATATATTTTCTTATGTCAAAATTGGAAAAGATAAAATTTTATATCAGATTGAGATAGGAGAAAAAAATGGATATGATGAAAGAATTGTTGTTGAAAGATTTACTGGTTAATAATCCATTTCCAACTGAAGTAATATGGTTCGAAAAAGCCAAAGTATCCATTTATTATTGACGGAAATGTTGATTCCGGATGCCTGGAAGTTGGCAAGCATTACGCAAAGGTTTATAATCCTGCGGAGGCTTGGAAGAGGTTTATTGGAAGCTGGTGATTGAGCGGCAGTCAATCTGGACGGAAAATAGGGTCTTATCTGGATCGAATGCTAAAGAAAATGAAAAATATGAAAAATTCTTTCTTATTTTTTCATTGTTGACAGCACCTAGAAATAAAGAGATACGAAAAGTTTCAGCTCTATTCAGCATACTTCTTTTACAAAGAAAGATTGTATTCTTTTTGAAAAACTGAAGGAATAGAAAAAACAAATAGTATCCGATTATCCGAAGATAATCTTCTATATAATTCTAGCTTATGGAAAGAGAATTTGCAGAAGGTAGCAAACTGAATGGAGATTTTTCCACATTTTAATGTAAATATTTCGAAAAGCATTGGTGCGCTGGGATGAAAACTCCGTTTTGCTATCTTCTCTATATGCTTTAGCATTAAAAGACAATATTTGCTTACATTATAAAAGTACTTTTCCAGGGCCGTTGAACAATTCCATTGATGACATTCTCTCGATGGGGCTTGCAGAAAGACAGCGTATTCGAACAATATTATTCTTTCTTGGTATTGCGCAAACGTTTAAAAAGTATTATATTAATTATTAGAAGAAGTGTGAAAAAGGAGAAAAAACAATGAAAAAAGTACACAAAGATATGACTATCAGAGATTTACTTCAGGTTGATGATAATATTGCGGGAATTTTAATGAGAGCAGGTATGCATTGTCTAGGGTGTCCCTCTGCGCAGAACGAGTCTCTAGAAGAGGCTGCCATGGCTCATGGCTTGGAGGCAGATGTCATAGAGGCACAGATTAACGATTATCTTGAAACCTGATTAGAGAACTATAAAATTTGGAGGGATTGTATTGCACAATTAGGAGTAACTCCTTTATGTATTATGACAGTTGTTAAAGAGTAGCACGGAACCAATATTACATATAGGACAATTTTTTTGTAAAGTTTGCAAGTAATTCATTATCTTGAATTACTTGCAGATTAATGTGCTTGGATTCTTTTTACTAACTGTCTGTTTAGTATAGTTCCAGCATATAGCACTTAGTGTTTTCTACAATACTCACAGGATTTATTGGAATTTCATAAATGCAAACGAATTCTTTATTCAGTATCCTCAGTTCTGCAGAGATAATGTTGCTTCTATCGTGTACTGGATGCACATATGGCTCTTTTTGAAATTGTATGATAAGATCAAAGGTGGCGCGGAACGATGTATAACATTGATGGTCTCTTTTAGTGTAAAGAGTGCGTTAATTTAGGTAAGTTGGTAGTATCGTTATATCATATAGTTCTTACTGGTAAGGAGCTTGACGCAAATGCGGTGCCACGAAAGAAAAATCTACTGATATTGTCCTATTTACGGTAGAGATTCTTATAATTAAAAAACGAACAATTCAGTCGTTCGGTAAGTTAAGGTGTTATGTAACAGATTTTCAATAGTTTTTGAGAAGTTTTTTTATTGATAAAGTATCTCAAAGTACATTGAGGAAAATGCATATATGAAAGAAAAAGTAAGACGCAGCAAAGGGGTATTTATTTTCTTGTGTAATTTGTGCAAAGGAAGTATAATCAAGCAGTTATGAAAAATAAACAAGGAGATCAATACAGAATGTCAAAGGTGTTGAAAGTATTTATTCATTTGATATTATTATTGTCTATATTGACCTGGCTTCTCCTCCTTGTGCCGTCTCTGGTTGGGGTAACGGCGGTTGTGGTCAAAAAGGGAATGGTCACTAATATTCCGATGGGGTCTGTGGTTTATGTACTTGAAAAATCATTGAATGAACTGAAGGCAGACGACAAGATTTTACAGAGAGGGGAAAATTCTGCTTATCTTTATGGAATTACGTCTCTTGACACGAGTGCCGGAGTAGTTACATTGAGAAGATTTGGCAGGGATGTAAGGCAAGAAGTGATACTGAGGAATACAGCGAAAAAAGTAGTGATCACTGTTCCGTTGATTGGTTATTTGGTCGGTTATCTTTTTATTGCCCTACAAACGACAGAGGGCAGGATCATTCTAGGACAAGAAGCGCTGCATGTCTTTATCTTCTTCATAGTAGCTAAGATTTGTAGTGGTAAAGAGAACGAGGAGGTAGAGTTTACTTTTTATAGAGATAGAAAGCTGAAGGTACCTCAGAAGAAAGAAAAACGGATGGTGAAGGGAAAACAGGCAAAGTGCGGAGAAGGTGACGAAGATCAGTTTTTTAGCCAATTAATGTTTCGGAAAGGCAGCGAAGATAAGCAAGGTGAGAAAAAATACCAGAAGAGACATATAAATGGGGTTCATTCAGAGTCGGATGATATAAAAAATGATACACTATTAAAGAAACAGATGCTCAAAGGAGATACGGAAGTTTGCAAAGAGTTAGAGGAGGCTGTCAGAACGTCGGATACAGGTGGAGAGAATATTTCTGTGACTATAGAAAAAATTGTAGGAATTGATACGATTCCGGATCTACAAACTGTATTGGAAGCCGAACTGGCGACGCAGCAAATTCGTCAGCCTGAACAAATGCTGAAAGAAGAATTTGCTATAGAAGAAGAGAAACAGATGCAGGTTAAAAAAATTGCGCTTGCTATTCCAGTGAAGACTGTTGAGGAATTTCTACAAGAGGCTTATTCCGATGGGAATGCCCCGGTTGTAAAGGAGGATAATACGACAGGAGTGAAATTTGTAGATTATTCAAAATGTTTATAATTCATTTGAATTAAGATGAAAGGCAGCCAATCCGGCTTAAAGGATGGACTGTCTTTTTCCCTTTGCTTAAAGCATTTTAAATGATTAGCAGAGCAAGGTGATATTTCACATGCAGTAATTTAAAAAAATGTTAAAAGTGGCTTGCATTTTGGAGATTTTCCCGATATAATAACTCATGTTGTGACATTGATAGCTGTGAAACGTGAGGTTGCTGCCAGGTGTGGTAGGTTTTCCGTGGAGCGAATGTCAAGTTGGGAAATTGGCAACAAGTCACTGTACAAATTTAGAAAGTTTACCTCAAAGTGGAAACCACGTGTAAAAGTCAATGACCTACACGGAAATGTGTACAGTCACCATTTGTCGTATTAGACAGTGCGAAAAGGAGGCGACTTTTTTTATGTCTAGTCAAATAATGAGAATTACCTTGAAAGCATATGATCATCAGTTAGTAGATGTATCTGCAGAAAAAATCATCGCAACGGTAAAGAAAAACGGATCAATGGTGAGTGGACCAGTACCGTTGCCTACAAAAAAAGAGGTGTTGACTATCTTAAGAGCAGTCCACAAATACAAAGATTCTCGTGAACAGTTTGAGCAGAGAACACACAAAAGATTGATTGACATTATTACTCCTACACAGAAGATAGTGGATGCTCTCTCCAGACTGGAAATGCCGGCAGGTGTCTATATTGATATCAAGATGAAAAGCAAATAACAGGGAAAAAATCAGTTAATTGCTACAGCAGGAAATCAAGTATATTTCGCTGATATTTGCTAATTAACATGTACTTTCTCACAGGGTATTCCGCTATAGAAAAACAGGAGGTAAAAAAATGAAGAAAGCAATTTTAGCTACAAAAGTTGGAATGACTCAGATTTTCAGTGAAGACGGAGTCCTTATTCCAGTAACTGTATTGCAGGCTGGACCGTGCGTCGTAACTCAGGTTAAAACAGAAGAGAATGACAAATACAGTGCGATACAGGTTGGTTATGGGGACATCAGAGAAAAGCTGCTAAACAAGCCGAGAAAAGGACAGTTCGACAAGTTAGAAATTCCTTACAAAAGATTTTTGAAAGAGTTCAGATTGATAAATGCGCAGATTTATAAATTGAAGCAAGAAATCAAGGCCGATATCTTTTCAGTAGGTGACAAGATAGACGTGACTGCAATTAGCAAAGGTAAAGGTTTCCAAGGAGCCATCAAGAGACATGGAGGGTCCAGAGGGCCAATGGCTCATGGTTCTAAATATCATCGTCATGCAGGTTCTAACGGTGCATGTTCGGATCCAAGCAAGGTATTCAAGGGAAAGAAAATGCCAGGACATATGGGTCATGAGAAAGTTACCGTACAGAATCTTGACATTATACGTGTAGATGTTGAAAATAATCTGTTACTAGTAAAAGGCTCCATACCAGGACCTAAAAAATCCTTAGTAACGATCAGAGAAACCGTAAAGACGGTTTCATAACCTTTTACTGGAAAGGAGAAAACATACAAAATGGCAAACGTAAACGTATTTGTTTATAATATGGAAGGTAAAAAAATTGGAACTATGGAGCTTTCTGATGCCGTATTTGGCGTAGAAATAAAAGAACATCTGGTTCATCAGGCAGTTATTCTTCAGCTGGCTAACAACCGTCAGGGGACTAAGAAGGCAAAGCTTCGTTCTGAGGTAAGCGGCGGTGGAAGAAAGCCTTGGAGACAAAAAGGAACTGGTCACGCGAGACAGGGTTCGACGACTTCTCCACAGTGGACCGGCGGTGGTGTTGTATTTGCTCCCGTTCCGCGAGACTACTCTTTCAAGATGAATAAAAAAGAAAAGAGACTAGCACTGAAATCTGTTCTGACTAGCAAAGTACAAGATGATAAATTCCTGATATTGGATGAGTTAAAGTTGGCTGAAATCAAAACAAAAGAGATGAAGAAGGTTCTAGATAACCTGAAAGTAGATAAAGCATTGCTTGTTGTTGGTGACAACTGTGAGAATGTGGTATTGTCTGTAAGAAATATTTCAGGAGTGAAAACTGTATCCGTGAATAGCATTAATGTATTCGACATTTTAAAATATAATACCGTAATTGCCACCAAGAGCAGTGTAGCATCTATTGAGGAGGTGTACGCATAATGGCAAACATTCAGTATTTTGATGTGATTTTAAAGCCGCTCGTAACGGAAAAGAGCATGAGCGGAATGGAAAAGAAGAAATATACTTTCTTGGTACATCCGGAGGTAAACAAATCTCAAATCAAAGAAGCAGTTGAGAAAATGTTTGACGGCGTAAAAGTCAAGAACGTGAACACCTTGAATCGGGACGGAAAGACAAAACGTCGCGGAACGACTTATGGTAAGAGTGCAAAAATCAAAAAAGCCATCATTACATTCACAGAAGAGAGCAAAAATATCACAATTTTTGAAGGATTGTAAAAAATGGAAAATGAGCTTAGGAGAACAACACCGATACCGCATTATGTGTAGTTGATGCACAGTAATAATATCGCACACCTGTCCGTATCCTATCGGGGCTTCTCGGACAGGTGTATAATGAAAGGAGATATTGTAATGGGAATTAAAACCTATAACCCGTATACACCTTCCAGAAGACATATGACTGGTTCTGATTTCTCCGAAATTACTAAGTTGACTCCGGAAAAATCTCTGATAGTTTCTCTAAATAAGGATTCTGGACGTAACAATCAAGGAAAGATCACAGTTAGACATCATGGTGGTGGCAGTAGAAAAAAATACAGAGTCATCGATTTTAAGAGATTTAAGGATGATGTTCCTGCTTTGGTTAAAGCTATTGAATATGATCCAAATAGAACAGCAAATATCGCTTTGATCTGTTATGCCGACGGGAGAAAAGCATATATCCTGGCTCCGGAAGGCCTGAAGGTAGGCATGAAGATCATGAATGGATCAAAAGCAGAAGTTCGTCCTGGCAATTGCCTTTCGTTGGTTGATATTCCGGTAGGTACTATTGTTCATAATATTGAGATTCATCCGGGTAAGGGCGGTCAGCTGGTTCGTTCCGCAGGAAATGGTGCACAGCTTATGGCAAAAGAAGGGAAATATGCAACATTGCGTCTTCCTTCCGGTGAGATGAGAATGGTTCCCATGGTTTGCCGCGTATCTGTTGGTACTGTTGGTAATGCTGAACACAGTCTGATTAATATTGGTAAAGCTGGAAGGAAACGCCATATGGGTATCAGGCCGACCGTTCGTGGTTCTGTCATGAACCCGAATGACCATCCTCATGGCGGTGGAGAAGGACGTGCACCAATCGGTCGTCCAGCTCCGTGTACTCCGTGGGGAAAAGCCACGATGGGTTTGAAAACCAGAAAAAAGAACAAACAGTCCAATAAATACATCGTTCGTAGAAGAGATGGTAAAACATTATCAAAATAAGGAGGTTAAATGATGGCTCGTTCACTGAAAAAAGGTCCATTTGTTGATGAAAGCCTGTTTAAAAAAGTTGATGCTGCTAACGCATCAGACGATAAGAGAGTTATTAAGACCTGGTCACGTCGTTCTACAGTTTTTCCGTCATTCGTGGGGCACACAATTGCAGTCCATGATGGAAGAAAACATGTGCCGATATATGTTACTGAAGATATGGTTGGTCACAAGCTCGGTGAGTTTGTGCCAACCAGAACATACAGAGGACACGGAAAAGACGAAAAAAAATCCGGTGTAAGATAAGAGTAGATCGAAAGGAGGTTATTAGCAATGGCTAAAGGACATAGAAGTCAGATTAAGAGAGCAAGAAATAAGACAAAAGATACAAGACCTTCTGCAAAGTTGTCATACGCAAGAATGTCAGTTCAGAAAGCTTGTTATGTACTGGATGCAATTCGTGGCAAAGATGTTGAATCCGCATTTGGTATTTTGACATATAACCCGAGATATGCTTCTGGTGTGATAAAAAAATTGCTGAAATCTGCAGTTGCTAACGCTGAAAATAACAACGGTCTAAGCAAAGACAGCCTGTGTGTGGCTAAGTGTTTTGCAAATAAAGCGCCGACTATGAAGAAGATTCGTCCGAGAGCACAGGGGAGAGCCTACAAGATTGAAAAAAGAACAAGTCATATTTCTATCGTATTAGATGAAAGGTAAGGAGGATAAGCATGGGACAGAAAGTTAATCCATACGGTTTCAGAGTTGGTGTGATCAAGGATTGGAATTCTAAATGGTATTCAGAAGACAATTTTTCAGATTATCTTGTAGAAGACTATAAGATCAGAAAATTTTTGAAGAAGCAACTATATAGTGCAGGCGTTTCCAGAATCGAGATTGAGCGAGCATCTGACAGAGTGAAAGTGATTCTTTATACAGCAAAACCTGGAATCGCAATCGGTAAAGGAGGAACAGAAATTGAAAAGATCAAGGTAGAACTTGCTAAATATACCAAGAAAAAATTGCTTGTTGATATCAAAGAAATTAAGAAACCTGACCGTAATGCACAGCTTGTTGCCGAAAATATCGCGCTGCAATTGGAAAACCGTCTTTCTTTTCGTCGTGCTATGAAATCTACAATGCAGAGAACTATGAGAGCCGGCGCCAAAGGAATCAAAACATCAGTATCTGGTCGTCTTGGTGGAGCAGATATGGCCCGTACCGAGTTCTACAGCGAAGGTACCATTCCGCTTCAAACCTTGCGTGCAGATATCGATTATGGTTTCGCCGAAGCAAATACTACTTACGGGAAAGTTGGTGTAAAAGCGTGGATTTATAATGGTGAAGTCCTTCCAACTAAAGGAGCCAAGGAAGGGAGCGATAAATAATTATGTTAATGCCTAAGAGAGTAAAACGTCGTAAACAATTCCGTGGTTCCATGACAGGTAAAGCTTTAAGGGGCAATAAAATCAACTATGGTGAATTTGGTCTTATGGCTGAAGCACCCTGTTGGATTAAATCCAATCAGATCGAGGCAGCCCGTGTGGCTATGACTCGTTATATCAAACGTGGTGGTAAAGTTTGGATAAAAATTTTTCCGGATAAGCCGGTTACTGCAAAACCTGCCGAGACACGTATGGGTTCCGGGAAAGGTGCTCTGGAGTATTGGGTGGCAGTTGTGAAACCAGGTTGTGTAATGTTTGAAATTGCAGGAGTATCTGAAGAGATTGCTCGTGAAGCATTACGCCTTGCTATGCATAAGTTACCATGTAAATGTAAAATAGTTTCCCGTGCACACT
Source organism: Lachnospiraceae bacterium (assembly GCA_021442455.1). Taxonomy (GTDB): domain Bacteria; phylum Bacillota; class Clostridia; order Lachnospirales; family Lachnospiraceae; genus Scatomonas. The sequence continues at coordinate 27,313 of JABUSY010000009.1, read as the reverse complement.
TAGAAGGCGGTGATCAAAATGAAAAGTAAAAAGTATGTAGAAGATTTAATGACTAAATCAGCTGCCGAATTAAAAGATGAATTAGTATCTGCTAAAAAAGAACTTTTTAACTTAAGACTTCAGAACGCGACCAATCAGCTGAACAATACGAGTAGGATCAAAAAGGTTTGCAAGAACATTGCGAGAATTTTAACTGTAATTGTGCAAAAGACCAATTCAGCTAACTAAAGACCTGTGCTTTAGTGCATGAAAGGAGACGAACAAACCGTGAAAGAAAGAAATCTGAGAAAAACACGTGTCGGTAAAGTTGTTAGCAATAAAATGAATAAAACTATCGTTGTAGCGATTGAAAACCACGTGAAACATCCACTTTACAAAAAAATTGTAAAGAAAACTTATAAATTAAAAGCGCACGATGAAAATAATGAATGTAATATTGGTGATACTGTAAAAGTAATGGAAACCCGTCCGTTGTCAAAAGATAAGAGATGGAGACTGGTAGATGTCATGGAAAAAGCAAAATAATTGATGGAATGCTAAAGGAGGAATACCAGTATGATTCAGCAGGAAAGCAGATTGAAGGTTGCTGATAACACCGGTGCGAAAGAAATTCTCTGCATTCGTGTTATGGGAGCCTCTAACAAAAGATATGCGAATATTGGTGATATTATCGTTGCTACAGTCAAAGATGCAACACCTGGCGGTGTGGTAAAAAAAGGAGATGTAGTTAAAGCTGTAGTGGTACGTTCTGTGAAGGGTGTTCGCCGAAAAGATGGTTCCTATATTAAATTTGATGAAAATGCAGCAGTTATTATCAAAGATGACAAAACTCTCAGAGGAACGCGTGTTTTTGGTCCTGTAGCCAGAGAGCTTCGTGAGAAACAATTTATGAAAATTGTTTCTTTAGCTCCGGAAGTTTTATAGGAGGTTGGCTATGTCAGTGAAGATTAAAAAAGGTGATAGTGTTCAAGTAATCGCCGGTAAAGATAAGAATAAAAAAGGAAAGATTCTTTCTGTCGATGTAAAGAATAATAGAGTTATTGTCGAAGGAATCAACATGATTACTAAACATACAAAGCCCAATGTGAAAAATCAAAATGGCGGAATTGTGCAAAAAGAAGCTCCTATTGATCTTTCGAATGTTATGTACCTTCACAAAGGAAAAGTAACCCGTATCGGATATAAATTAGACGGAAATAAGAAGGTTCGTATTGCAAAATCAACAGGCGAAATGTTGGATTAAGAAAGAGAGGAAGCCTGAAACGTGAGCAAATATAAAGAAATATACAAGAATGCAATTGTTGATGCCATGATAGAAAAATTCGGATATAAGAACGTAATGGAAGTACCAAAACTCGAAAAAATTGTCATCAACATGGGCGTTGGAGAAGCAAAAGAAAATGTTAAAGTTCTGGATTCTGCTGTTGGAGATTTGGAAAAAATCACTGGTCAGAAGGTAGTTGTGACTAAGGCAAAGAAATCTGTTGCTAATTTTAAGATCAGAGAGGGAATGCCAGTTGGATGCAAGGTTACTTTAAGAGGTGAGAGAATGTATGAATTCGCTGAGCGTCTGATTAACCTAGCGCTTCCCCGTGTACGCGACTTTCATGGTGTAAATCCGAACGCTTTCGATGGAAGAGGAAACTATGCTCTTGGCATCAAAGAGCAGTTGATTTTTCCAGAAATTGAGTATGACAAAGTTGACAAAGTGAGAGGTATGGATATCATTTTCGTTACTACTGCCAAAACCGATGAAGAAGCTCGTGAATTGTTGACATTATTCAATATGCCATTAGCAAAGTAATACAGGAGGAAATATCAATGGCAAAAATAGCAATGAGAATTAAACAGCAGCGAACAGCAAAATTTTCCACCAAAGAATACAATCGCTGCAGAATCTGTGGACGTCCACATGCATACCTGAGAAAATATGGAATCTGCCGTATCTGTTTCCGGGAATTAGCATATAAAGGTCAGATCCCTGGCGTGAAGAAAGCTAGTTGGTAAAATAGGAAAGGAGAAAATACATTATGTCGATGAGCGATCCAATTGCAGATATGCTTACAAGAATCCGTAATGCCAATACAGCGAAACATGATGTTGTAGATGTTCCAGCATCAAAAATGAAAATAGCCATTGCCGATATCCTCGTTAATGAAGGATATATCGTCAAATATAATCTTATTGAAGAAGGAGCTGAAAAAACGATCCGTATCATCTTAAAATATGGTGCAAATAAGAATGAAAAAATCATTTCTGGATTAAAAAGAATTTCAAAATCCGGTCTTCGTGTATATGTAAAAAAAGAAAAATTGCCAAGAGTTTTGGGAGGTTTGGGCATTGCAATCCTTTCCACTAATCATGGAGTTATTACTGAAAAACAGGCCAGAAAGTTGAAGATAGGTGGCGAAGTCTTGGCATTTATCTGGTGACCGATAAGTAACTTTAGAAGCAGTATAATGAGTGTGAACTGTGTTAGGATAAGTGCGCAAACAACTGAAAACAGAGAGAAAAATATCTATGTTATTTCTGAAAATCTAAGTTAATCAGGAGGAATTTTAAGGTATGTCGCGTATAGGAAGACTGCCAGTAGGCGTTCCAGCCGGTGTTATGGTTGATATTAAAGAGAAAAATGCTGTTACAGTCAAGGGGCCGAAGGGAAATCTTCAGAGAAATTTACCGGAAGAAATGTTTATCAAGCTGGAAGATGATCAGATAATTATTACTAGGCCGAATGATTTGAAAAAAATGAAATCCTTGCACGGTCTAACTAGAACGTTGATCAAAAATATGATTGTAGGTGTCAGTGAAGGATATGAAAAAGTTTTGGAAGTTAAGGGTGTCGGTTATCGTGCAGTAAAACAGGGAAAGAAATTGATTATGAATCTAGGATATTCTCATCCGATAGAGATAGAAGATCCGGCAGATCTGGAAACTATGGTTGATGGAAACAAGATCATTGTTAAAGGTATTGATAAAGAAAAAGTAGGCCAGTATGCAGCTGAAATTAGAAACAAGAGAAGACCTGAGCCTTATAAGAGTAAGGGAATAAAATATGTTGATGAAGTGATCAGAGCTAAAGCAGGAAAGACTGGTAAGAAATAATATAAGGAGAGTTTGAAAATGATTAATAAAATATCAAGATCTCAGGTTCGTCAGAAAAAGCATAGAAGAATTCGTTATCATATCGTCTCCCAAGACAAAAGACTGCGTCTAGCTGTCTTTCGGAGTAACAGCCATATGTATGTACAAATTATTGATGATAGAATGGGTCATACACTGTTGTCTGCTTCTACTCTTCAGAAAAAAGTCAAAGCTGCATTAGAGAAAACCAATGATGTAAAAGCAGCAGCATATCTAGGAACTGTAATCGGTAAAAAAGCAGTGGAGGCAGGAATTAAAGAAGTGTTTTTCGATCGCGGTGGTTTCATTTATCAGGGGAAAATTCAGGCATTGGCAGATGCAGCACGCGAAGCTGGTTTGAAATTCTAAGAGGAAGGAGAAGAACAGATGAGACATGTAATCATTGATGCCAGCCAATTAGAGTTAGAAGAAAAAATTGTTTCTATCAAGCGAGTTACCAAGGTTGTTAAAGGTGGCCGTAACTTTCGTTTTACCGCTTTAGTAGTTGTGGGTGATCACAACGGACATGTGGGCGCAGGCCTTGGAAAAGCAACTGAAATTCCAGAGGCAATCCGTAAAGGTAAAGAAGATGCTATGAAGAAATTGGTGAACGTTGCGAGAGATAAAAATAAAAGTGTTACCCATGACTTTATTGGAAAATCTGGAAGTGCAGAGGTTTTGTTGAAAAAAGCTCCGGAAGGTACTGGTGTAATCGCAGGAGGCCCTGCCCGTGCAGTAGTAGAGCTGGCTGGTATCCAGAATATTCGTACTAAATCATTGAGATCCAATAATAAACAAAATGTAGTTTTGGCAACTATTGAAGGTCTTCGTCAGTTAAAAACTCCTGAAGAAATAGCAAGACTGCGTGGAAAATCTGTAAAAGAAATCTTTACTTAAGGAGAGAGAGGATAATGATAGATAAATTAAAAATTACTTTGGTAAAATCTCAAATCGGCTGTGTGGCAAAGCATAAAAAGATTGTAGCAGCATTGGGTTTAAAAAAAGTTCACCAAACAGTAAAACAGCCTGACAATGCTGCTATCCGTGGCATGATTAGGCAGGTTGATTATTTGTTAAAGGTGGAAGAATAATCTTTAGTGACAAGGAGGTACCAACATGGACTTATCAAATTTAAAGCCAGCCGAGGGCTCAAAACACAGTGATAACTTCCGTAAAGGCCGTGGACATGCTTCAGGCAATGGTAAGACAGCCGGTAAGGGACATAAGGGACAAAAAGCTCGTTCTGGAGGACCGAGACCAGGATTTGAAGGCGGACAGATGCCTTTATACAGAAGACTCCCAAAAAGAGGTTTTACATGCAGGAATTCTAAGAAAATCATAGCGTTTAATGTGAGCGAGTTGGAGAGATTTGAGGACGGTTCAGAGGTAAGAATTGAGTCCTTAATGAAAATAGGATTGTTATCCAACCAGAAAGACGGAGTGAAAATTCTTGGCAATGGTGAACTCTCCAAGAAACTTACAGTAAAAATGAACGCTTTTAGTAAAAGTGCAAAAGTCAAAATTGAGGCGGTAGGTGGGATAGTCGAGGTGATTTGATGTTTAAAACCTTAAAAGATGCTTTTCAGATTAAAGAAATGCGTCATAGGATTTTTTATGTTTTGTTTATCCTGGTTGTGATTCGTGTCGGATCCAAAATACCGGTGCCAGGCGTTGATAAGAGTTTTTTTAGATATTATTTCAATCAAAAATCCAATGATGCGTTTGCTTTTCTGAACGCCTTTACAGGTGGAAGCTTGACGAATTTTTCCATTTTTGCACTTAGTATTACACCGTATATCACTTCTTCTATCATTATTCAACTTTTGACGATAGCAATTCCGAAGTTAGAGGAAATGAAGAGAGATGGAGAAGGCGGTTACAAGAAGTTAGCGGCTCTAACTCGTTATTTAACGGTCGGTCTTGCGTTATTGGAATCCATTGGCATGTGTATCGGATTTGGAAAGAGGTTGATCCTTGAGTTAAATGCGATCAATATAATTGTGGTGGTCACTTCTTTAACTACTGCTTCCACTTTTCTGCTGTGGATCGGTGAGCAGATAAACGATAAAGGTGTGGGCAATGGTATTTCCATGATCCTTTTGTTTAATATCCTGTCTCGTATTCCGGTGGATATAATCACACTTTTTGAAAAATTCGTAAAAAGGAAAACAATTGTGAAAGCAATAGTTTCCGGAATTGTCATTGCGGTCATTATATTGGCAGTAACAGTGCTAGTTTTGATCTTGAACGAAGCAGAGAGAAGAATTCCGGTTCAATATTCCAAGAAAATGAGAAGCAAGATAGTGGACGGTCAATTCTCACATATTCCGTTGAAGGTTAATACAGCTGGTGCAATTCCAATTATCTTCGCATCTTCAATCATGTCTTTCCCGGTTATCATTGTGACTTTTACAGGCAAAATGCTTGGAAAATGGGGTAGGAAAATTATTACTATGCTCAGCTCCAGCAACTGGTTCAAACCAAACGATTGGTTTTCAAGCATCGGTTTAATTCTCTACGTTGTATTGGTGTTTTTCTTCGCTTATTTTTATACGTCTGTCACCTTCAATCCTATTGAAGTGGCGGATAATATAAAGAAGCAGGGCGGTTTTATTCCGGGAATACGACCTGGAAAAGCAACGGTTAATTTTTTGCATTCAGTATTGGAACATATCATTTTTATCGGTACGATCGGTCTTGTGATTGTAAGCGTCATTCCCTTTTTCTTTAATGGTATGTTTAATGCTGATGTATCCTTTGGAGGAACTGCTTTGATAATTATCGTATCGGTTATTTTGGAGACATTGAAACAGATGGAATCTATGATGTTGATTCGGAATTACAAAGGCTTCTTGAACAATTAACAGGTTTGTGTTATAGTAAGGTTATGGTGTGAGAATGATTATAGCATTGTCTTTAGTACACAGGCAGGTTATTGGAACCCTTTTGTATAATGTAGAGTATCCAATTTACCTACCTGATCTGAATAATTGATTAAGAGAGGTATCTGTGTATGAAAATTCTTATGTTAGGATCACCGGGAGCCGGTAAAGGAACACAGGCACAATGGATTGCAAAAAAGTATGGAATTGCGCATATCTCTACCGGTGATATTTTGCGTGTGAATATTAAGAATGAGACGGAACTGGGGAAGAAAGCCAAGATTTATATGGATCAGGGCCTGTTGGTACCTGATGATCTGATTTGTGATCTTGTGATAAACCGGATTTTCCATCTAGATGTTGTAAATGGATATGTGTTAGACGGATTTCCAAGGACACTTTCACAGGCTGAAGTACTGACTGCCGCTTTGGATCAGAGTGATGTAAAAGTGGATCATGTCATTTATATTGAAGTGCCGGATGCTAAGATAGTAAATCGTATGTCTGGACGACGTGTATGCCTTGTCTGTGGTGCAACTTATCATGTGAAATACAATCCTCCAAAAGTTGAAGATAAGTGTGATATCTGCGGAGGTGTTCTCATTCTTCGTGATGATGATAAGCCAGAAACAGTGAGAAAACGTCTTGATATATATCATGCGCAGATGCACACTCTGATCGACTATTATAATGCAGCAAGTATTCTGGTTAAAGTGGACGGTACCAAGGATATAGACAAGGTATTCCAGGATATTGTCAAGATTTTAGGAGTATAGGAATATGTCAGTAACGATTAAAACTGCCAGAGAGATTGAGATAATGCGGCATGCAGGAAAGCTTTTGGAGCAGGTTCACGATGGACTTTCAAAACTTATCCGGCCGGGTATTTCCACCTGGGAGATTAATCATGAAGGTGAGAAGATGATTCGTGAACTTGGATGTGTACCAAGTTTTCTGCATTATAACGGATATCCAGTATCTATTTGTGTTTCAGTAAATGAGGAGGTAGTACATGGAATTCCGAAGCAAGACAGGTTTCTTAAGGAGGGAGATATCGTCAGCTTGGACGCTGGTTTGATGTATAAAGGTTATCATTCAGATGCGGCTCGTACGTATGGTGTTGGCACAATTAGTCAAGAAGCGCAGAGATTAATCGATGTGACTCAGCAATGCTTTTTTGAAGGTATTAAGTATGCAAAGGCAGGCATGCATCTTCATGAAATATCTTCTGCTATCGGTAGGTACGCGGAGAAGTTTGGATATGGAGTAGTAAGAGATCTAGTGGGGCATGGAATCGGTACTTGTTTACATGAAGATCCGCAGATTCCAAATTTTGTATGCAAAAGTAGGGGTATCCTTTTACATTCTGGGATGACGCTGGCAATTGAGCCAATGATCGATATTGGGACGTCTGATGTACGCTGGTTGGATGACGGCTGGACTGTTGTGACAGAAGATGGTTCGTTGTCAGCTCACTATGAGAATACTATTGTGATTAGCGATGGTGAGCCGGAGCTGATTACTCTAAGCAAATAAAGGAGTTACCATGAAGCAGCTTGTAAAAGGAATGTATGCTAGAAGTCTTGCAGGTCATGACAAGGGGAGATTATATATAATTATCGAAGCAAATGAAATATATGTATATTTGTCTGATGGAAAGATCCGACCTCTGGATAAATTGAAGAAGAAGAAATTGAAACATATCCAGTCCGATTACGGTGTATCAGTAATACTGCAAGAGCGGATAGGGAAACATTTGCCCCTTCGAAATGAAGATATCAGAAAAGCAATTAAACTCAAGGAGGTTTGATATATGTCGAAGTTAGATGTGATTGAGGTGGAAGGAACCGTTCTAGAGAAGCTTCCAAATGCGATGTTCAAGGTAGAATTAGAGAACAAGCATGTGGTGCTGGCTCATATCAGCGGAAGACTTCGCATGAATTTTATAAGAATCCTTCTGGGAGATAAAGTAATCATAGAGCTTTCTCCTTACGATCTGAACAAAGGGCGTATTATCTGGAGAGATAAATAAGCATAAGCTCTGGTATAGAGCTTTTTCTATTCATGCAGTTTAGGAAGGTTTGCATCGTTACGAGTCGTTTAAATTTTTATTACTGTTTTATGCTAAATTAGGAGCGACAAGTAGATACATAAAAGAAATATTTTAAATATTTTCATGTATCAGTTCTAGATTTTTTGAAATGTTTTCGATAGTGGGATTATTGTAGAGTGTTGGAGTGGTAACGGGTTTCTATGATTAACTACATAATCTATACTTAGGAAGGAAATAGTGGGGTTGTAGCTATTTATCAGGGCATATCATAACTTGACATCGACGTTAATAGCCAAAGAAGATGGAAGAAGGATGAAAAAGAATTTGAGATATTGTACTGAAAAGCTTTTAAATGGTTTGCGATATCTAGGAAAAACTATCGTTGGCAATATATGAGCGGACTGTTGAAGATGATAAGTTTTGTGCGAATGATGTAATGATCAAGCTGAAAGAGCAGATAGAAAAATTGCTTAAAAATATTCAGTAGGAGCAAAAGGGAAAATGGATTTATTGTTCACCGCCCTGCATAAAGGGTATTATATGGTTGTCTACTGCTTATGCAGATTCTTATACATTCACGAAAAAGATTTGTATAGCACATTTATTGGTGGTGTGAAAATTTCGCTATCTAGCGCTGTGAATGAAGTTATCAAATATTGAAAAAGCAAAATGGAACAGTTGGAGAAATATGTTTTTGGCATTCTAATGACAGTCATGGCAGCTAACGCTGAAAATATCACAATAACATGAACGCAAGAAAATGTATGTACAAAGCCTTTGAAAGATTTCAGAATTGGTCAAAATGGTCAGAAAACGATATATTTTTGTTAGTGCTGTGGTAATTAAATTAATTACGGAGTTCTGTTGGCTAGTTTAATACAAGAGTATTTGGAAATGTTTATTATCAAGTTTGAAGATCTATAATTTTGACTTAGAAGATGTGGAACTGTGATTATTGTTATGATATCGTGTAAAACAATTTTCTATTGAAAGATGCGTAAAGATTTTAACGAGTTCAGGTTTCAAGGCATAGATTACGTGCCATTTTTTATCCAATTAAATATTGCGAAGCATTTAAGCAGTTCTACGGAGAAAGATATTCTTAGTTAGCTGGCATATTTTTCTTTATTTCGATCGTTGTTTCGAAGATTGACAGGGCATTATAGCTGAGACACAGAATTTTTTTGCAGAGCTGAGTAGATTACAAATGTTGATAAATATAAAGATTTTATTGTATGGTTCAACAATATTGTTTTGGCGTATTGATTCAGTTTTTATAGAGTTGATTTCTCTCATCTGTGAAACAGGTAATCATCGGAGCACGGGTTTTCTCTGAAGGCGGGAATTAGAAGGTTACAGATGCGATTGCATAAAAGTATTCAGGTATTCCCATCTTATGAAAGCAAAGAATTGAAAACATTATCATCCGCTGTTTTATATCGGGATTATTTTTTAGGTGATCGCTTTAAAACAAACGGGTATTTTTGGAAAAGATAATTATCGAATTCTCATTCGGATGGTGATGAAGATCATGCTTTCACTGACTGTTGTACTATTATCGTTTTCAAATCGGAGCCTTCTATAATTACTGATTGATTTTTATACACTTTTTTTCAATGCTTACGGTTTTTGTAATTCTTTGCAAAAAAGTAGGCGAAAATATTGGCGTATTTATCCTATCGCTTTTCCAAAGCTTTGATGGAGCAGTAGTGATGGTTTGTATTCTAACTTTCTCCTTTGTTGAAAATATTATTTACCTTCCAAAACTTCCTACTAAAATAGGGAGCATGAGATAAGCTGAGAATGAGGGGCAGGCGGGTTGGTGTATAAAAATACGGGAAATAAAAGCTTAACCAAGAAAGAAACTGTGATTTTTTCGAAAATTTGGCATATAGTTCAAGAAATCTAAGGCATGTATCTGACATATAGAATCAAAAACATTTTTTGCTTGATCAAAAGAGTTGTATATTCCATTGGAAAACCTGCTTGTTGTTGCAATAACCGGATTGAGATCTGTAGCTCCTATGACTGAGAAAGTGGCGTGCGAAAAAGTTCCTAAGATTCTACCACTTCTCTATAACAAGAAGCTGTGGTGAACACTTAAAACGGAAGGATGCGAATTATCCTGGTGATATGATTCAGGCAATTGATTGGCGTGGTTGGCAATTTTGATTTTAAAGAAAAAAACTGTCAGCGGAATTCGAGGAGCGTCCTGTAAAGTGCGTTGATTATATGTACTATAAAGTGAATGAGGTGTTGAGCAAGTTGGATGTGACGTATCGCTTCTGAACGCAAATATCCGCACTGTTGTCCAAAAGGGGACTTCTATAAAAAGGTTGAAGATAAAAAGGTGTTTGAGAAACGGGATATGACGTATGCGTGACTAAAAATGTTTCAAAAATCATCGGGCGAGGATGAATAATTCGGATACATCATAGTCCGATGTGCAGAAATAAGTAGTATATCGAAAGAAAAATTACAGGCTGTAGAGGTATGGCATCAAAATGACCTTGGTGGTTTGATGATGAGTAGAGAGAGTGTTCGCTCTAGATATTAATATTATTATAGTGATTTTCGGAACTATTAGAAATTTCCTATATTAATATTTAGAGCATTGGATTTGATAGTGCTATCAATACGGCAATACAGGGAATTGAAAAAGATATAAACTACTTTAGCTTTTCGTGAACGTGTTAGCATTTGATAGAGGTCATGGAAAGAAAAGTAGGTTAGGTTTTTTCACACTTTTGGAGGGAATAGACATTAATGTGGAAGGATATCTTTGTTATTACCTAGGGGAAGTAAGGCGGTAGAGAGCTTCTCTAGAGAAAGAGCATATGTGGACTACGATCATTTAGAAAGCCGTTGTACCAACTTGCGCTTGCAGAAAGACGATCTTATAATTATGTGAAACGTTTAATAGCAATTATAGGTGTTTGAATATTCTAAAAAGAATGGGAAGGCTACAGAATAACTCATTTTTACAGAAAGGGGTATTTCCTAATAAAAATACCCCTTTATTATTTCTAAAATGATTTTTTTTCGTTGATTGAGATGAAGGGTGTTGCAAGTAATGTCAGCATCTGAGGTAGCTAGTGCTGTGTAACACCGTGTGGCAGATATTTGTGATATTTCAAAATATTCTTTAACTATGGAATTTATCTGATGCTTTCCAAGTTTTATCTCTGAACAGATGGTAACTTTTGGACGTAGGTGAAAGCTTCAATCCGATATCAGAAAGATGCTGATGGATTCGCTTTATTACCTTGATCTAGAGCATCTTATGAAAGTGAATGATTACTTTATCGGTATTGTTGCTCAGATTGCCGTTAAAATAATTGTATGATTCATCATTCAACACAGTAGTGAAATTAAGGCACACAAGATCTATAAGTAGGGCCCTATAGGTTGAAAGTATTTTTAAGGTGGCAGTGGTTTTGTCCACATCTTTCTATGGAACAGTTCAATGTGAGAATGAAAATCTTTTGGCTGTGGCCTTCCGCAATTTCATTGACATAGCCTGCCCATTTGATCGCGATGACCATTATAGCAGCCTGAGGCTGGGATGTAAAATTGTTCTGTTGCATCCACATAATGGGATATCATCATTTTGGTTGATAATCGGCTGACTTATACTGATTTATAATAGCTTTTGTCTTGTTTCTTAGAGCTGAAAAAAGTCAAAGATGGGAACGATGTGTAGTAAATATACATGTATTATTTCATGTTTATAATACTGGATTTTTTCGTTCGAATGATCTACGATCAGAGCTCAGTTCAGGTTAATTTTGGTATTGCCAGGAAAGTTGGTTACATTATCTATTAAAAATATATTTTCGTTCCTGAATCGTAGTACGGCAATCTTCAGAAAGCGTTAAATCTTTGTAGTTCTTCTTGAAGTAGTTTTTTTGCTATCTCCTTCGGCTATCACTATGATTTAGAAGCAAATTTGATAGCTAAGAATGATCTTCTGAATATTTTTATTTTTGTAGCCAGAGATTTTTTGAATTTCCATAGCCAGGTATTGTTTTGGGAGTCTTCATGTGATATAGTTCTGATAATCGCTGCCCTAATGCTCAGAGAATTTTCAGAGAGTCTTTTCCGTTATGTTCATCAAAACAAGAATCTTCAATTGATACGATTGCGTACTGCATATTCTTGGAGATTTCACTAATAGAAACTAAAACACAATTGTTTTAACTAAATTCTTTTGAAATTGGTTCGCATTTATATTATAAATCTAGGTGTCATAGATAAGAGGCATGATATTAATATTATAAATATTTGATGTGTTGTCAATAATACTTCGATATGTATCTACGCAAAAGCAGATGACTATTGTATAACAAGCGATGATACTAAGGAAGAGTTTCCGAAGTGCAGAAATTGTGTTTGTGTCTTCATTATGCTTAATGAGTCAGCCTAGCTTTTCATTTTTTTCTGAATATCTCGCTTATCAAAATTCATTTATGTTCTTTCTTAAAGATTAGAAAAATAATAGTTCACATTTGATAAAATTATGATATTATTATATTATGGAAGAAAGAATGCTGAAATATAAAACTGTCTATAGAAACTCTAAATCTGAAATTATTGAAAAAAAATCAAGGTTTATTGTGAATGTTAGGTTAGTAGAGACAGAGGAAGATGCGATTCAATTTATTAAAGAAATGCGAAAGAGATATAAGAATGCCCATCACCATTGTTTTGCCTATATGATCGGTGAACAACGGGAAATTATACGAGCCAGTGACGATGGAGAGCCTGCCGGAACAGCAGGACGGCCAATGCTAGATGTGTTACTGAGAGAAGATTTATATAATACAGCAGTTGTGGTCTCTAGGTATTTTGGAGGAATTTTATTGGGCACCGGAGGGTTGGTCAGAGCTTATTCAAAGGCGGTTCGGGAAGCCTTGAATAACACCGTATTGATTGAAAAAAAAATTGGTTCACTGATGGAAATCCGGACAAATTATATTAGTGCTAGAAGGATTCAGCCTTTGCTGAGACAAAGAAAAATATCGGTTCTGCAAGTAGATTATACGGATATCGTAACACTTCTGGTAATTATTCCGATCTGGAAAGAAAAACAATTTTATCAAGATGTGAGCAATGCTACAAACGGACAAGCAGAAATTAAGAAAAAAGAAACTTTATTATGCGAAGCTGATATAGAAGAAGAAATAAAGGAGTGAGCCAAGAGGGATATTCTGTTTTTTAGAAGATCTATGATCATGAAAGCGCTTTTTTAAACTACTTTGGAACAGTAGCGGAAATCTGTTAAGATACCTGTATATAATGTTCATACCTTCTGTGTTTTTGTCAGAAGAAACGTATACGTTATCCAGATGCCATAGAATTCGGATATATAACATGTACTTATAGAAAAGAATATCTTCTTGCTGAAAGAATCATATTGGATGAATGTTTTCTTGATAATATAGTTTGGATTTTTTATGTTATGGACAATGGAGCAGCCGCCTTGGATTATAATTTCAGAAATTATCTAGTAACAAGTTAGCCGTTTGGCACACTTTTTTCATAAGATTGATTGAGTGGTGGAAAGTTCAACTTTTATAATATCGTTATTTTTCATGATGATTAAAAAGATGGGGCTGGCTATTATTACGAATTTTTTTACTATTTTATGGCTATCGAAGACGGAAATGTGATAAAATATTTAGTGATTTTGAACTATTTGCGCAGTAGTACTAAGGAGTAAGAAACAGATGGAAGTCAAAAGCAGTATATCAGTATAGAACAGTTAGGAGTAAATGATGAGAGTTGAAACAAATAGTCAGGAAGAAACTTTTGCTTTAGGAAGGCGCTTGGGGGAGGTCGCAAAGCAGGGTCAAATTTATATGCTGAATGGGGAATCTGGTTCCGGAAAAACTATCTTTACGAAGGGGATGGCAGCAGGATTGGGTATTGCAGATCCGGTTAACAGTCCAACGTTTACGATTATGCAGGAATACAGTGGAGGTCGGCTTCCATTGTATCACTTTGATGTGTATCGAATTGGTGATCCGAAAGATATGGAAGAGATCGGTTACGATGATTATTTTTTTGGAAAAGGAGTTTGCTTGATCGAATGGGCAGCATTGATCCGGGAATTATTGCCGGAAGGGTCGATTTCTGTATCTATAGACAAAGATCTGGAGAAAGATTTTGATTATTTTGATTACCGTCTTATTCATATAGAAGGGATAGAAGAGGATGAAATTACTGGCAATTGACAGTTCAGGGCTAGTGGCTTCTGTAGCGTTCCTAGAGGATAGTATACTTTTGGCAGAATATACGGTGAATTATAAGAAGACACATTCTCAAACGTTGCTTCCGATGTTAGATGCAGCAGCTACAATGATAGATATGCATCTCAAAACTTTGGATGCTATAGCGGTGGCAGGAGGGCCTGGTTCGTTTACTGGGTTGCGGATCGGGTCAGCAACGGCGAAAGGATTGGGGTTGGCTCTAAATAAGCCGCTGATTTCTGTACCGACAGTAGAGGCGCTGGCCTATAACCTGTATGATACGGAGGGGCTGGTGTGTCCGATGTTGGATGCACGGCGTTTTCAGGTTTATACTGGAATTTACCGGTTTAAGCATCACAAGCTTATCACGGTGATGTCTCAAACGTCAGAGGCGGTGGTGAATTTAGCAAAAAAACTGAACGCTTTGGGTGAGTCGATAACTTTTCTGGGAGATGGAGCGGTTGTCTATTGGGAAATGCTTCAAAAGCTTCTGAAGGTTCCTTTTACAGAGGCTCCACTCCACCTGAACAAACAGAGGGCTGGAGCTTTAGGCGTCCTGGCACTGAGGTATTATGAGGCAGGTGAAATTCAGACTGCAAGAGAATATCATCCAACATATCTCAGCCTCTCTCAGGCAGAGCGTGAGCGGATAAAGCGAGAATTGTTCGAAATGGGAGCTATTCGAGTGTGATTCGTTTGCAGGCGGACGGTTAGACTGTAGGAAGTTTGCATGTAAGCCATCTGAATTTGAAGAGTCAAGACAGGAATATTTAAAACAGGGATTAAATGCTTTAAGTGCGTGAAATAACGCTAGCTGATTTAGAACAGGTTATGATCATTAAATGGAAAAAAATTCAGTACTTAGAACGAAAAATGGATTTTTTTCGTTCTATTTGTTGCACCAGAAGATTTTGTTTTTCGTATTCAATAAAGAATCTAATTCGTAAATATGAGCTAAGAGTACTTTTCTAAATATCATCACTTTAATTTTTGGAAGAATGTTATGATAAGCTAGAGGTAGAGTTTTTAGTTCCTGTATTATAAAGCAATAAAAGGAAGAAATGTAACAATCGGGTATGATAATATGAGCATACCTTGGCTTATGAAGTTTGTTCGAGGTTGTTAATAATAAATACACTATGAAAATTATTTTTTAATGCAACATTTTTAATTAGATGTTATCAGAAATTCAGGGTGTGTTTGCTGTAATATTTTTAAGTGTCAGAGAGAAAAATGTGTTATTAGAGAATGATTGCATGGTTCTTCTTTGTTGTACGCTTAAGTGAGATATTGTTGACTATAAATAAGCAAGAAGCAAAGAGGTATGCTAGGATGCGTTTAGTTGCAATGAAGTGGAACAATTGTTATGAAAATATCAATCGTTATAGGATATTCAGAAATTGAAAATTTTTCGATTTTTACGGTTACTTGGTCATAAGGTAATTATGTTCAGGTAGTTCTGCTCGTGATTATCCAAGGAATGGGGTTATTAAGTATTGAGAGATATCTGATGTTTGATCGTCAGGTTAACGCGGAACATGAAGGATGAATTTTGATTTTTGAGTAATGCGGTCGTAGAAATAAATACAAAATTCCCGCCAGGTGATCTTATAATGATAAGGGATTAGATGTATAATTTTGTTTCCTAATTGTTGGTTGGCTTGAAACTTGAAATGGTGAAGATTTTAATTTGGCAATATGAGCATTATGAGCATTATCTATAGGAATGAGTTGCAGTAGATTTTTCCTAATATAACCCGTGAACCTGAGATTTTGTCAGCAGGAAGATAGGTGTTTGTATTTAGCTGGCAAGAGTGAATGAGGACGAGCATAATACTTTGATGCAGGTTATGGAATTTGTAATGTATAATTGAATATATGAGCAGCTAATGATGAAGGTGAATATCTTTAAACCTTTATTATGGACCCTTAATATCTGGATAAATCCATCTCACGTATTTTTCGCAGAAGAATTTACGCTGCTTAATATGAATAGTGGTGTGTTTTTTGAATTGAAGGCAATGTGAAGAAAACAGCTGAGGATCTGAGCCATTACATCGAGAAGACTGATGTGATGGAAGGCATGAAGGCTGGGCGCGTGAGGCATGATAGACCGCTTTTCTCAGATATTGGTAAAGAGCAGAACCTGTTGTTACGTGCTGCGATTGAATAATGGGATAATATATCTGGGTGATCAAATATTCGAGATAAGCATGCACACTGATAAGTGGTATTGACGCTTCTAGTATTGTTTTGTGTGTACATTATGAGAAATCGGATTGTGATTTTCATCAATCGTCTGAAGATGGAATATCCGATAAGTAATGTAAATAAAGTTTATGATAGGATTAATAGATGGTCTTGCTGAAGCAGAACCGGGTGGAATATCTAGTGATCATGGCATATTATGAAAGACGGCCTGATTTTGATTAATTGTATTCGTAATGCTGAAGATAAACCGGAAAGCTCAGAAATTATTTGATGTGAAGTTGAAAGAGTGTATTAATCATGATGTTATGACGATGAAATATAAAGAAATAAAGCAATGCTGAAAGAGATCTTTTAGGAAGAGCGTTTGATGGCTATTATCAGTATGAGAGCACAGCGGGGAAGTAGTAAGATTGAGTTTTTGGGGCGTTCGTGCGGAAATAACGGGGAAGTGTATCAGGTGTTCTATGAAATAAATGCTCTATAACTTTTTGTGATGACCATGATATTAATACAATCAAAATATAACAGCCTCGACGGCCACTTGATGTAGCCATTGGACAGTTCGGATGTTTGGGCTTTGATTCAGTATATTTAAGTTTGACAGAAAGAATCTTCCGATTGCTGTCGCAGGGCTGTCCTTCCGGATACTTTTATATCCAAGGAGCAGTGGTGCGGCAATCTCATATATTTCTGAGATTCTTACAAAGAAAAAGTTTGTGAGTAGTGGATCCAATGAAAATACTGCATTCAGCTATATGATGTCGGACATGTAAATTATTTCAGAAAGTTTGATGCTTCATTATAAAATGGAGGAGATTAATCTTTGGAAACAGGTTCCTTTGGCCTATGGAGAAGCTTTTTCGAATTTTGAAAAAGACTCTAGGGCTATTCAATATCATTGCAGAAGATTTGACATTTTGGACGCAAAGTGTTTTACAGTTGGTGTGCGAGATCAGATATCTGGAATGAAAGTGCTGGAGTTTGTTTTTTGATTTCTCTTTAGAAGAGATCGTTGATCTTTTTAACCACTGTGTGGTATCAAGAATGTATAATACTGCTCATTGCGGGCTGGTATGAAAATCTGAATTCTGTCAATCGGGCATTTTCTAAAGAATAATAGTAGCTCGGCTGAGATCCCGTTGGATTTTATTTGCCTGTTATTGGTGAGCGTGGCTGATCTTGCAGTAATTCCTACGATTAGTATTGTGAAAAATGATAAGATTAATCGGGAAACAAGGATATATACTGCAACTTAATGATGTTTCTGTATTCGAATGACAGCGATAGCAAAGGGGCAGTTGTTGTGAGGATTTAGCAGCAGTTTTTTATGGCGTGCACAACAACACTGTTCAGCTGATTCTGAAGGAATGTGTGGAGTTAAGTGTTGGATCTGTACATAACATAAATTGAGGATGTTGGCGGACATTCAAAATAACGATCTCCATCTGTTCATGCTCATATCAGAACTGATTCATTGCTTGAGACAAGAAGGAATTTATATTGGATAAGCCATTTGTGTAGTAAGCCGTACCTATATGTATAAGAAATTTAATAACAAAACCAATGATATTACTTTCAGGCGGTGGATATTTTATTGCAACCAAGAGCTCAGCGGTATTGGTACGATCTTTGATCGGAGGAAGCTTTGAAAACAATGCCATGAAACTGGAAAAGTGTTGTTTTACAGCAATGATCAGGAGGTTCTGGAGATATTGTAAAATGGGAGAATACACAGAAGCTGTGCTTACTTATCTGTATGAAACATAAATTTGAATGAGGATGTGAACTCTATTTTGACGTATAACATTAAGAAAATTCATGAGTCTTAGCACTAATAAGCAGATGAATGTCTTGTTTGTGACTTACCATATAAAGCCATTAATAATGATACGAGGATATTGGTTACGTTGTTCTTTAGATCCAAGATTAGGTGCTATGGAAGATATGAAAGAAGTGCTCTTAGAAAAAACTAGTAATTGCTATTCTCATGACTCTGGCGGTTGTACTATTGTTCTGACGAAAAAGATTGGTTCCGAAAAGCCCCGGAAACTCCGGAGGGCCAATATAGAAAATATTTTTATATCATTGAAGAAGGAAACCGTTCTGTAATTGGTGGAGGTATTTTGGCAGCAGTGTGTGGGAGAATATCTAGAATATGAAGCAATATTATTTTTACCTATTTTATCGAAAACAACCGAAAATGGGTTCGCTCTTTTATTTTTATCACTGTTGAATTAGATTGAGCAAAAACAGAAAATATCCTTGTATTTTAGCGCACGGGCGGAGGTGAGTGTGTTTTTTTGATGATCGAGCATTATCAGAATAGTTTTCTATGGTATTTAGTTGTACATGGAAGATTGCAAAAGTGTTTCTGAATAATTATGACAGGATGAAGATATGCGGAGAAATTTTGTATCTGGAAGGATATCAGTCTGTACTTTTAGATATAGGAAAAAATACTTGAAAAGCAGGATAAGATAGAGTATAATAAACCTGTAGCTAAAAAACAATAATCTTCAGATCAGGGTGTGATTCCCTACCGGCGATAAAGTCTGTGAGTCAATAGGCAGAATTCGGTGAGATTCCGAAGCCGACAGTATAGTCTGGATAAAAGAAGATGTATAACAGTTTATCTACTGTATACATGATACCCTGAAATGGATTATCCTTTCAGGGTTTTGAGATTTTACGGATGAATAGATTCATGGATAGGCCATGAAAGACTTACGGAAGTTTTGAAAAGATACTGTGGAATTTTGGTCAAGAGCAGGATGTTATAGAATGAGATGTCTCAGAACCTGAAGAATGGCACCGTTCCCTAGAATGGGAAACGGGGTGATGATGAGTTCCGGGACATTTTTCTATTGCAGTTTTTGTTTGTTAGGGAAATTCCATACCTAGCATTTATGTAACCTAAAAGAATGGAGGCTGGCTCTTGAATACATTAAGAAAGAAGGAATGAGAGATGATAGATCGTAGATTTATGGAACGAGCAATAGAGCTGGCCAAGAAGGGGAAAGGATGGACGAATCCGAATCCACTGGTTGGTGCGGTGATTGTGAAGGAGGGAAGGATAATCGGAGAGGGATATCATTCCCGCTTTGGGGCACCCCATGCTGAACGGAATGCAATAGCTTCCTTGACAGATACGGCGGAGGGAGCAGATCTGTATATTACCTTGGAGCCATGCTGTCATCAGGGAAAGACACCGCCTTGTACGGATGCTATTCTGGAACATAGGATCGCCAGAGTAATTATAGGGTCCAGGGATCCGAATCCTAAAGTAGCCGGGAAGGGCAGTGCTGTTTTGAGAAAAGCTGGCATCTGTTTGGAAGAAGGTTTCATGAAGGAAGACTGCGATCGGCTAAATCGAGTGTTTTTTCATTACATCACTAAGAAGCGTCCTTATGTGGTGATGAAATACGCTATGACTGCAGACGGGAAAATTGCTTCTCGAAGCGGTGCTTCCAAATGGATTACTGGAGAAGAGGCACGGGCAAGGGTACAGGAAATGCGTTGGACGTATATGGGTATTATGGTGGGAATAGGGACTATCTTGTCCGACGATCCGTTGCTAACTGTGAGAGAAAAGGGAAGGAGAAATCCGGTTCGGATTATCTGTGACAGCAGGCTGAGGATTCCAGAGAACTGTCGGATCTGTAAGACAGCTCGTAAATATCCCACAGTTGTTGTCTGTGCCATGGATGAAACTAAAACAGATTTCTTAGAAAAACGTAAGCGGCTGCAGGAGGTGGGACTTCATGTGATTTCAGTTCCAGGTGAACAGGAACAGGTTGATCTGAGGCGACTGATGAAATTGTTTGGATGCGGGGCTATCCAGGCAATCGGTGAAGTTGACAGTATTTTACTGGAGGGTGGAGCTATTTTGAATGATAAAGCCCTGCAGGTAGGGATTCTTCAGGAGGTGAAAGCGTTTATAGCGCCGAAAATATTCGGAGGATCCGGTCGAACTCCAGTGGAAGGAACAGGCGTGCAGCTTCCTTCAGAAGCAAGGCAGCTACGCCTGGATAAAATCACTCAGATCGGAGGAGATCTGTTGCTAGAATATTTGGTGAAAGGAGTAGATGAAAGATGTTTACGGGAATAGTGGAAGAAAAAGGTTTAATCCGCTCCTTGTCCCTCACTGGTTTCTCAGGAAGTATTGCAGTGCGGGCGAAGAAAATTCTGGAAAAAATACACATCGGGGATAGCATTGCGGTGAACGGGATTTGTCTTACAGTAGTTTCTCTGCAAGAAGATGGTTTTACGGCGGATGTGATGGCAGAGACAATCAGAAGAAGTAGCCTTGGAAGATGTGTTCCGGGAGATCTGGTGAACTTGGAACGGGCTATGGCGGTGGACGGACGTTTTGGAGGTCATTTTGTGTCTGGCCATATAGATGGAACAGGAATCATCCGTTCTTTTCGAAGAGAGTCAAATGCGGTTTTGGTGACAATAGAGACCGAAAGGGAAGTGTTGGAATTGATTGTGAATAAAGGATCAGTCTGTATAGACGGGATTAGCTTGACAGTTGTGTCGGTGGATGACAAGATGTTTTCTGTTTCTCTGATTTCTCATACAGGAGGGAGAACAACCCTTCTGGATAAAAAACCTGGTAGCCTGGTAAATTTGGAAAATGATATGCTTGGAAAATACGTAAAAAAGTTATTAGGAACTTTCCGTGGAGTTACAGAGGAGATACTGGGAAATGGCAATGAAAAAGCAGGAAAATGTAAAGGTCTTACCATGGAATTGCTCGAAAATATGGAATTTCAAGAGGAGGAGAAGGCAAAATGAAACAAATGTATCACACGATTCCGGAGGCTCTGGAGGATTTAAAGGCTGGAAAAATTATTTTGGTCACCGATGATCCAGAGAGGGAAAATGAAGGGGATATGATCTGTGCAGGAGAATTTGCCACACAGCAAAACATTAATTTCATGGCCTGTCAGGCGAAAGGGCTAATCTGTATGCCAATGAGCGCGGAGGTAGCTGGAAGGCTTGGTCTCTCACAGATGGTATCCGAGAATACAGACAATCATTCTACAGCGTTCACTATATCCATTGACCACGTGGACACGACAACCGGAATTTCAGCCGCCGATCGTTCTTACACTATGTTGAAATGCGCCGATCCTTCGGCAAAACCACAGGATTTCAGAAAACCTGGTCATGTTTTTCCGCTGGTATCTAGAAATGGAGGGGTACTGGTGCGGAATGGTCACACAGAGGCTACGGTAGATCTCATGCGGTTGGCCAAGTTGCGGGAATGCGGCGTTTGCTGTGAGGTGATGGAAGAGGACGGCACGATGATGCGTACGCTAAATCTTTGGAAGTTGGCTTGGAAGTATGGACTGAAATTTATTACGATCAAGGAGCTGAAGGATTATTGCCGTATCCATGAGAAACATGTACGTCAGGCGACCTGTGCTGACCTTCCAACGCAATATGGACATTTTAGGATCTGTGGCTATATGAATGACCTTACCGGGGAACATCATTTGGCTTTAGTAAAGGGGGAAATAGGAGATGGTGAAGATGTGCTTTGCCGGGTACACTCAGAATGTTTGACAGGTGATACATTTGGCTCTTTGCGTTGTGATTGTGGACTGCAGCTTCGGTCAGCTATGCAGCAGATGGAGGCTGCTGGTCGCGGTGTTGTGTTGTACATGCGTCAAGAAGGTCGGGGAATTGGGCTAATTAATAAATTAAAAGCCTATGAGCTTCAGGAACAGGGGCTGGATACGGTGGAGGCAAATCTGCGTCTAGGATTTGCTCCAGATCTTCGAGAATACTGGCTTTCTGCTCAGATCCTCTCAGACCTAGGTGTAAAATCTTTGAGGCTTCTGACAAATAACCCGGATAAAGTTTGCGGGATGAAAGTTTTTGGGCTGCTCATTAAGGAACGGGTACCCATTGAGATCACCCCACAACAGTACGATAATTTTTATCTAAAAACGAAGCAGGAAAAAATGGGACACATATTCAGACAAATCAGTTTTTAAGTATTGCATAAAATCATTTAGGAGGAATACGAAGATGAAACAGATAAAGGTATTAGAAGGGACAATTGTGGCGCCAGAGGATATGAAAGTGGGAATTGTTGCTTCCCGTTTTAATGAAATCATTGTTAGTAAGCTGCTTAGAGGAGCCGTAGATGGTTGTGTGCGTCACGGTGTAGAAGAAAAGAATATTACGGCAGCATGGGTGCCGGGAGCCTTTGAAATTCCGCTTGTTGCTTCAAAAATGGCAAAATCTGAAAAATATGATGCAGTGATTTGCGTGGGAGCTGTGATCAGGGGAGATACCACGCACTATGATTATGTTTGTAACGAAGTTTCTAAAGGAGTGGGAAAGGTAGGTTTTTCTTCCGGAATTCCTGTTTTGTTCGGTGTGATTACCACGGAAAATATTGAACAGGCAGTAGCTAGGGCTGGCAGTAAGGCTGGAAATAAAGGATATGATTGTGCATTATCGGCAATTGAAATGGTCAATCTTTTGAGGAAAATGTAAAATGGGCATTTCTTTGATTTTTGATTATGACGGAACAATTCATGATACCATGCGCATCTATGAACCGGCGCTTTGGAGGGTGTTCAAGTGGCTGGAAGAGGAACATGAAGTTAGAGTACCATACCCTTCCCGGAAGAGGCTTGCCTCCTGGATTGGCATGAACAAACAGGAGATGTGGAATGCATTCCTTCCTGGCTTATTTGTTGAACTGAAGGATAAGGCTGGCGCCATGGTTGGTTCGTATATGGAGCAGGCAGTGTGCTCCCGCCGGGCGGCTTGGCATTCAGGTATTCGATCGGTTCTTGATAAGCTGAAAGACAGAGGATGCCGCATGGCAGTTCTGAGTAATTGCCAGTCCTCTTATGCAAAGGTCAACTGGGAAACATTCAGTATGAATCGGTGGTTCGAGGACTTTTATAACTGTGAGTCCTTTGGGTATGTGCCGAAGACACAGATCATTCGTCAGATCGGAAAAAAAATTCCAGGTCCATATGTGATCATCGGTGATCGTAAAAATGATATGGAATGTGCTAGGGCAAGTGATAGTCCGTTTATTGGTTGCTCTTATGGATTTGGAATGGATGGAGAACTGGTGGGTGCCGATGTCATGGTGGAGAAGCCTGAGAATCTTTTGGAAGGGATATTGAAAATGCTGTAGATAATGAAGCGTTTCATATGCATAAAATAAACAGGTAGAGATAGAAACATAGCCTGCTTGGTAGTTCAGGAGTATTCTATTTTTAGAGACGAAATGGGAAACAATTTTTATAGCAGTGAAGGTGTTTTTTAAGGCGCTTTTCTGGAGCAGAATGGTGAAATAGATATCTGAGCAGAGTGGTGCGGGAGAAAGATCAAGTAGTAGAATTTTTGGTAGTACAATTACTATATCAGTTTCGATTCAGTCTGGTTGTAGAGGCAGCTGTGAGGGAGGAACGGAAGAATTTTTAAAAATATAACAAAAGACTCATAGGTAGACACAGGAAGCAGGGATAAGAATAAAATCCAAGAAGGTCTTGAAACTATAAGTATGAACGTTTTGCAAGAAGAAGCTGGATTCGGGTATCAGTGAGTAAAGTTACCGAAGAGAGGATAAATTTTATATCTGAAGCCGTTTTTTTGATAAAGGTTATAAAATATGCTTGATAAACTTTCAGCTATTTTATACAGCAATGGATTCGCTTCCGTTCTGAATGTAGTTTTGCAATGCAGTTTATTGATGTTTTGTCCTAATATTCAGTCGTAGGATCTCCAGTTTTATCTTGTGTTTTTTCTCAACAGAAGAATTCTTTGAAATTCTTCATCTTGCTAATATTCTGTTTAAAGCTGCATTATTTCCATTTCTTATCTATCTGCGATTGGATATAGGGCTTTTGTCCGAATAATTGATATGCTTTCTCATTTTTTATCCAGAATATGAGCTGATATTCGAATAAACAAATTCCAGTTTTTTCAAACGTTTCCGAAACGGTATTCGGGCTTTAATCTGGTATTTCATATGCATGAATATTGCATTTACGTCTGTTTTGTTGTTATGGAGATCAAGCTCATACAGTAAGCTGGAGATTCAGATAACGACGAAACAGCTTTTAATCAACGATGTGTGTAGTCTTCTGTTTCTTTCGTACATGTATGAATGCAATATTTTATTTTCTGCAGTATTGCTTCCAGAAAGTTTACGTTGGTTGTGTAGATCCTTTGTTCTCTTTTCCTTTGTGCTCGAAAAGGACTATAGGGATTCTCGATAGATCACGAAAACGGCTTCTTCTATTTTCATAAATATCTTTTTTCAATTTCATTAGATAAAGGTGTGATTGATTAACACAAATTTTCAGCTTTGTTCCGTTAGTGCATATCACTTTCCGGAGACATTTATTTATCGCGGAAAGACGGCATACTAGATGGATATAGTAAATCTTTGTATGGTTCTAATAAAAAAATAGTGTGGAATCCGTATGATAGTGCTATGACCTGGCGCTTTTCTTCCGGCTAAGGGCAATATTATGAAAAATAAATGTATTGAGAATAAGTATAGATTAGAATTGTAAACATGTTTTTAGGATCCCTTTACTGAATTTATGCCTTTGTGTTTTCAGTATGCTTGATATATAAGTCAATTATAAGGATACTTCTTGTTGATTGCTGAGGATATGTTCAAGAACGATATAAAACAGAAAATTTGTTTTGGTATCATCGAAAACATCCTCGTTAGAATCTAAGATCTCATAATTATGTGCGGCAAATTGTCTTTTGAGCTGTCAGTAAAATTTTCTAGGATATTGTTGTGTATCGCATGGATTGGCTTAATTCTTTACAATATACTTTAGTATTGTAGCGGATAGATAGTGACATGCTTGCTTAGAGGACGCTAAATTTCGCTGTATATGGGTAGGTATATTTGTTGTTGTGAGTGGAATTTTTTCTCGAAAATCCATCAGAAGGTAAATCGAAAATGAAAGAATTTTCGGAACTATAGAAGTAACACGAGAAAAATTTTCACTGGTAAGAGCAAAAGAGATGGATGATGTGATTTCCTTGGGACAGTCTGTCCGTTGTTGAATATGCAGTAGCTATGATAATGGTCAATAAAAAATTTGTCAATAGAATTGATAACCGAGCTGCACATTATGAATAGTAAATTTATCCAGTATGATATAGCTAATGTCATCAGATTACATTGAATATTACTATGAGAAAAGAAAATGAAGAGGTAGTTTCTGTATGCCTCACAAAGAGATATAGTCATAACCAGTGAGGATATTTGAATGCCATTCGATATCTTTCAAAATATTGATGAATTTTTGATATTTTTCAATGCTGAATAAATGGCAGAAAATTATGAAGCAAAAGATAAGGTCATCGGATTATTTTTAGATACTTTTACAAATGTGATAGTTCTAAAATATCAGTTTACAAATATTATCCCATATATTTAGAAGGAAGATTAAAACTAAAAGAATAAACTGATTGGTAATGTTGTAGCGATATTTCGGTTGGAAGGATAAGGCGATTTTAGCTATGTTCAGAAGTTATGGAGAGTTTAAAGGTCAATGGGGATTGTTAGAAAGTAAGGCTGCAGAGAGGGGAAATATCATAGCAGGTGAGATATCGTAATGTTTCCATGGATTATTTTGGACTATCGTGAAAACAGGGACATTGGTCATGCCTGATCTATATGTATTTACGGACAAAGCAGAACATTTTTTTCTTGCTTAGAGCAATCAATAGATGAAAAGAGAAGAGGCAAATCAGAAAAATACCCGAACGATACGACAGATTATCGATTCGCACGGGTATTGCTATTGTTGTGTTTTTCTGTCTATGATGGTATGCTCGAATGATGTTTGATAGGAATCAAAATATTAGATGGAATACCAATTCGGCGATTTTGAAATAGATGATTGTCGAGCAGGTGTCTACGATAGTGGTAATCAGTGGCGTGGCCATGATTGCCGGATCTAGGTTCACCTTCTGTGCTAGAATCGGTAGTGTACAGCCGATCATCTTAGACAGTATGATCGTTCCAATTAGAGAACAGGCTACTATCACAGCAATATCAACATTCTGATGCATAATGATCAGGCGGGCTCCGTTTGCTATAGCTAGTCCGATTCCGACGATAAGAGAGATGCGGAACTCTTTAGACATCACGCGGAATATGTCTGAGAAGTGGATCTCATCTAAAGCCAGGCCTCGGATGATCAGAGTCGAACTCTGGGAGCCGCAGTTGCCTCCTGTGTCCATTAGCATAGGGATGAATGCCATCAAAAGAGGTATTATTTGGAAAATTGCTTGATAGCGCGCAATGATCAATCCGGTAAAAGTGGCAGAAAGCATCAGTAGCAAAAGCCACATGATACGATGCTTGGCATGAATCAGTACAGAGGTTTCAAAATATGATTTCGCGTTTGGGGTGATAGCGCTCATTAAAGCCATATCTTCTGTGGTTTCTTCTTCTAAAACATCCATGGCATCATCAAAGGTAACGATACCGACCATCATTCCGTCTGTATCCAGCACGGGAATAGCCAGGAGATCATATTTGGAGAATAGTTTCGCCACTTCTTCCTGATCTGTGTGGGTGGTGACGGTTATAATTTCGGTTTCCATTAGTTCTGCCATCGTTATACTATCGTCCATAGTCAAAAGATCTTTGGCGCTTACTGTACCGACCAGTTTGCGGTTTTCTAGTATATAACACGTATAGATAGTTTCTTTGTGAATGTCGGTACGCTTAATGTGGCGGAGGGCTTCGGCCACTGTTGTGGATTTGCGCAAATCCA
>JABUSY010000008.1 GCA_021442455.1 Lachnospiraceae bacterium | reverse complement strand
TCCATTTTAAAAGCGGAGAAGGAGGGATTCGAACCCTCGCGCCGCTATTAACGACCTACACCCTTAGCAGAGGCGCCTCTTTAGCCACTTGAGTACTTCTCCAAATGCCTGAATTTATTACTCTTGATTCATTAAATGATACAAAAAATAAAAACATTTGTCAACGTTTTTTATGATATTTGCAAATTTAAACACTTGTATCAATAAAAATCGACTAAGAAATATAGATTATTGTATATCTGTCCGTCAATACAATCGCCTGGAAATTTTTACTTTATAACTTCCTCGCAGCTTCTGTTTTTTATCTAAACTGGAGATCAAATAAAAATAAAAATATAGGATACTTAATTCTTTTAATCACGATTAAAGAAATCACTATGTAACAGTCTTTGAACAAAATACATACTTCCGACGTGTGTCAAAAACAACTAATAACTATCATAAACATAACACAAATTTTTTCTCATGAGTAAACAACTCAAGCATCGTCTTCGCTATTATCTCCTGAACAATCTCTTCAACAGTAGAGTATTTCGGATCTTACCATATTACTATAAAGATCAGTACAATCTGTGCCCTTTTTTCTTTAATGTAATGACATTCAACTAGTATTTAAATATTTCTCCATTTGCTTCCATTTGCTCCTCTTCCAACTCTAATAGTACTGAATTATTTCTCATCAATATTATGAATCTCAACGCTTTAATTTGCTTACTCCAGAACTGCAACCTTTGTCGTTTTCCTATCTCTAGATTCATCACCGTTACATAATAAGAACCGTTTTTATTCAGATGGTTCTTTGCTAACTATTCGACACCACAAAACAATCTCATAATTCCTGGAAAGCAATTCAAAGAGCCTCTTGCAAGAATGATTAATAAATCTTCCAAATATACAGATACAACATGTTCGCTCCATGCGTTATATAACAGAGTATTAACAAACTCTGTTATATAAACGAAATATCTACCATCTTTGCTACTTTGAAAATCTTAACAGTTTCTTTGTTCTCTTGTTTGACATTCTAGTGCTGTGAATATCAAAAATTTTTGTTGACACTTTATAAAAGCATAGTTTAGCGCTAATCATAAATACAATAGTTTATAACATATACAATAGTTTATAACATATTGAAAATTCTCCTCAATAACTCTCGGATGATATTTTTAAATCAATTAAGATCGGAAAAATACCATTAAACATTTTCGTTGTGTTCAAAAATCAACAATATAATTGAATCCCAAAAATTTTTCATTTGCTCAAATTTTTATTTCGTACTTTCCTACATATCCTTTACGCTTATAAAATATTGCATGCTAACACTGACAGTTGTCTGATTGACCTTTTTGATAACGTGAACAATTTCCTTCACAATCTCCAGCCGCAAATTGCTCCATGTTATCTGTTATAAACTAAAATGGATTCTCATATATATTTTATGAAAGCTGCTTGTTGCTGATAAAACTATCAGGTTCGAGATAAGACACCAGTTCTTCAAATATCTCCTTATTTTTGAGTTTACAAAAATTTTGTACAAACTTCAAAGATACTCTTATATTACTCTCCTCCCTCTTTAAATTAAATTAAGTATAATAATATACCGGCGTTTCCGTTTTTATATCTCTACTGCAAAACGCATCATGTATTCCTGTATGTATAAAAATTGAATATATCTAGTTTAAAAGAAACTAACTGCAATGTTTCATCTCAAAGTCTTGATCTTTCCATTGTGTGCAGTAATCCATCCCGAAAAGAAGTCACTTGATAGCTGCTCCCTCTAAACTTTACAATTAACAAGATACATCTGTAACAGCAGTACACGGTCTAGCTATATCAGCATCAAGCCATCTCTCTAGCCGCTCTTCAACCTCCCTTGTCTCTATCCAAACATTTAGTAAACTATGGTCTCTATTTTTACCATATTACATGACTGACAATATGAAATATAGTTGCTTTATCGCCATCTTTTTTTGATTTAAAATATTCAATATCGACAGGCATATGCTGGCGATCATCTTTTGTAATAATTGATCAAACACCCCTTCAGTAAGATTTTTCTTTCATTATCTGTCAGGTTTCCAAACTTCATTTCAAATTTTTTCAGATTATCTCTCACCACATAAGAAGTAATTATCTCATCTTTTTCTTCAATTGACTTTCTCACATTAGGAACAAAAAGATAATCTCCATTGTTAAATGGAAGATCCCCAGAAGAGATCAGGAAGGGCAGTATTCCCCAATTAATTAGATTAGAACGATATCTCTTGGTTGCATATTCATTGGCGATATTCGCCCAACCGCCCAAAACCTTCTGACAAGAAGCAGCCTGTTCACGGGCAGAACCATCTCCTGGCTTCACCGCAAAAATTACAGATCCCACTCCCAGATTCGCACTGTTTACCGAAGGAAATTTTTTTTGCACCGTCGCCAACACCGGTTGAATCTCAGGAAGTGCTTCAGCAGGGTTGTTCTTGATCTCGATGGCCAGTTCTGCTTTCTTTACTTCTTTTGCTCGCCTAACATAGTCCGGATCTTTCCTGGCAAGAGTAAATTCAGCTAGTCCTAAAGGATTTGACCGGTAAGAAGAAGTTTCGCCAGAGGGAATTAGCTCATCTGTAGTAGTAACTGGATCATGAATCTCCGATACTACTTTCAGCAGTAGATGTTCAGACAGCTTTGGCATTGTTGGCCAGTCTTTTATATTCGGCCCAAACTGGATCTCAACAAAGGGATCTGTCACACCCTTGCTGTCAAAAACACGATTCGCATAGATATTACTGTCAAAATGATACACTGGACGACGGTACTCTCCAGCATATTCAGTCGCCGAAGTTAAATACCCCTTGTTTGCCGCAGTGGCAGCGATAGAACGTGCATCCATAAGAGCTACAGATGATATTTGCCCATTCTGAATTTTGGATCCTTCTCTATTTGGAAAGTTTCTCGTGGAATGACGAATAGAAAACGCGTTGTTGGCCGGAATATCTCCTGCACCGAAGCAAGGCCCACAAAACGCCGTTTTTATAACAACTCCAATCTCTAGCAAATCTGCCAAGATACCATTTTTTGTCAGTTCCATGTAAATGGGTGTGCTAGCCGGATAGACACTCAGACTAAATGCATCCACTCCTATGCTGTGTCCTTTAAGGATGTCGGCCGCATCACAAATATTTTCAAAACCACCGCCGGCACAGCCAGCGATAATTCCCTGATCAACCAAAAGCTTCCCATTATGTACTTTATTCCTCAAAGTATAGGGAATTTTGCTATCCAGAATTACCTGAGCACATTTTTCCACGTTTTCAAGGATATCCATTAGATTCTGATTCACTTCTTCAATTGTATATGTATTGCTTGGATGAAATGGCATCGCGATCATGGGCTTGATTTTGTCCAGTTCTACTAAGATCATAGACTCATAATACGTAACAGCGCCAGGATTCAACTCTTTGTATTCCCCGCCTCTACCGTGAATTTCATAATATGTCTTAATCTTATCGTCAGTTTTCCAAATAGATGACAGACAGGTAGTTTCCGTAGTCATGACATCCACGCCGATTCGGAAATCTGTGCTCAGGTTTGACACACCCGGACCTACAAATTCCATTACTTTATTTTTCACATACCCATTCGCAAAAACAGCACCTATAATAGCCAAGGCCACATCCTGAGGACCTACACCTGGCACTGGCGCTCCTGTCATGTACACTCCAACAACATCAGGCATGGGAATATCATAGGTCTTGTCCAAAAGCTGTTTCACCAGCTCCGGCCCGCCTTCTCCTATAGACATGCTTCCCAAAGCACCATAACGGGTATGGGAATCCGATCCCAGAATCATCTTCCCTCCTCCAGAAATCATTTCACGTGCAAATTGATGTATGACAGCTTGATGCGGAGGAACATAAACTCCACCATATTTCTTGGCACAGGTCAGTCCGAACATGTGATCATCCTCATTAATCGTACCACCTACTGCACACAATGAATTGTGACAATTAGTCAGCACATATGGAACTGGAAATTTCTTCAGCCCCGCAGCGCGCGCAGTCTGAATAATGCCGACAAATGTAATATCATGGGATATCAGTTTGTCGAATTTAAGCTGAAGATCTTTCATATTACCCGACGTATTATGAGCTTTCAGAATTCCATATGCAATGGTATTTTTTTTTGCTTCTTCAGGCACAGGATTTACACCAACTGCTGCTTTTAGCTTATCTACGGCTTTTCCGCCATCCGGGATTACCTGCTTTCCATTAATCAGATAAACGCCTCCGTTTAAGAACTGTATCATTTTTATATCCTCCTTCATATTTTGTATCTGCATTGTTTCCTTCTTCGCTTCGAGATTAAACCTATGGATTTTCTTTCTTATATTGCAGAGATCTTGCTGCCATCATAGCAATTTAAAAAGTTAGAACTTCTTCAAATTTACGAATGTTCACTCCGATCGTTTTTTCTAATTTTTCTAATTCGATACAATAAAATATGCCGATGCACATACATCTGTCTGGCCGTTTCCGATATATTTTAAAAGCATTTTCAAAAAAACAACGGATCGTCATAGGCGTTTCTGCATCCAACTTCTAAAATATATTTTCTTGAAATATCTCTTTTATAAACAATTCACAAAACACCAGCAAAAGCTGATAAATCAATCTTCCAAGACACAGCTTTCCATAAGGGACTACCCTTCTATCAGTATAGAATATCTTCCCAACTTCCAGTGTCATCCTTGCCTTTAACAAAACTGTAATACCGATGCCAATGTATCTCCACCAGCATAGGAGTGCTATCGGATATTGGCTCCTTCACAATGACAATCGTATACTCATCCACCAATATCACAAAATTGTTTGCATCAACACCGAACAGTATTTTGGCTATTCCCAGAGTACCGATGGTCCTTATATCTCTTAGTTTCCACATAAAGAAATACCACAGCAAGCGTTTGCCTCCATGCGAATTTTTTTTCACATACTCTTGAATCTCAACAGTAAAGAAGACTCTACATCAGCAGATTCTGAATTTCACTTACAGCAAGACTACCTACCATAAACGCGTCGCTACTTTTCAAAACCTGCACACAATCTAGAACCTGTCTGTTATATACTTTACATGTAAAAGAAAAGAAAGCATCTATCTCTAAAACTGAAAATATAAACGCCACAAAAGAACCGTTTCTGTTCCAAATGAAAAAGTTTACCCGTATAATCTCCCGTAACCCTTTCAGTACTTTGTTCATCATCTTGACGAAAACCACCATTTTCATTTCACTGCTTTTCCAACAGAAAATGCCATCAAATATCTTGTTAACTTCTACATTATCATATGTGATTTTATCTAAATTATCAAGGAAAAAATATAGTCCATCTCACCGCAAACACCCACGACAGACAGCATATTCGTAACTTTTATTTTTTCTCTTAAACTAGATTTACATCTACACAAATATCAAACATTAATCCTGTCAGCAACAAATCAGAAAAGATCTATCTGATTATAAAAAAGTTAATCAATAAAGAGAAAAATATCATTACTTTCTGAAAAAAAAACAAACTACAGCAAAGATAAAACATATACCAGTGTGAATACAGTAACAAACACTTTTACAAATGCTTTATTATGCTCATTTTTTGTCTTCTATCTGCAGTTTAATATTCAAAAATTTTTCACAAAAGAGCACCTAGAACCAAGCTAATTAGCATCATCAAAACACCTTTGCTACGCAAATCTTCATTATTTACAACGATCATCATCTCTTTCATGGCCTTCATCGATCCTCAGGAACAATAGAATAAAGGCAGAAGAACATAATCAAAATCGTTTGTACCTTTTTCTTCATCGTTTTTTCCACAACATACTCATAAATCCTCCGAAGTATATGGTTCTTATATTGATTATTGTGCCAAATCCAATCATTTCTATATCCCCCTCATCTATATATTTAATAAATCCGAACAGCATCGATGACAAATTCATAATGCAATTGTTCATTTTACTTTGCAGTATCCGACTGTCAATTCCACTTAACTTTATGCAAAAAATCAATGCACAATACTGTATTCTGTTTTTTTATCAAACAAATGAATGTACTCCATATCCAGTGCGAATTTGATTATATCTCCCGTTCTTGCTGTCGTCTTAGGATCTACACGCGCAGTCATGGAAAATCCTTCCAATTCAAAATACAAAAATACTTCAGCGCCCATCAGTTCATACACATTAATCTTTGATTCAAAGAACGCGCTGTCATATTGGTTTATCACAATCTCTGAATCTTTTACATTTTCCGGACGAATGCCCGCAGTCACAATCTTTCCCTCATATCCTTTTTTTAGAAGAACCTTTGCTTTTTCTGGAGGAAGAAGGAATGAATGACTGCCCACCTGCAAATATACCTCCTCGTCCTTCTTCTTTACCTCAGCGTCCATGAAGTTCATTTGCGGTGATCCGATGAAACCTGCCACAAACAAATTCTCCGGAGCCTTATATAGTATCTGCGGAGTGTCTACCTGTTGAATCACTCCATCCTTCATGACAACAATCCTTGTTCCCAATGTCATCGCCTCCGTTTGGTCATGCGTCACATAAATGATGGTGGCCCCCAAGCGTTCGTGAAGTTTAGAAATCTCAGTACGCATCTGCACTCGCAATTTCGCATCGAGATTGGATAGAGGTTCATCCATAAGAAATACTTTAGGATGTCGGATAATCGCACGACCCATGGCAACACGCTGACGCTGGCCTCCAGAAAGTGCTCTTGGCTTTCTTTCTAGCAAATGTTCCAAATCCAGAATTCTGGCTGTCTCTTGCACCATCTTGTCTATCTGATCTTTTGGAACTTTCTTGATCTTTAAGCCAAAGGCCATATTATCATAAACAGTCATATGAGGATACAGCGCATAGTTCTGGAATACCATCGCAATATCCCGATCTTTTGGTTCTACATCATTTACCACTTTTTCGTCAATCTTCAGTGTTCCTTCTGAGATTTCTTCCAAACCTGCAATCATACGTAAAATTGTAGATTTTCCGCATCCGGAAGGGCCAACAAAAATAACAAATTCCTTATCCGAAATGTTCAGATTAAAATTTTTAATCGCTTCAAAGCCGTTTGGATATTGTTTATAAATATGTTCTAGGGATAAGCTTGCCATAAAAATTCCTCCTTGACTATGTCCAGTATAAAAGACCTTCTTATTTTCTTCTAGGTAACTTTTTTTACAAATACTTCAACAGGTTTTCGGCGATTGTATGAAACTGAGTTAGTTTTTAATATAGGCCGTTAAATCTACTTTTTTCCTCCGGAAAGGTTACCTCCACCTTAAAAAAATCGCTCTCCACAAAAAGCTTAAATCTCCCATTCATGAGCTTCACCAAATTCTCGACAATTAACAATCCGAGGCCACTACCCTTTATTATTTTAGAACTATCTCCGCGAACAAACTCTTTCACCAACTTATCAGGATTAATATTCAGCGTCTGTTCCGACATATTCTTCATGATGAAGACAACATCACCTTCTTTACGGATGATATCCACATACACCTTAGATCCAGGCATCGCATATTGTGCTACATTTCCATAAAGATTTTCAATCACACGCCACAGATACTGACTATCCGCGCGCACCAACACTGGTTCTGGAAGCAGGTTGCAAATCATATTTAGCTTCCTGTCTGATAGTCGCTCATTAAATTCTCCATTCATCTGCTTGACCAATTCATTCAGATTCAATATCACAAATTTCATATTTATATTGCCTGAACTGACCTTTGACGCCTCTAGCAAATTTTCCGTTAACTGCTTTAGCCGCTGTGATTTTCCTTCCAAAATATCAATATATCCTTTTATTTTTGAATCTTCAATATTTTCACGTTTCAAAAGATCTACATAATTAATAATTGACGTCAGAGGTGTTTTGATATCATGTGATATGCTGACGATCAGGTCGGCCTGCAGCCGTTCGTTTTGTATCCTCACTGCCATAGCTCTCTTCAAGCTATCACCCATAGAATTAACCATCTCTGCCAATTCTTTATTATTACCCTTCAGTTTTGTCGTATCCACCTTATAATCTATATTCCCGCTCCCCATTTGACATAATCCTTCTATTACCCTCCTCTTTTCACCAACCTCTCTAAAGATATACAATAGAACCAGTATATCCACAACTAGACAAAGCATAATTCCGAAAAATTCAGTTATCAGAAAACAAATAAAATGTAGCAGCATTAAGCCAAAAATCGCTATAATCAGCTTTGGAAATGTCTTCGTTTCACCAAACCTACCTCTCGGATGAATTGCTGCACACAAAATATTCTTCCCCCAGAGATTATGTAGCTTAATCTTTCTCATAAATCTTAGATAGAACAGCATAAACAATCCTACACTCACACAGAAATAAAATCCGAGAAAGACCATGAAAAACTCTGACATATCCGACATATTAATTACATAGCCAAAATAAACAATTAAAAAAATATCCAGAAGAACCCAAACCGCCATCGCCACTTCTGTATGTAAAAAATCAAAACCATACAACCATAGTGTCTCATTCTTCTGATTACGCCCTACCTGAAAACTACAGAATACAAAAGCTGCAACCATTATTATCAATCCAATAATTGCAGTGGTCAGTATTTCTGGATCCAAGCTATCGTAAACTTTGGTCACTTCCTTATCATCAATTGGAGACGCTGTATCGAGCCCGGTATATATACTTTTATTACCAAAAAATATCTGATTTAACACCAGATAGCTGCTGAGCCAATATCCAGCAACTGTTTCTGAGCAATAATCTGCAAGCAGCTTTCCATTCTTCCAAGTATATGACACATATATAGGGAAAGATTCCAGCATATTCTGAATCTTTTCTTCACTGAACGCCTCCCATTTTTGCAGATTTGTATACACCTGTGTCCTATCTTTTACATAGTAGCACAAATTTACATACCGGCCTAGGTACTGTCCCTGATTTTTCTCTACCAAGAAATAATTGAAAACCTGAAATTGTAGCTCAGAAATCACTCGGTAAATATCATACAAGAAGACCTTCTCCGGATTAACCATCGCGTAATCTATCAACGAAAACCAAGCGGAAGTTTTGATTTCATAACTGATCTCAGGGAAATATCCACAGTCGTATAGATACAAGCACTGCTTGCTGTAACTCCAAAAGTTTCCGACTGACTGCAGATATTTCTAGGGGGCCTTAAAAATATACTCCAACACAATATTTGTCAGATTTGCTTTCGGCATAAGCTCTTCTGACTTAGCGACAGACGCTATCTCCCAATCACGCATGTTTACTGATAATCCATGACCTGGCATCGCTAAATTTTCGCTATCCAATGCCTCATATTCCTCATATATCAATTTATCCGCATTGACACACAAATTGTTCGAACAGCCTAACACATACATCTGATACATATCTTGCAACGTATAGAATGTATATTTTCCCGCAATCCCATTGTTATAATTCTTCGTAATATCTACAAACTGTGTCCTATCATACTGCCCATTTACATCAAAACATTTTCTCAAATAATCCGACAGCTGGTTGAAAGCTATATGCATCTTATCCGCACAGTTTACCGTTGTATAGTATTGTCCTCCCTCCATTCTCGCAGTAGAATCATCGATTGCCAGGATTGTCAACCGTAAAAAAAAACTTCCGAAAATCATACACAGCAACGCACTTAAAAACAGGAGCACAGTGATGCTTATTTTCCAAGAAGTTGGATATAAACTCTTCCTCCTATCTCCTATCTCCATTATTAACCTCCTCTACAGTAAGCTTTTATCAAAACTTTTCAATCTTATAACCCACTCCCCAAACTACCTTCAGATATCTTGGTTTCTTTGGATTAATTTCAATTTTCTCACGGATATGTCTGATATGCACAGCCACCGTACTGTCTACTCCAATCGCTTCCTCATTCCATATATTTTGATAAATTTGCTCGATAGAGAATACCTGCCCTGGATTCTTCACTAGCAACAGCAAAATATTATATTCAATCGGCGTCATTTTCACCGTTTTCCCGTCCATAGTGACCTCCTTTAGTTTATCATTAATGGTCAATCCGCTTACCTGATACATATTCTGACTCTCATTCCTTATATTACCAAGCTTAGTATACCTACGCAGTTGTGATTTCACTCTGGCCACAAGCTCCAGAGGATTAAAAGGCTTTGCTATATAATCATCAGCACCAATGTTGAGACCCAGAATTTTATCCATATCCTCTGATTTGGCTGACAGAATAATAATTGGAATGCTACTCTTCTCCCTAATCTGCAACGTCGCCCTGATACCGTCCAGATTCGGCATCATCACATCGATGATCAGAAGATTAGGCTCCTTTTGCTCCATAAGCTTCAACGCCTGCATTCCGTCATATGCCTTCAGAATATGATATCTCTCCTGAGACAAATAAACTTCAATCGCGTCTACAATCTCTCTGTCATCATCACACACTAAAACATTCATACATTTCCTCCCCTCATTTTCTCTGTTCCAATATTTTTCCACGCACATAAACCTTCCCACTATCTTCGTAATCTATATTTATCTGATATCATTAACAATTAAATCAAAAAAATTTCTATGCAGTTATGACAAAAGTTAAGAATTATTAAAAACAACATTGCCAGGAAGACACTATATAGTATAGCATTGTTATAAATTTTTTTCTACATAAAGGAATTTTTTGGATACCTAGCTCGTTACAAATTTCTACTCTTTATTATTTAAACAAAATAAAGTATAATAAAAAAATAAAACACTTGGAGGCGGCTGTGTTTCATGTTTCGTTTATGGGGTAAAGTAATGTGTAACAATCACATCATGAAAGATATGATTGTTTGTGAAGAGAGTAAGGACACACGGACTCATAAAATCTTCCGAGCGCTGGAGAATATTTGTTATACCTGGAATCTAGAAAAACCAATCTGGCTGAATGCTACAATCCAGGAATTCCAACGCCACAAAAAGGCACGCTTTTATCAAGATAATTTCATTGAATCTATTGATTTTGATTTTCTAGAAATACAGGTTATTGAAGAATAAATAGGCATAATCACAGTTTAAAGTCTCTTTAGTAGATCTTTTCTCTCTTTTTCATAGCCTGGTTTTCCCAAAAGGGCAAACATATTTTTTTTGTATTTTTCTACGCCCGGTTGGTTGAACGGATTCACGCCGGATATATATCCGCTGATTCCACAGGCAAACTCAAAGAAATAGAATAACTGTCCTAAATAATATTCATTTTGTTCCGGTATATTCACCCGAAGATTTGGAACATTTCCATCGGTATGAGCCAAAATTGTCCCGTTCATAGCGCTCTTGTTAACGAAATCAATAGTTTTCCCTGTTAAATAATTCAGTTCAGCCAGATTTACAGACTTTTCCCCAATGATCAGTTCTACTTTTGATTTTTCAACGTTCAGGACTGTCTCGAACATAATCCTGGAACCATCCTGTATGAATTGTCCCATGGAATGTAGATCTGTAGTCAGATCCACAGATGCCGGATAAATTCCCTTCTGGTCCTTTCCTTCGCTCTCAGCGTAAAGTTGCTTCCACCACTCAGATACATAATGAAGGCTTGGCTCGTAATTAGCTAGAATTTCCACAGATTTTCCTTTACGATGTAGGATGTTGCGAA
Organism: Lachnospiraceae bacterium; assembly: GCA_021442455.1. Lineage (GTDB taxonomy): Bacteria > Bacillota > Clostridia > Lachnospirales > Lachnospiraceae > Scatomonas. The sequence goes on along the minus strand of JABUSY010000008.1, from coordinate 33,080 downwards.
CAGCAGCATACTGCATGGCATCATTTTCCGAAAAGGGCTTATTCAATGCCAATTCTCTTCCGGACACTGCACCTTCCATCAATTCATTTATATTAGCTCCGCTAACTGCGATGGGCAACAGACCAACTGCAGTTAGTACGGAAAAACGGCCCCCAACATCGTCCGGTACAATAAATGTTTGATATCCTTCTTTATCTGCTAAATGCTTCAAATCCCCTTTGACCTTATCCGTCGTAGCATAAATCCTTTTGGACGCCTCTACCTTTCCATATTTCTTATCCAGCATTTCCTTAAACACACAGAATGCAATGGCAGGCTCGATAGTAATACCAGACTTTGATATAATATTCACAGAAAAATCGCGGTCTTCAATCACGTCAATCAGCCCCTGCAGATAGTTGCTGCTAATGCTGTTTCCGGCATAATAGATTTCCGGCGTCTTTCTCTTGTTTTTCTTGAGATTATTATAGAATTCGTGACTTAAAAAGTCAATGGCCGCACGAGCTCCAAGATAGGAACCGCCAATGCCAATTACCACCAAAACTTCAGAATCGCTCTGAATTTTCGCAGCAGCTTTCTCGATGCAAGCAAACTCTTCTTTGTCATAATAAACCGGAAAATCCATCCATCCCAGATCATCGCTGTTCATTCTGCTTCTTGTTACCAACACTGCTTTCGCCACATCCGCGATTTTCTCAAAGATCGGAATCTCATGCTCACGAATAAAACTTGCTGCTTTGGAATAATCAAATGTCACTTTTGTTTTCATTTTTCTTTAATATCTCCCGTGTATAATTATTCTACAAATTCTTACATCTTTGCTCATTTTTCAACTCAATATCACAGATTTAAGTTAAAAATTTCTGTCATTTTCCGAATTTAAAATCTCGGCAAACTTGCTTGTTTTGCTAATTTTTTTTCTTATGTTTACTCAACCTTGATCATCACCATTATCTGATCAGACATCTTTTTCTCGCAGGTGGACATGCTTTATCCAGAGTTACAATTAACAATTTTCTTTTCGGCTCTAAAAATCTCAGAAACTTCTAGATAATCTATCAATCCTCCACAAAACAACTACAATTGAACTAAAGCAAAAGGACAGCCAATATATAGAGAACATGCTCATGAATAAAAAATCTTCGCAAACACTCGCAGCCAGGTTGACTTCATTTATAGATCCAACCCGTATTGTATTGTCCTTCCTGCAGATGAACTAGGAGCAGGATTTAAAAATGTGATGCATGATTTGATCATTGTCACTTAATTCCTTTGACGTCTCCTCATGTCTTTAATGGCAATAGATAAAAGTGATTACTCTAAAACAAGCACCACACTTCTACAATACCCTTACTATGATCATGTTGTATATAAACAGTTTTTGATCGCTTGCATCCTAATCACTACCTCCTTGTTTATGCGAGGTCAAATATATCGAACGCGACAGATTTGTATACAAAAACCTTTCGTTAAATTACAATTTTACAGATATTTGACCATATTCAGCACAAGATTGACACAATGACGTATAGCCTGCTGCTCAATGTTGAATAATCGATAATAGCATTGTCGTCCGCTTTATCAGAAATAGCACGAACTATCACGTAAAGTACCTTGTTTAAATATGCCGCTTAGGCAATTGCTCCTCCTTCCTTCTCTTCTGTGCAATACCATCCAAAGTAATCTATGATTTTCTGTTTTGTAACTTTATCAAATATAAATTGGTCACCACTAACCACTCTTCCGACATATACATGGATGTCTGGATTCACTTCTCTGCAGACCTTCTGTGCCAACTCAACCAGCCTCTAATCGGCTGGAAATAACAGCTTATCCATCCGTGGAATTTGCCCCATTGGATATCCAAAGCCTATTGCATCCACATCATGCTGCAGCGTATCTGTTGACACCACGATATCTCCAATCTCAATAACACGTTTTAAACCGCCGGAAATTCCTGTATTGGTTACGTAATCTATATGATAATCATCCACAAGAATTTGAGTACAGATACTCGCGTTAACTTTTCCAATTCCTGAACGTGCTACTACCACCAATTTCCCACTCAGTATACCTCTGAAAATTCCATACCGACTTTTTCTTTAACACTCACATCGATCATCTATTCCTTCAGTTTGCTAACCTCTTCCTCCATGGCCCCGATAATCCCAATTAATAAACTCATTGATTATTCCTCCTGTAATTCGATATGGAATATTATGCCAATATTTGTTATAATATCACAGTAGAATATGAAACGTCAAATTATACGGTTTCCGCCGCCACTATACAATCATTGTATAGCAAAATACATAATAGTCAGTCCAGGCCGTTAATTTGCTCATATCTGTTCAAAATGTATTTATGAAAGGAGGAATATAAATGCTATATAAAACCCATGGTACCTGTTCCCATCAAATTTCCTTCAACCTACAAGATGGTAAAATTCATAATTTACAATTTGTTGGAGGATGCAACGGGAATTTAAAAGGTATTTCCTCCCTAGTTGAGGGAATGAACGCAAACGAAGTAATGGCCAAATTAGAAGGCATTCGTTGCGGTTTGAAATCCACGTCTTGCCCGGATCAATTGGCAAAAGCAATAAAAGAAGCATTGCAACGAGCAGAATAAAGAACATAAGTTCTAAATGTCCTCGAAAGACTCTTTATGTATTAGCCTGTACCTGTCCTATTTATCAAAGCGAGTAAAATCCTATTCGTGAATTTCGTTAAATCTTTGTGTTCTCACCGTCATAATAAACGCTGCTCCCATCACTAACACTTTCTCGAACACTGTTTTAGCTCGCTTAAACCCTGTTTGTTTATTTGCATCATCCTTCACATGGTTCCTGATGATACTTTCACCACTTTGACTATCAGATTGAACTCTACTTCGCTGAAGAGCGCTGACATTATATAAACATTCAACAAAAATCTCTGTCCATGCCATTTACCAAAAAATTCTTTAGTCTCCCCTCCACTGTTTGATATGTCAACGTCACACATTCCCACTAACGATAATAATCTCTTATAGCTATCCCGTAAAACAGATCAAATTCATTCCATACTCAATCAATGCTGTTGCTTTCTTAACCAAAGACACCGATTGACTCTATTGCAAAACAGATCTGTCAATATCACATTATGTCCCACAATGGAATCTCCGCTAGATCATTTTCGTCATTATATTTATGACACTTCCCAATACCTTCTATCTCCGTATTTGCAGACTCCAAAAAGATAAAATCATAATGACTAGTTAATGTTCCCAATATCTCAGGAGAATACAATTTTTGCTTAACACTCTTTTCTTCAAACACAATTTCAATATTGATAAAGCTTAACAGAAACCTGCATTTACAAATCTCATTTTAACTCCTTCGTATATATATTCGTATATATAAAAGTTATTTGATTACATCCCAGCAACCAACTGAAGAATTAATCTTTCCTCTCCTCCATCGTAATCGTATAAGTAAATACAAATTCTTTTTTCAGACCATCAGTTTTTTCAATTTCTCCATTCATATCCCAAACATCTGGATATGAATGATACCATGAAATATAATATTTCATAAATCCTCTATTGATCCTATAGCAAAATAAGCTTTTCTGTGAAAATCCTGAAAGGATAGATCGACAAGTTACTATTAATAGAGGCAATCCATCGATAGTCAGAATACCATCCTCAAAGCTCTACAGCTATAGGATAATGATATCCTCGAAGTTTATATTTTAGTAGCCTTGTTCCACTATCTTTATAAAGTTCTTTGTATTATGTTTAGGTTTTGTATTCCATATAATCTCAGCAACATGATTTGTAAACATTAATTCATTATTGTTCCAAATATAATTCTAAACTTACCTTTTTATATTTCAGTATTAACGTGCACACAGTACGACAACATTTATAATATCATCTGAGATAAACTTGGCTACAAAGATATGATGTTCATTCTAGATATCCGCCTTATCTGAAATTACTACGATTAGCACAATGCATGAATAACAGACCAACAACACTGTACCTTTTATGTTTTATCTCCTTCCAAACTTTTTTCTTTATACTACTTACAAGAAAAATATGACAAAAAGTGTCAAAATGTTACACATTATACTTTATAATACCAATTCTCCACGCAGCTCGTAACGATAATTATAATTACGCTATTATACTTTTTGATGCATCTTCTCTGGTGTTTACAACTGATTATAGAATATTTCAAAAAATAAATTAAAAAGAAATATAAACATTTTGGCATTGAAATTTCTAATCAGATTCAATTTCTGTTCTAGCCTCTGGTTCACTTAATATCCTTGCCACTGTATCATTAATTACAATCTTATTAACCATAAATAAACTTTTCCACTTTTTCATTGACTACATTCGATTACCTTAACTCATCAAATGTCATGACAAACACAACACTTTTTGCTACCAGTAATATGGCAACACATTTTGTAATTTGCTTCCACAGCAACTTTTTGATAGTTTTTTCTTAGGCATGAATATAACAACGGCAGTATAATATCCCTGTAGCCTTAAACTCTTTGCTATTTTCTTCTAACTCACCCATTGTAGCGTACCGCAATTTACTTTTTCGATTCTTCCTAGCTCGTGCTTTGATGTTCCAGTTTTCAAATAGCACCTTGACTTTTGTAACAGTTCGATTAATAATAAAAACAGAATACGAAATCTAGTGCTACAGGAGAATATTGATGAAACATATTGTACTTACGGGAGGGGGGACTGCTGGACATGTCACCCCAAACATTGCTTTAATATCCAGCCTTCAAAAGCTAGGATATACAATCTCTTATATCGGCTCACATGACGGAATTGAAAAGAAACTGATCAAAGATATACACATACCTTATTATGGAATTTCCTCTGGAAAACTCTGTCGATATTTTAATCTGAAAAATTTTTCTGACCCTTTTCGCGTGTTAAAAGGTATCGGAGAAGCAAAACAGCTTATGCAAGAACTGAATCCAAATGTCGTCTTTTCCAAAGGCGGCTTTGTATCTGTCCCTGTTGTTTTGGCAGCTAAAAGCAAAAAAATACCTGTAATCATCCATGAATCAGATATATCCCCCGGCCTGGCCAATAAAATATGTATCCCGGCTGCTTCTATAGTTTGCTGTAATTTTCCGGAAACTCTAACAAAGCTCCCTAAAAAAAAAGCGATAGTGACTGGTAACCCTATTCGTCAGGAACTGATGTTCGGTAATAAGCTAACAGCTATGAAACTCTGCAACTTCACTGCTAAAAAACCCGTATTGATGGTAATTGGCGGAAGTTTAGGGTCTGTAGTAATTAATGATGCAATTCGCAGGTTGTTGTCCGAGCTCTTAAAAGATTTTCAGGTTATCCATCTCTGTGGAAAGAGTAACCTTGATCCTTTACTGGATCGTATGGAAGGATATGCACAATTTGAATACTTAACAAAAGAACTGGCTGACCTTTTTTCTCTCGCTGATGTATTTATATCTAGAGCAGGTGCAAATACAATCTGTGAAATTATCTCTCTTGCTAAACCAAATCTTCTGATTCCTCTTTCAGAAAAAGCTAGCCGAGGAGATCAAATTTTAAATGCACGTTCTTTTGAAAAACGAGGCTATAGCATGGTGCTGAAAGAAGAGGAACTTACTCCAGAATCTCTGATGAAATCTGTCCATCAGCTTTATGCGAATCGTGAAACCTTTATTGCTGCTATGAATAACAGCAACTACACAAATTCCATCAACAGAATTCTTTCTTTGATCCAGGAATATGAACATCAATAAAATCAAAACAGTTCCTGCTAAACGCCAAAATATTTTTCATACATGGCACAAAATAACCAGCAATTAAATTATGTTGCCATGCATCTTCATCAAAGTCAGACACTTCTCTTTTATTTATATATATCTCTCTAACTAATACATATCAAAATCGTTAATCTTGAGATGTAATTTTATCAATTTTCCCTGAAAAACATCCTATACCAGATGCTAATCATGTAGCACGCTGTTTAGCAAATAATATACCAAGTTAACATATCGGTAATAAACGTAATTAAAGTCTAATTTAATTTATTGGATATTTTTTCGAGAATATCCTGTTTATCTTCTTCTGTTAAGGACCCAGGTTCCCATATAACACCCACTTGGTCTCCTTTATACCTCGGGATCAAGTGGACATGAAAATGAAAAATTGTCTGCCCTGCCGCTGCACCATTATTTTGAAACACATTATATCCGTCACATCGTAGCACCTCAGTCATCATCTTCACCATCTTTTTAGCAAGTATAATCGCTTTTGCCGCAAGTTTATCTGAAATTTCATAAAGGTCAGCATAATGTTTTTTCGAAAGGATCAAGGCATGTCCTTTCGTGACAGGATTCAAATCAAGAATTACCCGAAACTTATCATCCTCATAAATCGTAGTAGAGTCTATTTCCCCATCTACAATCTTACAAAACACACAATTCATTTAACCCTCCTCCTTAATTGTTACCAGAAGTGATTCGCCAAAAATCTTCCTAAATGTGAAAATCAATTAACTCCTGATAACTAACAACTCACCACATAGAGAAATAAAACCACCATGAGCAACATACACGTCAATCTTAAATCTTCAAATCTCCCTCTATTCATCATCTCACTCAGAACAACTAAGATTACTCTAAGAAGCTTCAGCTGATACTACGTTATCTCCCTGTTGCACCTCATGTCAATAACAACATTTTCCAGCATCACTCCCCAAAATATAAAATTAAACTTCTGTCGTTGCTTAGAAGCTGTATGATATGCTCCGTATTTTCAAAACTTTCAGTCATCTCTACAATCAAAGTATGCTACTATAATTATCAATACTATTTTGTTTGTTATCTGATCAATAATAGCTTCATCTGAATTATATTGTCACTTCAGCATTATCCTGCATTTGATCGTTCTCCTTTAACGTTGGATATTCCTGTGAATTAGTGTACTACTTTGGAAAGCGATACGTCAAATTTGCAAACTATATTTTATTTTCTACATTCAAAGCATATACTTCTTTATGTAGGAAAAAGTTTATCAATAATAGTCCCGTTTTATGTTGTAGGTGTTCCTATCTTAATATCATCCTAATGACATCTTGTGAAAAATGATACATCAATCGCGATTTCCCTCTTTTCTACAGAAAACCAGTTTTAAAGTAACCGTGATGAAATTATCCATACTCTAAAACGACCGCATCTTCCTCCTGTATGATCTAAACTTTCTCTTTCACAGCTTTATTTTACTTTTACCATTCATTCAGTGCAAGTAAAAGTTGATTTTCCCATTTCTTCTTGTTTGCTCTTTTCCTGCATGTTGTTTGACTATTTCATCAACCAGAGCAGATAACCTCTAACTCCTACTCACACGTAGGTACCATTAAAAAATATAAGTCCAACCCTTGAGGAATGCTGTAAAACATCTGTAACTCCTTCTGCTTCCCTATCCTCATTTTCATCCTACATGAACTTTTGGATTTTTTTCTGCATAATCTTTCCTCTTCTTCTAACATTTCGTCTAAGACATAGAAATAAGATGTAAAAGTTCTATTATAGTTTCTTCCAGGAATTTCTCATAAAATACATACCTCATCATATGATTCAATTTATGCAACCAAGACTTACTAAATATCTTTTCTTATTTCCTGGATAATAATCGAAGCATCCAGATACTGTTTTTCGCAGGAATGCATTAAACCCTAAATGATACTTTCTGATATGCTCAAACGACTCAGTGAACTGAGAAATCAGGAGTTTTCAAGTATCTTTATGAAAATTGCTAATGTTTCAACAGCATGTTTATGTTTAAAAATTGTTTAAATCTGATATCATAATAATACAACGTCTTCTAATTTTATCTGATGTACACTCATAATAAAAATCTTTCTATACTGATTATCTACCAGCAATCTCTCCTTAATAAGAGACATTATCCAAAACATCCTTTCCCGGCAACATGAAATAATCACGATAAATGTCTCTGCGATAGTCAATCTTTATTTTACGTTTTCCTGTCTGCCACTTATTCAGTTTTTTCATCAACCAAAAAGTACGAAGATATTTGACCGACCTAACTTTCTTTAATTGTTCACTACTACAATATGTGTAAACAAACACAATATCCAGTCTTCGCTTTCTCATGAATTGCTGCATAAATGTCAGACTGCAACGAAACATTACCTGATAAAATCCCCGTTTTTTGCTAAAGCCAAATCCTCAATTTTATTCTGCTTCTATGACCTATATCTTCCAGAACCGATTCATAATACCGCAGCCGTATAGCAAACTTTGCTATGCAAACAAAACGTAAATACAATTAATATTATTGTAAGTATAACCGTTATCAGGATAAAAAGAGAACTCTACTGTAAAGTTTCCATATTTTCATTCGTTCATCCAAAGATTCTTTTTTCCAGGAATGTTTCAAGAAAAACACCATTTTTATTTACTGCTCTTTTTTAGCAGATAAACTGCTACATCTACCAACCAAAATCACCAGGCCAGCATTTCGAATAATTCAATGCCTACATTCCGGATAACAATCTCATCTCCCATCCCAAGTTTGTCCTCTGTAAAAGGGCTCAGCTAAATCAGCAACAATCCTAGAAACATGTAATACAAAATCATCGAAACCAGAATACTTGCATGTAAATATTCTCACAAAAATTCTGCAAAATCCATTGCTTCCATTTCATTCCAATGAGTATTGATAGTATCCTCCCTGGTTAAATATATAAGCACTGGTTGATACTTTCTTTTCCAATACATTTTTAAAGACTAATATTGCCAGGCATCCATTCTTCCCTCAGACTATCTACCAAAAAATGCTATCTAGCGAACACTCAGTGTAAGATAACTACAGCGAAAAGCGATATAATATACACTCTCTATATTCCTTAACATAAACTACCTTATTACTGTATCTGTTCTCTTACCACTTTGACCTTATCCAGCCTTTTACTTTTCCGTGTCAATGAATTTGTTATATAGCTGAAACAGCAACAATTAGCCAGAACAGCTGATAATAAACTATTTCAGTTTTTCTTATCATCATCTCTTCCAAACTTTCGACAGCGGACGCATACATTCCCTATTTTCATTCTCTTTCTAAAATAGCCAGACCATATTTCTTATATAAACACCGTCAATCTACATAAACCCTGAAAAAATTCAGCATTATTATTAAAGAAATAAACCCATAGTAAAGTTTATTCTGGAAGACGCGGAACACTCCCCCTCTTTAGTTCGTCACAAAAATCTATCCATCCAAACTCTCTTTTTCTGAAGAAAAACATATGCCTTTCAGAAAGATTTCTGACTCTACATCATTTTCAATTCCTCAGACCATTCCAGTTCAGAATAAATAACAGTTCTGCGAGTCATTTTACAGTAACCAATAAATCTTAAAAGGACAAAAAAGCAGATACAGGTTATGTTCAATTTTAAACTTTTTGTGTTATATTTCCGACCAGAGATTCGAACGGTTATTTCTGTCTTTTCCTTTCGTCGTCTGTTTCCATCTTCATTTCTACTGCCTTAGAGATATTTTCCCCATATCTACCTACACCTCCTGCTTTTTAATCGGAATCCTATCCTGGACTGTCAACACAACTCCCATTAATAAATCGTACAAAAATTCAGGCAAAGCAACCTTTTTCTTATCTTTATTTTCACTAAGACCATTCCGATTCAGCATATTGACATCAGAAGCATGCTAACACCTCAAGGCTTATCATGTACCTTCTCAAAGAAAAGTTTCTCACATAAATAGCCAGAGACAGGCCAAGAATGATTAAAAATTCTATAAAATTTCCATAAAGCTGTTTCACAAATTCGGAAAAAACGAACTAAATGATACATGATGATAGCTTCGGTTATTATACTCATAAAAATTTGTTCATACTTTTTTGAAACAATCACTGTATATATATTCTATCTGGTATCTATTTCCCTTCAGGTATCCTTGGAAAACTCCTGAAAAATTGCTCCTTGTTCTTTTTACAATCAATATCATCTCCCCATCTGCGTCTCTGATTTCCACTAATTCCTGTAACATAACATTAATATTGTTTCTCTCCATCTCTCTTCTGAAGCGGTGATGTGAAAACCAACGCTAATTGCCTTTCCATTCAGTATAAGATTTGAATCCGGATTGTACCTTTCGCGCATCTATTAAAACTTCAACGCCAAACACGATTTATCTTTAAATCATCTTCAGACTATTGATCATATTCTAAACGCTGTTTGCATGAACACTACTTAGACTGCCTCTATATCCGGTATTGAGGTAATTCAAAAAATTTTCTGTTTTACTGAAATGAACTTTTTCAATAATAATCTGCAAAGATCAAATTCTCAAATCGATTTTTATTAAATAGTATAGTAAACATTAGACAAGACGTTAAAAAACGTCTTGTCGATAGACGGTACCGCCACCCACCAAAAGCGTATATCCGACATGAATGAAATTGCTCAGAAATTCTATCCATTCAGCACTTATACTGCCCAAGAATACTAGTTTTTTTCATGCTAATTAGATTCAAGAAAACACCTGATAGTCAAAGTTGTTGATAAAGCAGCCTTTCCTATCTTACTTTTAACACAAAATTGATTTTTCTGATAGTCTCCTTGAAAGTTTTTACTACAACGCAAATATCATACTCTACCAACTCATCATTTCAAAATTGTAGGGATGGTTAGGTTAATTCAGCAAAATCCATTTGTTTCATTTCTTGTGCACATTCCACTTTTACTTCCCGTTGTATCTTCCTTTGAGGAAAATCCTATCACTCATCCTGCTATTACAATGACAGATGAATCGCTAATATTAGCGCATTCAGCAATTTTTTCTATTGCTTCATAACTAACGTTTGTTACAATGTATTTTTATATAAATGTATGTATATTGTATAATAACACACGTATAGATAATCACTTTTCGCTATCATACCAACATTACTACGATAATATTAGAAGTAATGATATTGAACGCTTATACATGCACTTTTTATGATCAATATGCCACCACAGAGTTATTAATCAACTGATTTGTACATTTCAGTAACTGTCACGCCACAGTCTTTCTTTTTAACATTTATATGTACACTGTACAATAAAAAATATATATGTTACTATAATAGTATAGATCGAAGGGCTGTTTAATGATAATAGCAGACAATCGGCTAGCTGCGTTGATTATACTCGTGTACCTATGATATCATCACTCTACGATCGAATAAATATCAATGAGCAAGCATATAGGTTAGCTATTACCAATGTTCAAAATTCTTTGAGTTGCGAGAGGCTCTGTAGATATATTTTATTAATCACTAAAGGAGATAAGACTGCATTGAAAACCAACATAAATAAGCCTCTGTCCAACACTAATTTAAAGATGATTGCCTATGCTGCTATGCTAGCTGATCATCTTTGCAAAGTTTTATCCGTTCCTGCTCCTGTCTTTCTCTTCCTGAGCAACATCGTTGGACGTATTGCCTTTCCTATTTTCTGCTTTTTACTGGCTGATGGTTTTTTTATACTCACAGCCGGGGACTCTATATCCGGAACCTTTTAATTCTTGCTTTCCTTTCAGAAATACCTTTTGACCTAGCACTTCACCATTCTGTTTTTGATTTTGAATATCAGAATACCTGCTTTACGCTCCTTCTGGGACTTTTTCTTTTTACTTTCCTGGATCAGATTGGACGAAAAAATTTATCTCTGAACAAAAGCAGAGTCGCCCAGGCCTCTACGCTGGTCTTATTTGCAGCTGTTGCTCTGCTGATAAGAAGCGATTATGGAGCATATGGAATATGCTGTTTGGCCGCTTTTTACTATCTTCGAAAACTTCCTGTGCAGGCAGCATTCATCAGCTGCTTGATACTGAATTTAGACAGTTTTGGCACACCGACTGCTTTCCTGGCTTTAATTCCTATCTATCTTTATAACGGAATGCATGGAAGGCAATTCAAATATGGCTTTTATATTTTTTATCCTCTGCACTTATTTTTATTATTTATCCTTAGATCCATCTTTTCCTAATTAATTGTATTCTCACGTTTATTAAAGAACAAATCTGATAAGAAAAATACCATTTTTCTTCTTTGTAAATTGACATGCTGTAATTTAGCATAAAACAAAACAGGATCAGATGCTCTCGACGCCCTTTCCAGAATCTACAAACAAACTCTTATGCATATTTTCATTTTTCCGAAACAGTGCCTTGCTCCATCTCCCCTCCGTACGTTCATTCTGATGATTATCCCTGAGCAGAGAGTATTTCTATACGTGGCCAAACAAATTATGATATCTAACATATTCCTGAAGACTTTCATTCGACCCTATATTTTGCCTCAATATGAACCCTAAGGCTCCCATCGTTAACGTTATCGGTGACATTTAGTCAAGCCTTGAATGTTCATAATACCTTTATTTTCTTCTGTCACCAATGAAATCAGATGTTTGAAAATTTTGCTTTCGAGTATGCATTTTTGTTCAAATTATTTCCTGTGTATTCTTCGATAACGCTACCTGCATTCATCCGTAGACCGTCAACATGGAATTCCTTTACTCCATTAAACGCTTTTGCCAGCATGAAATTCTTTACTTAACAGACGCTTGTAATTAAAAATCTTACAATCCGTATCTTTCCTTTTCCAGGAATCTGCATACTTATATACAGCTTTCCTGTCGCATTCAGACAGATACATAGGACCCATTCTTCAAAAAAAGAGAATGGAATCTAACAAAATAACGAGCCGATCTTATTCTTATTTATAGACATACCTATAATGGCATAAACGACCAAAGCCAAATAATTCGCAGCAATTCTTATTAACTTCCACATGAGTGAGTATTAAACCATATCCTTCACATACTCTGTCAGAGGCTGAATCATTTTCTTATATATTGTTAAAAATCCTCCTTGGTTGCTTCTTGTCCAAATATGCTTTTTCCAAAAGCCAGGAGGTAGCTCATAAATGGACAGTGGAGAAATCTTGAGAAAAAATTCCTGTCTGTTTCTGTATCCAAGAGTTATCGCCCATGATATAAAGGCATTTTCCTAAAGTTTATATTTATGAACTGACCGAATAAATACTGATCCTGCTCCTAAAAACGCACCAGCGTTTCTTTATTAACCTTTGCTCCTCCCTTTGCCAAAAAAAACTCTCTTTCATACATATGAAAAACAGCACCACCTGTTCTTATACCATGTTCTTATACCAGCCACTGGTTACGTTCAAAAATTTAACATCCATCTTTTTAATTTACCAGTTCCGCACAGTTTCGACAAGAATTATAGAAAAATATCCTAATATTTGATCTTTTCCTCAAAATTCACCTCTTTCTACCAGTTTCTGAAAGAAGCGTTCCGTCTTTTCTTCTAAATATCCTTGAAAGCAAAATGCTCGCCCTGTGTATTTGAATACTTCATCCACTAGACCGCCCTCGTATGCCAATTGAAATCTCCCTTATCTCTCAAAAGGAGCGCCATTATATCCAGAAACATTATTCAATAATCGATCTCTTTATTTTAACAATCGGTATATATACACTTAACCATTGGATAGTGAAAACCACTTGAGTTCTCAGACAGCCTTTTTGAATAATCTCAAAGCATTCTGTTCTGTAATCTCTATCACCTCTTTAGCTGTAATCCCCTTAATTCGGGCAATTTCCTCTGCGATATAAGGGATATTCAAAGAAGTATTTCTCTGCTTTCTGTTCGGCTCCGGGGCCAGGTACGGACTGTCAGTCTCCAGCAACAACTGGATCAGAGGTGCATATTCCACTACTTCTTTTAACTGTTTTCCATTCTTAAAAGTCACTACTCCGCCGACCCCCAAATAAACCCCCATATTCAGATATTCTCTGGCCATTTCCTTCGCATAAGAAAAGCAATGTATAACCCCTCCAATTTCTGAAAGTTTCATTCGTCTAGCAACAAGCAAAGTGTCTTCGGCAGATTCCCGGCTGTGTATGATCACAGGAAGCTTTTCTTCTCGAGCAAGTTGCATCTGATATTCAAACCATTGAATTTGAACCTCATGTCTTGCCTTATCCCAATAATAATCAAGTCCTATCTCCCCAACCGCTACTGTCTTATCATGACGACAAAGCGCGCGAATTTCTTTTATTCTCTCATCATTCAATCCTTCTACTTCATCCGGATGAATCCCAACGGCTCCATATACACAGGGATAGCGTTCCATCATCTCTCTTACAGTCTCTAGACTGTTCATTCCAGCGCAAACATTAATCACTTTCCCAATACCTTGCTGGGGCAGGGAATCCAATAACTTTTCCCGGTCTCCGTCAAAGGACTCGTCATCATAGTGTGCATGCGTCTCAAATATCATAGCAATCCTCCAAATTAATAAATTTCAGCCCCTGAAGGCATTGACCTCTCTGGCATCATAAGTGACAGATTGCCGTCGACATCCTCTGCACAAAGCAGCATTCCTTCCGAAAGCACTCCTGCCAGTTTCGCCGGCTTCAAGTTTACTAACACCATTACTTTTTTCCCGACCATCTCCTCTGGTGTATAATATGTTTTAATTCCCGATACAATTTGCTTCATTTGATCCCCGATCCTGACCTGTGAACAGAGTAGCTTCTCGGATTTTGGGACCGCTTTACAAGTAACAATTTCGCCTACAGCAAACTGTATTCTGCCAAATTCTTCAAAAGTAATTTCCGGCTTAAATTCCAGTCTGATTGATCCTTTTTCCTGATCTTCTACAGCTCTCTGCTCCTTTTGTATAGCTTTTGCTTTCTCTAGCACTTCTTTCAAATCCAGCCGATCGAAAAGAATTTCCGACTTTTCAGTAATCTTGCCGCCGGAGGGATATAGGCCAAAATGATCCAATTGTTCATAATCCCTCTTTTCTGCTTTAAACTGTTCCAGGATACGTTGTGTTGTCTCAGGCATGAAAGCTTCCAGAAGAGAAGCTCCGATTACTATGCTGTCCACTAGATGATAAAGTACCGTAGACAGGCGGTCTTTTTTAGTTTCATCCTTGGCTAAAATCCACGGCATAGTTTCATCAATATATTTGTTACAGCGCTTAAAAAGATTGAATATCTCCCTCAATGCATCTGCCACTTTAAGGGATTCCATCTTTTCAACCACTCTGCCAGGCGTAGCGATGACAATTGCTTTTAGATCATCATCCATCACATCCTGAACTCCCTTATCACAGATCATGCCTCCAAAATATTTGTTAATCATGGAAAGCGTTCGGTTTACCAAATTTCCAAGGGTATTAACCAAATCTGAATTTATTCTCTCGACCATCAAGTTCCATGTAATTACTCCATCATTTTCAAAAGGCATCTCATGAAGAACGAAATATCGCACAGCATCCACACCGAAAATTTCTGCCAAGTCATCTGCATAAAGCACATTTCCTTTGGATTTGCTCATCTTTCCATTTCCCTGTAGCAACCAGGGATGACCAAACACCATCTTAGGCAAGGGTAAATCCAGCGCCATCAAAAAAATTGGCCAATAAATCGTATGAAACCGAATAATATCCTTACCAACGAGATGCAAATCTGCCGGCCACAACTTCTCAAACTGACCGTTACTACTGCCATCGCAATCATATCCAATTCCAGTAATATAGTTCACCAGGGCATCCAGCCATACATAAATTACATGCCTAGGAGCAAAATCCACAGAAATCCCCCAGCTAAAAGATGTCCTGGATATACACAGATCCTGAATCCCCGCCAACAGAAAATTATTCATCATCTCATTCTTCCGTAAAACTGGTTGAATAAACTTCGGATGATCATTGATATATTTGATCAGTCTCTTGGCATATTTACTCATCTTAAAAAAATAAGCCTCTTCCCTGGCAAGTTCTACTGGCTTACCACAATCCGGACATTTGCCATCTAACAACTGAGATTCGGTAAAAAAGGACTCACACGGGGTACAATACATTCCCTTATAATAACTTTTATATATATCTCCCTGATCGTACAGCTTTCTAAAAATCTTCTGAACTCGATTCTCGTGATCCTTATCCGTCGTTCGGATAAATTTATCATAAGAAATATTCATCAAATCCCAGATCCTTTTAATCTGTACCGATATATCATCAACAAATTCCTTAGGGCTGATCCCTTTCTCCTGAGCCTTCAACTCAATTTTTTGCCCATGCTCGTCAGTTCCTGTTTGAAAAAAAACCTCATATCCCTGCTGTCTCTTGAAACGAGCTATGTTGTCAGCCAGAATAATTTCATAACTATTACCAATATGCGGCTTGCCTGAAGCATAGGCAATCGCTGTAGTAATATAATATTTCTTCCTGATTTTTTTCATTTTGATACGTCTCCTTATAAATTTATTGATGAAGAAAATGAGAACGCTTTAAAACATCTGACTTTTATTTAACTCATTTTTTTATCTTAGCATAAACAGCTGGCAAAGACAATAATTCTTAATTTGATTACAAAAAATCCATAAAAATATACCAAATCCACGATACAAACAGCTTCTTGACTTGTCTATCGTTATTGAATCTAAAAACTATATCAAGCAGTTTAAAGACAATACTAGTTCAAACTTTAACAAGATTGTTGAAAGCTGCAATATGCGCTTTTATGCTATATACGAAAACTACATAAAAAATCTTTAGTAACATGATTGACAATTGAAAAGTACTCTGCTATTATGTTATGTATGGAAAGTATGAAAATAATATAAAGGAATAAAGAAAGGGAAAAAAATGAAAAAATTTGTATGTAGTGTATGTGGTTATCTTCATGAAGGAGATGCAGCGCCTGAATTTTGTCCAATTTGTAAAGCACCGGCATCTAAATTTATTGAACAGTCCGAAGAAATAAACTGGGCAGTAGAACATGTATTAGGTGTTGCTGGCAATATTGATGAAAGCATAAAAAAAGATCTTAGAGCAAATTTTGAAGGTGAATGTTCTGAAGTTGGGATGTATTTAGCAATGTCCCGCGTAGCTTTCAGAGAAGGATATTCGGAAATAGGTTTATACTGGGAGAAAGCCGCTTACGAAGAAGCTGAACATGCAGCTAAATTTGCTGAACTTCTTGGTGAAGTGGTGACCAAAAGCACAAAGAAAAACCTGGAAATGAGAATTAAAGCGGAAAATGGTGCTACCTCAGGTAAAAATGATCTGGCAAAGCGTGCCAAAATTGCTAATTTAGATGCTATTCATGATACTGTACATGAGATGGCTCGTGATGAGGCCCGCCATGGAAAAGCTTTTGCTGGCCTTTTAAAAAGATATTTCAATTGATATACTAATGATATACTAAGAAAAAGATTGCAGTAAATGTTCATAGCAGTCTTTTTCTTCTATTTTATTCTTCTTTATTCTTCAAATAAGCAGCTAACGCCGCAAACTGTTTCAGCGTTAGTGTCTCACCTCGGACATTGGATGGAAGACCGCATGCTACTAGAGCAATGTCCAGAACTTCTTTTTGAAAAGAAAGTCCTTTATCATTACACAGAGCATTGAGTAATGTCTTTCTCCTTTGGTTAAATGAGGCACGTATTAAATGGAACATCAAAGCTTCATCCGATACCTTTGACACTTTATTTTTCAACCGAATGACAGCACTATCCACCTTCGGTCTAGGAATAAAACACTTAGGAGATACCTTAGCTGCAAGGTATAGTTCTGCATAATATTGAATCGCCAAAGAAAATGCTCCATAGTCTTTACTTCCCGGCCTGGCCTGCATTCGACTGGCCACTTCTTTTTGCACCATCACCGTAATTGTATCCACCGGAACATGGTCCTCAAATAAACCCATGATAATCGGAGTCGTAATATAATATGGCAAATTGGTAACGATTTTAACAGGCTTTCCACCGTTTTTGTTATTCACAAGGTTATTCAAATCTAGTTTTAGGATATCCTCATGTATCACCGTTATATTATTCCAATCACTCAGAGTATCCTTCAGAATAGGGATCAGATTGTGATCTATCTCTACAGCACAAATTTCTCGAGCGGCATAAGCTAAATACTGAGTTAGGGTCCCTATACCCGCCCCTATCTCAATCACAAAATCATTCTTTGTTATTTCCGCCGTAGCTAAAATTTTATTTAGCACATGAGAGCTAATCAGAAAATTCTACCCAAATTTTTTTTGAAAACGAAATCTATACTTCTGCAAAATCTCCATTGTTTTCTTCGGAGTACCAAGCCATGGTTTCTTTTTTTTCATTCTCCAACTCCTTCAAATTTTTCACAAATAAAAAACAACAGCTATTCCGTACCTCCAGTCTATATAATAAAATCTTTTTCATACAGCACGGTCCATTGATTCTTATTTTTCTCACATCTAGATTCACTCCTCCATCCAAATCTACATCTTCCTTTTTTTGCATGTGCTATAGCATTGTCTACAATTTCCTTAACTCTGGAGATTGTCATTGGTTCTTCCTCCAATTGGTTGTTGCTAATCAGTGTGTAAAGGGCGAGCACACCCATCGCATCGATCTTACATCCGTTTTCTGTGGCATAAGTTCTAGCGAAGACCATCAACTCATCATTCGTGAAAACCGGAATGGATATCACCTGTTCAAACTTACCCGCGAACTTTGGATATTGCTTCAAAAGTGTTCGCATGTTTTCCTTCTCATCTTCAATAATCATGATCATGCAATCTGTTTTGACTTCCATGGCTCGATTTAGTTGATCAATTGTCTTTGCAGTCATATCACTAGCGTTTTCAATAACCAGGAAACCACCGGACATCTTGGCTACAATTTTAACCGGATCTTTGCAGTTCATATCAGAACCATGTAAACGAGCAATTTTTGCTACATCAATAAACAAATCCTTACACATTGCAACAATCAACCCATAGCTTAATCTGGATTTACCAGTTCCCGCAGCTCCCATTATTGCTATGTTTCCATGACATGAGGTATCTTCCCCTACATGTTCATATACATTATAAAGCGCTTTTAAAATCTTTTGATCCATTCCGGGAATTTTTGCAAAATACGTGAAAATTTTCCTTTGATCGTCACTCATTCGGATATGTTTCATATCATTCAAAATTCGGATCCTCTTTTCCTCAGGAGTCTCTTCCCGCAAAACATACTCAAAAGAAACCGGGATTGTATTCTCTCCAATCTTATGCATCGGAATTGTCCTATACATCATCTTTTTAGATGTTAATTTTGGATTCGGATCTGGGGCTACATTATATAAATGCTTTTGGGACTTCTGAGACTGTAAAAGTTTCACATCCAGTTCATCCATTTTATCAAATTCATGAATGTCTCTAAATCGGTTGTTAGAATCAGATATACCTTGGAATACTGCTTGATTCGTTACCATTCCTAGTGCATTTAACATCTCTGGAATATCTTTTTCTCCGGCTGTCCCCTGTTCCATCGCCTCTGTCATCACTTTAGCCATATTATCCGATTTCGACGATGCCTCGCTTGGTTCATAAACGTCTATCGTTTCCTCCGACTGCTCAGTTCCAAAACTACTAGTTTCTTCAATAAACGGCTTCGCATCAAACTTACTAATTCCTACATCTTCCGGCTCTGATTTATATACCACTGATCTCTCTTCAAAACTTTTATCCATCATTTCTTTCAGTGATATATCTAAATTACAATCTGCAAAGGACATCTGCCCTTCGATCTCTTCTTCTGCCTCCACTTTAAGTTCCGATCTAGATAAGATGCTTCTAGCTACTTCAGGCCTTGGCCTCACTTTTTTTTTATCTTCCCTTGCAAATATTGTCAATTCTCTTGACATGCCAAACTCCTTCGCTTGAGAGCTTTCTTTTTTACACCGAAAAACACTTCATGAATGCTTTTTTCTAACTCTTCTCTCAGCTTCGCTATTGTCCCAATAAATACCCCGGCAGTAACAAGATAGTCATCCTTAGCCACTGCTTTGTCCATGTCATCACTCATCTGCATCTTCTTGACGATATCTACTCTGTCATGATTCATACGTTTTAACACCTCCTGGCTACTTGTGCTGTTGACATCGGACATCTGTCCCTAACTCTGCTCTACCTTCAGATAGAAAGGCCTTATGAGCTTCGAAATTTTTTTCACAATAACAATATTTCTCTTTTTTATATAAATTCTGCTGGGACAGCGTAAGAGGCTGGTACTTCATTTTTAGCTTCATGGCCTTCACCACATATTTTCCCTTACCAAAATACCAAATTAACTTATCACAGGTATCCACACATTTCTTGCTATTACCTGCCTGACTCTAAAGACTCTCCAGCTCATAAGCCCAACGCTCTGTATATTCTTTATCCTTATTATTGCTCCAGAATCAAAATCTGGTCTACCAACGGAAAATATCTAACTTTATAGATCTTATATTTTAAAATATATCGTAAGTTATCATTCAGAGCAATTTTTGTAGAAAAATCTACAGTCTCATCCACTTCTCCCAGTTTCAGACTGATCACCACCAATCGGTACAGAATGCTCTTTCTCATAAATTTCTTGTCATAAGCAAATAACAAAATATCTTTGCAATTACTATAATTTTTATTGACTTTATAAATATCCGCCACCATATTCAATATACGAAAGCTTTTTATCCATCTCTAATCAATACTTTTCGCAACCTGAATCGCATTATTAAAATCTTGGTTCTACACATACCACTCAAGTTTCTCCAACTTTAAAAGATATTCTGTTTTATTCAACATATTCTCTAGTAACTATTTAGCTATAAACGGTTTTAGTATATCACACCGGAAAGTCAATGTCAAAATTTATTATTTTTTAAATTAAATTCACAAGATTTCTGCTGAAGCAATATGGGAATATCCAAACAAAAAAGCGATGAAAGGTGACAGTTTATTTTATAGTTATTCTTTCTAGCTTCCCATATGTCATTTACATAATTTCTGAATTATTTTGTCCGAATGGAATGTTCCGACGCATGCTTTGAGGTCGTACTTCTTTTAACCAGGTAAAGACAAACATAGTTTCCTTACCGACCTTTTACGAAATTGCCATCTTATGTTTTTAAAATCAGAGCACCTTTAAACATAAAATTTTCATGTTACCGATTTTGATTTTTTTCTGACAGCGAAAATTTACTCTTCTCTTACTAACACGATAATTCTCAATACATACTATCTTCAATTTTGCTTTTATCTACGGCTTCATTGTGGTTAATACCCCTGACATTATGAATCAGTTCATTGATAAATTTAGCACGTTCATAGCCAAAGCTGTCCTTCGTTCCGAAAATGAAAATCCTGGATTATAGAAAAAACTTACAGATTTTTTTGATCTTATTTATTCCAAAGATAAATCTAGAATTTGTTTATACATCCATTATGTTCCGTTATATATCTCATTTTAATTCGACCTTGACTTTCATAACATCATCATAGACTACGAGACCCTTGTGCCTGAAAAAGTCTATCCGTCCATCTTACATCATCTTTTACTCAATCTACAAACAGCGAGGTGTCATAAATCGAGAAACGGTGCGAGATGATCCTGTTTATCTTGTTATCAAATTTTTCCGACCACTCTTTTTACATAAACCGCCCACGATAGCCGCCAAATGATCTATTGTACCTAACCGTTATAAAACAACAGTCATCTTTTTGGATTTTTTCCTCATTGTTCGGATACTTGACACGCACACTCTCACAGAATCGGTAGTCGATCTCCTTCACAACCTGATACATACTTGAGAGTAAACTCTAACAAGCTCTATCAACTATGTCTCCAGAACTTTGTCCATGATCTGTGAATTGGCTATAGGAGTAGCTTCTGTTTGTTATCTCTCCGACTTTATTTTAGGTCATTCTCTCTTCATTAATAGACGATTCTTATACTTTTTTCTGTTTTAACACTGGCAAATATAAAAAATACTTTTGTTTCAGACACAGTTTTCTTGTCCTACATCTAGTTATCATTGTGATACAAATACTTCAACAATGATACAGGCCAGGTTTTCCCTCTTTACTATTTTGTTGTAATGCTCTTTATCAAAAGAATCCAAATAAAAATCGCTAATAGCCTTTACATTTCAAAGGTGCATGGTTTTTACCATATTACTTTTGTAGCCAGCAATGAGAAAAGTCATTAGGAGATTTCACAAACCGATAGCTTTTCTGAATGAAATCATTTCTCCCAGTCTCCTGGCTGTAAAATATTTTCACATGACCTCTGAAAGTTAATTTTTGATATATTCAATCCGTCTCAATGCGAAGAAATGCTTTCATTTTATAGACAATTGACTGCTTCTCTCACACTGTTCATAAATTTTCCTTTCTTCAAAAATATCAATTCATCATTCTCATTTTGTTTTTCCCCCATCAATGCTTAAACTTTTTCTACCGCCATTGTTACTTTTTCAGAATTAATATTCCATTTTTTCTCGTATCCCTTAGTCTCACCTAGCAAAATCTGATCAGCAAGCACTGCAGATCGGATCTCTCTATCATGTTCTTTTAAAATTTTTGCAATCGTCTCATTTCCTTTTGCAAATACATAAATTTTATCCATCACTTGAAATCCTGCTTCTTTGCGCATAGTTTGAATTTTGCTGATGATCTCCCGGACAAAGCCTTCTTCAATCAACTCTGGAGTCAAATTTGTATCCAGAATCACAGTGATTTTCTGGTCAGATTCGGTGAAATAGCCTTTCTTCTGAGAAGACTCAATCAATAAATCCTCTTCAAATAATATAATTTCCTCTTCGTTGATTACAAGCTTCAATTTACCATTTGCACAGATTTGATCCATCACTGCATTTCCGTCAACATTTCCCAACACATTCCGAATCTCCTTTATCAATTTCCCAAATTTCGGTCCCACAGTCTTCAGCTGTGGTTTGAAAGTGTAGATAAAAAATCCACTGATTCTATCTGTACATTCTATCTCTTTGATATTCAATTCTTCTGCAACAATCGTCTTATAAAATTCGGACAAAGGAAAGCTGCTCTTTACATACATTTTTGCGATAGGCTGGCGATTCTTTATGTTAGCCTTATTCCTACAGGCACGGCCCATAACGACAATCTCCATCAAATGGCCCATATCTTCCTCCAACTGTTTATCGATCCATCTTTTCTCCACCTTGGGATAATCGCACAGATGAATACTCTCAGGAGCAAACGGATCCACTGTCTTCACCAGATTCTGATAAATATCCTCTGTCATAAACGGAATCATCAATGCGGCCATCTTACAAAACTCCACCAAAGTAGTGTACAACGTCATATAAGCATTTATTTTATCCTGTCCCATCCCTGTAGCCCAAAAACGATCCCTACTTCGCCGCACGTACCAGTTACTCATGTCATCCACAAAAGCTTCAAGTGCTCTAGCAGTCTCCAGAATTTTGTAATTGGATAGATCGCTATCTGCCTCATGAATTGTGGAATATAGACGGGAAAGCAGCCATTTATCCATCACAGAAAGCTTTTCATAATCCAATTGATAATGCGTCGGATCAAACTGATCAATGTTGGCATACAATGTAAAGAATGCATAAGTATTCCACAGCTTCCCCAAAAACTTTCGAGAATACTCTGTTACGGTTTTTCCATAAAAACGGTTTGGCAACCAAGGCGCGCTGTTCACATAGAAATACCAGCGAACTGCATCGGCTCCATAGGTCTCTAACGCATCGAAAGATTCTACCGCGTTCCCCTTAGATTTACTCATCTTCTGGCCGTTTTCATCCTGTACATGACCCAATACAATTACATTTTCATAAGGTGCTTTATTAAAAAGCAAAGTAGATATCGCCAGCAGAGAGTAGAACCATCCCCTTGTCTGATCTACAGCTTCAGAAATAAACTGAGCCGGAAATTGTTTTTCAAAAAGTTGTTTATTTTCAAAAGGATAATGATGCTGCGCGAAAGGCATAGAACCAGAGTCAAACCAACAATCAATTACTTCTGGCACACGATGCATCTCCTTTCCGCATTCCAAGCATTTAATGGTCACTACGTCAATATACGGACGGTGTAAATCAATATCATCCGGACAGTTAACGGACATGGATTTCAGTTCCTCAATGCTGCCAACGGAATGCATATGCCCACAGTCTGCACAAATCCAGATATTCAGGGGTGTTCCCCAGTAACGATTTCTGGAAATCCCCCAATCCTGAACATTCTCCAGCCAATCTCTAAACCGTCCTTTTCCAATACTTTCCGGAATCCAGTTAATCGTGTCATTATTTCGAATCAAATCCTCTTTTACAGCTGTCATTTTAATGAACCAGGATTCACGAGCATAGTAAATCAACGGCGTGTCACATCTCCAACAGTGGGGATACTCATGCTCAAATTCCGGTGCTTCAAATAGTTTACCTTCCTTATCCAAATCGGCTAACACAAGGGAATTTGCCTTCTTTACAAAAATACCCCCATAAGGTGTCTCTTCTGTCATATTCCCCTGTTCGTCTACAAATTGAACGAATGGCAAGCCATAATTTTTCCCCACCCGACTATCATCTTCACCAAATGCCGGTGCTATATGAACGATTCCGGTACCGTCTGTCATAGTGACATAGTTATCACAAATTACAAAAAAAGCCTTTTTCTTCTGCTTCGCAACAGCCCCTTCCACACAGGCATAAAGTGGTTCATATTCTTTGTATTCCAAATCGGTACCCTTATATTTTTTCAGAATCTCGTAAGGTTTTTGATCTACTTTCCCAGAAAGTTTACCAAATACTTGCTCCAGCAACGCTTCGGCCATATAATAGCTCTATCCGTCAGCCGCCTTTACTTTACAATAAATTTCTTCTGGATTTACACATAATGCTAGGTTAGAAGGAAGCGTCCAAGCAGTCGTAGTCCATGCTAAAAAATAAGCGTCTTCTCCGACTACCTTAAATCGTACGATCGCAGAGCATTCTTTCACTGTCTTATAACCCTGAGCCACCTCCTGTGAAGACAGAGGAGTCCCGCAGCGAGAACAGTAAGGCACAATTTTAAAATCTTTGTAGAGCAAGCTCTTTTCCCAAATCTGCTTCAGCGCCCACCATTCAGATTCAATAAAGCTATTCTCATAGGTAACATAAGGATGCTTCATATCGACCCAGAAGCCAACCATATTAGAAAAATTTTCCCACATGCCTTTATATTTCCAGACACTCTCCTTGCACTGCTTAATGAATTGCTCTATTCCATATTCCTCAATCTGCTCTTTTCCGTTAAGTCCAAGCTTCTTCTCCACCTCTAGCTCCACAGGAAGGCCATGAGTATCCCAGCCAGCCTTTCTCGGCACGTCATAGCCCTTCATGGTGCGATATCTCGGAATCATATCTTTGATGACACGGGTCAGCACATGACCAATATGTGGCTTTCCGTTGGCAGTCGGAGGACCGTCATAGAACGTATATATCTGGCTTCCTATCCGTTTATTCATATTCTTTTCAAAAATCTGATGTTCTTTCCAGAACTTTTCAGTTTTCTTTTCCCTGTTTACAAAATTCAGATTCGTGTCTACTTTTTGGTACATAATTTCCTCCTTATATTACGAACGGCACTCGTCCCATAATAGGACGAATGCCATATATTCATTCGCTGACTACCTGTCACATACTTGTTATATGCTGTCCTTATAACTCCGAACTTACGGCTACACCTACGCTTGGGAAATGCTGTCTTTAGTGATTTCAGATAGTAACTCAGAAGTGATCTTCTGCTACTTTGACTATCTCTGTTGCTTCACTCTCACTGGCTCGCTTTACTTTTTCATGAATATTATACTCATTGTTGTTACTCAAGATTGTATCGTCCATTGTCAAGGTATTGTATGACGTTTTTTCAATATTTTCCCACAATTCATCTTCTTTTCACGAATTTCTTTTGCTTCCATTTCACTGCTCATCTTTATGGTCTTAACCACGTAAACTCTTCCCTCCTCTGTCCTCTTCATCCGTGCTTTTCCCTTAATGTATCCATGAACCGGACAGATAGCAATACAATAATAATTCTTTGAATTAACAGAAAACCAGCGTAACTTTTTCTTAGCGCTCCTATCACAAAAGCAACAATGGATCTTCAAAACTTCATTGTCCTCCATAGCCTCTTCCTTGGTGTTAAATTCTCTGGATATAAATTTAGAATATCCGTTATACACCGCATATATTTCTTCTTTCTTAGTTTTCGGATTTTGATAAACATCAATGGAATCATAGGACAACACGACATTCATATCAATTTTCCGAAAAATTTCAGCCGTATACCAAGCATCTGAAAGCGCCCTGTGGAAGTCCAGTACTTTCTCCAACTTCAAAAAATCAATACCATACTCCAGAGAACGCCTCTTTTTCATATCCTCATAACTGACAGCAAACAGCTTCTGCAGATCATAATAATGAAGCGGTCCCTTCAGCAAGGAAAGCAGTCCATAATATTTCATATTTCGCTGTAGCTCCACTAAGTCAACTGTTCCCCAGGTACAAAACTGCGACTCCGTCCCTGCCCATGACAAGAATTCTCTGAGCGCATCTGGAAAAAGAGTCCCTTTCTTCAGCGTATCTTGATCCAGATGGACAATCTCCTTTGTTCTG
This sequence comes from Lachnospiraceae bacterium, assembly GCA_021442455.1. GTDB lineage: Bacteria > Bacillota > Clostridia > Lachnospirales > Lachnospiraceae > Scatomonas. The sequence goes on along the minus strand of JABUSY010000008.1, from coordinate 6,508 downwards.
AAATGAAGCTTCGGATAGACTATAGGTTTAATAATTTTATGAAATCGGTCCACATATTTTCTATCTTTATTCAGTTTTATCGCACCGATTTCAATGATCTCAAAAGGAAGAGTCTTAACTTCACGATTTTTACCATAGGGACACTGATTCCATTCAAGATCAAACACAATATAATTCATACCTTATTGTTCCCGTCAGATAGTAAAACTATATAGCAGGGTAATAGAAAACACACCTGCTACTTTGTATAGTATACAATATTTCCACGAAATATACAATAAGTACACTTTAACTTACTTTCACTTTCTAAAATGCTTCTTCAAGTGTTTTAGAAGTCACTCTCATCTTTGAATCGACGCCACCTGTAGATTTCTATTTTTACGAAAAAAGGATATCCAACGGCTTGTACTCAGCATTGGTATTTTTCAAAATATATCACACGATAGCTTCTGTTGTAATCATAGGTATTGTGTGCTCAGTATACTGTCACCATTTTATCCAACGAGTAAATATTCTACAAAATTTTAGTTTATTTCCCACGAAAGGTTTGGTATAATCGGTATTCATATATGAAAGATAATCATTTGACACATAAGAAAATTCCTAATCGTCCATTATTGTATTAACAACTTGCAGTATCTCCCAAGGTTTACTGCTCCTTACTATCGTTGAAAATCATTCGATTCATCATATCTTCACTATACACATTACATAATCCTTATATATTATCGTAATATTCACTGATTTTATCAATCGTATAACTCGGCATTTCCATAATCAGAACAATTTAATTTTCCAATACCAGTTCTTCATTTATGAAATCAATTTCTATTTTCTAATCAATTCTCTCAGTTACATAATTTATATATAATAGGAATAAAACTCAGGCACTTTTAAATTCTTCGTAGATTTTTAATCTTTGTTTGTGCTGCTCAGGTATTTCAAAATGTTCAGGTCAAAATCCAGCTTTTGTTTATAGAAGTTTTTAATAACCAATAGTTAAAGCCTCATCTGAAAATTCAAATACATATCTTTGTAGCATAGAAAAGTGACACTCCAAATAAAGCCATACAAAATTATGCAGCTGAAAGAAAGTAGAAATATAGAAATGAACGAACGTTTTTCCCCAGCATCATGGCAGTGATCGATCCGACTTTGATTTTTGTTCTAATCAGTAGTTAGAGAAGTCATCTTTCTGTCCGTCATACTAACTCCGATAAGAAATACTTGCAAGTATGTAAAAAGTGCTTCCTGATAAAAAACATAAGGTTAGACCGTGAGACTACTTGCTTATTATAACGATTAATACAAGTTTGATGCTTTATAACCATGTTCACGATACCTTCGACCATAGGATAGTAGAACAATATCTGGATTTCATTCGAAATATAATACAAATCGTGTAAAGATGTAAAAAAATATTCATCCGTTTTCAGTTGATTAACTGTTCTTTATATATTTCGATTACATTCCTTTCATATGGAACGAATAGATTAAAAACAGGATAGTCCGACTACCTCACTGAAGAAAGCACCAAATCAGAAAAAGATTAAAATTACGATTAATTACTAGCACTGCTTGGCAATGAGTAATAGCTTCTAAAACAGACAAAAGGGAAGTACAAAAATCCATCTTGATTTTTCCAATGAAATAACAGAAAGAAGATATCAAAAATTATGTTGTCACAGAATTTTTGATATCTTCTTTCTAACGTTTCTGAGCGGGTTCGAACCGCTGACCTTCCGCTTAGGAGGCAGATGCTCTATCCTTCTGAGCTACAGAAACTTATTAGTTATCGGGCATTTCAAAGGTCCGATAGCTATCATACTATAAATCGTTTTTAATGGAAAATCTATTAGAAATTTATCATGCCCTGAAGCCAAATTACTCCTTTAAATCTCCTCCCAACATCCGGTCTGCCAAACAAATTTCTTTCATTAATACAAATATCCAATGGAATATCATTGCTTATAAGTCCAAGTTGATACAACTTTTCTCCAGTTTTCGAATTAACACTCATATTGCAATTGGTGATTTCGCCCATAAGACTATACTGATCACATTCAATTCCATAAGGCATAAAATAAGAATCTACTATGGTATAAACATCCTCATGCTGGATTCTCCTATATATCATTGTATACATATTTATGTCTCTCATAGTCAAGCTCTCCATTGCATCTTCATCTCCGTTCTTGGCTGCCACAATCAATGAATTCCTTTGTTGAGATAATTTTTTATCTACTGCTTTCTGCTTCACATTTTTTGATACAGGAAGAAGGATAGTACCTGATACAGCCAGCCCTGATAGTATTAAAGAAGTTTGCAGTTCTTTCAGTATCCCGTTCTGCCTTCTATTCATATAATCCCCAGCATTCAGAAGATAAAAAGTTAGGGAAATGCCAATCCGCATGTCATCACAGGCACCGGCATAGGATTCGTTTCCCGCATGGCGTTCCACGATAATTTCCTCATAAGACGTAATCTAAGAACCTAAAAAATAAGGGAAATAATACTCCATCTGAAAATTCTCATCTCCATCATATTCTCCACAGACAGTGATTCCACAAGCATTTCCATATTCTTTTGAGATTTCAGCAAATAGATGATGATCTTCATGCTCAATAATTTTCTTCCTATCATAGTGATCTCGTACATCTGCCAACAACTTATTCAATTCGCTTTTTCGATTCAGGCTTGCAAAACCAATAGATTTTAAATATTTATGCATATTCCCCCCTCCTTTCTCTTATTTTTATCAGTCGTCTTTTATTTTTTAGGAATCAATTTTTCTTTTCCTCCTATGTAGGGTTGAAGAACTTTTGGAATGATGACTGTCCCGTCGGCGCACAAATTATTTTCCAGGAATGCGATCAGCATACGGGGTGATGCAAGTACTGTATTATTTAGTGTATGTGCGAGATACTTTCCTTTTTTTCCCTGAACACGAATTCTTAATCGTCTTGCCTGGGCATCACCCATGTTAGAACAACTTCCCACTTCAAAATACCTTTTTTGCCTGGGAGACCATGCATCCACATCACAGGATTTTACCTTTAGATCGGAAAGATCTCCGGAACAACATTCAAGCGTACGCAGCGATATATTCAAAGAGCGAAACAAATCAACAGTATGATATAACACCCTTTCATACCACTGCATACTTTCTTCCGGCCTACAGATCACAATCATTTCCTGCTTTTCAAACTGATGCATTCTATATACACCCTTTTCCTCTATTCCATGTGCACCTTTTTCTTTACGAAAGCAGGGAGAATAACTGGTAAAATTCAATGGAAGCTGATCTTCGCGTATAATCTGGTCAATAAACTTTCCAATCATAGAATGTTCGCTTGTCCCTATCAGATACAAATCCTCTCCTTCTATTTTATACATCATAGATTTTATTTCAGAGAAGCTCATTACGCCTGTCACAACATCACTTCGGATCATAAAAGGCGGCACACAATAAATAAAACCACGGTCAATTATGAAATCTCTAGCATAAGAAATTACTGCCGAATGGAGCCTGGAAATATCACCCATCAAATAATAAAAACCGTTTCCGGCTACACGGCGAGCACTATCCAGATCGATTCCATTAAAAGATTTCATGATGTCAGTATGATGAGGAATTTCAAAATCAGGCACTATTGGATCGCCGTATTTCTGAATCTCTACATTTTCACTGTCATCTTTTCCAATCGGTACAGATGAATCAATGATCTGTGGAATAAATATCATTCGTTGTCTGATTTCTGCCTCAATTTTCCGTTCACGCAATGTTAGATTTTCTATACGGTTACCAGAAGCTGTTATGTTTTTCTTTATTTTCTCCACTTCTTCTTTCTTCCCACACTCTATTAATTTTCCAATTTTCTTAGAAATTTTGTTTTTAGCTGCACGAAGAATTTCCACCTCCTGCTTGATTTTTCGGCTTTTCTTATCCAATGCGATCACTTCATCGACCATGGCCAGTTTCTCATTCTGGAATTTATTTCTGATATTCTGCTTTACAACATCCGGATTTTTTCTCAAAAATTTAATATCTAACATAATGTCCTCCTGCTGCCGAATACAGACATTTTCCATATTCTATCATTCCGGCTTTACTTTTATCATATAATAATATCTTCTGTTTTTCAAGTACAGATTCTTATTTCCAAAATAATTATCGCAAATTAATATAATATTCTCGTCTATATCATGAAGATTGTCAGTTTTTAACTTTTTTATCACTCAACATAATAATGTGGTTACTGTCCAACATAACTAGTATAAAGCTTAATTTACCTCCTATATCATCAATGAGCATCATATATTCACTATGCCGCATTGATTTTATACTGTTTTTCAGATTATAAATATCGCACTGATAATTATCACTTCAACTTCTCAGTTTGTCTATTTCTTTGAAATCTTTACAAATTCCATATTCCGAAAATCATGTGTCTTTTTAAAAAGTTATTATCCTTTTCTACTCAACTAACTCAAGCGAAACATACTAAATAACCAGAATAACAAAAGAACTATTAGTCCACTCATTTTTAACAACGTACTTATTTATATTTTTCTAACAATTCAATAATGCGTTTGAATTCATCCTGTGAAGAATATTTAATTTCTATTTTCCCCTTATGATTGTTATATCTCTGAATTGACACATTTGTTTTAAGGATTTTCTTTAATTTTTCCTCTGATGTCTTGTAAATATCCTCTTCCTGAATATCCATAGTCCGTTTTATTACCTGTGTAGACTTAAGAATCCGTTTTACAAGTTTTTCTGTCTCACGAACACTGAGCTTATCATCAAAGATTTTTTTAGCAACCATATACTGCATTTCCGAATCTTCTAAACTCAATATAGATCGGGCATGTCCGATAGAAATCATTGCATCTACCAGCATTTTTTGTGCTCGCTCATCTAATTTCAGAAGACGCATGGAATTCGTCACAGCCGAACGGCTCTTAGATACACGTTTCGCTACTTCATCCTGCTTAAGATGAAATTCCTCTATTAAACGTTTGAATGCGCGAGCTTCTTCAATCGCATTTAAATTTTCTCTCTGTATATTTTCAATTAAAGAGATCTCAACTACTTCCTGAGGTGAAAATTTTTTAATGATGACCGGTATTCTTTTTATTCCAGCTAGCTTAGCTGCCCTCCAGCGGCGCTCACCAGCAATAATTTCATAGTATTTTCCTTTCTTTTGAACCAGTAAAGGTTGTAGTATACCGAACTGTTTAATAGATTCAGAAAGCTCCATGAGCGTGTCTTCATCAATTTTTTTTCTAGGCTGCTCACTGTTCGGTATAATCTCAGATAATTGCAGAAAAATATCAGTAGAATTTTTTTCTTCTGTATTCATCAAAGTATGATTTGGTATACTACCGAACATTTTTTTAGGAATTAATGTCTCTAACCCTTTTTCTTTATTGAGTCCTTTCTTTCTAACCGGCATAATTTTCATCCTCCCTCCTTATCACCTCACAAGCCAACAAACGGTAACTTTCAGCTCCAGCTGATCTACTATCATATTTATTAATAGGAAGTCCATAACTTGGCGCTTCAGCTAACCTCACATTTCTTGGAATAATTGTCTTATAAATCTTCTGATTTAAATTTTCTTGAACATTTTCCACTACCTGAAGAGATAAATTTGTTCGAGCATCATTCATAGTAAAGACAATTCCCTCTATCTCCAAGTTTGGATTCAGCCGTTCCTGAACCAATTTAATTATATGCATAAGCTGAGCAAGTCCCTCCAGCGCATAGTATTCACACTGAAGAGGAACTAAAATTGTATCTGCAGTCGTCATAGCGTTAACCGTTAACACATTCATAGAAGGAGGACAATCAATAATAATAAAATTATAATCATCTCGTATGATATCAATTTGTTTTTTTAATATATATTCTTTGTTATTAACACCAATCAATTCAATTTCAGCACCTGCTAAATTAATATTAGACGGAAGAAGATCATGGTTATTAAAATTCAAATGTAAAATACATTGTTTCAGAGAGCATTCTCCAAGTAATAGCTCATATACTGTATACTGAAGTGCATTTTTTTTAATACCCAATCCACTTGTAGTATTTCCTTGAGGATCTATATCAATGGTTAATATTTTCTTTCCGCATTCAGCCAAGCAGGCCGATAAATTAATCGCAGTGGTAGATTTACCTACACCACCCTTTTGATTTGCAATAGCAATTGTTTTACTCAAAATATTACTCCTTTTTCATTTTAAACGAACACAAATCATACAATCACGCTGCATATCAAAATAGAAAGATGCAGCAGTTTTACAGAATATATAGTTTTACTATCACTTATTATACTATTCCTTAACTAGAATAGCTACTAGAAATATTATATTTGATATATATTATCAAAACTTCACTAATCCACTTATAATATATATCCAATTTAGTAAATATAGAAAACAATTTAAAACCAATTCAATACAAGATCATTTTCATGTTTCACGTGAAACATGAAAA
>JABUSY010000067.1 GCA_021442455.1 Lachnospiraceae bacterium | reverse complement strand
GCACTTCAAAACAAGTGTCTTTGTATCCATCACATACATGCAAGCCCGTTTTTCCTATACGTCTTTGCATATAGAGACTACATAGATTTCCCTGGATTGGAATTTTAATAAAAATTTCTAAACCACTGCTTTTGCAAAAATTATTAAAGTCTGATTCAGTTCACTCAACATTGTATTCTCTACCATAGCATACAATTTCCACACTAGTTTTTTCTTTTCTAAATCATGGCTAAACAACACGCAACAAGACAGCACGATTAACACACCAGTAAATATTTTCTCCAGTAGGCTATATTTTCACCTGACTATCTCCTGTAAAATTAATTCTGATGATCCAACACATAATTTTCTATCCACCATATAACTCCCACTTCTACTTTCTCTTGCATTTTGATTTTTTCGGCGATCTTCTGCTTCATAATTTTCAGTACATATAATATTATTTTTTGTCTTTCATATTTTTGTAAATTTCTAAATAAATTGACGCATTATTTCCCTTCTGTCTGTGACCTGCTTCTTAACTCTTCCTAGACTTTTCATCACAATGAAACCGTCTGAAATCCGCATTCTCTTCGTGATTACCTTCCCCGCTGCAAGCAAATAATCCTTTCCTATAAAAATCTAGTCCAGAAATAGCGATCCTAGACATTGATTTAAATTCCGTGATAAACACATTCGTCGCCTTTCACTCTTTCCATAGATCGCATCAGCTGGAATACTAGCTATAATTATACAAACGCACCAACCTAAATCATTCTATGGACAGCAACTTCGCTTTCATCACCGAAAAAATCAAAAAAATCCCCTCGAAATCGTACCAAATAGAAATAATTTCTTTGCTTATTCCGCCCCAGCTTTATCAGCTCCCTGACTTTTTCCCAAAATGATATAAACAACTTTTCAGATATGACATTTTTCCATATTTCAGCATCACCTTAATTTGACCAATCATCAGAAAGGCTGTAAAATAAAAACACATAAATAATCAAGCGCATCATCCCGTAGCATCATCCATCCAGTTCCGTATAGCCGTTTTGCACACCATACTTTTCTGTAAGGACCACTTCCCCTTTTCTCGGCTTTTATTAATAGGAAACTTCACAACGGATACCCTCCATCATCTCCACTCCGTTCAATATAGACTGGACCATAGCTTCCAATGCAATAATCCTGATTTTTATATCCTTCTCTCCTTTTTCTACCTTAGTGCCCTGTTCCAGAATCCGCAAGACCTTCAAAAAACTCCTTGTCCTGATATGCAATTTTTTTCCTCTTTCACAGCTCACTTCTCTCAAATTCTGCTATATCCGCTCATAATAGACTCCAACAAACGAAATTTCTCACTGGATTATGTGATGTCTCCTATTCCCTTTTTCTGGCAGGAATTATGAAGAATTTGACCAACACTCTTAAATTCACATTAGTGGGATTCCGGTTATATTACTTCTCAACCTGTCCTAGATGATGCATATTTGCAAGCTTTCCGCTTCCCATTACAGTCTTCAGGATAAAAAAATCCACATCAAACTGGCGGAACCTGATTCAACATACAAACAAGTCTTTTTTCTAACTAAAGTGAACATCTCTTCCACTGCTGACGCTGTGAGCCTTCAATAGCCTTATCAAACAACACATTTCCCCCATATTTCATCGCTTCCCTAGCGTGCCAAGATTGGATACACATCAGGAATATTGACGTCTAGCAAATTGTTATCCCATCTTCTATCACTACGTTGAAATCTGATTTCCCTGTCAAATGCCTCACATGACTTCATCACTCCTCAACTCTTTCTATCTCTCTATATATACTTTACTTGAATTTTCTCCCCGGCTTTCCAGAGAAGATATGTGATATTTCCTCACGCAAAGTCCAAATTCGATATAAATTATTGTTAACATATTTTTTCTCTCCATTTTTGCTGCATCGATATGACACCTCTTTGCTAGATTTTCTCCGAAAAATACAGGTTCTGGATCTGAGTTGTTCATTCCTTACTTGGCTCAATCATGATTCCTATCCGCCAACCACTTCAGAAGTCCGCCATGGCTAAGAAGCCACCAACTAAAAGCAAAAATTCGGAATCAGAATATTAGTTTCAATGACGGACACTATGGCCACATCATCAACAAAATCGGAAGGAATTTGCTTCTCTTTCATGATTGCTAAACAACTTTCCTGATCTCCGTCTCAGGACACTCCCAAAGACGAAGTTTCGCTAGATATCATCCGGAGGAAAGGCATGTCGACATAGCTGATATTCCAACAGCTACAGATCTACTTTCCACCTCGCGGTGAGATTATATACCCCATTTGGAAATTCTTGCTTGTCAGATCCTAAAACGGCGTCCCACGATTAGAACAAACATGCCTTATTTCGATCAGAATCTAAAACCCCACAGCCAGTCATTTACATCATTATCTAAATACATGAAAATTACTAAGTCAATTTCCAATAATTCCCCCATGGACATTTCATTCAAATCACTCTGATGCATCGCAAAAAAAGATTATCTTTCTATCAACCGCTTCCAAAAACCTGAGTGTCGCCGCTTTTATCTTTTCCAAAATACCATTCCATTTTACATAAAACCAGATCAGCGCAATTAAAGTTTTCAAAATCTTGGCATACTTCCCAGGATTTTTTTTCGATCAGAACCCATATAAATTCTATGAGATCTCCCATACGCCAGCCAGTCACAGTTAATGAATATAATCTATCAAGACAAGAACACTATTGACGATAATTGCGAAGAGCATGACAAAACCAAGCATGAAAATAATCCTCACCTCCATCTCAATGGTCAGGAATATCAGAAAATTTTCTAATAAATCAAAGTCAACAATATCCTGATAAATATGGCATTAATCACAACCTCTATTCATATCAGTTACCCTTTTTTACCCTTTGATATCCATCATAGAAAATCTCCCTTCTCATCGATCCCCTCATGGCCGATCATGGTAGATACCTCTGATGCAAGCACCTCAGAAACCTCATTCCCTTACCTACAGAACATAAAATACAGCACTTACTACATTACCAAGGGACAGACCGCTCAATAAATGATACTCTCGTGCACTGAACATCTACCCCTTTGACCTGGCAGCAATATTACATTTTTTAGACAATAAATTTATTTTATTTTGCTTACAACACAGCTATCCACACCTTCTGTATACTCTAGCATAATATGATCGCCTACATCAAAACTCAATATATCCAGATTTTCTTCCACATTCACGTCATAGAGATGCTCATTTCCTTCCAGTATGATATAAAAGTGCGTATTTCCTTTCACTACCACCTGAACCATTTTTTCAATGATGCCTCGTGCACTCTGCATTTTCTTGACATTGGTCCCAATGTTATTTATAGTCAAAAGCTTTGCATAATTTTCCTGGCACTCACTAACCGTATCGCCAATCGCGACAATTTGGTATTGCTTCACATTCACCAAGGCATATTTTTTCACCAGACCACTGCCATCTTTCAATGCCAAAAAATATGTCGGCTGGTCACTAATATTCAACAACAATGGAAAAGTCGCTTTGTAACTCAGATTTTGCACTTGACCCTCCGCGCTGCCCATAGCGCTGTTTTCCACGGCGCCGGTCACGGAATAAAATTTCGTCTCTTTCGTCCGCTGGTTCATCAATACAAAACCGACAATACTCTGGTCGCCTGTCAGAGAAGTTACGCCCGTATACACCCAAAGATCATCATCAATCGCCAGATAATTATATCCGTCTGTAGTCGTCAGGCAATCCTTCTGACCAAAAACAAAATTCAGCCAGCCATGCTTCAAGGTCCCATGATAATCATAGAACTGAGTGAGCAACTCCGCCGAATAAACCTTATCCACCCACTGTGGCACTGCCTCCACTACCAAATCCTGACATTCACCTGTCTGAGCATTACACAGCAACACCCGTCCGATAGTCTGTCCACCGAACAATCCAATCATAAATTTTTTCACAGAACAAATATACCAGGGAGTCCCTTCATCATCTATCTCAAAAAAGAGATTATCAAAAATATAAGTTGGGTATTTAAAACGAAGATGACGATAAATATTTCTATTAAAATATTCACCCTTCGAATAACGAATCGCCTTATCCAGCTTTACAAGCTCTGTATTTTGAGTTGCCATATCAATTTTCATATAAGCAGGAATACCTCTGCCCTGATTCGTTAGCCATTTGATCGGGCTTGCATAGGTCAAGGGTGATACACGAACAGGGACACCCTGATAATTAATCTGGCTATAATCATTTGCCACTTCAAATTGAGACACCATATTTGCCATACTTCCCATTTTCCTATTTCCCAGAAGAGTAGCACTATCCTTGTCCAAAAGCGGGATTTTCTTAATATCCACCTCCTCAATATCGAATGAAAAATCCCCCTCCTGTACTGTCAGAAGCTTTTGGTATTTCTCTGCATTCACGATGGGAGAAGATAAAATAAAACCAATAATAAATATTACAAGCAACGCCCCAACAAAAATAATGCCAACTCTTAGAGGCTTGTCTTCTCGAAAATTAGGGGAGATCCCATCTTCCTGAAATCTTTTTATCAACGGAAGTACCCGAAAAATAGCCATCAACATGATAACAATCAAAATAATAAATCCCCAAAAACCTTCCGAATGAATATTAATTGCAGGAAGTTCAGTATAATAATAGAGAAATACTATCGCTGCGAGAACCGCAATTAATACTATTCTGCTTTTTAGTGTCTTTGATTTGCTCATATCTATTTTCTCCTAATATTCTACTGTATTCGTGATCCAAGACTTTTGTGTTTATTATACAGTAAAGCTTATTAAGATGCTACAAAAATTATAGCCATATATCCGTTTAAAGATAATTGACCATCAGAATTGCAACGCCTCAAACTATTAGAACTACACAGAGAATATGCTTCAGTATAATGAATCTCTGTCTTATCGACAAATTTAGCAACAATGTTAACTAAAAGCTTCCATACTTTTCACGCAAAACACAAAAACATGAATCTCCAGCAAATTTAAAATCACAAAATGAACAATGAAACCTGTTTGTCATCAGAAAAATCATCATACATACCCTTCTCCCGCTTCCACACATCTGCAGATGAAAGCAACCACACTGCTATAAACACAGAAAATTGTATGATCCTTTTCCTGACTCTCCTTCCATACAATCTTTAATCGTCATGGCCAGCCTCACAATAAACTTTATTCCACAAAACAGCATCATACAAGGTAGATAATCCCTCTCTTGACCGTGCCTGGTACAAACTTCAATACATAACTAGTTACCAAGAGGCAGTGCCAGTACAATCCCCATCATGACTAAACCGTTCTAAACATAGAAAAACAATGCTTACTAATACATCGCTTGTCAAGATAATGCCAACTGCCATATTAAAGTTCCATGCCTAAAAATGCGATCAGCATGTGGCTAATCACCGCAGACGCGATCATACCTGAAAAACCTGTAGCAAAACCGCCTCTCATGTTCACCAGAAAACAGATCAAGAACTTATAAATCATTTTCTCTTCTCCCAGTTTCAGCACTTTTGATATATTTAGGTCAATGTGTTGCTCAGAATAATTTCAAAGTTCTGTTTCCTCCTTAGTCATTCCCTCTAATCGCCCGCGCAAATCAAAATGTCTAACAGAGTGTTAATTTTTCTGATCTGTTGAATAATTTATGCAATATGCTTATCCGTTTGCTTTTCTGACTCTCTGAATCTGGTTCACTATTCAAATACCCCAACCTGCAAAAATTTTCTATACTTATTTTGAGACATTGGATTTATTAAACTCGCACATTTTCGAAATAAACTGAACTAAATATATATTTTTAATATCTCAAATATAGTCCGACAAAATTCGGTGATTTTTTTCTAAAATAAAGTCCTTAAATTACAAAATTGAATCCGAAAATTTATTTTACACCAATTCGCTGGTGTAAGTTCTCTAACTGAACTTCAATTCTGAATGGTTCACGCTTACCTTATTCTCCTCTTCTATATAAGATTACAATAAATGTATTTTCCCACAATCATCATCCCCTTCCTAAATAACCGTAATCTCCTCCCAACATCATAATTCTAAAATAGATAAGTAACATTATCGTCAATAATCGGATGAACATTTCATACCTTTAAATTTGCTGTCCTTACCGTTTAAAAAAACGCTCTACATTCTGATAAATCTTTACATTATTATATCTCTATCTCCATGCCGACTAACCTGCTTCTCTCATCTATATTTGTACATCATAGCTGATACAGCTGCAACCACCCCGGCAAGCAAAATCGCTAACTGGTACCACGAACAAAAAAAGTCGGCTCACGTAAATCTTAAAGGTAACAACTAAATGAAAATTACGCTCATCTCCATCTTTATGAGAAGCGATATCTCAATCAATTCGCTGTTTCATCACTAACAGAAAATAAGTAGGTAGAAAACACATTTAAAGGCAAAAAAGGCAAAAAATTTCGTCATTTTCATAGCAGACTTGATCCTGTATATCACATCCATTGATAACATAAAGATTTGAGGAAACTCATGGCCAAAAATCAAGCTCATCCACAATAAGAAACCTGTAGCAACCGCATATCTCGGAACCTTCCTAATCCTATCCTTTTGTTTAACGCCAAAATCCATGGATATAACCAGTTTAAGCCACCTGTCCCACATTGTATGGGAAGCATTAAACCAAAACACTAATATTTACGATTACCCCATACATTTAACAGGCCATCCACGCATAAATATTTCACAATTTTTCACTGAAACAGAACCGTCAGTATCTCCATAACGATATCGATAACAAGTAGAAATCTCTATCACAAAAATGTGCTAACTTTTTTCACTATTCATCTCGACTTAACTAGTCTGAAAAACTCTTTCAGAAAAAAAGTGTACCATCATGACAAACAGAGTAATTATCGCACAATTTATTCCTATATCTATCTTAAAGAAATAGCCGCCGAATAGAGGAAGTATGGCGCTATAATACGCACTTACCATCGATCAGTGAGCCAGGTAGAAATGCCTATCATTGCTATACATTGTCATCACTAAATGCTCTCAGCTACTGACAAGTTCTACACTACTGAATATCAGAAAAAATCTGCTCCTTATCAGCAGAATCGCCCGTTGTCTGATCTTGACTTTGCTTTCTCAATTATGCTAACTGCCAAAGGAAATATAAGGAAATATGAAGTACATAAAAAATGCTCAGCACTCCTGAGCATTTCTATATCCCCTGCCGGCAGCGGGATTTGAACCCGCACGATGTTTCCATCAACAGATTTTGAGTCTGCCTCGTCTGCCAATTCCAACACGCCGGCTGAAAAGTATTCCAGATAATTCCAAAATACTTCTTTATTATATCATAACCACTATTTAAAATCAAGTTTTTTCTAACCAAACATTTTCCTGTATTCCGGCGTGAACTCCAATGTAGCAAAATAATCTTTCGGTGTCTCCGGCCGGCGTATCATCTCGTAGCTGCCTTCTTCCTTCAGTAACACTTCAGCAGACCATAGCTTTCCATTATAATTATATCCCATGGAAAAACCGTGCGCACCTGTATCATGAATTACCAAGAAATCGCCTATATCAATCTTCGGGAGCATCCGGTCAATAGCAAATTTATCGTTATTTTCGCAAAGTGAACCTGTTATATCGTACTTGTGATCACAAATTGCCTCCTCCTTGCCCATTACCGTAATATGATGATAAGATCCATACATAGCCGGGCGCAAGAGATTAACCGCACAGGCATCACAACCAATATATTCCTTGTAAATGTGCTTCTCATGAATGGCGGTAGTAACCAGACAACCATAAGGACCCATCATGAAACGTCCCATTTCTGTGTAAATACTCACATCTCCCATACCTGCTACCCTCAATATTTTATCATATATCTGTCGAACATCCGCGCCGATCGCCCGGATGTCATTAGCCTTCTGATCCGGCCGGTATGGAATGCCAACACCACCGGAAAGATTGATAAAGCTTACGTGAATGCCTGTCTTCTTCTGCAGCTTCACAGCTAGCTCAAAGAGTAACTCCGCCAACATTGGATAATATTTATTAGTTATAGTATTACTTGCCAAAAAAGCATGAAGTCCAAATTCCATCGCCCCTTTGGATTTTAAAATCCGAAACGCATCAAACAGCTGCTCCATCGTCATGCCATATTTAGCATTGCCAGGAGTATCCATAATGTCATTGCTGATTTTAAACAATCCGCCGGGATTATAACGACAACTAATTTTTTTCGGAATATATCCAATAATTTTTTCCAGAAAATCAATATGGTTAATATCATCCAGATTTATAATGGCTCCTACCTTTTCTGCCATTTCATATTCACCAGCAGGCGTTACGTTGGAAGAGAACATAATTTTCTCTCCAGAAAATCCCATAGCATCCGATAACATCAACTCCGTCATGGAAGAACAGTCACAGCCGCAATCATATTCTTTCAATATCTTAATTAATGTAGGATTTGGATTCGCTTTTACTGCAAAATATTCACGAAACCCCGGATTCCATGAAAATGCTTCCTTGACTGCCTTGGCGTTCTCACGAATGCCTTTTTCGTCATAAAGATGAAAAGGAGTCGGAATTTTCTTGACTATTTCCATTAATTTTTCCTTTGACACAAATGGTTTTTTCATAATATTTTTCTCCTTAATTTTTCTCTTCTACTATGCACTATTCACCTAGAGAATATGAAATATGTTAATGGCATTGCTTTCATGGTTCATCGCGTTTATTTCCGAATTTCCATTTATAAAAAGAACCATTGCTGAATTTTTTTGTTCCTATCTCTATATGGTTAACATAGTAATATAAACTATATTGATATATTGCCACTATATCAACCGCTGCAAAACCAATTACGTTAGATACGCTGACTAAATTTCTGTCAATCTTTCTTCCCCGTAACTTGCAAATTGTTAAATAGTTCTGCTTCAAACTGATCTTTAAATAAAAATAAACAAAATAATAGTCACTGTCGCCAGAAATTGCATGATAATATTTAGGTTATTTGAGAAAGAAATGAATACGAAGGTTACTAGCATATTACTCAGAATATTGCTGTAAATAGCCACTATCTCGATGGCTTTAGTATTCTCGATGATTATGTTCTCCAGTAGATCCCTCTCATCTTTTTGATAATACTTTATCTTATTAGATTAGAATGGAAAGAAATGATAAAAAACAAGGAATTGCCAAAACTCCAAAAAGCCAAAAGGCCGGTCCACTCCTTGTTCTTCTGAAAAGCTGAAAAAGTGAGCAAATCGAAGATCTTCTCACTTTTTCAGCTTTTCAGATAATGCAGATCTATAGCAGCATTCTTGTACAATATCTGTAAGATACTAGATCATAAAAATTATGGATATATTCGTTCAAAAAATTTTCCAATAACCAGCATATCCTATAAACAAATAATTATGTTACCTTATCCACAATAACAATACTTATGTAGATTTTTATCCTCCAAACACAAATATATATAACAATGTATAATTATCCTCTGCCTCAATACACGACTGTTCTTCTTTGCTCAAAGAAACCCAAAAATCATCTTCCTCAATTTCCAAATTTCTACACGATCTCAAATATCTTGATCAATATAGCCCCTGTCAGAGTGACTTAGCAATATTCAGCGATAAATTGTCAGCTGTTCCATCTAACGTTTTAACTATGCTAACCATATTATCATACTTTTCTTCTAACCATAAAGGAGTAAAAACAACTCACCTTTTTTCATTGCTATATCTATTATAAGCATCTACCTTTGATTTGTCAAACTATTCACATAAACTTAACCCTTTCTCAGAATTTAACATTTGTCGATCACTCTTCGCAGACGCACTCTTACGAAATATTGTAGAGGTGACAGAGAAACATCAAAACAACAAATTCCAGGAAACCTCATAAATTTAGTGATTTCCTTTTGAACCAAAATGTGATAAAATGAATTTCCGAAATAAATAATCCTATATCAAAGGAGATACAGATATGTTAGGTTCATCATTTGGAACTATTTTCACAAT
Source organism: Lachnospiraceae bacterium (assembly GCA_021442455.1). Classification (GTDB taxonomy): domain Bacteria; phylum Bacillota; class Clostridia; order Lachnospirales; family Lachnospiraceae; genus Scatomonas. The sequence continues at coordinate 34,686 of JABUSY010000067.1, read as the reverse complement.
TACTACTTGGGGAGAATCTCACGGAAAAGGAGTGGGCGTTGTAGTCGACGGATGCCCCGCCGGCCTCTCATTGCAAGAAGAAACCATACAGGCCTTTCTGGACCGAAGAAAGCCTGGAAAAAGCCGCTATAGCACAAAACGAACAGAGCGCGACCGGGTACAGATTCTGTCCGGTGTCTTTGAGGGGCATACCACTGGAACCCCTTTGTCTATGCTCGTATTCAATACCGATCAACGCTCCAAGGATTACAGTGAGATCGCCCGCTGCTATAGACCCGGCCATGCGGATTACAGCTTTGACGTTAAATACGGTTTTCATGATTACCGGGGTGGAGGGCGCTCTTCCGGCCGCGAAACTATAGGCCGGGTAGCAGCTGGCGCCGTTGCTTCCCAACTTTTGAAAGCACTTGGAATCAAACTTTACGCTTACACCCGCTCCATCGGACCCATATCGATACGAAGCTTTTCTCAGGATGAGATAGGAAACAATTCCCTCTATATGCCTGATGCCGAGGCAGCCAAAGAAGCGCAACAATGGCTGGAATCTTGCATGCAGCAAAACAATTCCTCTGGCGGCCTGATCGAGTGCATTGTTCACGGCATGATTCCTGGAGTAGGCGACCCAATTTTCGACAAACTAGATGCCAACTTAGCCAAGGCCATCATGTCCATAGGCGCCGTAAAGGGTGTTGAAATCGGTGACGGCTTTGCTGCTGCTTATTCCACAGGTGCTGATAATAACGATGCTTTCACATTAGATGAACAGGGCCGCATCACGAAACTCACCAACCATGCAGGTGGAATTCTGGGCGGCATCAGCGATGGAAGTGATATTATCCTGCGAGCGGCTTTCAAACCTACTCCCTCCATTTCCTCTCCGCAAAAAACCGTGACTTGCTCCGGAGAACCTACAGAAATAATAATCCACGGACGTCATGATCCCGTCGTCGTCCCACGCGCTGTTGTAGTCGTAGAAGCCATGACAGCAATTACACTGGCGGACGCCCTGCTGTGTGGTATGGGCAGCCGCCTGGATAACGTGAAAAAAGTGTGGCACTATGATTGAGGTATAATCTTTATAAACGATTCACTGACTCCAGAGTTGGGCGAATAACTAACTCTAGAGCGTGTCATTCACCTATCTGTACCGGAATGGATCGCATCCTTATGCTCAAGTCCCCTCCTGGTATTGAAATTTTGCTGTGCACTAAAGGAGTGTTTATTTTGTCCTCCTTCTTCTGTTTCTTCGATCTGTCTTATATCAAGATTCGTTTTGTATGCCAGTTTCATCTAAAAACGGAGACATCCAGAAAGACATCGCAGAATCTAAAAAAGTTGACGAAACAGACAGCTAAAACAGCATCACTTCCACTTTGGCACAGTGTAGATTTGGATATAGTTTTTTTCACCATAGAATATTTGCAGGTAATGACCCTGTTTATTGAACTGCATATTCATTTATAGCCGTGCTTCCACCATCAATTTCTAAACAGGTACATACTCTTCGGAAAATAACTGATCCCGTCGTTTTCTGAAACTTAGCATCCCCCCTGCATCATCAATACAGACTACATGATCTTTTCAGAAAGCAATATATCCTGCAAACACCGTTCAGCACGCTTTCCTGAACCATGAGCAAAAATAATTTTTCTTGCAGGTGATCGGAATTTAAACCTTTTCCTCATAACCGCAAAAAAGAACAGAAAACTCTCTTTTTAGGATCCTTGTTCTTCTTATCTATAAGCAAATTATCTTAAGCTACATTGCTCTTAGCCAATTCAGCCAAAGTAGTGAAGCTTTTTTTGTCATTAACAGCCATATCAGCCAAAATTTTTCTGTTTAGCTCCACACCTGCTATCTTCAAACCATACATAAACTTACTATAAGCAAGTCCGTTCAACCTTGCCGCTGCATTGATACGAGCAATCCACAGCTGACGAAATTGACGTTTTCTTTCTTTTCTTCCTGCATATGCACTGGTCAGAGCACGCATTACAGATTGCTTGGCAACTCTATACTGCTTGCTTCTGGCTCCTTTATAACCCTTCGCCAGCTTTAATACTCTATTGTGTTTTTTCTTAGCGTTTAATCCACCTTTAATTCTTGCCATTTTTTATTTTCCCTCCTTGAGCCTATTATAAATACGGTAAAATTTTCTTCATATTTTTTACGTTGCTCTGGTCCACAAAGGTCTGTTTCCTCAGATTTCTCTTTCTCTTCTGAGATTTTTTGGTTAAGATATGACTCTTGTAAGCTTTGTTTCTTAGCAATTTACCACTTCCTGTCACTTTAAAACGTTTTGCTGCAGCCCGACTGGTTTTCATTTTGGGCATTTTCTATTTCCTCCTTGATTATCAATTTCGTTTTTCGGTTAATACCATTATTATGTTTCTACCTTCTATCTTCGGATATTTCTCCATTACTGAAATATCAAACAACTGATCAGCAAAGTCAGTCAGGATATGTATGCTGCTCTCCATATGGGCCATCTCACGTCCTCGGAAACGCAAAGTTACCTTGACTTTATCACCTTTAATCAAAAATTTTCTAGCAGCACTTACTTTAGTATTTAAATCATTGGTATCAATGTTGGGAGATAATCGTATCTCCTTGATGTCCACAATTTTCTTCTTTTTCCGCGCTTCCTTTTCTTTCCGAGCTATCTCATATCTGAATTTCCCATAATCAATAATTTTGCAGACGGGAGGCTTTGCCATAGGTGCAATTTTAACCAGATCCATCCCTACTTTCTGAGCCTTTAAATATGCATCTCTAGCCGACATAATACCTAACTGTTCCCCATCTTTACCGATCAATCGAACGGCTCTGTCTCGGATTTGATCATTAATCATTAAATCGTTAATTGTAGTACACCTCCATCCAAATTCACTGTTGACATTGCTTGTATCCGCTAACAATCTTCTTTTTGGACAAAAAAACGGATAGTCAGACTATCCGTATAATACGCTACTATAATAAAGATTCCTTTATTACTACATTAACCATAGTCACTCGATTGCACTAAGGTGAGAGCGGATACTCTTCTTCGTTTTCATATTTTACAATAATAACATGAGGCTTTTTGAAAGTCAATCTTTTTCTTGATTGGATTCCTACAGCCTATATGCTGTTCCATTCCTTAGAACATAGATAATATTTTCCTAGAATACCTTATCGCAATGATCCATCCATCATCCTAACTTTCTATAGCAATGACGGCCGAAAGTGCACCTACGTTTTCAACGATCGTGACCTAGCTTCCAAATTGTTTCTTCGAGTAGGTCCAATCTATACTAGCATATATGTAGATGTTATTAATCGCATTAACCCCCATATTCTCCAGATTTTTCAATATCGCATCTATGTTACCACAAAAGTGAAGAAGCACTCTTCTACCTTCATTTTACAGATTGCCATTTGCTTTTTCATAAATGTGAAAAAAATTCCAAGAACTGTACTTACAAAAACAATATTCTCTGATTCATACCCATAATCTTCATGATATAGAGGGGCGTCATAGCCTAATGGACAAGTCACAAGCCCAACCTTTCACAAAAATCATCAACTTTTTCAATAATTTCTCGGTTCATTATAAATACCATCAAACATATGTTTAAGCTCCGAAAACAATAAATAGAAATCTCAAGATTTTCTTGTACGCTTTCAAACACAACAATGTCATCTTTACCTCTTTTGCCTCTCCTATAAACTGAAAGATGTGTTCATCTATATTCCTTATAGTTTTCGACAATTCCTTTCTGATTTCCTGAGGAGAATTTCCATACTAAAAGTCTCCACCAACTTTACAGTGAAACTCCAAACAATTTCTGAAAGAAACAGATCTCTCCGAAAAGATCAAACAGATATATGGAGTACTATGCGGTCACCACTGCATCCATATTCACTTTTTACTAGCTGTGCAGCTAAGTCTTCCTTATTGATACATAAATTATCTATCTTCAAAATTTCGATACATATTTGATTGATTATTGTTCGCTTTTTTGCTTATAAAAGCACCAATGATTTTCTGTTGTTCTTTGTACATAAGATATCTCTGTTAAAGTGCATTAAGTCATATATAAACATCGTTCTTATATAAAATCATAATGTATTGCATATGACCTTCCATTTCATATGTCAAAGAAATTATATATTTATTTCATTATTTTTGCCATAGTATAGCACTCTACAAAAACGAAAGAGAGTTTATAATATATGAACAATACAGCCATAAATGCTTTGAAATCATAAAGCTGTTTTTTCATAACAAATGCGTATGACACTATCCAATATCACAAAAGCATATATATTGACTATCGTAGCCTGACGCATCATAACATTTTTGAAGAACAAAGCCAATTATACTGTTGCTTTAAAGAAATAGCATTGTCCGTCATAAATTCATCTGCTATATGACCACATGGGATAAATGTAATAATGAAAAATATTGTCGTATCTCTCATTTTGAAAAGTCTTCTACAATCTTCTGTTTTTTCCAAAAGAATTTATGTTTATCTCTCTTATCTTTATTGGATAACATCAGACACCATGAATATATTTGAAGCTTAAAGTTATTCATAGAATAAAACTGAGCAATTCTTAAAAAAGATAAGGCGAAAATGTAGAATTCATGTTTTGCATGTATTCATTCTAGTCTAGTTCTATCAAATTAAAAATCTTTGCCAAAATTTTCTCACAAACCATTGTTTGTTTAATTTTCCGTATTTTTCCTTTTTCCTCAATTTCCAAAAAGCCCCATCTTTCACTCCTGTCTCAACTCTTAAAGCCGTCCTTCACCGAAAACCTATTAACCATTGTGAAAAGTACCACGCCAAAATAAGGCCTGTAAATTCAAGAACGATGGACATGTTTTTCTACATTGTGACTAATTACTGAAGTTTCGTACACAAATCAGCGAAGAAGAGATAGATATAGAAAAATTCGAGAAAATTCCACTCATTACCTAGACTTAGCTAATGATAATATGATATTCCATAGTATTACCCATGACACTAAAGACACCGCAGCCTATTACCCGGCAGATTGAATAATGCGTGAATTTGTCGTCAGTCATCAGGGCCTGACTGAAAAACTGGCATACAATGTTCCCTCCAATACAAAATTTCTTTTTACCTAATGACTTAACGATTCAGATGAGAATAACTTTCCTTCTAAGCAAGCAGTTCCATCCTAATACCCCTCCAGACCAGGAAAGCATATATGAACATGCTAATAATGAAGCACAGGCTGTTCAAAACCCGAAAGGACCTGCGCCTTATTTACAAAGATATCAGGAAAACTACTGATTTTCATCCTATGATAATTCATTCAGCAAAAACTGTCACATCTCTTATATTCACAATATCCACTTTAACAGTCTTCAATATTAATGTCCTTTTCCACATATTGATCATGTTAGATATAGTGATCATCGCGTTGTTTCCACTGACCTTGATATCGTCCTTACAACAGAGCACCCAATCGTTATAAACACCATGTCATTGTTGAACAATCTTAAAGTCAATATATATCAGAGAGAGTATATCCTGCTTTTCGGCATCTATCCTCGTTACTCAACCTAGAATCTTTTTTCAGCAATTTCTGATTTAATTTCTTCGATGAAATTCTCTAGGCTTTTCTGCCCCTGGTTTCCGCCAAGACGGGTACGGACAGTCACATTCCCCATCTCTTCTTCTTTAGCACCCACGAGCAGCATATATGAAATTTTCTGATTTTGAGCCTCACGGATTTTGTAAGCAATTGTTTCGGAACGGACATCCAACTCTGCACGTATTCCTGCATCTACCAGCGATTTTTTGATTTGTGCACCGTAATTTAAAAATTTTTCAGAAATTGGCAACACCTTTACCTGTACCGGAGCCAACCAGGTCGGGAAAGCCCCCGCAAAATGTTCAATCAATATACCGATAAAACGTTCAATCGACCCTAAAGCGACTCTATGAATCATGATCGGCCTGTGCTTTTCTCCGTCAGCCCCTGTATATTCCAGCTGGAAGCGAAGCGGCAGCTGGAAATCTAATTGGATCGTCCCGCACTGCCAGATTCTTCCGATAAAATCCTGCAGATGAAAATCAATTTTAGGACCGTAGAAAGCACCGTCGCCCTCATGTACCACATATTCCATCCTTAAATCATTTAAAAGGGATCTTAGCGCTTCGGTAGCCATCTGCCAGTCCTCATTACTTCCCATAAAATTGTCCGGTCTGGTGGAGAGTTCTACATGATATTTGAATCCAAACAGATTATAGACCTCATCAATCAGCTTTATAACGTCTTTGATTTCATTTTTGATTTGATCCGGAGACATAAAAATATGAGCATCATCCTGAGTGAAACAGCGTACGCGCATGAGCCCATGTAGCTGTCCTGACTTTTCATGACGATGCACAATCCCCAGTTCACTTAAACGCAGAGGAAGATCACGATAAGAATGCACTTCCGACTGATACACCAGAACGCCGCCTGGACAATTCATGGGCTTGATCGCATAATCTTGCTCATCGATCATCGTCGTATACATATTATCCTTATAGTGATCCCAATGTCCAGAAGTCTCCCACAAGCTCTTATTTAGTAGAAGCGGAGTAGAAATCTCCTGATAGCCATTCCGGTTATGGAGCTCATGCCAGTAATTCAGCAAAGTGTTTTTTAATATCATGCCTTTCGGAAGAAAAAAAGGGAAACCCGGTCCGTCATTATTCATCATGAACAATCCCAATGTTTTTCCCAGCTTTCTGTGATCACGCTTTTTAGCCTCTTCTATCATCGTCAGATAAGCGTTCAAATCACTTTTCTTAGCAAAAGCCGTACCATAGATACGGCTCAGCATTTTATTGTGTTCATTTCCTCTCCAATAAGCACCGGCTAAACTGATTAACTTAAACGCTTTCACCAGCTTAGTATTCATTAAATGAGGACCTGCACAGAGGTCCACAAACTCATTCTGTGCATAAAAACTAATTTCTGATTCTTTCGGCAAATCTTCAATCAATTCGATCTTATACGGTTCCTTCCGCTCTCTCATAAAAATTACCGCATCATCCCTGGTAAGAATAAAGCGTTTCAGGGGAATTGCTTCTTTGATGATCTTTTCCATCTCTGCTTCAATTTTTCCAAGATCCTCCAGAGTGAATCCACCTTCAATATCTATATCATAATAAAATCCGTTCGCAATAGACGGACCGATAGCCAGCTTAGCTTGAAAATACAAACGCTTAATGGCTTGAGCCATGATGTGAGCAGTTGTATGGCGATAAACAGCCAGGCCTTCTGGATCATTCGCTGTCAAAATATTCAAACTACAATCTTTATCAACTACATGCCTTAAATCAACGACCTTACCATTTAACTTTCCAGCCGTTGCCATATAGCCAAAATCTTTGCTAATATCCATGGCAATATCCAGCACGGATATCGGTGAACTATACTCCTTGATTGATCCATTTTTCAACGTGACAATCATATTCCTTTCTCCTTTCCACTTCAATAGACAGGACAGTTGAACAAAAAAATATCCATTCCCTGCAATTTCCTAAGAAACAACAAGGGATAAATACTTTAAATTTGTTGTCACTCTGATTTGTATTCAGAATCACTGCATTATAAAATAACAAAACCATTGGGTCTGTTTGAAAATCGATCTGAGATGATCTTCAGCTGACTTCTCACATCTCTGTAACATTAGTTTCAACATATTTCTTCATTTTAGCACCTTTCTTTATCTTTGTCAATGCTAAAGTTCTCTTTAATTTTACCCTACTTATCAGCTTTTTGAGAATCAATTAACGATAAAAACGGCTTGCTTCTTTTCTGAATTTTTAAATAATAAATGAAACTGTTGACATATGAACATTTCCTCTTTATACTTTATTCATTATAAGGAGGCCTAATCATTGAGCATGGATATTAATTATGAGTTATATAAAGTTTTTTATCACGTAGTTATTTCTTTAAGCTTTTCGGAAGCTTCCAAACAATTGTTTATTTCTCAATCAGCAGTCAGTCAGTCTGTCAAATTACTGGAAAAGAAGCTTGGTAGCACTCTCTTCATCCGTAGTACCAAACAGGTACAACTGACGCCGGAGGGTGAAATTCTCCTGCGCTACATAGAGCCTGCCATCAATTTGATCAAACGAGGAGAAGCGCAGCTCATGAAATCCAACATCCTGGGATGCAAACAGCTACGCATCGGAGTCAGCGATATGATCTGTCGCTATTTCCTAATCCATTATCTGAACCAGTTTCACAAGAAATATCCCAGTGTTCACATCAAGATAACCAACCAGGCCTCAACGAAATGCGTAGATCTTCTTGAAACTGGGCAAGTAGATTTGATCGTCATCAATTATCCAAATTCTCTCCTCCCTGAAAAGATAAAATCCATCACAATTCATATTTTTCAGGATGTATTTATTGCCAGCCAAAAATATTACCCAGAATTGATGGATAAAACTATCTCCTTAAAGGAATTGCTGAACTATCCGATCCTAATGCTGGATCGGCAAAGTACCACTAGCGAATTCCTCCAACACCTATTTCAGCAACATCAGCTAGAACTAGTGCCCGAAATCGAACTAGGCAGAAATGATTTGCTGATCGATCTGGCGAATATCGGTTTCGGCATTGCCTTCGTTCCAGACTACTGTCTAAACAGTACCAAAGGCCTTTTCCAGCTTCACATCACAGAGCCACTTCCCACACGAAAACTGGTCATTGCTCACAATGCTTATCTCCCGCTCTCAAAAGCTGCCAAAACATTTATACAGTCCTTTTCTTAAAAACCAGCAATTTTTTATATCTTCTCAGTGCTCAATACAGTTACAAAATTCTCTAATTTTACTGGTATCTCCATTTCCTGTAGAATAATTCTCCGTACTCCTAAAACAACAGTTAAACACTCTATGGTCTTCTTCTGATTGAAGTTCATCCTCGATTCCTATGTCAATGAACTGGATGAAACTATTTTTCTCTCAAAGCAATGTCTGACGCAATATATATACCTCCCATCAAACAGAAAACAATTACTCTCATCCTCATTCAAAAAATCCACCAGGGAATCTTCTTTGACTTCCCCCTCCCAGAGTCAGAGTCTAATAGAGCACCTTACAGTTATCCGAAGATTCCGGTCAAATATAGGAAGTCATTCATACACATTTTTCATATGCCCTATATTCATATCTACTGCTCTCACATCGCTGCCAATATGATCCAATAGGGATTGAACGAAGGGAATAACGATTGGAGATATATTGCATCATCATCATCTGTGCGAATGCTTAAGAGGGATAATACTAAAACCTATGCTATATCGTGTTTCACAGTTAAATACCGTTCATCTACCAGCTCATAAATCAACACGAAGGATCAAACCTAAAATGAAAATCGCAACACTTTTTTTTCAAATCCTGCCTCTATTCGAAGAGGATAGAATCCCATCCAGAAAAGATATTCTTCTTTTCTTACTTCCTTTCTTTTAAAATGTCTCAGACAAACAACCATGTATTCATAAAAACAAAGATCCAGTTTTATTTTTAAGGACATAACTTCTATTTTTCATTCAAAAGAATAATACCATTCCTTTCTGTTTTGTCAGAATTACAAATACTGCATGATTCACCTGTTTACCTCTTAACCCGTAGATCAATTTACAAAAATTGCCATTCATTATAGTTATGATCAATAACTTTATAGCAAAGCTCCCTATATCCTGCATTCAAAACACCAAGTGTCTAAAACATAGACTGTTATGATATTTTCGATTCTCATGAGAAAACTGGACAACATAACTGCTTCTTTATACACATCAACAACCAAACCTTACAGACTTTTTCGATAGTCGCTGAAGGGAAACCGCCCAAGCCTTCTATAAAAATATTTCACTTTCACTTTCAGTACACTTGAAAATTCGCTCACTTGTAAGAAAAATCTAAAAGGCCGAACCAACACAGCTTCCAGTTCCTTTATCCGAAAATCTCATACGAACTTACTTGTCATTTTTCTATATTGCAATAGATTAATTTATATGCGAATTTTCTCTAGTTTTTTACAGCCCACAGTCCGTAGAAAGGGATATAGATAACACTTTGCCTGATAACCGTTCCTCTATTCGCTTCTAATTGTTAATTTCTGTACAACTCTTCTGTATCTCCTTTGTATAAGATTAGTCAATTTTTTTTCTCCGCCACCCTTATCGTTTGATTAATTGTTCCCATCGACCGGTCTTTCTACAAAAAGCCTATTTTTGTTTACAGAAAATAGGCTACAGCACACTGCTCTGTACAGCAGCATTATACCATTACATTATCTAACCTCTCTCTGTTTTGTTCCGGCTTCCATTTCGTTAAGATACGATTAAAATTCTAGACTGATACCATAACACTGAACAGTCAACATGCACTTCCATAAAAACTATTACTATAGTAACTCACTTTTTGTCAGAAAGTGTCAACTGACAAAGCATCACAAATATTATGAAATCATCCTCATATTTGTGAACAACTCTGTAAAATTAGCACAAACTTTTGTAAAACTATATTCCTTCACGAACGCTTCAGCATTCTCCCAATATGCATCTAAGACTTCCAAAAAGTATACTTCGTGGACTGCTTTTACATATTTTTTCTGAATCGGCATCTTAAACTAGAGATATTCAAGTCTATCAACGCTACGATCTATCTCATCTATGCTATGTATCTTTTTACCACAATTTTAATATGCCACATATCGGTAATTTTTTTTACAATCCATACTACCTACCCCTGAAATTTCATTTTTATAAGCCTTGTCACCAGTATCTTGAAAGCAAATTACAATCGAGAGATCTTTGACCGGAAGTAACGTATAGTAAACGATATGATCATAACAGCTAAATCAAGATCTCTTTCCCATTATGATTACCCATAGACCAGAATGAATTGCAGATAATCAGATTACACCATTTTCGTATTTTATTCCGATGTGTATGCACGTAAATATATAAATATACTTACAAACATATTATCCATCACTCACAACATCCAACAAATGCATGCATTTGTTTCTCTTGATATTCAAGTAAAACTATATTACTGACGAATTCTCAACATGATATCGAATAACATCGTATTGTCCAAACGCAGCGTTTTCTCAGAAGTTATTGCTTTGTCCTGAATTTTATCCCGAATACGGATTTCATAATCATCGACTTTAATATTTTTTCGTATGTTATTCAATGCTGCTCTTTCCTGAAAAATTTTTCATTTCAGATTCGGATAATGCTATTACACAACATTTTCGATAAAACTCCAGCAAACTTTCCATTCGTTCTTCAATTTTTCCAGATTCCAAGCTGTATTTGCCGGACTGCTAGACGGAAGTTTCACCGCCTCGCGCTTCGTTAAAGGATAAATATATTTCTTATATAACTGATAAGAGATGCTACCATTACAACCAATGCAACGAATCGGAGCCACTTGCAATATTCTTGTGATCTCATTGGGCACTATCTTCCGAATACTGCTATCTCTGGAACCCATAATTACACAAGAAGCGATGACATCCCAAAGAGCGATGTGGCGTTCCAGAAGAAATGCTTTCTTCTCTTCTATTGTTATCGGAACCTTCGAATTAATAATAGCAGCCAGTACTTTCCAGAAACGGTTCTTAGGATGACTATAGAAAAAACCAGTTTTTCTTGATTGAACCGATGGAAAACTGCCCAAGATCAGCAATCTGGAATCACTGTTGAACACCGGTTCTATGGCATGTACCTGCTTCTCAAAATGGTTCATCTTCATCAAATTCGACAACCGTATAATATCCCTTGCTGGTTTGATTGATTTCCCTGACAGTTCCTTTCGTGGATTTCAACCGTTCATAAGTTTGATAATTCTTACTCATGGCAATGGCTGGTATGATCGTATAATAATAAGAAGTCGGAAGAACACTTTCTACCACTGTAATTTCCTGTCCCACTTTTAAAAGCCCGTAACGCTCCATTTTAAATTCCATAGTCCGCACAAAATCACATTCCTTTTTTAATCTTTGCTTTTCAGTATAGCACAAAATCTATATTTTCGCAACAGCAATAATCCGCCAATAGTATGATGCTATAAACAATTTAATTGGTCGGTAGGAGTGAGGAGTTTTGAGACATGAATGATTTCACCAGCAGTGTCACCATGATAGTTTCAGATAGTAATCATTCTCTAAAAGAAAAGAATTGATACCTATCTTTAATTTGTAACAAACAAAAAAATAAAAATTCATCAAGCATTGTAAAATGAATACTGCATTCAGTATAGACTTTACTGTAAAAAGAATGATTGACCTAGATTTTTATTCTTCGTCTATGATCACATTCTCACCGATCAAAATACTTCTCATTTCCTGCAGAATTTGTTTTGTAAGTGAACATTTTTAAAGAAAACACTCATTGTATCTACTGGGTACTCTATCGTGCCAGACAATACAACAATTAAAACAAACGAATATACCTTTTCCTTTATCATGAAAAAAATTCTTATAGACTCCTCATGTTTTATATGTAATATCTGCATACCTACCAGCTGAAGAAACTGCAGAGTATTATGTCAAGACAAAAGAAGTGTTCATACAAAGAACAGACAACATCTAAATGTCTGCTCATAGGCCCTTTGCTTTCCATATTATTTCATTCTGGACCGATGGAAAAGTACACTAGTGTGTCTAAATTCGAGCAACGGACAGCGTTACAGTCAATCTTGCTGCTCATCGATCATCAACTGATTGAATATGCTGTTTTCTAGATTAATGCTTCATTTGCCTATTTTTATTAGAAAGTCTAAGAACTGTCTATATTCCAGTCCAAATATCAGCAAGTATTTTCTCCTACTTGATTGCGATACAAACCAACATCTTCTTCTCGGCGAAATATTCGAAGAAATAATGAATATTCCGACACCCCAAAAAACTGCTATATCGATAGTGTGTAACCACCTTTCGCCCGAAAATCATTTTTATTCACATGAAATTTTCCAAAGAATATCTGAAAAAACACAGTTTTCCATCTCACAGATTTCAGAACTTATCGACTATGAATAATCTCAACAGCTTTCACAAAAAATTTTACAAACAACTGAATCTAATCCTGAACAGTTACTTCAAACAAGTTCACAAGAATAAACAAATATAATAACGAAGATGCAAAAATATATCTTTCATCTAAAAGTACATTTTCAGAAATTCATATTTTGAACAACCTCTTAATTATCCGGCTTTCCTTTAAAAATTAGTGATGAAACAAACGAATTCCTGTGAAGGCCATGGTTATGCCATATTTGTTGCAACATTCGATTACTTCATCATCATGCACAGAACCGCCTGACTCTGCTACATACTGGACACCGCTCTTATGTGCTCTTTCAATATTGTCAGAAAAAGGGAAAAAAGCGTCTGATCCAAGTGCTACTCCTGTCATCTGATTCAACCAGATACGTTTTTCCTCTCTTGTGAAAATCTCTGGTTTCTTCTTGAAGATCTTTTGCCATGCACCATCATTCAGAACATCCATGTATTCCTCTCCAATATAAACATCAATTGCATTATCCCTATCCGCACGTCGAATGCTATCTACGAAAGACAGATTCAACACTTTCGGACATTGACGCAACCACCAGTTGTCGGCTTTCTTCCCGGCAAGGCGGGTGCAGTGAACTCTGGACTGCTGTCCAGCGCCAACAGCGATCGCCTGTCCATCTTTGACAAAGCAGACAGAATTTGACTGTGTATATTTCAGGGTGATCAAGGAAATTTTTAGATCTCTCAACGCTTCCGTAGGAATTTCTTTTTTCTCTGTTACCACATTGGAGAGGAAAGCATCATCAATCACCAATTCCTGCCTATCCTGCTCAAAGGTAACACCAAACACTTCTTTGTGTTCCAGAGGCGCAGGCACATAATTCTCATCGATCTGAATAACACAGTACTTTCCGTTTTTTTTGTTTTTGAGAATCTCTAATGCTTCATCGTTATATCCAGGTGCGATCACCCCGTCTGAAACCTCTCTTTTAATCAAAGAAGCAGTGTCTATATCACATATATCTGATAGAGAAATAAAATCACCAAAGGAAGATATTCTGTCAGCGCCTCTCGCTCTCGCATAGGCAGATGCCAACGGCGAAAGTGTTCCCATATCATCTACCCAGTAAATCTTTTTCAGAACATCACTCATGGGAAGGCCTACAGCGCTTCCTGCAGGAGACACATGTTTGAAAGAAGCCGCCGCTGGAAGTCCTGTGGCTTTTTTTAATTCACGTACCATCTGCCAGCCATTAAACGCATCCATAAAATTGATATATCCAGGCCGTCCGGAAAGTAAACGAATGGGCAAATCGCCACCGTTTGCCACATAGATCCGTGACAGCTTCTGGTTTGGATTACATCCATATTTTAATTTCAGTTCCTTCATGAAAATTCCTCCTCAACAATTTTTATTAACAATTCTAGTTTCATATTTACCAGTTGCGATATCAATACGACGAACAAAAAGAGAGACTTTGTTCTCTTCATTCAAACTACCCCACAGCATATCTGTAAAAGAACCGATCTCATCAAGAATATTCACTAGCTTCGGCTCGCCCTCAAAGCTTGGCAGCGGGTTACCGTCATGCATATAAGTATGGATAAAATGTCCTTCCCCTGCCACACAATCATTATATTCGAAGGTAAAGCGATTGCACTGTCTTGGATTACCGTGATTGCTCTTCAAAATCGACAGAGCATAGCTAAAAGTTTCATTCTCCACATACAAAATGCCAGAAATCCTCGGCGTATAATTGGGAGCGTCAGGTTCAAATTTACGAGTGCACAGAGATTGTTCAAAGGTCAACTGTTGAGTCATCCCCTCATAAATCGTATTTGTCTGATCCCCATTCGTGACAATTGTCTTATTACCCAAAACACGTACCGGCGTATAAATAATTAGACTCGGATCTGTCAGCTTCGAGGAGTTAAATGCCTGCGTACGGATTCCCTCACCATCTTGCACAAATACACGATTTCTACTGTTTGCACTTCTTCCCATAATAAAATAAGCTGTTATAGCTGATTTCCCATCCCCAGACCGTCCAATCACAATGCCTCTTCCGGGATAAGAATTATTCTTTAGATCTTGTTCCAGGGATAATATTGTCATGAATTTTTCTCCTTTTCTCGTATGCTAATAATTTAAAAAAGACCTTACACATTCCAAGCAGATATGCCCAGATGATCGGCCTTAAAACATTATACTTTCTATGATTAATTTCACTTCTATCGTCTGTATAACCCGCCTTTACATTAACATCTTCTTTTAAAAATGTCAACAAGATTTTTCTTCTATATTATTCTTCTTTCCGGACAAAAGCCGTCGATTTATATTTAAAAACATATTGACTTCATGTTTATACCCTGTATTCCTGTATAGTGAGAATAAAAGATAATTTCTGCTCGAAGAAAAAATGCAAATCGCTATCCTCGGCATAGCCAATGATAACACAGCAATTAACTCTGTTAGGCAGATCATATGATCCGGAAAAGCATCGGTTCTATTGACACCTTCGAATTCATAATGAGCCTAATCGTCATGGGAAATCATAATAATGACAACAATCTCAGCATAATTACCAAAACTTCGACCATATTGACGTTATGAATAAATCAGTTTTTTCAGCTAGTACAGTATCCGAATTAAATATAATGCGCTATATCCTATCAGCCTTTAGTCGGACATTGCTAAACTTATTTTTACCCGTAAATACACTTCATCTGTAACAACTAGCCAATGTAAAGCACATCACATGACCTCCCATCACTTTCTTTAGCTCATAGAACTGAGTATAGCCATAGACGGTAGCTATATCTGCAACTCACACTATTGGAAAATGATTTTATTAAAAGCCTCCGAGCTTGAAATTCTTTTCAACTCGGAGGCTTTTCCCTATACACCTCTGTTATATAAATACCGTATTTTGATTCTCCGATCATCTTATGGCAAAATAATCGTATGACTTAAAATATACAAACAACCCCTCTTGCTTTTTCTTAGGCATTGCTGCAAAAAACCGTCCTGGATTCACTCTACCTATCCCGCTATACCAACTTAACAATCTTAAGAATACACTCTAACTACATTTATATATTTTGAACATAATAGTTCTCAAGTCTGGACAGTTTTCTCTTCATTTTTCTTATATCAACGGATATTTATCTGTGAGTAATTTTACATTTTCTTTTGCCTGTCCCATATTCTTCTTCGGATCCTGTAACATTATGGCTATAGTGTCCGCGATCAAATCCATATCCTGCTCATTCATCCCCCGGGAGGTAACAGCCGGGCTTCCAAGACGCAGGCCACTGGTTACAAAAGGTGATTGTGGATCGTTAGGAATTGTGTTCTTATTAGCTGTAATATTCACGCTGTCCAGAAGACTCTCTACTTCTTTCCCTGTCTTTCCGATAAGCAACAAATTCAATAACATCAAGTGATTATCCGTTCCTCCAGATACCACTGGAATGTCTCGACTGATCAACCCTTTACAGAGCGCTTTGGCATTCATCACAACCTTTTTCCCATATTCCTGAAACTCAGGACTCAATACTTCCTGAAAACAAACCGCCTTGGAAGCGATCACATGCATTAACGGCCCTCCTTGGATTCCCGGAAAGATTGCCTTATTCAGCTTGTGT
This sequence comes from Lachnospiraceae bacterium, assembly GCA_021442455.1. Lineage (GTDB taxonomy): Bacteria > Bacillota > Clostridia > Lachnospirales > Lachnospiraceae > Scatomonas. Next base: position 17,982 of record JABUSY010000067.1, on the reverse strand, counting down.
TCATTCGCGAATTCCTCACTAGACAATATCAAACCGCCTCTTGGACCTTTTAGCGTTTTATGTGTGGTCGTCGTAGTCACATGTGCATAGGGAATTGGGCTGGGATGCTGCCCGGTAGCCACGAGTCCTGCAATATGCGCAATATCCACCATAAGATATGCGCCCACTTCATCCGCTATCTCACGAAAATGTTTGAAATCAATCATTCTAGCATACGCGCTGGCGCCTGCTACAATCATCTTCGGCCGGCATTCCTTTGCAAGACGCTCTACCTCACCGTAATCAATAAACCCCTCCGCATTAACCCCATATGGTACAATTTTAAAATAGGCGCCGGAAAAATTTACCGGGCTTCCGTGCGATAAATGACCGCCTTCCAAAAGGTTCATACCCATCACGGTATCGCCTGGCTGAAGCAGGGCGAAAAAGACTGCCATGTTCGCCTGAGCACCAGAATGAGGCTGCACATTGGCATAAGTACACCCAAAAACCTTCTTGGCACGCTCTATAGCTAAAACCTCCACTTCATCTACACACTGACATCCTCCATAAAATCTTTTTCTCGGATATCCTTCTGCATATTTATTTGTAAGAGGACTTCCCATAGCTGCCATAACCGCTTTTGAGACCCAATTCTCTGATGCAATCAATTCAATATGACTGTTCTGACGTTCCAACTCCGCCATAATTAATGCGGCAATTTCCGGATCAACCACTCTCACTTCATCCAATGAATACATTGTAATTTCTTTCTCCTCATTTTTATACTTCTCATATAAATATAGCTTTTTACTATAATAAAGATAAACACGAAAAAAGTCAAGCCTTAACGGTAGGATTTTCCTTATACTTTAATAACGAACAGAGATATGGAATTTCCGTTTGCTAAATAAAGGTTCACTCTTGGAAAAAAGATAGAACCTAACTAAATCTTCCAGAAGGTTATATTTGCTTCAGAAAAAATTTTGAAAACGGCATAATCAATGTCGCTCAGGAATAATTTTAGCATATAAAACTACTGATCCGATATACACTCCATGAGACGCATATAAAAAAGCTATGCACAAACCATCCCCACTAATCCGATCAAAGATATCCGAAAAACTCTCTTTCCCCTCCATACACAATACACAAAAACACTACACGCCATCGAAGGCTGGTTATCGATATCAGTTTCAGCAAACTATCTGCAGTTCCCAAATATCGCTATTCTATTATATAATATTCCTTATGAAAATTTCAGATAAATGCATGCTCATTTTATCAAACCAATCCGCCCTTGTAACCAAAAAATACCAACTGAAACTTCGCTCAACGTATCTTTATCAGTGATCAATACTGTATAAACAACAGACGAATAAATCATAGCCTTCTCCTTACCAAAACAGTACTATAGTAACAAAAACTACAAAATATTCAAAGGTTAACTGTTTCGAAATTAACAATAATGCCAAAATATAATTAAAACAATGCCAACCAACCTGTTTCTTTTAAACTTGCCAGACTGCTTCTTTTCTTCTACTTTTAAACACAAGAACTCTTCTAGTTAGTGTATTTTATCTAATCTCCGATTAAAGCTTGCTACGCATATATAGTCATAGTTTTCCTCTTCTCACTCTTAGTTATCACGTTGATTAAAAACTCTGGTCAAAATATCAAGTAACAGACTCATCAAAGCCACTACAATAGCTATTATCAAAGCGATTATTATAATAAGCTGGTCATTACATTACAGTTTTCCTAAAGATTACATCGATATCTGACCACTGAAAACATTTTCATTACTAAGCTGCAAACAAAATGCAAACAAAACCACTATAGGTAGCCTGCCAAGCATAAATTTCTGTACTAGTGCAACAGATTTTACTTCGTACGATTTTCACAGTATTTATACTGTCCAGCATGAAGAAGGACACCTCATAACGAAAAACGTCTGAATCCTGAGCAGGATCAGTTTCAATAAAATCAGCTTGCTCAAATGTTTTCACTAATGAAACATCTTATACGTTGTCCGCCCTCCGATAGATAGGAAATTAGCGCAAATTCAAATCCAAAATTAAAATGGCCATTATATCAAAGAAGAACTGTAGTATGGACATCCCGATAACGCCGGCCATCATCAATACATGATTAGCTATGAATCATTTTTTGATGACAAAATCCGCACAAAAATACTATCTAAATATTACAATCTTTTTTTACTGGGACATCTTTCAACATGATATAACCTCAATTGCCAATTAATACTTAAACCCAACACCCTTTACCTATATCTCATGATATAGACAGCACTCAGCTCTTCAGACATCATCTTGTCTTTGGCATTCGATGACATTTTCATGTTGAATACCATATCTCCAGTCAGTATCTTCATACCCCGCCATACAGTGGAAAATCTCACAAGAAAAATCATGGGTATACAGCTCAAGATTTCAGTCCTAAATTACTACCTTACCTTCGCTTGAAAAGCTTTTGTTTTTTAATCATATCCATATTTTTCGTATTTTTCGTTCTTCATTGCGTTTCGGCATACTTTGCCATAAACCTTGGCCACTTACAAAACCTGTTTTTTCATGGCAGATATTCTCCGATCATCTAACTGATTGTAAAAAATTTACAGGCTCAGAAAACAGCCTATCAATTTCCTCCAATGCTTCGATTTTATCTAAAGCCTTCATCACCACAACATTTTCGATTTGAATGATCGTCAACTTCTATTCCCTAATCCAACATACCAAATACATGCCATCAGAATTGCCATCTGTCCAAACTCCGATTATGAATCGATTTGAATTTCGTATTATATTCTTTTGCATCCTAATAACGTATCACATGCAAGTACTATCTCACCAAAAGTTATCCATCCAAAAAAACCTTATTAGATTAGAATAAACTCTTGCTCAAAATTCTGACAATCACCTCGATTCTTTGAATTTTAACTTTCAGCCTGTCTTTATTCACCTGGATGTTAATTTTATAGCTACGTATTCCACATATCCAGCCACACACAATTTACGACCACACATAGCAAAATTTCTGTCGAAATATTGTTCATAATATTAATTTTGAAACATCTTACCAGTTCATTTCTTTTTAGTATTACAATGATCTTGTTTTTCTTGTAGTCCGTTGTTAATCTTTTCCAATATCCTAAATAGCCGATGATCGTTAAACAACAAGCTGTATGATCCTACACCATCCATAATCCAAATAGATCCTAGTTTTTCCAACACGCGCCTGTAAATTAAATGGCAATAACCGTAATCATCGTGATAAAAAAACATTTATTTCAATTTTCCATAACTTATTCTTGAATGAGAAATGAGCAAATGAATACATATCGATAATAAATTCCTTTTTCTTTCATCCAATGTCATAATGAAATCGACCCACATAAAAAACTTTGACCAAATTCTTGGATACTTTCTTTAAACAGGTTATCCTATGAAAAACAATCGAAGTGTCTCGCTGGACAAAAATATTATTATCACAGTAATCATTGAAAACGTTTTCAAAAAAACAACCTTACTTTCATTCCAAATCTCGAAACGTGTCTTTTTCATTTCTCGTATCTTCGTCGACGTCATTCCTGTAGAACTTTTAACAAAGGCACTGAAAGTATCTATCTCACTATAATTCTACCAACTAATTTTTACAATATTAATATTCGTTAAATTCAGAATATTTATGCTTACTTCTAGACGAAGTTCTATCAATTTTTCTTTATAACTTTACCATACCATAAATTGAAGATACATTCCAGATGGCGACTATTCACCGATGAGCTTATCTCGCTCTAATTAGAAAAGTCCTCCTGGTATCTCCAAGCTTTCCTCTTTCAACCTTTGCTTTTATTTCTTTTATAGGGCAGAAACTTAATCTACAAGCTGTTCTTGATGACAAAATCCATCTATACATGAAACGAATCTGCTGTAACATCAATGTCAGAGTTCATACTGCAGAAACAAACGCCCTCTATGACAGAAACTTTTTCAGACAACGAGACTCTTCATCAGATAGCCAACAATCGGCTCCTTCATTCCAAATCCGATACAGAGCTTGTCAAAATTTGAGGATACTTGCAGTTCGAATGATAAAACCTGAGGAAATTTTGAAGTATTACATCCAGAGATAGACTTATAATTTTATCCATCGGACACATTCTTGATCTATACTGAGTCTTTTCGTAAAATTCCTTTACAATTTTCAAATATAACGTATTTCTAACGCCGTAAGATTTTCCTGGCGTTCCCAATATGGATATTCTTCAAACTATTATCAAAAAGAAAATCTATCTCCTGCTGAAATATTCATTCATCAAACCGAAATAAACTATTCATTCAACTCGTTAAGCATCACTAAATCTTCACTATATAAGAATTAAAAAATTCTTCACTTCAATCACTTTATGAAGTACTCATTGTATTGAATAGGTATATGAAAAAAGGAAACTATATTGTCTCAGAAAGGCTATAAATAGCAAAAGGCATCTCAGTAACGTCAAACATCGCTTCCCAATATTGCTCAACAATATATTCCAGGAATTGAAAATAATAGAATATCAGATCTAATAACGCATCAGCAACGCATTTTCTTCGCATATTTTGAAAACTTTCACTTTTCCTAACGACAAATGCGAAAATATGATTGATCACGATGATTTTTCCTGTACAATTTTTATAATATTCTCTAAGATCATTATACCTTCTGATTATGTAGATGCATTCGACTACGCTTACATATACCTCATTAATGGTCAATCAAAAATTGTGAAAACCTCCTATGTACTTCATCACTTTTATTTTATCGAAAAAAATCCGGAATCACAGCTTTTCAATATTACTCATATTACCATCTTGCAGCAGCTAAAATGCAATATTTTCCTCTCATAAATCTCAAACCAATGTACTATTTTCTTCCATTTTGCTTCCATAATCGAATCGTTCGAATTTTTACCATTGCGAAACGCGCTATTGTATACCCGCACAGCAGTGATATAAATAACTCCGTTCAGTTCTTTGAAAAATTTTGTCAGATTCCAAAAGCTGTCTTCTTTCACAATAACCAAATTTGCTATCCAGATATCAGCAAATTTAGGCATATAGATCCCCAGCTGTACTGTCTCTCAGGCATACCAACTTCCAATACAATATTGTCATCCGAGAAAATCTGAAATCTGCATGAATCAACAACATCATACCTTCAGCCAAAATCCATAATAATAAAATCGTCATACTCCAGCTTTGTAACGATACAATCGTATATGGAATATAGGAAGTTTTTCCAGAGACGACGCTCGTATCAAAGACAACCATGAAACGCCATATTTTTTCATCTGACATTGCAGCTTATTCATATCAAACCGCACACTCTTCAGAATTTTCGCAAAGGCCATATCCACTAGGATCTCCGTTCTTGCCAACAGCTCTTTCTCCTTCGGTGTCCTAAGCCTGCACAAGCGACTAACTTTTTTACAAGAAAATCAAGACTTTCTTCACCAACAAAAAATTTTCTTCCGAATATCAGTATGTACCAAAGTCACTTTCAATCCAAAACATCCCAGGATCATTGTAAATTCCTCCACAGCATTTGCCATTGAAAATCGTATTATCATCTCCCGTTGCGCAGATATCAATTAAAGCAATCAGCATAGCAATCTACTTATAGGATATAAGAACATCGCCGCAGGTCCTTTTGCCAGGGAACAAATTTTGAAAATCACCATATATTAAGTAAACTTCTGCAGCTGAGTATAAAAAAATATCTCTCTTTTCTTTTCTCATATGTATGACACAAAGCACCCAGTTCTTTACTAACTTCATAACGGTAAGTCGTGTTTTGAAAAAATGAACAGTATCCTCCATTCTTCACTTGCCATCCGCCCTGCACACAAATTAAAAATTTATTTTCAGTTCTATAACATTTTTCTCTTTTCTGTAACTCAGAATAACACCATGGGTAAAAAACAGATAAGAAATCGCCAGGCAAGATTTCTTATCTGATGCATCCAAGAGTTCGTCAATTTTAGAAAATGATAATTTGAAAACGTTTCCTTCTAACTATTATGAATGAGTGTCCATGTATCTCTGTATATTAGAGGCATTGACATATTTTGTCGTATTCCCTCCATCTACTACAACCAAGGTCGGAGCCTGTTTAATTCCATATTTCTGTACCAAAACTGGGTTGCTCTCAGCATCAATGATTTCATATTCTTCACCTTCCAGCATCTCTTTTGCAATACTGCAATTGGGGCAAGTATTAGTGATGAACAGATACACGGCATGGCCCTCGGAAGATTCTGTACTATTCTGAATAGTTTCGTTAGAAATCTTATAATTTCCCCCAGTCTTTAATGCAGATTGGATCGGATTGTATACAGTCCTGTTATTATATTCCTGGATTTTTCCGTCGTTCCAGTTTTGTACTGGACGGTAATATCCGGTGATCCTACTATAAACCTCAGCAACCTTTCCACAAGTCGGACAATGAAAATGCTCTCCGGAAATATAGCCGTGATCTTTACATACAGAATAAGTGGGTGACAAAGTATAATAAGGTAGTTTGTAGTTCTCAGCAATTTTTTTAACAAGAGCTGCCGCTGATTTCCAATCCGGAAGTTTTTCTCCCAAGAATGCATGAAACACACTTCCCGAAGTATAAAGAGTTTGAAACTCATCCTGAATATCCAAAGCCGCAAAGATATCTTCTGTATAATCTACTGGAAGATGGGAGCTGTTTGTATAGTACAAAGTATCGCCCTCATTACCAGCCGTCCGAATATTCGGCCATTTAGCTCTGTCATGTTTTGCCAAGCGATAGGTAGTTGACTCAGCAGGTGTAGCTTCCAGATTATACAAATCTCCATACTTTTCCTGATATATAACGAGACGTTCGCGCATATGATTGAGCACATCTTTGGTAAAGTGCTGAGTTTTTAAATCTGACATATTTCCGCCCAGCCATTTAGCATTCAACCCTACCTCATTCATACCAATTAAACCGATGGTTGAAAAATGATTTTCAAAAGTGCCTAAATACCGCTTTGTATACGGATATAGACCTTCATTTAACAGTTTCGTAATCACTTCCCGTTTTACCTTCAGAGAACGCGCAGAAATATTCATCATGTGATCTAGCTGATGATAAAAGTCTTTCTCATTCTGAGCCAAATAAGCAATTCTTGGCATGTTGATTGTCACAACACCTACAGATCCTGTACTTTCTCCTGAACCGAAAAAACCGCCCGTCTTTTTTCTTAACTCGCGAAGATCTAAACGCAGACGACAACACATGGAACGTACATCGCTAGGTAACATATCGCTATTAATATAGTTAGAAAAATATGGAGTACCATATTTACTCGTCATCTCAAACAACAGGCGATTATTGTCCGTATCAGACCAATCAAAATCGGAAGTGATAGAATAAGTAGGTATCGGATACTGAAATCCTCTTCCGTTGGCGTCACCCTCAATCATCGTTTCGATAAACGCTTTATTAATCATATCCATCTCTTTTTTACAATCCTTATAACGAAAATCCATTTTCGCTCCTCCTACAATGGCTGGAAGCTCCGCCAAGTCAGACGGAACCGTCCAATCCAGAGTGATATTGGAAAATGGAGCTTGAGTTCCCCATCGACTAGGAGTATTTACACCATATATGAAGGACTCTATACACTTCTTTACTTCTAGATATGATAGTTTATCCACTTTAACAAAAGGCGCCAAATAGGTATCGAAGGAAGAAAATGCCTGTGCTCCCGCCCACTCATTCTGCATAATTCCCAAAAAATTTACCATCTGATTACAGAGCACACTTAAATGTTTTGCTGGAGACGAAGTAATTTTTCCATTAATACCGCCCAACCCTTCCGAAATTAATTGCTTCAGTGACCATCCGGCACAATAACCGCTTAACATGGACAGATCGTGAATGTGAATATCCGCATTTTTGTGCGCAGCTGCTATCTCTTCGTCATAAATTTCAGAAAGCCAATAATTAGCCGTAACCGCCCCAGAATTGTTCAGAATCAATCCACCCACAGAATATGTAACTGTTGAATTTTCCTTCACGCGCCAATCTTCAACTTTTACATAGCTGTTGACAATTTTCTTATAATCCAAAATCGGGTATTTCATATTGTGCATCTTTTTTCGTTGCTCCCGATCAAAAACTATATACGCATTGGCTACATCACCGTACCCACATTGAATCAGAAGGTTTGTTACGAAATCTTGTATTTTTTCTATTGGTACTTTCTCTTCTTTCATCTTTGGCTTAAAATCCGACGCAACTCGCATGGCAATCGTCTTAAGCATATCATGACCATCCTTCTTTTGCGTAGCCTCAAAAGCTTTCCCAATCGCTTCCGAAATTTTTGTCCAATGTAAATCTGCAATTGTATCGTTTATTTTTTCTATTTGAAACATTTTCTTCTATCCTCTCTCAATTTTCCCTTTTTCTCTTTTTTTCCACTTTTTATATACTTTATGATAGCAAAAATATAGCAAATAGTCAAGGAAAATACTATATCTTGTGCTTTCTCTAAAAAAATATGCAATATATCGAAGATCTCCAGGTAATAATCTGTATTATGATTCATGAAAATTTATTATCTCCATTACTTTATCCTGTTTATCGAACAATATAACGACTGCAGCTTTCATTTAAGGCAAAATTTCGTACTATTATATACTACTTGAAGTTGTTGTTCCATACTGAAAACATCTATTACATGCACAAAGATAATTGTATAAACTGCCTCCTCCAAAATATTTTTTAAGCTTCAATTAGATGAGCTGGCAGTTTCTGGATAAAATTCTAGCGTATTTGTCAAAAGCATCTTGCTACCCTACCAGGCACATTCAATATACAGGTCGTTGAGACTAGTATCTGTCATAAATAAGTACATCCTTTCCGCGGCCTCTCCTTTCAATACATCACATTGAGCAATATCGATTTGAGAGACATTAAGATAATTGCAAAATAGCTATTTCCCGATTATCAACTCTACCATCCTTTATACCTTTATAGATCAAATTCAGGCACTGCTTAAGTGTCTATCATTCTTCTTTCAGAACACCGATCTGCTCCGAAATTAAACGACAGTCAATCTCCAGTTTCTGTTTTCCCGATTTTCTGCTTCTGATGCCCCGTTGAGTCAATATAGTAAATAGTAGATTAAATGTTTCGATCAAGCCTGACCTATCGGGACCTTCAGCTGATCCAATTCTACCTATATTTTACCTTCACTAATCATGACTTTTCCAACAAAAGCATTCAAAAAATATCAAAGATAGAAGAGCCCAGCTCATTGCTTTATATTCTATCCCTCTCTCAAAATTATTCATCGGATTCGTAGCTAACTCATCGTCATAAATAAGCCCATTAGCATTCAGCAGATAGATTATTTGGCATCTCTCTTGAATTTTTCTTTTTTTAATCATAAATCTACTGGATGAATGGATTCTCAGTTCTGAATAACACTGAATGCTACTTTAACTCCAACCATCTTGGCGAATTTTTTAATACCGTCACCAAAACATACCTGTTCTCTACGAAGATATTCCTCAGAAATATTAGCATCTTCTAGTTCTCTTCCTCAACCACCTAATTAATGCTGTTCTTTTCTTAATTATACTCTTCCAGATATAATTTACTTTTCTCTTCCGATAATGAATTAGCTAACAATCTGCTACATCTAAAGTTGATAGTTTTAGGGTTTTTCCAAATATACTACTTCAACTCAGAATACGATTCATCCATTTTAATATAACTCTCCTGTCATATTTTTTATAACCCTTTGAAAATCTCCTTCCACCTGGTCCTTATCGCTTTCCAACAAATACATGCATCTCCTCTCATAGAACATACTTGCCAGCCAGCCTTACTACTTCTCTTCTATAAAAAAGAAAAATCCTCCTGCCTCTATCCCTATTTCCTGATAAACCTACACCTGATTAAAAACGTTCTCTAAAAATTTCTACTGCTCAAATAACAAAAGAGTGTCACTATGCCGCTTTTCTTCCATCTTTACTTGTCGCTTTCTGAAATGCTTTCATCACAATTTTATAATCCGAAGATTCCAAAATCTTCATACATTTGTTATATGTACCAGAAGACTCATTTGTAATCTCCAAAAATCATTGCAAGCTTTCTTTTCTTTATTCCTTCACAGTATCAAACCCGAATCCATCCAGTAACAGGCCTTCCTCCTTCATCACAGCAATTACCTGATTGGCATATTTTGAACAAAGCACATCATTTTCAGCCTCTACCATCACGCGAATGACCGGTTCTGTACCACTTTCACGGACTAGAATTCTTCCGTAGTCCCTCAGAGCTTCCCTAGCGGCCATTATTGCCGCAATCACTTTTGGATTCTCCCTAACCGTTTGCTTGTCGGTCACCCAGATATTTTTTAACAGCTGCGGATAAACAGTCACTTCATTTGCCAGAACACTTAAAGGTTGATTTTTCTCCAACATAACTTCCATAACCATTAGAGAAGTCAAAATTCCGTCACCTGTTGTCGCATACTTTCTGAAAATAATGTGTCCGGACTGCTCACCGCCTAGGTTATAGCCGTTGGCCATCATATTCTCATAAACGTATTTATCGCCCACAGCCGTCTGCTCATAGCGAATCCCTTCCCGTTCGCAGGCCTTATACAAACCCATACTCGACATGATAGTAGTAACAATTGTATTATCTTTAAGCCGCCCCTGCTCCTTCATATACTTTCCACAGAGAAACATGATTTTGTCTCCGTTTACCACATTACCTTTCTCATCTATAGCAAAACATCTATCGGCATCTCCGTCGTAAGCAAAACCTACATCTAGTCCATTTTTAATGACATATTTCTGAAGCGATTCAATATGAGTAGAGCCACATCTATAGTTGATGTTAATACCATCCGGCTCACTATGAATCACATAGGTTATAGCTCCTACCGCGTCGAAGACGCTTTTTGCAACAGTAGAAGCGCTTCCATTGGCACAATCCAAACCAACCTTGACATTTTTAAAAGAACGTATAGGAATTGAAATCAGATGGTCGATATAACGATTTCTTCCTACGGTATAATCTACAGTACAACCAATATATTTTCTCTTCGCTAGTGGTATATTCGACTGTCCTCCGTCAATATAGGCCTCTATCTTCGCTTCAACCTCTACATCTATCTTCTGTCCCCAACCATTGATGATCTTGATTCCGTTGTCATAAAAAGGATTATGGCTCGCAGAAATCATAATTCCACAATCAAACTCCCCGGTACGTACCACATAGGATATGCTAGGTGTGGTTGTCACATGTAGTAGATATACATCAGCTCCTGAGGCGGTCATCCCTGCTACCAACGAATATTCAAACATATAGCTAGAACGCCTGGTATCCTTGCCGATCAAGATCTTCGCCTTGTGCTTTCTTCCATAATACCATCCTAAATATCTTCCCACCTGATAAGCATGTGTCACTGTTAGATTTACGTTGGCTTCTCCCCTAAAACCGTCTGTACCAAAATACTTTCCCATTTACTGCCTCCTTTTGGGTTATTCATACATAGAGATTTCGGCTATAGACTCCGTCAGCAATCAATTTCTGAAAAGCTCGAACCACAATGTCTCTATCTTCCTGATAGGTAATGCCGAACCAGTTTTCCTGAGTGTCCAATACCTTTATCTGAGCATGACCGCTCTGCAAAAGCCCGTTGATAAAAATTGGAAGCAAATATTCTTTTTTCAGATCTTCCGCTTTTATCTTTGATAGAAATTTTACAAAACCATTTTTCAACAAATCTATAAATTCCGGCTGAAATCCCCACATGTTCATGGAGACTCTGAAATCGACGTCCAGTGGAGTCAGTCCCTGTTCACTTTTTACAGCAGCACCCTCTGCAGTCTTGACTATATTAGTAATTTCATCTATCTTAACCAGATGGCTCTGATCGTCAAACACACAGACTCCACGAGTAACACCTCCATTGTCACTCAATGTATTTCCTAAACGGAACCCCACCATGCAAATTGGCTGCACTCCATCTCTAATCGGATGATCCTGAATCAAGTAGTCATGCAACTTGACAAAAGATTCTTTACCATAATAATCATCTGCATTAATAACCGCAAAAGGTTCATGAACCAAGCTTTTACAAGCAAGGACTGCCTGCCCTGTACCCCAAGGCTTCGTCCGTTTCTCTGGCTTTGTAAAGCCGTCCGGTAAATCATCCAGCTCTTGAAACACATAGACTACCTCTGTACTCTGCTTTATTCGCTGTCCGATAATTTTCTTAAAATCCTTCTCAAGATTTTTTCGAATAATCAATACTACTTTATTAAAGCCAGCTTCTAGTGCATCATGAACCGAGTAATCTATGATGGTCTTTCCTCCCGGCCCCACTGCCTCTAACTGTTTGATCCCCTTGCCAAAGCGACTTCCAATCCCAGCAGCCATAATCACCAACGCTGTTTTTTTCATACTATTATTCAATCCTCCTGTACATTCCTTTTCAGATTTGCCAATTTTTCCGACTGATCTGCGGCCATCAAACTATCGATCAGTTCATCCATCTCTCCATTCAAAATGTTATCAATCTTGTGCAATGTCAGCTTTATTCTATGATCTGTCACTCTTCCCTGAGGAAAATTGTAAGTACGAATCTTCTCTGATCGATCTCCGGTGCCCACCTGATTTCTCCGTTCCTTAGCTTCCGCATCATGCTGCTTCTCAAGCTCAAGCTCATAGAGGCGCGAACGAAGTACCTTCATGGCTTTTTCTTTATTCTTCAGCTGCGATTTTTCATCCTGGCAGGAAATGACGATTCCTGACGGGATATGAGTTAGGCGTACTGCAGAATCTGTCGTATTGACACACTGTCCCCCATTTCCGGACGCCCGAAATACATCAAACTTACAGTCATTCATATCCAAATGAAAATCGATTTCCTCCGCCTCTGGCATGATAGCCACGGTGACCGTAGAAGTATGAATACGTCCTCCGCGTTCTGTCTCTGGCACTCGCTGCACTCTGTGTACACCACTCTCATATTTTAGTCTTGAATATGCACCGGAACCATTCAACAGAAAGGTAAGTTCCTTAAACCCTCCAAGTCCATTCTCGGTTAAACTCATCATCTCCGTCTTCCAGTTCCTGGATTCCGCATATTTATTATACATCCGATAGATTTTTGCTGCAAAAAGAGCGGCTTCATCACCTCCGGCTCCCGCCCGGATTTCTACGATTACATTTTTGCTGTCATTAGGAGCTTTTGGCAATAGCAAAACCTTCAGTGCATTTTCCAGCTCTTCCTGCCGTTTTTTTGCTTCAATCAGTTCTTCCTTCAACATTTCCCGCATCTCTTCATCATTCTCAGTATCCAAAAGCTCTAGGCTGTCTTCAATGGTTCTCCGGCTCTTTTTATAGTCCATATAGGTATTTGCAATAGGCTGCAGCTCTGCCTGCTCCTTCATCAGCTTCTGGAATCTCGACGAATTATCCGCTACACCCGGTTCATTGAGCTGACATAATATTTCCTCCATTCGGATTAATATATCCTCCAGCTTATCAAACATAATAAATTCCTCCTAGAGCTTCTGGACATTCAGAACTCCAACCACAACACGGTCGTTCCCGGCCAGATCTTTAATGATTTTCACTTTCGTATAACCATAACGCTTCAGCATGTTTTTCAAGCAGTCTTTTTGATCATATCCTATTTCCAGGCAGAGCCAGCCGCCAGGGCTGAGATGGCTTCTGGCTTCATCTACGATCTTCTTGTAAAAATACAGACCATCTTCCCGACCGTCCAACGCCAGTAACGGCTCATATCTTCTCACGTTCGGCTCTAGCTTCGGTATTACAGCAGAAGGGATATAGGGCGGATTTGACAAAATCATGTGAAACCTACCTTCCACATTTTCAAACAGATCACTTCTAATCCAACTCGTATGAACTCCCAAACGTTTTCTATTCAGCTCAGCCACCAACAGAGCTTCCTGTGAGATATCCGTTCCCACCCCTAACACAGAGGCCTCTTTCAGAATCGACAGTAGAATACAGCCGCTCCCCGTACAGAGATCCAGAATCTTCATTCCCGATTTTATACGCTTCAGAGCCTCTTCCACCAGGATCTCCGTATCCTGCCTTGGAATCATCACATGCTGGTTCACTTTGAAGGAATATCCATAAAACCAGGCTTCTCCCGTCAAATACTGGACAGGAACAAGTTTTCCTCTCTGACTCAACAGATCCAAATAGTCCGCCACATCGTTTTCATTCATAGGTTCATGCATATGTATATAATAAAAATTACGAGTAATATTTGCCACATATTCCATCAACAGCCAGGCATCAGTCTTCGCATCTGCAATCTGTCTAGCTTGCAGGTATTTTGTTCCATAATCTAGCCAAGCTTTTAAAGACTGATCTGCGCCGCAGACGCTACACATTCATTCCGGGAACCGATGCTCCCTTATCTGTATCAATTTCATCTGCAGCTAAGTAGCCAAAATTTCCTTTTAAAAACGCTTTCCAGATAGATGTAACTTTAATCATGATTATAATAACCTCCGTCTGAGATTCATCTACCTCTCTGGTGGTCAGCTTTTTCCACGGCATGCTTGGATTACTCAATAAAGTTACCATAAGATTTTCATACCTTCCAACCATGAAGATGCTCTCATAAAAAACTTCTGATATTATCGACACCAACAAAATTTGGATTACAATCCTCCAAACATAGAATTTAACTTGTATAAATATCAAAAACGCTGTGTTCACAATGATTATTCAAAATAAAAAACTGATATCAAAACATTTGCTCAATGCAATTGATAGATTTATGTTCAAAACTCTATAGTATATGAATGTCCTCTGGATATCCTTTATCTGTAAAATCAACAACAAATAGCTCTGAAAATTATCACCCGTATAAAGAAGTTCAGAAAAAAAGATCGCCTATTTAGAAATAACTAAATGCTATATATCTGGTATTTTCAAAAGTAATTTTCAGGTAATCACTCTTTTGCCAGACTCCACTTTTATTTCCCGATCAGACTTTTTTACCATGATTGAATACTAATCCTAATTCTACATCATACTATCCATTCACCAGTCTCCATTTTACGCTACACATTATGTTTTTTCATAGTAAAATGGGTTGAGATTCTGCAACCTCAACCCTTTGTTTACGCTTACAAGTTTCAATTAAATTACATGCCGTATTTTTTATTGAATTTTTCAATACGTCCACGGGCTGTAACAGCTTTTTGCTGTCCGGTATAGAATGGATGGCATTTGGAACAAACTTCCACATGTATATCTTGCTTTGTTGAGCCAGTTTTTAATGTGTTACCACAATTGCATATAACTGTTGCTTCATAATACTTTGGATGAATGTTTTCTTTCATTACTTTCACCTTTCATAATTCATTACATTTTACTCTCATCAGTTTCTTTGATTTTTCTGATTCATGGGTTGTATATCTTTACAAACAATATCATAACTTCTAGAGTATATCATATCTTTTTAATAAGTGCAAATAATTAAATATTTTTTTGTTTTTTTAATGTTTGAATCAACTCAGCATTATTGCGACTGTGTGCAAATATATTCAAGATGTTTTCCGCCGCCTCGTCTGACTTCAAACCGTTTAGTGCACGACGCATACTGCTGACAGCTTCCTGCTCTTCTACTGTCAATAACAGGTCCTCTCTCCTGGTCCCTGACTTCACAAGATCAATAGCTGGAAAGACTCGTTTTTCCTGAAGCTTCCGGTCCAAAACTAGTTCCATATTTCCGGTTCCCTTGAATTCTTCATAAACTACATCGTCCATCTTGCTACCCGTGTCCACAAGCGCCGTTGCCAAAATTGTCAAACTTCCACCTTCACGCATATTCCGAGCTGCGCCAAAGAAACGCTTCGGCATATGGAGAGCCACAGGATCCAGGCCACCGGAAAGCGTTCTTCCGCTAGGTGGTACTACCTGATTATAAGCACGCGCCAAACGGGTGATGCTATCAATAAAAATTACTACATCCCTTCTGTTTTCTACCAGGCGCTTTGCGCGTTCAATAACCATCTCAGACACCCTCTTGTGGTGCTCCGGCAGCTCATCAAAAGTAGAATAAATCACTTCTACATTTTTTCCTTGCACCGTCTCCTTAATATCGGTTACTTCCTCCGGCCGCTCATCAATCAGCAAAATCATAAGATGCATTTCCGGATTGTTACGTAGAATAGATTTGGCGGCATCTTTCAGAAGTGTGGTTTTTCCAGCTTTCGGAGGCGATACAATCAAACCCCTCTGGCCCTTACCAATGGGATGAACCAAATCTACGATCCTCATGGCCAAACTTCCTCCAGGCCTCTCCAGGTGAATGCGGTGTTCTGGAAAAATTGGTGTCATATCTTCAAAATTAAAACGTTTTGAACTCTCATGTGGGCTCATCCCATTGATATTTTTAACATATAATAAGGCAGAAAATTTTTCATTCTGTGATTTAACTCTAGTATTCCCTTTTAATACGTCACCTGTTTTTAAGCCAAACCTGCGAATCTGGGAAGGAGATACATATACATCATAATCACCTGGCAAAAAATTATTTGAACGAATAAATCCATATCCATCTGCCAGTACTTCCAGAATGCCACAAACTTCCTGGCCGCTGTCCAACGTCTGAAAATCTGACTTTAAATGCTCATCGCTATCATTGCCCGAATAATCTGTCCCGCCGTCTGCTTGTTCAGATCTTTCCGACTTTTCCTCTGTTTTCAGATCTGGTTTCTCTAACTTTTTCGTCTTCTCCTTTTTATCTTCTTGCAGCATTCGCTCTACAAGTTGTTCCTTGCGTAGGGATGAAATCCTTTGTATACCTCTGGTCTTAGCAACCTGCCTTAGTTCCCTTAAGGGCAAAGACTCATATTTTTCTTTAATCATGATACTATTTCCTCACATCTTGTATGGTGCACACCGGAGATTTATTTAAATTGATAATTAACTGACAAGCGTCAATAGACGGGATAAAACGTCTGTATAAAGAACAAAGTCCTGTTAAATAGTACAGCAAAAAGAACTATAAAACTCAACTTTCCAGACAAAAACCATATTTTCTCGTGCTCTATTCACCTTTTTTCCTTTCTTCAACTGATTGTATACAATTTCCTCGTTCATCCTTTTCCGAAAATCCTTAACGCTAAATTCTTTCCGACATACAGTGTTGCAATCATCTACACTGAAATTTAGCAATCTCTAGATATACTTTCCAACTGTTTTGACTATTCTGAAGGCACCTTATAATACAAAAGAGATATTCCTGCAAAAAACTCAATGATTCTCGCGTACAACGACAACAACAGCAATATCAGTAAAAATGCTAAAATACTGAGCTTAATTTTATATATTTCAAATTGCAGAAATGCAAAACATATAATCCAGAAAATTAATTTAAATTAACTGTCACAATTACCATATTACTCAGAATAGATCGATAGAATTTCTGATATCCTCAAAGATTTTCATAACAAAGAATAAGACGAAATTTTCTTATTTATATTATAATTATATTTTTTCCAGAGCAAACATGCGAGCTGTTATAAATACGGATTATACAATACTGCAATTAATAGCCGCTTTATAAATCAAACAATATATTTGACAACGAATAGTACCGTAAAACAAAACCTCTGAGAAACAAATCATTTTTCCTTTGTCTGAAAGAACTAATTCTCGTAGAATAAACATTACACAGCAGTCTATTTCTCTGCGGCTAACAGGATTTGAACCTGCATGGTTCCCCAACGGGACCTAAACCCGTCGCGTCTGCCAATTTCGCCATAGCCGCGAATTAAAACAGATGATGGCTTCATTTTTATAAATCCTCTCTCTAAGATTAAAAGTCATCATCCATTCTTCGTGAAGCATCGGGGACTCGAACCCCGGACAACTTGATTAAAAGTCAAGTGCTCTACCACC
>JABUSY010000062.1 GCA_021442455.1 Lachnospiraceae bacterium | reverse complement strand
CTGCTGAGCTTCTACTTCTTCTTTGGCCTGTACCTCCTGCTGAGCTTCTACTTCTTCTTCTTTTGCCTGAATCAAAAGCCGATTTAAAGTATCCTCCTGTTGCTGTATTTGTGCTACCAAACTGGCTTGTTCGCCTTTCGCTCCTTTCAAGTCTTCTATATAATTTCGCATAGTATTATATGTAGTTTCATAAAGGTTTTGTACCTGCTCCTGTTTTTTCGCACTTTCTTTCTGCAATTTGCGGATTTCTTCCTTCGCGTTCCTTACCTTTTCCACCTGCTCTTCTATCTCTTGCATAGTCTTTTTATAAGCAGCGTACATTTCCCGGTCGTACTTATTGAGCGAGGACATCGTGGCTGCCCGATTCAAAAAATCCACAAAACTTTTTGCCGAAAACAGCGCTTCCAGAGCACCTGTACTGCTGCAATGCTCGTACATATACTGAATACGGAACTTCATATCTTCGTACTGTTTTTTTTCCTTGATCGTTGCTTCTTCTAGCTTAACCTGCTCTTCTTTCAACTGAGACTGCTTATCATTGTAATCCTGCTGGAATTGTTGAAAACTTAATGTCAAATCAGACAACTGTTGCTTTAGCTCTGACAAATATGCTTCCGCTTCACTTTTTTTAGACTCCAGTACCTCAATTCTCGCTTTTGTTGTCTGTAATTCAGCTTCCGTGTGCTGCTTTTCCTGTCGTTTCTCTCCAATTTGTTTCTGAGTAGTTTCACCATAGCAAGACAAGACATTTGTCACGACTAGGAATGCGGCCAAAAACCCATAAAATCTTTTTCTCTTTCTCTTTTTCCTTTTTTCCATTTTTTACCTCATCTTCCTTTTCGTTTTCCCTGGTTCTTTACTTCCAAAAAAGATCTGCAACAAAGTCTCTAAATAAAAACTCTGTTCACTGTGTTTTGATTATATCACAGAATCAAAAAAAAAAAAGTATTTTTTTGTATCGCTTTTGAATTAATTTTATACAAAACATAGCTTAATTTTTATTATCAGCCAAAAAATTTGTTCACATAGAACAAATTTCTATATACTTCACCTACTTTTACGTCAAAAAAACAATTTTTTTATAGATACATGTTTACTTATTCACTTGTTCCAAAACTCACACGTTAGATCTGTCGTTCTTACTCCATGGCCAGGAACATTTGTTTTCATCTACTTCTCACCAAGGTGCTAGACAACCTTACCTCTCTTTCCAACAAAAAATGATTCAAAAGTTTTTTCTTCTGCATTTTCGCTTTTCCCTTTGCTTTCGATTATTCCTTTCCTTTCTTCCATAGTCACCCTGTTTTTCCGCTTGTCTTACTGCTGTTCCGTCCTCTTTCCTTCATCTTCACTTCTCACTGTCCGTTTTTGCAGTGGCGTCATAAAATGTTCTTCCGCTCCACTACAATCTCTCATTTTACATTACAAGCCTCGTACGACTCCAGCCTCAACATTGCAAACGTAGTTTTGACAAACAAACCACTTCTGCTTTGCAAAGAAGTGCACGTGTTCACTACCTAATAAATCGATCACATCAGCTCCTTTCGAAAATATCGCTGTCCGACATCAGTGCACTAAGCTCCTGAAGATAACAAAAATCTTCCCGCTTACAGTTCAAAATCAATTTAGAAAACACCGTATTCTTTCGTTATAATCCGTTCAAGCGCAAATATGATGTCAATACCTTCTTCAAAAATTATACAGTTTTCCTAAAATAGCTTCTTCGATATTTTCAGACACTCCCTGCTCATATTTTTATCTCCGAATGCTCCTCAAACTTTGCAATTCTTCCATAGTCTTTCATCACTTACAATGACCTTAAAGCGACTATTCTCTTCATGAACCGATATATATGCAATAGTGACACCTCTCCTGTTAGCTTTGTGCTAACCAAACCTGATCTCGTAATTCATCCATATACGGTCACCAAAACAAGATCAGTACATAATTTGGATTATAGATGTCCATATATTCCATATTCAGAAAGATCGCGTTAGTTGTTTCAGTATAACAGTCACTGCTTGTATTTTTATCAAGAATCAGGAGTGTGCCTTTGTTCACATTGCAATCCAAATTCTACAAAATGTCATGTCGCATCTAATTTTGTTACCTGCGAAATAAAAATTTCGAGCTTGCTGCCTTTTCCCACTTATCAACAACATAACAATTATATGGTTAAATTTCGTCACAGTAAATCAGAAAAATCTACAATAAATATAATGTAATGTTGCACCGTTTTTCGTTAGTTTTTTTCTTTTAGCTTAGCTTTCCACTTAAAGCATCCCGAATTACAATTCAATAATTTTCCAGATTTACATTTATGACGGAAAATACTATAATTGATTTCGAGAATACTCTCACAAAATTTTATAAAAGGATGAAGAATGGAAACATGTATATCATTAATTTTGAAAAACCCATACATATTCATTTCATCGGAATCGGCGGCATCAGCATGAGCGGTTTGGCTGAGATCCTTATGGAAAAAGGCTTTATCATCAGCGGCTCAGATGTCAAAGAAAACAATCTCCCTCGCCGTTTGGCTGATTTAGGTGCTCACATTATCTATGGGCAGTCTGCCACCAATATTATTGATAATATTGATGTGGTCGTTTATAGCGCAGCTATTCACCCCGATAACCCTGAATTTACATGCGCAGTGGAAAAGGGCCTTCCCATGTTAACCCGCGCTCAACTGCTCGGACAGATTATGAAAAATTATCAAATATCAATTGCTGTATCCGGCAGCCACGGTAAAACAACAACCACATCCATGGCCTCACACATCTTGTTGGAAGCAGGCTATGATCCTACCATATCAGTGGGAGGTATTCTTCCATCAATAGGAGGCAATATTAGAATAGGACAGTCTAAGACATTTATCACAGAAGCCTGTGAATATACTGATAGTTTTCTGAGTTTATCTCCTAAAATCAGTTTAATTCTGAATATTGATGCTGATCATTTGGATTTTTTTAAGAATATCGAAAATATTCGCTACTCTTTCCGAAAATTTTCCGAACTTCTGCCAAACGACGGAACTCTTATCATTAACGCCGACACCCCTTGCTACGAAACTATCAGCAATGAACTTTCCTGTCAGGTGATTACTTATTCACTGAATTCAGAAGCGGACTTTACATCCTACGGCATTGAGTATAATGAATTCGGTCATCCCTCTTTTATTACACTCTGCCATGGGGAGTCAATAGGAAAGTTTTCCCTGCACATTCCAGGTATACACAACGTATCCAATGCACTAGCTGCTATCGCCCTGGCATCCCGGCTCGGCATCACTCCTAAATTGATACAAAAAGGCTTTTCTTCATTTTATGGAACCAATCGACGCTTCCAATATAAAGGAAAGGTCGGTGACGTAACAGTAATAGACGATTATGCTCATCACCCGACAGAGATCAAGGCCACTCTGAACGCCGCCCGGAATTATCCGCACAAAACTATCTGGTGCGTGTTCCAGCCCCATACTTACACCCGGACAAAGGCGCTGCTTCCGGAATTCGTAGAGGCACTAACACTGGCCGACAAAGTTATACTGACAAACATTTACGCGGCACGTGAAAAAAATACCATCGGCATTACTTCTGCTGATCTTCAGTCAAAAATACAGGAAGCTGGTACAGAATGTTATTATTTCCCGATCTTTGCCACAATTGAAAATTTCTTATTAAAAAATTGTTCCCCTGGAGATTTGTTGATAACTATGGGAGCAGGAGACGTTGTAAAAATCGGGGAAACACTGCTCGGAAAATAAATTATACACACTATCCACATGTTTACGCCAAAATAAAAACGAATAAGCATGTGATTTTTTGTGTAAAACTAATTTACAATAGTTCTATTACAAATTATGTTAAAAATCTGTAATATACGGACTTCTACGACATTATTTTTCGATAAGAATCAACAGATTAATTTCCTTCCACATTTTACACATACTACCCTTTAAAATGTTCTTCAAAAAATGGCTATTCTCTTTCTCAAAATACTGTGCTATACTACTTATAGTGGAATTTCTACCGAAAGAAGTACAATATACGCATTCATACAGAACGGCCATGTCGCACTGTAAGAAGATGCAACACAGATTGAAAAGAGGATGTTTTTATGAGTTTTATATCCATTCAGGATAATTTTCTATCATGCGTCTCCGTCATACCAAACGAATTTGTGGAGACTTATATGCCACAGGCCAATGGGGAATTTGTAAAAATATATCTTTATCTACTGATGATGACGTATAAACCGAATGTTCATCTAACTCTCTCCTCTCTTGCAGATATTTTTTCTTGCACAGAAAAAGACATTTTGAGAGCTCTACTTTACTGGGAAAAAGCCGGATTGTTGGCCCTTTCCTTTGACGGCATGAATCTTAATGGAATCCGTTTTCTCTCTGTTTCTTCTGCGAAAGCATCGAAGTTCACGGACAATGCAGCTACCGGAACAACCCCATCATCATCCGGAAGCCTTGTGCCTTTCGAAACGCATTCTACGGAAATGTCAGATATACCCACAAAGACGGAAGATGCTCTCTCTCACGAGGAAGCTATGCCAACCGAAAAGTTTTCTCAATCTCTCCAGACAGCACGCCTCTCCAACAGACGAGTCCGAAAACTGCAGAAAGAAAATGATGAAATACGACAGCTGCTTTTTCTGGCTGAACAGTACATGGGCCGTACTTTAAACTCCACAGATATCAGTAGAATACTTTATTTTTATGATGTTTTGCATTTTCCTATGGATTTGCTGGAATATTTGATAGAATACTGTGTTTCCAAAGGAAGTACAAGTCTCCACTACATAGAAAAAGTTGGCCTGGAATGGCATCAGAACGGCATCCAGACCGTTAAGATGGCAAAATCTCACACGAATACTTGGAACAAACATTATTACGCAATCTTAAAGGCCTTTGGCATTCGAAACCGCAATCCAGTTCCTGCAGAAACAGAATGTATGGAACGTTGGTTGAAGGAATATGGGTTTTCCATGAATATCATTAACGAGGCCTGTTCACGCACGGTTACCCAGACTGGACACCCCAGCTTCCAATACGCAGAAGGTATTCTGTCCAGTTGGAAAAAACAGGGTGTTCAGATACTAGAAGATATCCAATCTTTGGATAACAAACACAAAGCCAACCAACACCAAAAGACCTCAACCACATCATCTACAGCCAATCCTGTCGCATCGAACCGGTTTAATAATTTTCACCAAAGGGATTACGATTACAAGCAGCTGGAAAAAGAATTACATAAAAAACAACTGATGGATTAATAATCAGCAGTACGAAGGGAGTGACAATGCCACTAACAAATTCCCAATACGACATGCTTCTGTGTCTCTATAATGAAAGACAACTTCGCAACAGGAAGGAACAGGATCGGCGCATTGCGAACACTCAACAAATGATTCCCCGTCTTTCTGAAATAGATAACGAGGTTGCTTCTCTCAGCCTTAAGAAAGCACGTATCCTGTTCAACAAGAATTATGAACAAGACTTTGATCTACCCGCCGCTTTGAAAGAACTTTCTGAGGAGCGAAAAATACTTTTGCTCTCCCATGGATTACCGGAGAATTTCCTGGAACTTCACTATGACTGTTCCCTCTGTCAAGATACCGGATTTATTCATGGGAAAAAATGTATCTGCTTCCGACGCGCAGAAGTGGCACTTTTATATTCCCAGTCCAATCTCAGAGAGGTACTTGAGAAAGAAAATTTTCGAAATTTTTCACTGTTGTATTATTCTGAGGATATTGTGAATGATGACAGCGGTCTGTCTTCCCGTCAAACGGCCGCTCTTGCCTTGAAACATGCCGAAGAATTCGTGAAAAGATTTGTGAATTCCTTTGAAAATCTCTGTTTTTATGGTGATACCGGCGTGGGAAAAACCTTTTTGTCCCATTGCATTTCCAAAGAATTGATAGAACGAGGATACAGTGTCCTCTATCTTACTGCCTTTAATCTCTTCAATTTGCTAGAACAAAATAAGTTTTTTACCAACGCCGAAACCCGTGAAGCTCATCATCATCTTTTTAACTGTGATTTGTTGATCATTGATGATCTTGGCACGGAACTAACTAATAGTTTCGTCTCTTCTCAGCTTTTTCTATGTATCAATGAAAGAATTCTGCAAAAAAAATCGACGATTATCTCTACAAATCTGTCGCTATCGAAAATTTCCGAAACTTATTCAGAACGGACCTTTTCCCGTATATTAAGTCACTACAAAATGATTTTACTATTCGGAAACGACATTCGCATACAAAAACAATTATCAGGAGGAAAGAACCATGTCGCAGACAAATGAAAACTATTTTGAGACACTCCCTGTAGGTAGGCTTGGAATCATACCCCTTGAAAGCTGTATGCCATTGGGACGGAAGGCAGACAACTACCTGGTTCAATGGCGTCAGAAACGGGACTTCCAACACAAATCCACCCTGATGTTTGACGGTTATACAAGAGATTCCTACATCATCCCGTCCAGCGTACCACGTTTTGGATCTGGAGAAGCCAAGGGATGTATTAATGAATCTGTTCGCGGTGATGATCTTTATATTCTAGTCGATGTCTGCAATTATTCACTCACCTACTCCCTTTTTGGACATAAAAACCATATGTCCCCGGATGACCATTTCCAAGATCTGAAGCGCATAATCGCAGCTGCAGGCGGAAAAGCTCGCCGGGTCAATGTAATTATGCCTTTTCTCTATGAAAGCCGACAGCACAAGCGTTCTGGAAGAGAATCTCTAGACTGCGCCCTATCCCTACAGGAATTGGTCAGTATGGGAGTTGAGACCATCATCACCTTTGACGCCCACGATCCGCGTGTTCAAAATGCCATACCTCTGAATGGTTTGGAGACTATACAGCCTGCTTACCAGTTTATCAAAAATATCCTTCGAAACGCCCCTGAGATAAAGATCGATTCTGACCATTTGATGATTATCAGCCCAAATGAGAGCGGCATGAGCCGGGCTATTTATATTGCAAATAATCTAGGCGTCGATATGGGCATGTTCTACAAATGCCGAGATTATTCTACCATCATTAATGGGCGGCGTAATCCTATTGTAGCCCATGAATTTCTCGGAACCAATGTAGCCAATAAGGATATGCTCATCATTGACGATATAATATCTTCCGGAGACAGCATAATCGAGATAGCTAATCTTCTGAAAAAACAAAAAGCCCGCAATTTGTACATATGCTGTACATTTGGTTTATTTACCGATGGGCTTGACAAATTTGATAAAGCATATAAAATGGGATATTTCACAAAGTTGATGACCACCAATCTGGTATATCAAACTCCTGAGCTCCTTGCAAAACCTTACTATATCAGCTGCGATATGAGCAAGTACATTGCTTTGATCATTGATACACTCAATCATGATGCATCCATTACAAACTTGTTAGATCCGGCAGAAAAAATCCAGAAAATTCTTAAAAAAAATCATAATCACGAAAAAATCTGATAAATCAAAGAAAGGCCCTGTTTTGGGCTTTCTTTGATTTATTTTTCTCTTATCTTCCGTTAATTTACTGTACACCGGCAATCGTCACTGCTGCATCGTCTATATCTGAAAAAGCCTGGATAATGGGATATCCCCCAAGATTTTTAATATTCTTTTCTATCTTTATTCCAAGCTTTTACTCACGCCATGCTTTACACTGCAATCTTGTAATATTTTCGTTTATTTTATACTACCTATCTCCGCTTTCATTCAAAAGATCTTAAGATCTTTTTTGTTGTCATCGTACCATCTTCATCATTGATGAGATTTCTTAGATTTGACTTTTTGGAATATATCCGGTCGTATTTTTATTTTTTTCACTGAAAGCAATCACAACACAAATTGCTATTAGCATCAACAAAACTAACATAATTTCTTTACACACTTCATATTATACTCTCATTTTTTCTATTAACATTCCTAATTTCTGTAAATATATATACAATCATAATTTTTTATGTGATGATACCAACCATATAATATACTCCTCCGGATTATTTTCCCTGTTTTATATCCATATACCAACAACAGTTCCATATACAATATAACTTCTGATACAGACTTTTGAAATTTATGATGACACTACTTAAGACGAGTAGCTCCTGAATATAGGCATATATCAAAATTAAAATTCCAGTTCTCCAGTAATCTTTCGGCTATTCCAATAAGAATCGAACCTCCTTTTCCATTCACCTTACTTCGGATAAAAAGTTCAGAGCAACAGTCTCCATACCAATCCGCTTCAAAATCAGCAATATATGTCCCCTTGTCCTACAGAAAAAATATACTACCGATAGACCCGATTAATCTGGACTACCCTAAAGACCTTTGTTTATATAATATTATTATCAATGACGGGGGCAATACACTGTATACAACATAATGCTTTTCTTGTTCCTCCCACTCTTCTGCCAAAGCAAATGATGTGCATCGAATTCTCTTTTCAGGTTATAAGACTCCATATCCGCATCTTCTCATATCATTTAGCCAATTTCTCTGAACATAAAGAATCAACCCTTCCAGACTAGTGCGATGCAAATATCAATGATGTTGAGTCTCGTAAATATCGCCTATCTCTAGAATATTCTCAAGTATGCTGCTACTTCTTCTAGTACATAACTATACCAATCAATTAAATTCTTTTAGCCTGTTCTTTTATCCCGCTCAAATAGTTCAATTCTTCTGCCTTCATCCAGAGATAGCTTCGCATACCTGCAATCTCATCTCTCTCCAGTGGATTAAAATTCCTTTCCAACATTTTCGGAAAATAAATTATCCGAAAATTTACATATAATTACGTTACCCTTCAGATTCATCTCTACCCTACATTGATATTATCCTGTATAAAAATTTCCCGGCTGAAAATCATATCAATGGCATTCGCATAAGTACAAATTACCGTTTTCATGTTGATATATGTCCAGTCATTGTCATCAATCTGATAGGAACGGCTTGTGACTTTAGAACTGCTTGGCCACATAGCTAAATTGAAAAATCTTATTTTTTCACCACCATCCTGAACATGAGTCTCGATGACTTTCAAATTATCCCTAGCGTTTACTATCACGTTAAAATTTTTCAAAAATCCTCCTTTTCCTCCGCCACTGAACTATATACGTCTTTTTTCTATGACTTTTCCATCTTCAGACATACCCATTAATGTTCAACCACTAACCACTAGCTAGTTTTGCCTGTTTTTAGCGCTTTCAATAGCACCAGGTCTATGAAATCCACAGTAGATTAATCCCTACTCCCGTATTCCCGTTCAGCAATGTTACTCCGTACGGTATACAGGCAAAAGACTCAATCATTATTCCTGCTACACAACTAATATTTATTCAACAGTTCATAAAGCTAAAAACCAACACTGCCACATATTCCGAAAAAATACCATTCTTCGTAATTCCGAAAGGTTCTTTGTTTTCACACATATTTTTCTGATCTTTCAGACAATAATAGCATTTGTAGCAGTAAATATTCAAATCGATCGTCACTCGATGCTCCTACTGCTAGCTAAATTTCCTCTCTCTTACGACTTCACTTACTCTTCACCCTAAAAATTCGTATTTCTGAATCAACAAATATTTCGCCGGATAGCTGCCTATAGTCAATTAAGAAATCAGATTCACACAGTCCCGCTGGTTCCGGATCAACATCTTCTCCTTTGTTTGAACAGGATTCGGAACCTCATGAAATATTCATTTTTTCTACGTCCTTCCATCACTTTTTCTCACTTCTCGTTTACTATCACTGTTTTCGAAGATTTCATTTTATAATTGAACGTAAAATCCATGGCTTTCGTCATTTCTTTCAAATTCAATCAATGCTCCAATATATATCATATATTTCACAACAAAGTGCAGTCTCTTTTTCTGAATATCTTCCAACATGATATTTGTTACCCCAGTTACCCAAAAACTAATACAGCCACTATTTATTATTTATACCAATAGTCACTCATCCTGAAATTTATTCGCTCTATATTTTACTATTCTGGATTGAACTTCACCAGCCAACCAGGGTAAATTCCCATGAAAAGAGCTCTGACCAATTTGCAACCTCATAAAAAATCCGGCATACTATCTCCTCAATCCTGTTGCACAGATGTACTAGCGTATTTTTCTTTCTCGCTATCATTTAACATCTTGAAAACCATCTTTAATCGACACATCTACCATCCTGTTTCTCTAAGCATCCTCTCCATAATTACTCCATGTTTAATTTATTATTATATTGCATATCCACACTAAAAAAGCCCCCTGCCCTCTCTCTTCATACAAAATGATCAGAGCTGACAAGCGACTTTTTTATCTAATTATATCACTCATGTCATACATCCCAGCTGGCTTACCTGCCAAGAATTTAGCTACCTCTATCGCTCCTTTTCCAAAAACTGCTTTTGAATATGCTGTATGCTTAAATTCAACAACTTCATCCGCCCCTGCAAATATAATTTCATGCTCGCCTACGATCGTACCGCCTCTCACCGCAGATACCCCGATTTCTTTCGGATCTCTCTGCGCATGCCTTTGACTTCGATCATACGTATAATGATAACTTTCTGCCATAGCCTCATTCAGGCTGTTGGCAAAGGCAAGGGCCGTTCCGCTAGGTGCATCACATTTTAGCTTATGATGGCGTTCTACAATCTCCATATCAAATCCCACAGGTGCTAAAATTTTCGCTGCGTCCTGAATTAATTTTAACAACACATTGATTCCCAAAGACATATTAACAGACCGAAGAATCGCTACATCTTTGCTTGCCTCCTGCACTTTGTTAATCTGCTCCTGTGTCAGCCCTGTCGTACAGAGCACCAGAGGAAGTTTCTTATCTTTACAATATTCGATTACCCGATCTGTCGCCTTAAAGGAAGAAAAATCAATCATCGAATCTGCTTCTACATTACAGGCCTCCAGCCTGGTGAATACAGGATAGCCGTTGTTTTGATTATCCGCAATGTCAATACCTGCTACAATTTTAACCGTATCATCGTCTGCAACCAGCCTTGTGATAACCTGCCCCATATGACCATTACAGCCGTGCAATATCACTCTAATCATTCTCATCTCCTTATTGGCATTCAACGCCCATATCTAACATGGCTTTTCTCAGTTTTTCCTGATTCTCTGCTTCCATCTCATACAGAGGAGCACGAAGAGGACCTACCTTTTTACCCATCAAATTTAGAGCTGCCTTTACCGGAATCGGGTTTACCTCATAAAACAAAGCGCTGATGAGTGGAAGAGCCTTTAACTGCATTTCACAGCTTCCTTTCACATCACCCTCCAAATATTTCCAGACCATTTCATGGGTAAATCTGGGTGCAATATTCGCAAGCACAGATATAACTCCTAACCCTCCCAGCGACATAATAGGTACCACCTCATCATCATTTCCAGAATAAAGCTCGATATCATCGCTGGCCAATTGCTTTACTTTCGCAATCTGCGCAATATCACCACTTGCTTCTTTAATCCCTACAATGTTTTTCACATGTTTTGCAAGGTATGCAACTGTCTCTGGTAGTATAGTACATCCTGTTCTACTTGGCACATTATAGAGGATAATTGGCAGGCTAACCGCCTGAGCAATCTCTGTAAAATGCTTAATTAAACCTTTCTGCGTCGCTTTATTGTAATAAGGAGATACTACAAGCAGCGCATCCACCTTGAGCTTTTCTGCTTCACTAGACAAATAAATAGCCGTTTCTGTACTGTTGGAACCTGTTCCAGCAATTACCGGCACTCTTTTTGCCACTTTTTCCACACAAAACCTGATTACCTCCAGATGTTCTTCATGATCCAATGTCGAGGCTTCTCCAGTGGTCCCACAAATAACGATCGCATCAGATCTCTCCGTGATCTGCATCTCAATCAACTCTCCCAGTTTATTAAAATTCACCTCTTTGTTATCCTTCATCGGGGTTATAATTGCAACTGCTGATCCTTTAAAAATAGGCATCTTATCTCCTCCTTAATAATCTAGAAAAGAAGCTATCAAAAACGACGCCTCATATCATACGTATATTCTATACATACTCAAACAGATAGCTCGCCATCTTTCAATGACAGTCATAAACTTCTTCAACCTATGCCCCAAAATCAAAATTCAGACCTCTGAACCTTTTGGTGTCTTCCAATTTCAACAACTTTTATTTATACTTGACACACCAAACCACCTAATTTCGAAATATGAACCTCTATCTACTGCTACTAGCTAAACACCTAAAAAAAATATATCATTAAAGCAATGCTTTGTCAAGAATTATAATTTACATATTCCAGTTTGCTGATCGACAAAACCGTATGAAATTTCTTTTTCTTCCTCTGTCTCGCTAAGCTTTTTCGCATATCTACGGCCCTGAATACGTTCCAAGACTAATAACATGCCACGCCCGCAGCAAATACATGGGATATAATTTAATTTTTCATAGGTTCGATTGACGATAATTAGCAGATCCATGAGCTCCAGTTCCAGAGAGATTTTCAGATAAACTGGCGGCTTAGGTGATGCATCCATGCAAAAAAATTTAATTTGATAGAATCATCCTCTGTCTCCATAAAGCTCATCTCTCATGCAACACTGAAAACATTAACCTGTTCTTTTTTTCTTCGCGCTTGTTATAAGAGCAAAATTTTCCATCAATCTGAATTATACTTTCCTTTCATAATCTTGCGTTACACCAATTAGGTAGAATTTCTTCCCAGAATACCTTAATGACTGAACTTAAACTTCGTCAATATCATGGTTTTTCTTCCAATGGCTTGATGATAAGAAAGTATATCAGCTACCCAGGTAACAAGGCAATGTGAAATTCATTTTTCCTAGTAGGTCGCAGACACTAGAATTTCCACGCTATGGTTGTTGTAAACGTTACAATGGTTCTCACTAAAGATAGAGTTCCTATCACAAAAATATAGGCTGCGATTAAATAAACATTACTGTCTGTAAGCATATCGATAACACTTTTTGTGAACCTGAGTGAAACATTTCGTATAACCCGTACGAAACATCTCTTCTTTCCCGATCAATTTGGAAAAACGTAAACAAAATTAACGGACTCCAATCCAGTCCTAATGAGAACGTAGATAAAATACCGTAACTTCTGATATTTCAAATGTTCAAACATTTCTCCTACAAAACAAGAAAAAGAGTATACTATGAGAAGATGTAAAAAATATTGCCATCATTACTCACATTGTGCACAGAAAAATGATTCTCATAGACGAAAAAATAGAGTAGCGTATTTCTCGAGAATTAGAAAATCCCGAAACGCTTAAGAAATTCCAAGAATATTTAACATAAACACGGTATCACAATTTTTTTCCAAAAATTGTTCTATAAAGACATGAAAATTAACATCATAAGACACTTTAAAACATATTGATTTTAGCTATGAGAATAATGAATAGCGTCATCTTTTTAGTCAAGACGTTTGAAAAGCCCATTCCGTAGACAAAGTTTTTTTCAAAAAGCTCCGGAGTTAAATCTTAAAACCATCTGTGTGCATTTAAACAGCTGGAGATCAATTCCTCGATTCCTCTATATTTGACCAAAAAACATACAATTCTAAATTCGAACGATACTTTCTCTGATCTGATTTCTATCTTTGATGCTATTTAAAAATATATTCCTGATCCTGAAGTCGACCTAAATGCTGGCACACAGTTATTAATCAGTACAATCAAATACTACAACTATATTCCGTTATTCAAAAAGTTATGCCAATAAAACTCCATGATCCGGATAAAAAAGTAAAGATCAACACACTGTATGAAATTTAACGCTGCGACTAAAATAAAAATCCGTAAAGCGAGCATAGAGTTTATTCTTGCCATGTCTGGAAGTCCTGACATTTAGATCGATAATACATTTTGTAACCTGAATAATTCAAATTTCCTTTCAAAAAATTTTTCAGATTCGACGATCTCAATGAATTTTATGATAAACGTTTCTTCCTTGACAGGCCATGAAAAAATTTGTCTCTTCTTATCCATATCCACAATCGTCTCTGTCTAAAACTGAATATCGACGTAATAAACAACCAATTTCTCAAATTTTTTCAAAGTTTTAGGCCGTTGGAAAGTACATCTTGCCATGTTAATTTAAAGCATGTACTATGAACAGCACAATAAAAATTATTTACCATAGGTATGAAAGCAAAAAGTTTCACGAGCCTATTTGGCTGACGTATCTAGACGTTTCGGAAGAATTGTCAGACACTGTCATTTAGCAGCTGATCGAATATAACATAACAGATTTTACGGTAATTTCTCGCTATGACCAAAGAAATTTGCAACATAAACATTATTTCTGATAAATATGCCCCTTATAAAAATTAATATCCAATACAGATAAACAAAAGCGCGTTGATTGGCCTTTGAATCTAAAAAACATAATTTACGGTTAATTTGCTTTCCCGCAACGCGGCATTCTATTAACAAAGTTCGATGAAAAGGTATACGGAAAAATGATTATCAACCAAAACGCTAAAGCTGAAGACATTGAAGTGAACATTTTCATAACTAAACATTTAACTAACACCCACTTCTTTTCAGCTAATGTAGCGCTATTCCTAAGACTTCCAAGACAAGAACGAGCTTCTGAATTTTATATCTAGAAGCCTGAAAAATTCGTAAACAGCATCTGCAATGTATGTAACGCATACAGTAAAAAATATTCTACTATTCTCCATTACTGTCTTTATCTTCTGCAATTGTTAAGCCAATATACCACAACATTCTTTCACACATTATTTCGCTTCTTATCAGTTACAGTGTTATCAGCTATATTTTTATCCGTAAATCCAAAATAAGTAACTCCCGCTTCCAACTTATACCCTCGCGCTGCGGCAAGATCTTCCACCGTCACCAAACGATACCCCTGAGCAAGAAGCTGCGGAATAAAAATATTACTAGCATCTATCGTTTCCTGATAAATATCATGCATCAGGATAATATTACCACCAGTAATATGACTCATTACTGCATTAGAAATGGAATTAGCATCCTGACTGTCCCAATCCATAGTGTCCACATTCCAGAAAAAACACGGTCTCCTGGTATTCACCGCCTCCTCTTTCGTATACTCCCCATAAGGAAAACGAATAACCGTAGCTCCCATCCCATTATTATACTGCGCGATTAATCCGTCCGTCTGACTAAACTGCTTCTTCGCCGCCGCATGTCCGGCTTTTCTCAGATTACTGTGATCATACGAATGATTTCCCAGCGTGCAGCCTAATTGTACCATCCTTGGTATAGTCTCTGCTCCATACTTCTCCACTGTACTCCCCAGCATCATAAATGTAGCTTTTGCCTTATTGGACTGCAGCATATCCAGAAGCTGTGAAGTATATGTACTCGGTCCATCATCATAAGTCAAAGCAATCAACATGGAACTATCCATAGTCGGATCATAAACGCCATTCTGGTCAAAATAGAAACTTTTTTCACCAATTACTGTCCAGAACGTATCCATATATCCATTTTTGTCAAAATGATATTGTTTCCCCTCCAGTTTCAACCAACCATTTACATAGTAGGTAACCGCATCAGACGCATACCACCATCCCTTCTCATTCAGCTGCCACCCTGGAGTATCATACTCTACCTCCATATTTTCACCAAGAGCCGATTTCCCGGCTTTTCCCGATCCATCTGAATATTCTGCTTCCATAACATCCACCTGAACATTCACCAACATTCTTGCCACATTCTTTCTCCGCCATTCAGATGTTCTCTCAAACTGTTTATCCACTGAATACACTACAAACATCGTCCCAATACAAATCGTCACTGTCAGACAATTCTTCAGTATAAACTTCCAGCTATTTTTCTTAATTTTCTTGCAAAATACCTTTACATTCATTACTTAAGCTCCAAATCTCATCGTATATACAACCCTTATTCGCTATAAACTGATTTTGCTTCCAAATTTGACAGCGAAAACAAAAGCATGCGAATATCCGAATAAAAAATTGACAGCAAACAGAGCTGAATAGAAATGGCATTATAGATTTCTGATAATCTCTAAATCACTGCACTCAACTTCTCTGAAAAATGTCAGTAATATCGTTAGCATGACAGACCTCAATTATCGACTGTTTGCACCCTACTAGTACCAGCATTGCTTGATGGAATTTCAAAATTTACTGTCTGATTTCATCGAGGTTCCATCTTGGATGAGAAAAACCATCTGAAATAACCAAAAAACAGAACGTATCCATCATCAACTCGCCACAAACACTTTCATAATAAATCTGAAAAAGTATATTTTCTCTTTCCATCCCCCTACCTTTGACTTATATTTCTTCCCAAAAATATAGTCAACATTACAATTCCAGGAAAGGAAAACAGTTCGAATGACTATTTATTTTCAGACAAATATAGGTGATTTCCACAATCAAGAAACATCTATATGTGTGGCTATCGTCAAAAGTAACATTCTACAGCAACATTATTCAAAACCAAGATCGATAGTTTTCTATTCAACTTGACAGCCTCTATTAACGCCTGAAACTGAATTCCAAGCAAAAAGGACAAAATCCGCATAAGTTCCTGAAAATCTCTGAATCAGATTCCAACTGTTAATGCCTTCATAAATATTCTTCTTTTACCTTCTACATTGCCTGACTCTTGCTAACAAACACAACAAATATATTCATTCACAAATTGATAATTGTCAAAAATAATTCCCAAAGCTACATATATTAGTTTTATTTTTTCTATTATAATAACGATCCAGTTTACATTATAATTATTGTTATTAGTACAATTTTCTGTCAATTACTTCCTCATAAGAAATTTTTACATAAATTATGAATGCAAAGAATTTTACCGAAAAAGAACGAGTTTGTCAAAGCTATTTAGAACAAATCTTTGAACTTTCAAACATCATTATCCAAATGATAACGAATATCTCAAATGTCCATTCCTGCTCTCTTTTTCTTCCCGCTCACTGTTATAAGTATACTAATGCTCTTCCAGCCAGACTGAAAAAGTCTATTCTTATATTACTGATCTCACACTTTGTGACAACAAATTTTTCTGTTAATATCCATCTCATCATCTTCTCCAATCAAACCTCAGATAAAGGCCATCACTTGCCTCCTGAGAATCTACCAGCTTTCGATAGGGAATTTGTTCATGCCTTTCTGTCTAATTCAGAAAGGCAATCTCATATATTAACTAAAAATGCCATCCTCAATATCTGCTTCCTTCATGTTCAATCTTGGTCCGTTTATCAATTTCTGCCGAAACACTTACTGATATATTTTTACATAAATCCCTGCAGGAACAACTTTCCATATCATCAAACAAGCAAACATTCTGTATTCAGTTCTTACCTCATATAATCGTTGATTGTTTGTATTTAACCTTCCAGGCAGAGCATCTTCATAATTAACAAAATTTTACTGCTCTCACCGTTAGATAGAAACTGACAAATGCTCTTATTGACTTTTCGTGTACTATAAGCTTAGTGTAAGCTCGATTTTTGCTAGCCACTCTTTAATTGAGATACTTGAGTATTAAAAAGCCTGGCACTATTCAGATCAAGATATTGATACGCTTCATCACATGTACCTTCCACTTCGGGATGCTCATAGCTCTTCACTAACTTTTTCGTTCCATCAATCCTCTGATCCGTACTTTGTCCTGGCTTGTTTATTTTTTAAAAGGCATAAGATCAATATTTTTTGTGAAAATATTGATCTTTCACGAAATGTTTTTTTCATAAAACTCATAACCATGACAGGCATAAATTTAATTGATTACCCACTGGCATTTTCTCTTATCTATCAACTTCTGTATCATTTCATTTTATATGATCAAACAAATATTTTATCTATGGTATTCCTGAACTACTTATTTCCCATCACATACTCATTTTCGGTATTATTCTTGAAGTAGGCTTATTTGCAAATTTTTCTATTACAAAAAAGTATCGCCTTCCTCGATCACCATGCCGGAATAAGTAACTTCGAAATCTTGTTCCATAAATCGTTATAACCGAAAAAATCTCATCTAACATTGTTTCAGCCCTGTCACAGAGCATGATTACTTTAACAAAAACCAATACAATACCAACCACCAAAATAGCATTCAAATACTAAGCACAACTGCTAATCTTACAGGTGCTTTTTCAATAGTTTTCCCTCCTCTTTTTCACAATTGAATAAGGAGGTTATGACGTGACTGTATCAATCCTACTTTCTTATTTGATATATCCAATTCTTTTTCAAAGAATTCCTTTGCCTCATCTTTTTCAGAGTATACCATTCGAAAGATTCAACGTCTTGTCAAGATCCAAATTGTCTTGCATAACTAAGTCGTCATTCTCCTGATTAAACTCATTATTAGAATTCAGCTTAATATTACTGTAGCACTTCATTCCACTACCTGCCGGAATCAGTTTACCAATAATAACATTTTCCTTCAAGCCGATCAAATAATCTATCTTACCTTTAACAGCCGCCTCTGTCAGTACTTTAGTAGTCTCTTGGAAAGAAGCTGCAGAAAGAAACGAATCTGTAGCCAAAGAAGCTTTGGTAATACCCAGTAGAACCCTTTTACCTTCCGCTGGCTGCTTTCCTTCTTTTTCAAGCTTCGCATTCACTTCTTCGTAATCCAAAACATCAACCAAGGTTCCTGGAAGAAATTCTGTATCACCGTTCTGCTCGATACGAACCTTCTTCAGCATCTGACGAACGATAACTTCTATATGCTTGTCGCTGATTTCAACACCCTGCAACCGATAAACTCTTTGGACCTCCCTCAGCATATAATCCTGCACGTCACGCACACCCTTAATTCTAAGAATATCGTGTGGATTCACACTTCCTTCTGTCAACTCATCGCCGGCTTCCAGAATGGAACCGTCCATTACCTTGATTCTCGATCCGTAAGGAATCAGATAAGTTTTAGAAACTCCCTCTTCTGAATTTGTTACAACAATCTCACGTTTTTTCTTCGTATCTTTGAGCGTAGCCATACCATTAATTTCTGTAATGATCGCGAGACCCTTCGGCTTACGGGCCTCAAAAAGTTCCTCGACACGGGGAAGACCTTGCGTGATATCTCCTCCTGCTACACCTCCGGTATGAAAGGTACGCATAGTCAGCTGTGTTCCAGGTTCGCCAATTGACTGAGCGGCAATGATGCCAACAGACTCTCCAACCTGCACAGCTTCACCAGTCGCCATATTGGCACCATAGCATTTCGCACAGATTCCGATATGGGAACGACAAGTCAAAATAGTACGAATTTTCACTTGCTCATAAGGCTTTCCCTTGTTATCTATACCCTCGTTGATAATTTTAGCCGCGCGCTTCGGCGTAATCATATGGTTTTCCTTTACAATTATATTGCCGTCCTTATCTTTGATCGTTTCACCAGAAAACCGGCCTGTAATACGCTCCTGAAGCGTTTCAATCTCTTCCTTTCCATCCGCAAAGGTTGTCACAGACATTCCAGGGATTTCATTTTTACCTGCACAGCAATCCACTTCACGGATGATCAGATCCTGAGAAACATCAACCATACGCCTAGTTAAATAACCAGAATCCGCCGTACGCAAAGCTGTGTCAGATAGACCTTTACGGGCTCCGTGGGCAGACATGAAATATTCCAATACGTCAAGTCCTTCACGAAAATTGGATTTGATCGGAAGTTCAATGGTATGACCCGTCGTATCAGCCATCAATCCACGCATACCCGCCAGCTGTTTTATTTGCTTATCAGAACCACGGGCTCCAGAATCAGCCATCATGAAAATATTATTATACTGATTCAAACCGGAAAGTAGTGCATATGTCAGTTCTTCATCAGTTTTTTTCCACGTTTCTACAACCTCTTTGTATCGTTCTTCGTCAGTGATCAAGCCACGCTTATAGTTCTTTGTGATCATATCCACCGTTTCCTGAGCTTTCTTGATTAGCTTCGCTTTCTGAGACGGAACCGTCATATCTGAAATAGATACGGTTATAGCCGCCTGTGTAGAATATTTGTAGCCCATAGCTTTGATAGAATCCAAAACTTCAGCAGTTTTCGTCGCACCATGAGTATTAATAATCTTTTTCACTATCTTTTTTAGCTGTTTCTTCGTCACCAGAAAATTCACTTCTGGTAGAAGCTCATTCCCTGCTATCATATGATCCACATATCCCAGATCCTGGGGAATGATTTCGTTGAACAAGAGCCGTCCCAAAGTGGAAGTTACATTTCCGAAAATCATCTTTCCATCAATGCTAATTCCCTGACGACGTACGTGAATTTTCGCCTGAAGAGTTAGATATCCATTTTCATAGGCCAAGATTGCTTCATTTACGTTTTTATAGTAATTTCCCTCTCCTTTATCTCCTGGACGTTCTTGAGTTAAATAATAAATACCAAGAACCATATCCTGCGACGGCACTGCAACAGGCCCTCCATCAGAAGGCTTCAGCAGATTGTTGGGGGACAACAGCATAAAACGGCATTCAGCCTGTGCTTCCACTGACAGAGGCAAATGAACAGCCATTTGATCGCCGTCAAAATCAGCGTTAAATGCAGTACAGACCAGTGGATGAAGCTTTATGGCTTTACCCTCTACCAGGATGGGCTCAAACGCCTGGATACCCAATCTATGCAAAGTAGGTGCACGATTCAGCATAACCGGATGCTCTTTGATAACTTCTTCCAGAATATCCCACACTTCCGGCTGGAGCTTTTCCACCATCTTTTTGGCATTTTTAATATTATGAGCAATACCATTTGTAACCAGCTCTTTCATAACAAAAGGCTTAAACAATTCAATGGCCATTTCTTTCGGAAGCCCGCACTGAAAAATCTTTAACTCAGGCCCGA
Organism: Lachnospiraceae bacterium; assembly: GCA_021442455.1. Lineage (GTDB taxonomy): Bacteria > Bacillota > Clostridia > Lachnospirales > Lachnospiraceae > Scatomonas. The sequence goes on along the minus strand of JABUSY010000062.1, from coordinate 29,289 downwards.
CAACGATAACAGAACGACCGGAATAATCTACACGTTTTCCCAGAAGATTTTGGCGAAAACGACCGGTTTTTCCTTTCAGCATGTCAGAAAGTGACTTCAACGCACGGTTGCCAGGCCCTGTTACAGGGCGACCGCGACGACCATTGTCTATCAGGGCATCAACCGCCTCCTGAAGCATACGTTTTTCATTACGAACGATAATATCCGGAGCACCCAGTTCCAACAGCCTTTTCAGACGATTGTTTCGATTGATTATCCTACGATACAAATCATTCAAATCAGAGGTAGCAAAACGCCCGCCGTCCAGCTGTACCATTGGCCGGAGATCTGGCGGAATAACCGGAATGGCATCCATGATCATCCATTCCGGACGATTGCCAGATTCACGAAATGCTTCTACAACCTCAAGTCTCTTGATGATACGAGCGCGCTTCTGCCCTGTAGATTCTTTCAGTCCCTGTTTCAGCTCCGCAGATGCTTTTTCTAAATTAATGGCACACAATAACTCTTTGATCGCTTCTGCACCCATTCCGACACGAAATGCGCTCCCATACTCTTCTCTAGCATTCTGATATTCTTTCTCGGTTAAGATCTGCTTATACTGAAATCTTGTATCCCCTCCGTCCAGTACAATATAGCTAGCGAAATACAGAACCTTCTCAAGTATTCTGGGAGACAAATCAAGGATCAGTCCCATTCTTGAGGGAATTCCCTTGAAATACCAGATATGTGAAACCGGAGCTGCCAACTCAATATGTCCCATATTTTCACGGCGCACAGAGGCTTTAGTAACTTCTACACCACATCGATCGCAAACCACACCTTTATATCGAATTTTTTTATATTTACCACAATGACACTCCCAGTCCTTGGAGGGACCAAAAATACGTTCACAGAACAGTCCATCTTTTTCCGGCTTCAAAGTTCTGTAATTGATGGTCTCCGGTTTCTTCACCTCGCCGCGAGACCAAACTCTAATCTTTTCTGGCGAAGTCAAGCCGATCTTAATTGCGTCAAAAATCATGGGTTGATAGGTAGTTTCATCTTTATGAATTGTTTCTAACATTTGATTCCCCTTCTCCATTACTCTTCGCTATCATCAAAAGTCTCGTCTAAATCATTCAAAAATTCCTTTTCATCCTCTTCTTCAGCATTTTCATCGGTGTCAATCAGTTTCTCACCATCAAACTTCTGTTTTTCAAAACCGTAGTCTCTTCCTGAAGAACGATCTCCCTCAAGAATCGAAGATAGATCCGTATCGTTGTAATCTTCAGTTTCCATAAACTCAACTTCGGTATTATCATCTATTAAAACTCTCACATCCATCCCCAAAGACTGTAATTCCTTCAACAATACTTTAAAGGATTCAGGAACACTTGGTTCTGGGATATTCTCACCTTTGATAATCGTTTCGTAGGTCTTTACACGCCCGATAACATCATCAGACTTCACAGTTAATATCTCCTGCAACGTGTAAGCAGCTCCATAGGCTTCCAACGCCCATACTTCCATCTCTCCGAAACGTTGACCTCCGAACTGAGCTTTTCCGCCTAAAGGCTGCTGCGTAACCAAAGAATACGGACCTGTTGAACGTGCATGAATCTTATCATCAACCAGATGATGTAACTTCATGTAATGCATATGCCCAATCGTCGTCGGGCTGTCGAAATATTCTCCGGTACGTCCATCTTTTAGCCAAACCTTTCCATCTCCAGAAATCGGAACACCTTTCCACAGTGATCTATGTTTTTTATTCTTATCCAGATATTCATAAACCTCCGGTAGAAGCTCTTCCTTGTGTTTGTTAGAAAATTCATTCCAAGAAAGATTTACATAATCATTGGCCAACTCCAGAGTCTCCTGAATGTCTATTTCGTTGGCACCGTCAAATACAGGTGTGGAAATATTAAAGCCCAATGCCTTTGCCGCAAGGCTTAAATGAATCTCCAACACTTGTCCGATATTCATACGGGAGGGTACACCCAGAGGATTCAATACAACATCCAGCGGACGTCCGTTTGGTAGGAAAGGCATATCCTCTACAGGAAGTACACGGGAAACAACGCCCTTGTTACCATGGCGTCCTGCCATTTTATCACCTACAGAAATCTTTCTCTTCTGAGCGATGTATATGCGAACAGCCTGATTCACTCCAGGGGACAGTTCATCATCGTTAGCTCTTGTAAAAATTTTAGCATCTACAACAATTCCATATTCACCGTGAGGTACTTTCAATGAGGTATCACGAACTTCTCTGGCTTTCTCACCGAAAATCGCACGAAGTAAACGTTCTTCTGCTGTTAGCTCTGTCTCTCCCTTAGGCGTCACTTTTCCGACCAATATATCCCCTGCATGAACCTCCGCACCGATACGAATAATTCCCCTTTCATCCAGATCCTTGAGCGCATCCTCACCAACACCCGGAACATCCTTGGTAATCTCTTCCGGTCCAAGTTTCGTATCTCTGGCCTCAGCCTCATACTCCTCTATATGAACAGAGGTATATATATCCTCCTGTACAAGCCTTTCACTTAGAAGAACAGCATCTTCGTAGTTATAACCTTCCCAGCTCATGAACCCGATCAGGGGGTTCTTGCCAAGCGCCAGCTCTCCGTTAAATGTAGATGGGCCATCCGCGATTACATCGCCAGCTTTCACACGATCTCCCTTATTCACAATTGGGCGCTGGTTATAACAATTACTCTGGTTACTACGTACAAATTTAGTCAAATGATATACATCTTTGGTACCATCCACATTGTCCATACAGATCTCCTTGGAAGAAACGAACGTGATCGTACCTGTTTTCTTGGCTATCACACAAACTCCGGAATCCACTGCGGCTTTCGCTTCCATACCAGTCCCTACCACAGGAGCTTCGGTAAACAACAGCGGTACTGCCTGGCGCTGCATATTAGATCCCATCAGTGCACGATTGGCATCGTCGTTTTGCAGGAAAGGAATCAAAGCCGTAGCCACGGAAAATACCATTTTTGGAGAAACGTCCATATAATCAAACATTTGACGCTCATATTCTTGTGTCTCATCCATATAACGGCCAGACACATTTTTATGAATGAAATGTCCTTCTTGATCCAACGGTTCATTAGCCTGAGCCACATGATAATTATCTTCTTCATCAGCCGTCATATATACCACTTCATCGGTAACCCTCGGATTTTGGAAATCCGTTTTATCGATTTTCCGATATGGTGCTTCCACAAAACCGTAGATATTGATACGGGCATAGGATGCTAAAGAATTAATTAGACCGATATTCGGACCTTCAGGAGTCTCAATTGGGCACATTCTTCCGTAATGAGAATAATGCACGTCACGAACCTCAAAACCAGCACGATCTCTTGAAAGCCCCCCTGGGCCTAGAGCAGACATACGCCTCTTATGAGTCAGCTCACCCAGAGGATTATTTTGATCCATAAACTGCGATAGCTGGGAAGATCCAAAAAACTCCTTCACAGCAGCGGTCACTGGCTTAATATTAATCAAGGACTGGGGAGAGATGCTGTCTATATCTTGCGTGGTCATACGTTCCCGAACCACTCTTTCCAAACGAGAAAGCCCTATACGGTACTGATTTTGAAGCAATTCACCTGCCGCACGGATCCTACGGTTACCTAAATGATCGATATCATCATCGTCTCCCAGACCATACTCCAGATGTATATTGTAATTGATGGACGCAAATATGTCATCCTTTGTAATATACTTTGGAATCAGAGCGTTAATTTGGTGGCGGATTTCCTCCTTAATTTTCTCCAAATCCGTATATTTTTTCAGAATCTTCTCTAAAACCGGATAATACACTTCTTCCGTCACATAAACGTCCTTTGGATCCACATCCACCCAGCGGGTAATATCTACCATCATATTTGAAAGAATTTTTATCGTTTTTTCTTCTGTTTCAATCCAGACATAAGGAATCGCTGCGTACTGTATATCGTCTGCCAGCTCTCGTGTCACCTTCATACCTTTTTCCGCAATAATCTCACCAGTAAAAGCATTAATAACATCTTCTGCCAACACGTAGCCGCAGATCCGATTCTTTAAAGACAGCTTTTTATTACATTTATAACGACCCACTTTTGCCAAATTATAACGACGAGGATCGAAAAACATAGAATTGATCAAACTTTCCGCACTTTCAACTGCCAACGGCTCACCGGGGCGGATTTTTTTATACATCTCCAGAAGGCCTTCCTGATAACTGGTCGCCGTATCCTTAGCTAAACTAGCCAAAATTTTCGGTTCCTCTCCAAACAGCTCTACAATCTCAGCATTACTTCCCACGCCCAAGGCGCGGACAAAAACGCTGATCGGAACCTTTCTGGTACGATCTACACGCACATAAAATACATCATTGGAATCAGTTTCATATTCCAGCCAAGCACCTCTGTTCGGAATAACGGTACAGGAATACAGTTTTTTCCCTAGCTTGTCATGGGACATTGCATAATAGATGCCGGGAGAACGAACTAGTTGGCTTACAATAACACGTTCGGCACCATTGATTACAAATGTACCGGTTGCTGTCATTAAAGGCAAATCACCCATGAATATCTCATGTTCACTGATGTCATTTTTATCCTTAATGTATAACCTGACTTTAACCTTTAATGGTACCGCATAGGTTGCATCACGCTGCTTACACTCTTCTATGGAATACTTCACGTCGTCTTCGCACAGAGCAAAATCTACGAATTCTAAACTGAATTTCCCACCGTAATCTTCGATGGGAGAAATGTCATCAAAAACTTCCTTCAGTCCTTCATGTAAGAACCAATTATAAGAATCCTTCTGAACTTCAATCAGATTTGGCATTTCCAAAACTTCTTTTTGTCTCTGGTAACTCATTCGTATACTTTTTCCGGTAATAATCGGACGTATTCTGTTTTTCTCCATTGACGTTTCACCTCTTGTGTGTATAATGTTATTATAATGTATTTTGGTGCGTTAATTGTAGATATATAGATTATGAAATATTGGAAAGGCATATACCTCCATGATAGTATACTTTTTATCGTAACATAGAATTTCAAGTATATCAACCAAAATTGTACATGTCATTTCCAAGAATTTTCCTTATCTTTAAGTTTGATCGAAATTCTATCGATTTCATAGAAGTCATAAGGAAATTATTCTGTAAAACCGATGACTCCAGGTAGCATGACGATAATTTTATTAAACAGAATTACATACTTACATCATTTACTGTACAATTTAATTATCCAGATTTTCCTTCCTAATCTACATCCACTTTGTATTTGAACTGATTAAATTAAAGAAAGTCTAACATTCATCATTGTCAAAACCCCACTGACATCTTTTCGTCTAAACTATTTTCATCGATCTCAGCTTACTCGGACCGTCAGAACCCTATTTCATAGTTCTCATTCAACTTAAACAGTTCCTCCGCAACATCCATACACATTCGTATACCATCTGTTGTAATCCAGATATGCATCCATAGGATCTAATTTTAAAGCTCATACCTACATTTAGTATTTTTCTCCTGAACCAAGTCTGCACCGCTTTGCAAAAACCAGAAACTGTAGAATTTAATAAAAGCTATTGCCGGTTTAGAGTATCCAAAGATTGATGCCTTCAGAGAATTTTCATAAGCAAAGAATCAAAGCAACATGGATATTGCAAATGTCCCTACTATAAATTTTCTGATTTTTTAACGATATAATTTCCTATTATAACTTTCACAAATCAGAGATACAAGTTTCTGAGAAGGAAAGTTATTTAAGTGAATAAACATCGCCATATAAAAACCGTCGCACCGGTGTCCCGACATGACGGTTTTTTCTGTTTTCAACTGTTTCATAAACGCTGAATTACTTTAGGGTAACTTTAGCTCCCTCTGCTTCCAGTTTGATCTTGATATCTTCTGCTTCTGCCTTAGCCACTGCCTCTTTGATTACCTTCGGAGCATTGTCGACCATCTCTTTTGCTTCCTTCAGACCAAGTCCGATTGCCTCACGAACTATTTTAATAACTTTAACCTTGTTCGATCCAATCTCAGACAACTCAACGTCAAACTCAGTCTTTTCTTCCTCAGTTACCTCCTCTCCAGCTCCGCCTGCAGCTGCTACAACAACACCTGCTGCTGCAGATACACCAAACTCTTCCTCACATGCTTTTACCAAATCGTTCAACTCTAATACAGATAACTCTTTAATCGCTTTAATAAATTCTTCGCTTGTTAATTTTGCCATTGTAATGTCTCCTCCATTTAAGATGATTTTCGTTTATTTTCAGCCTACGTCTTGCAAGTTATGCACGAAACCAAATTATTCTGCTTCCTCGATCTCACCGCCATTGGTTTCGACGATTTGCTTGATAACACGTACGAAATTAGTAATTGGAATCTGGATACTTCCTAGCAGCTTGCTCAGCAGTTCTTCTCTGGACAGTACGGCTGCCAGAGCGTGCACACCTGCTGCATCATAAAAATTTCCTTCTACAACACCAGCTACCAGCTCCAGTTTAGGATTTTTCTTTGCAAATTCATCTAACACTCTTGCGGGAGCAGTTGCATCATCCTTAGAAACGGCAAGAGCATTAGTTCCTTCTAAATATTTGCAAAGCTCTTCGCATGATGTTCCCTTAAATGCGAAATTCATCATCGTGTTTTTATAGACCTTATATGTGATTCCGGCTTCTCTCAGCGTTTTACGCAGCTCAGTTTCCTGTTCTACGGTGAGACCGCTGTAATTAACCAGCACTACGGAATCTGCATCAGTGATTACGCCGGAAATCTCTTCAACAACCGGCTTTTTCAGTTCTATTTTTGCCATGAAACGGTACACCTCCTTATAGTTATTTGTTTACACGCTTAAACAAAGAAATCCTGTTCAGCCAAAACTGAACAAGATATAAAACCCTCATAAAAGAATGTGCATCCTCGGCAGGCAATTTTTATTGCTTTATATGACACCTGCTATCTTCAGCGTGATACTGATTTATAGTACCATCAGCCGGAACCATTGTCAATACCATTTCTATATTTTTTCTTTTTACTGTCTGAGCACTCCCACAGTATAACCAGTAGCACAAACACAAATCGTTACATCCAAGCGGAACAGATAAAATCCTTATATGATTACTGTATGACTGAACACTTTCATCATTTACTGCAAATTTTTGAGTATATTACCTTCACTGTACAAGCCATTTTCAATATTTTGTCAAAATATATAGTCTTTTTGCTGTTATTTTATACAAAAAAGACAACGCCCATCAAATTCTCATCTGACTTGACATCGTCTTCTTTGTACAGCATATATATTACACAAGCTTAATAGGATTGATCTTCACACCAGGTCCCATAGTCGAGGCAACAGTAACACTTTTTAGATACTGTCCCTTCAGAGTTTCCGGTTTTGCTTTGTTAATTGCACTTATCAACGTCTGAAAGTTGTCAGATAATTGTCTCTCTGTGAAAGAAACTTTTCCTATTGACACGTGAATAATATTTGTTTTATCAAGACGATACTCAACTTTACCAGTTTTGATATCTGAAATTGCTTTGGTCACATCCATGGTTACAGTACCAGACTTTGGATTTGGCATTAATCCTTTTGGCCCCAACACACGTCCCAAAACTCCTACGACACCCATCATATCCGATGTAGCTATTACTACATCGAAATCCAGCCAACCTTCGTTCTTGATCTTTGTCACAAGTTCCTCAGCCCCCACAAAATCTGCGCCTGCCGCAGCAGCTTCGCTAGCTTTTTCACCCCTGGCGAAGACCAATACACGCACAATCTTTCCGGTTCCATGTGGCAGTATGACGGAACCACGAATCTGCTGGTCTGCATGACGTCCATCACAGCCTGTACGGATATGAACTTCGATTGTTTCATCAAATTTAGCTACAGCTAACTTCTTTACCAAGGAAATGGCCTTCTCCGGATCATAAAGGTTAACACGATTTACTGCTTTCGCAGCCTCTAAATATTTTTTACCATGTTTCATATCTAAATAACCTCCTAGTGGTAATTGCGAGATTGTCCCTCCCACGTTTCTTCTCCAAAGCAACTAATATTGTTCTTTTTCAAAATTATTCTTCTATGGTAATACCCATACTTCTCGCGGTTCCAGCAATCATTCTCATTGCAGCTTCAATAGTTGCCGCATTGAGATCTGGTACTTTCATCTCAGCGATCTCTCGTACTTTATCTTTGGAAATAATAGCAACCTTGTTTTGATTTGGAACACTTGAACCGGATTTTAGGTTACAGGCTTTCTTTAACAAAACGGCTGTCGGTGGAGTTTTGGTTACAAAGCTGAAACTTTTATCTGCGTATACAGTAATTACAACCGGGATAATCAAATCTCCTTGATCCGCAGTCCTAGCGTTAAACTCCTTTGTAAACTGTACGATATTAACACCATGTTGTCCAAGCGCAGGACCAACCGGTGGAGCTGGTGTTGCCTTTCCAGCAGGAATTTGTAATTTAATATAGCCTGTTACTTTCTTTGCCATTTTCGACACCTCCTATTAAATGTGATCTTTGCAAGAATTTTCCTCTAACGGGCCGCTTACTCAACTTTCTTAATTTCTGCAAAATTTATTTCTACTGGTGTTTCGCGACCAAAGAGCTCAACATTAATGATGACCACCTGCTTACTCTTGTTGATATTCTGAATTACTCCGATGCTATCCTTCCATGCACCGCCAATAACGACTACGTAATCTCCCACTTCCAGATCGATGACGATCTTCTCTTCATCCTTGATTCCAAGAGGTATCATTTCCTCAGAAGTCAACGGAACAGGCTTGGATCCTGGGCCTACAAATCCGGTTACACCCCGAATGTTCCTGACCACATACCAAGTATCATCATTCATGACCATCTTCAGTAGAACATAACCCGGAAACATCTTTCTTTGCACCTGCCTTTGCCGTCCGTTCTTAACTTCAGTCACATCTTCCATGGGAACACGTACTTCTAGAATTTGATCTTTCAGATGTCTATTTTCAATTGTTTTCTCAATATTAGCTTTCACCTTGTTCTCATAACCTGAATAAGTATGAACTACATACCACTTTGTCTCTGACATTGACTTACCCTTATCCTTACTTGATTATAAATTCAATAAACTGTAATACCACACTGTCTATCAACGTAATCAGAGCACAAATCATCGCAGAAATAACGACAACTACAATGATCTTCCTTCCCAATGTCTGTTTGTCAATCCATATAATTTTTTGAAACTCAGCTTTCAACCCTTTGAACCAGCTTTTCTTACCCTTTTGATCCTTCTTGTTGGATTTTGAGAACGTGTTCACTGTGTAATCTGCCATATCTTCACCGCACCCCAATTACTTAGTCTCTTTATGCAATGTGTGTTTTCTACAGAATCTGCAGTATTTGCTAGTTTCCATTCTGTCTGAATGATTCTTTTTTTCTTTTGTCATGTTGTAGTTTCGTTGTTTACACTCCGCACATGCCAATGTGATTTTTACACGCACGATTTTCCACCTCCGCTGTGTATTTGCATTTTACATGGTCTAAAAAAGCCTGTCCTCAGCTAAATAACTTCAGGTTATTCCGAATTCATACCCTTCGGTAGAAGATTCTGTTCCATAAAGTATTTATCTGCTGTTTTCAGGCATAAAAAAAGACCTATCTCCACGTCTTTATAAGACCATAGCATGAAACAGATCTTATGTCAAGATTTTTTAATATTAAGACTCAAAAAAGCGATAACGGAACCTCTAACAATCTCCCATAATACAATCTTCGTCTCTTCATTGCCTTGTTTTGCACGAAACAGTCTACAAATATATAATCCTGAAATTCTTGACCACATTTTGGTATGGATCAAACTGATAACATACTTCTTACACATAAATCGTCACAAACAACATATCGAAAAAAACAGTTTCTGCTTCGACCTGTTAATATCTTTGAACATCAGCTTATATCCGTTATTCTGAATGTATTTGATCATCACAGCACCACATGCTCACATTCTTTCTACGTCTGAACGTTATAGTAATTTATAAAGCTTTCAAAACAATACTAGTCAATCTATAACTTCTTTGTTATCTCTTTTTCTTCTGTTATCAGTTTTCTGGACATATATGATATAATTTTATCTGATGTGCTGCAATTCTGAATGATTAACATTTTGAATCATGCCAAGAAATGATTCTTTCGTCATCATTATCATCAAAATCATAATCATCTCGCAAATATGAAATTATCAAACAAAAGCATAGGTAAATTCCTTGACCTAAATATTAAAATTATTTAATGAGTAAAATACATCAGTACAAAACATTCCTAAAAAAACTGTACACAGCGGGTCTATCATCCATTCGGAAATCACTTTAGCATATTCTCCAGTAGAAGCACACCAGCACATATACAATATCATGCCTATAATTGTAAAATCTCACAAGCTCTTTCGCGCAGGCTCTGAAATGCAAATTCAGGAAATATTCGCTTTATGTCCATCATTTATACTCCTGTCGCGAAGAATTTTCATAACAAGAGAAGCAAAATATTTTACGCACCAGTAGCATTATTATGGATAAAATTCCAAGAAAAAAATTTCTCAACCTGTTTACAACTACAAGAATCAGAACTCCTCCTGTTCCTTCGATGGTCAGGCCATAAGCTATACAGTACGCACTCCTGTTTATACAATTTTCATATACCACAATGTCTTCTGATTGACTTCCCATACCGTTATTTGATAATTTTATAAATGTTGTTCTCTCAGCCTATGCGCTAAACTTCTCGCATCCTCATTCTATCCATCAAGCATATCATACACTATTATCCACAATTCCTTCCAGAAAACTGACTTTCATCTCACTTTAAATTCGCCAAAAACATCTTCTGCCTGGTACCCAATTGTTCATAGTGTGTGCTTTTATTATGCTATTCAGAGGACTTTCAAATTCTGATCCAAAAAAAAGTCACAATCAAACAAGCGGCCACCTGTACCAAATAATGTTTTTACATTTTCTGTGATGCATCGCACTTTTTCTTATCATTCACTGACTGCCATCACTTATCTTCTGTATTTAATTTTCAGTTAACCTCAGACCTCTCCGGAAACACTGCGACTTCAATGGGTTAGAACATACTTAATCCATTATTCAAGCATAACGATATAATCCTAAAAACTTCTCCCTTGATTGCATTATATATGACATTTTCACTCTTCACAATTGTCAAAAGTGTTTCACATCTCCAATACTACAAAAGGTCTAGTGTATAGCGAATACTTTTTCATCAATTCTTCATGAATATCCTACTTCTATGACCATAATGCAATCGGAATTTCTCACCGTTAAAATCCTATGAAAATCATAAAGGTTGTTCTTCCCTATCTGCATCAGCAAGTCCATTCCGGACAGCCTATACAAGAGATTCGGTATACACGTATGTATGGAAGAAGTAAGTGAATCTAGAACCAGTACCAGAGGAACAGGCAGCACTTCCCTGTCAATTTCCCCGTACGTTTCACTAAGTCCCCTAACTCAAATTTCTTTTCTCCCAAATGAAGACTCTTTGATATTCACTTGGCCGAATAAAGACACCAGCCTAATTCAGTTTTACTGCTTTCATACAATTCCTCATCAAGTAGCATTCAGCTTCCCGATGAGGATGTTGTTCAGCATAGGCTTAGTGAAAAGATGCATATTTAAAAACACCAATTTCAATCTGATGTTACGTTATATCGGATTTAACCATCCTAAATATCATAGAAATGATAGAAACGATTGAATAAATTTATAATTGTTGTTTTCCCTGCACTTGTAAAATCGGCAATATCTTTTCATACTTATCAAGTTGTCCAAAACCATAAAAACTTTTAGTGTCTTAAGTAGATAACAGTGATATAGGGATTTGCTCAAACTCCTTTGCTTCTTCAAATTTATGAAGACTCACATCGGACGTCTTTTTCACATTGTTTTTCAGTTCTTCATCCAGAAATTTAAATACTTTTTTCGCGCATACTGAAAACATGAAAATAGAAATTCATTCGCCAGCTCTTCTGAGAGATGGAACAATTAGTATAAACGGTCATGAGATCCTCTCATTCTTCAAGAACTGTCGGCTCATACGGTTGCATAATCCTCTGGCTGATATTAACCATAATCCAGTTTATATTCATAGAACACCCAAACTTTAACAGCGTAAAATATCATATATCTCTCCCAATGCCTCGCCAGAACAACAAAATTTGTGAAACTCGCCTTTAGCAGAACTACGATAACTAAATGAAAATCATTCTTTACGAATGCCTTCACTACGATATAGACCAAGATCAAAAGGAAAGTTCATAATTTTTAACATATACCTCCTTAACACAGCCTGAGACCGCCTTGTGTTCTCTGTTTTGGCTCCATATCTGCCACTTCTCCTTCAAGATCTAGGTGACATTTCCGCTGTCCTGACTCTAAGATGCATAAATTTTCGCTCAATAGCATTCAGCAGTATTCATGGATATCAAAACCATCCACTCTCCCGTTTTTCAGCACTAGAATCCCTATCTACATTCTATACGCTTGAAATCTTATGGATAATGATGATTTCACCTGTAACTATATATTCAACGTGCTAATAGACATCCGCTCAAAATCAAAAGCCTTGGATTCTTCAGCCAGGCTCTTGCGATACAAAGCTTTTTTACCAGCCGGACACATTAGGTTCACCTCTCTCCAGATATGTTTATCAGCTTTCAAGCATTTTAAACAAATTCATCCTCTCAGGATATACAGTAAACTGCCATGCATTCTTCCTTGATGCTATTTTCCTCAGTAAAAATTTTCTAACAGCATGTTTTTTTGAAGGAAAACAGTTACCTGTTTTATCATCGCTTTCTTAGCATATTTTTTCACATCCTTGTCGTCTATCAGAATCCATTCCCCCTATGTAACATCTCATGCCAAAAGCTGATCAGATTCACTAAGCTTTTCTTAGCTCATCCATTTTCTCCGATCACCCCGATTGTCTCTCTAGAAAGAATAGTAAAATGGATATCACAGAAAAAGCTCCCACTCGCTTCCTCTTTTCTAGGCCACAGATTCACATAATAAAAATCAATGCTGTCATCCTACATCTCTTTTACTATCTCATCCGAACTGGAAAGCTCCTAATGTTCCTTACAGACTGAAAAAATTTCTTTGTATATTGAATAAACTCATGATGAGCAAATACAATCTCCAAAGTTGCTTATAGTTCTTGGTAAAATAAACTTTACACCAAAGCAAGACACCATGTTGATGCGAGTAATATCACCAAAATCATGACAAAATAGTTGATTAACTGTAATACTTGTAGCTTGAACAAACATCTGTCTGCGGCTTTTGCAAATTTCTGTTTTTCATAACTTTCTTGGACATAATTATTTGTTCTGGCGTGACGAAACGCCCAAGCCACTTTCACTTTATAGCTATATTTGAAAATCATCTGTTTGAGCTCGCTCATTCACTATTTATCAGCTTCACCGATTCACACATTTTTCTAAAACAGACATTCATAACTACCATTCTCAAAAATGAATTTCATGATCCTACTCACGTTAAAATCATGAAAATTCTCACCCAACATTCTCATTTGAATCACAAAATTGTACTGTCACTTTCCAAAAACAGCGTGTGTGATACAAAACATTTCATTGCCGCTCTGTTTTTGGAAAGTGACAACTTTTTCAACCGATTAATAATATAGATATTTCTGAAAATCTACCTCTGATATTTTCTCAACAAATCTGTGATAATCTCTTTTACAACAAGGCGGTCCAGATATCCTTTCAGGTATTTTCTAAGACCTGTTAAATCTACACGGTCTGCTTGTTATAATAATTGCTTCCTGTTTTTAGCAGAGATTCCAAATATTCTAAATTATTTTCAGCTATACATAGATACGTATTAAATATTTTATCTCCTTCTATAAATCGTATCAAAGACTGATACTCCTGTTATCGTGTGCTCATTATAACATCTGTTCTCACACTATCGTCTAGCGAATATCAGCTACAACTCACGGATCCTTTAGCCTGTTCTCTGTATAGATCTGTATAGACTAAAAGATATACAACAACTACAGCTACGAACCTCTCCGAAAGTACAACTTCCAATCAGAGTCTATCTTCTCCAAAAAATGTTTAGTTAAATGTTAATAATTTTATCTGTATGTCACAACTTATTTTATTGAAAAATTCCTCCTACCACAACATACCCAAGGCCCGTCAGATGTTTACAAACAGAAATACCCACTTATCCCTGACTTCTAAATATAATATTAACATTTTTCCCGAAAAACGCAAATTCATTGTAAAAAAATATACCAAAAACATGACTGCTCTTATGCACGTCAGATACAATCAAAATGAATTTTGTTTTAACAGCTTGTAATCCGAGTACATAAAAAAATCCGTTTTAATATTCTCAACAAAAGAAACTTTTCCAATTTTTTTGATTTCATCAGGATAAATGCCTTATGAATACACGTAAATTTTTCTTTCACATAAATCAGCCGATACACAGACAAATATATTCTTCCATATTTTCCGGAAGGAAAAACCAAGTATTGCACACATAACTTTTGATCCGATCCCCACTGATAATTTTTCAAATTTGATCGAAGAATTTTGTCTAATGATTCGCATAAAGGTATTGCAATAATTTTTTAATATATATTTACTCTATCCCAATCTTTGCCTCAAAAAACAGACCTTCTTTTCAGTTACAACCCGGAAGCACCTCGCACCCTTTTTATGGCATTTATAGTAAAATTCAGTCTTTAAATGCAAGATAAGTATACGAAAATATACTGCTTTTTTCAAAAATCGATTATAGTATCGAAACAAACGCGCGTGTATATATATTCTACAATCAGTCAGTAAGCCTGGAAAGTCTGAGAACATATTCCTTCCGCTGTATTCATAAATCTTTTCTGAGAAAGATACAACCTACTTTACACTTGAAAATCTGTCCAAACAATTTACATCCACAGTCAGGACAACCTTGCCTTCCATGTTACTCCGTACTCTTCGCAAGAAAGAAACCTGTCGACATCGTAATAATTATAATCCTCTTTCATATACTACAGATGATCAGGCACATATCCTTCATATTGATCTTCCCAAGAATCCTCAAGTTTTGATGGATTTCATTCAGGCCATCTGACTCCTCCGAATTTTCAATATTTCGCTGGTTAACATAAATTTTTACTTTCTCTTTAACGATGAGTGTAACCATTTCCTCTACTCTATCCACGAAATAATCTTTATCAACCATATAGCTACTCAGGTGTTCCAGATACTTTTTTATCAAACTGTAGATGCTCAGATAATTTTTAATCTCCTGAAATCATATAGCGATAACGGATAAATCTATTGATGCAACAGGATGGAGCCTGCAATACTAGGCAGTCTTGAATGATTTAAACAACGGAATGAAGTTCACTTAAGTATTCAGTTCTCATAAAACATAGAATTCCAAATTATACCCACGAAAAGCGTCTTCTATCAGGACTTCGCTATACCCTACTGGATAAACTTTATCCTCCATGAGCAGCTCATTCACATTTTTCACTTAACCGGAGACGACAGGTGACACCTTGATCACCAATCGGTACTTGAAAAGCAGCTCTTTAAACCTAGCTGCTTTTTTCAGGATTTCGATATTGCTTTTTTAAAGAGATCGTTCAACTAACTACTCACTACTTATATTCTAGCCCGCCCCAGAATGCTCCTCAGCGATACCATGACCTCTCATCGCATGTCTTAAACTTATTTCCTAAATTCTCCTCAGAATTAAATAAACAGATCATACATGATTCTCGGATTATAGGTTAGATTTGTCAGAAAGTCCTGGTACGAGCCGCACTACTTCATAAGAATGCGTGCTGCTAGTTGAAAACAACAAATTATTATTTCTGTTATAAGAGATATTTTTCCAGAGCAAAGTTTTGGAACAATCTATAACCTTTTTTACTTTTCTGTAACCTAGATATATATTTTACCGTCTCCCTCAACGCTGTAAATGCACCTCTAGCCAACGGAGGTTCAATATGCAAGCACTATACCACGGGTCTAACATAATACTCAAACTGCCTTTAAACTGAGATTGCAAGATAATTTAATAATCATTTTTTCTTGTTTTCTGATTTCTAACATATAACATTCTTCTGCAGATGGACTCAGTCTGCTTCCGATATCCGTATTCCGGCGCATTTAATAAATTTCTCTCACAAAGTTTTCTAATACGACGATCCCTTCAATCTTCACCCCTCAGCACATTAACGAACTTACCTCGTTTGACATTTCCCATGGAAATAACATTCCAATGATACAGCTTCATATAGCTGAAAAATGCTATCATATTAAGGAATATCGAAAATTATTTTTTGACTTTTCCTTCCTCCACAGCTTGCCGTTTACTCAGTGGTAAATTCTTACAGCAAAACAAGCTATTTCCATCTCAATACAGCAACTAAAACACTCGATGACATCACCCCTTAGACACAGATCATCTTTTTAAAAATACCTAAAATCTGTGATATCCTCGGCACAGATATAACCCAAGCACATAGCAAAGGTGCTCAATACCGCAGACCTTTCCTACAGATAATATCACTGCTCAAAAGTCCAAATTTTAACCGACTCACCTGTAGCAATTCATTTACTCAACGGTTTCAGAAATGTGAGCAGATATTTTGACACTAACCAGCTCATAGCCCGATGGACCTGAAAAAAATCAAGCATATACTCAGCTATTGCGTCGGTTGACAAACAAGCAATAATTTCATATCTTCCATGGCATATTCCATCAATTCCAAGCTTCCTAGTTACTTTTTCTCTAAACAAAACATCCTCCCATTTCCGGTATTCTTGTGGCAAAATATTCCGATACGACATGCTGCTGTATGATGGGATAAGCTCGCAAAAAATCGATAAGCGAAACAGACTGCCGATTCAGCGATCACTTCATACCCTATCATAAATTTTCTCATTATTGAAGATCTTATCTTATATATCTCGATGAAAGCAGCCACTCAGATCAGCTAACAGATCCTCTATGCCATGCAGTCATCTGGTTTTTTATATAAACAAACGGAGATAATACTCTTGACATCGCTATGCTACGGACAAGACAGATACATATGAATCAAGAAGCAGCCTAGAGAAAGCCTCTTTTACTTTTGACAATAAATTTTTCAAAACTGCAAATTGGATTTTCGCATACTGTCTCAACATCCTAACCAGATGGTCACACCCCTTAAGAAATTTTAACACCGCTGTTTACTTCCGAATTTTTTCACTAGAATAATATTTTCTTATATCTCTTCCACTCTGATACTGAATATGTATGCATTTTCAGAAAAGACACATGGAAATATTACAGTTGGATCATTAAAATGCTTTTCTAGCTTCATCATTCCGTTGTAGCAATGTCAATAAGAAGACTGTCTTCTTCAGAAACGTGCAGTAGTTCTCTGCATAATTTTTAGCCATGCTATAGCCAGCTTTCTCATAAAAAAGCATCAGCTTCTCAGTACATCATATATACAACTTACTGACAGTGTTGTTACTCATTTCGTCAAACATAACTGACACTCTCTTGCCTTCTTAGAAAGAATACACATCTGCTAAACGGCCTTAAACACTTCTTAGGCCACCTTTTTTGCCGCCCTGTAGAATGAGGGCAGCCCATTAAAAAACAACCTCCATGAATTTTTTATTAAAATATCTAAAGCTTCCATAATTATGTAGTACCTCGCGTTTTTTACTCACTTCTACAATTTTTCTAGAAATAATCCAGAATACGGGATAACTGAATTTCAAAAACTCACTGAATGAAATCTATATATCGTTTTCAAAGATCACGCAATATGTCATCTTTATCTTTCCCATCTCCGGCTATGGGTGGCCCATCCATAAACCTTCATAAAATACGAACCATCCAAATAGCCTCCGCACATTATTTAACAGTACAATTGAATATATATTTAAAATTTGAAAATGCATTAAAGAGAATTTTTGAAAAATTATAGATCATATTAAATTTATAGCACTTAAGACCTGGAAAATAAAATTATGCCCACAACAACAATACCAAATATTGTATCCGACTGTCCAGCTGCACAAATATCATTCTTTCGGTATGAAAAATCTAAATTTCTTCACATATCAGACAGATAAGTATATATCACTTGCCAGTGAAAGCAACTGACATATCAATTAAAGAAAGCAAAACACAGAACAGCGTAAAAACAGTTACTTCCACAACATGTTTAACAACTCCTCTTCCTGCTATAGGACACGCTATCGCACTGATAACAACGACCATTTCATGCTACAAAATACAAATAATGTGTATAACCTAAATACAAACAGCACACCTGTTGTATATATCAAAAAGATGCAGCACAGCATAACCGTTTCTATCGCAAAATTAGCTTCATACTTATAAGGCGAAATCTTCAGTACTAGAAACGGAGTTAATATAAGAGACAAATACTTTTACAGCTTTCTGTATAACAACATTTTATATTGTATATATTTATTGTTTAGATTTTCTTTTCACATCCTTGCTATCGTTCGGTCGTAGAACAACAGTGTAGCTGCAAAACATATAATCATAAACATAAACAACCATCCAAAATCAAAATGTGAAAATATAGCGATTGCGAGCATTACTGTAATCACCAGTACAAAAATTGCTAACACTGAAATTCAATTTGAAAATTTTACTTTTTTATATTCTTTTTTCTCTTTCCTCTTTGCCATTTTTAACAGGATAAAGCTTGCCGTCAGCCCAACAACAGCAAACACCAACAACATAATAAAAATCATTTGATATCCGGCCACTCCCTCAAAGGAATCCAATAGTTTCCCGCAAATCGGACTTATAAAAATATCTGGCGTAAATCCGATTACAGATACAATTCCCACAGCAGTCCCCGTCACATGTATTGGAATATGCGCTTCATCGATAGTAGCAAAATAAATCCCCCGCATAGCGTAAATACCCGCGCACAACAGAAACATCAAAATGATCATCGGAATCATAGTATTAACTGGTATAACAAAAATGAACGCCAGAAGAGCTGCCACAATCAAAATATAGCATCCAACAACTACTTCAGAAATTGATTTCATTTTGTCGGCCAAAACTCCACCCGTAGGCCCACAGGTGAACTGTAAAACATAGGAACGTATAATTGCTAAAACAGCAGCAAAAGAAGCAGTTACACCAATTGTATTTGTAAAATATGGAGTCAAATATGCACTTCCAAGATACACGCTGTAGCAACAAAGAACGATCAGTGTAATCATCCAGATTGCTGGATTTTTAACTACCTGACCGATATCCTTTAGAGATAGAGACTTCTTTTCTTCTCTTTTTTTTTCATTCTCTTTATCCCCTCTCCACAACAAAAGCACAAGAATCCCAACAATTATGCAAACGATAGATTCCACTCTCAGAATCCTCTGCATGCTACCCAAACTCTCACCTAATTTGCTGAAAACAAACAAAGCAATAAATCCTATAGCTGCCGTCAAAAGCCCCCTTCCGCCTTCCAGAAGGCCGAACAGGCGTCCCTGCTGTTCACTGTTGCCAAGTTGCCTTGTCGCCTTTAACAAAGCGGCCCAGTAGGTTAACGTCGTTAAAATTCCCCAGCCTGCAAAAATAAGAATTTGACCTATATATCCCGGAAATGTTGCATACCAAAATCCAAGCAGACCCACACCGATCATTGAAATAAAAAGCAAATATTTAGCTTTAATTTTATCAGCCAGAATTCCACCGAACGGATAACAAACCATAGAAGTGATTCCAAAAATACTCATAATAAATCCAAACTGTGTATTATTCAGTCCGGACGCTATCAACAGTGTATCATAATATGCCCATCTCAAAAAAGGCATATAATAAATTGTAGCTCCCGTTAGACATAACAAAAGCAGACTAAGCCAAACATTTGCACTAAAACCTTTTTGTATTGTTTTCATTTTATATCCCCCCTTATTTCTCCGTTCATAAAGCATCAATCCATTTCTATATTCTAAATATCTCCAGTCGCTGATCCCATAACTATGAAATATATTGCTCGTATCATCCATCAGGCTCTTATTGAACATCAACAATTGTTGCTTATATCCAAAAGTTTTTCTATGCGTTTTGCAATATTTTTCTTCTCTTCGGTCACACTATCAATTCCTTTTCGCTAGCGATATTGAGGTGAAAGTTTACAATCAACACTCTTGCATCAAATATTTTCTCCTATCCTCAACTTTTTGAACAACTTAAAGATACCGTTACATTATTTGTTTCGACAATCCTTCAGATAACGATTTTTACAATAACAGTTACTTTCAACTATCTGTGATCATAACACTGAAAAATCGCATTTAATGTTCCTTGGCAGAATTCATAATAAATCAGTATAGACAATAAGCAATTTGTATATCCCAAACTACTTTTAGTCCGTCAAATCACTGCTCGCATCATTCAATATTTCATAAAACTCTATCAATTTTTCAGCTTATAGCGCAGTGATTTCTTCCACTCTATCAATCGTAGCAGAAAAAACTGTATGAATGGAGTATGAAATATAGATCACTGAAACTCCCGACATGTATATTTACACTAATATGCACGTAAATAAACTACCAAACCGAATTACGAATACTTCCGAAACAGCTATGAATTATTGTGTATCTAAAGCATTCGTTTAACAGTGATTAAAATGTAGCCTTTATAATTCCAAACGATAACTTTCATACTTAACGATGTTAGCAACAGCAAATACATTCTATTTACTAATTTAAGGCTTTTCTCTGCCATCTAACTTCAATTAAAGATATGCTGTACCTAATAATTTCATATTACCATATTTAAACAACGAGTCAACATATTAAACAAAAATAAATTTTATTTTGGAAATTTTTCACAATAATCTACTGCATCTCAATGATGCAATTGCATTAATAAATTATTTTAAGATCTAAAGTATAAAAATTTAATTATTTTCAAAACCATGAGAGTTTCACCCTGTGTCACAGCATTCATAGATAGTGTGTATATCTTTTCTGTAACTATCAAGTATGTCTCTATGGAAAATTTTTAAGACTTTAGTTAGTCAGATCGACACTTTATTATCAGTGAAATGAAGTTAGATTTAATTTATCGACAGTGAACAAAAGCTTCCATGGAAGCTTCTGTTCACAATTTTTATAGCTTCCGGACTTTGGTGAATACACGGTATTAAAATGTTTATAAAATGGAGTATAACACAAAAGAAAATGGTTACAAAATAAAACTTAAGCTAACATCGAAAGCGATATACGATCGGTGTAACTCAAACAGATATTTTACTCAAAATCAAAAATGAGAATTCTGCCCATGAAACTGCTTTTAGTAAAAAATGAAATACCTTTTGCACGCTGCAATATCCCAAGTGGCTGCGCAAGCAAAATTACTCTGTGAACTTCATTTATAACAGCGAACAGGCGTTTGGAGCTTGACGGTATAATGCATAACGATTTAATTGATCTTAAATCTAAAACTGTCCAAGCAGGATAGCTTACCGGATTCTTGAAAAGAACGCCGAATTGCGAGTGCTAATTATTGTTTCCTGAAATACGATTCCGGACAATTTCACCAAACCGAATGGCAGAAGCAACGACTGTCAAGACCACAAAGATCAGCATTGACCTGCTGGCAAGCACAATGGACACCCTCATGACTCATAATCTTCTCTCAAGGAAATTAATATTTTCCAAATGAACTCCCAGAAGAAAAGCAGTTGGCATATCCCCTGTCTCTCTCCTGATAATATCGCTTATTCGCTACATCCAAACTCTTCATTATCAATATCATCGAATGTTTATCAATGTGTTGGAAAACGCCATCAAATATAACCGCCCCCGGAAGTCTGATAACGCCAATATTCTTTAAACAAGTGAAATCAATCTAGATCCAGATAATTAATACCGACATCGGTATAGCAGATAAAATTTCTATTTTACATCTATGCAAATGTATATATCCGATTTTTATCTATAACATTCACATCTGAATAGAGTTCAGTACCCCTGAAACTTCTTCTGAACTTAGAGGAATTCCTGCTCACATCCAGGATGACAAATATTTTAAATTATACTAATCAAAGCACTAAAACAACGCTCATGTTAACTCTCGTAATTGGTTTCTCAATGCCAATATCTCATATCTTATTCAATTTGTCTCGATCTTGGAAAAACCTCCAGCCTGTGAAATCCGTGCGAACAATCATCATACAATCTGCTAGAGATAAATATACGATTCAAACCATAATAATATTCGCCCGAAACGCCGCCAATATTGCTATCCTTAATTGAAATAGCATTCATATTCCAATCTTCTCTTAGATGCTTGATCTTTCTATAATATACGAGAAAATATTTTCTCTTCCGTTTTCTCCATCTGACAGAAATATTCACAGAATGTGCAATCCTTCATATTGTAACAATCAATTCCTTCCAAACTGAACAGACCCTTCATCGCGCCGTGTTATGATCATTTCAGTTCACAACTGCTAATGAAACGCGTTAAACCCTAATAAGCACTGACGCAGTTATAGATACACGGTAAAACTTTCATGGTATTATAGACAACAGGGATTAAATAAACAGCCCGATAAGGCTCATTCATCGAATTTGACACCTCTCCCTGTAAAACATAATAATGCGCAATCGTATATGGATGTATCAAAGTATTATAAAGTTCATTCGATTTCATCAACTCAACTATCTGCCCAGATAAATAATGCTCACAACTTTTCACTCATTTTGATCAAAAGGTTCACTTAAACAAAATTTCATTGGTCCTTTCTTTTATCTCTACAAAACTATATGTTTTCTCCCGCTGTGGAAGTTTCTTTCAGAACTCTACAAACCGATGAATTATATGAATTCTGAAAATCATTTGCAGCTTTATGAGATACGGCTGGAATTACGAATTGAACAATTGTAATATATCGTGATAAAAAACAACCTGCTTGTCGTATGATAAATTTTAAAAATACTTTTTCTTAAATTATCGCTTGTCAACAACCTGATTTTTCAAGCCAACCTAAAATCATTACTTTTTTGAAACTCACTACATTTTCAACTTTTACGATCTGCTCTTGGTTATGAAATTTTTGAGAAACAGATAAGTTTTTTGTTAAATTTTTTTGCTTCTGTATAACGAACTTTTAAGCTTTTTATCCTATGAACTTATTCTCTCATTTATGCTTATCTCTCTGTGTCATATTACTAAAATCATTCCTCCATCTGACGCAGCTTTTGTTCTCCGTTTTCTTCTCTGCTATATACTTGTATCTTGACAGAAACAAACAGATTAAATTCTTCACTTTTATTGTGATCAAAACTAAGATCTAAATCCAACCATCCAAGCGTATAAGAATACTTCCGATTCGTTATAATTTCTTCTGTTTTTCCAAATTTGCTCACCTGGTCAGCGAAGATTACATAACTTTTTTAAAAGCCCCAAGGTTATAAATTATAATTTGCAAAAGTTTCATTACTTGCAATAGCATCATAACATCTGATGCTATTGCAGATTCATCAGCAATATTCTTTTGAATTACAGCCAACTACATACAAACACTTGGCTGCATTTCACCAAACATTGCAAAGTGATAATTCTTCATTCTTGATCATGCAAATGCTTTAATACCGTGTTTACACATTTTTTATTTAAGCTTGAATGTGTACGAATAACTTCTGTGAAATATTTCGCCAACTGTAAAAACAGGAATTCAAGCTGTCATAGGTTTCTGAAACAGTAGGGCGATCTCTTCCCCCTCTCTAACACACCTCATTTCTTCCTTATTCCATTTTAATAACCACCCGACCATTAAACAAAATTATCCTTCCAATAATTTTCTACTGAGAGCTTCGTTATAATCTGCATTAATAACCAAATCTAGCGACTACCGAAACAATCCCTTTTCCTTCACTTCTTCGACACATGCTAAAGAAAGATAGAAAGGCCAGGTCTATACTTCCAGTAATTTTCCCCTCATTAAATCGTCCCATTAACCTAGGATCCAGAGAATCTCTAAGTACGCTTCTAAAATATTAAAATTAAGCATACACTACAAACGAAAGCATTAATTCACTTCTGAAACTATAGGAATACTTTTCTGAAATCATATTTCCTCATAAAGACATAAAAATTTTCATACCATAGAGGAAACGTTATTCGACAGGAGATATTGGAAAAGTATTCCTTTTTCTAATACTCTAAGCATCTTTATGTAACAATACAAGTACAATTCGATATCAGAACAAAACTCAGTTCAAGAACGACTTCAATAAAAAATTTCTAAATTATTCAGCTGATTACAATAATAAAAATTATTGTATCTGTATAGCTACATCTCATAATTAATATACCCGAAAGAACACCTAAACATCCGGTGATTAATCCTAGCAAAACATCAGCAACCATGCCGAATACACATTTGGCTTCCTAAAATAATTCATGCAAGAGATAATCACGTCTATATGAATCTGTCCATCTCAAATATTCCTCAAAAAAGCACTTGCAAAGGTATTGGACAAATCCGTTTTGAGAGAATTCTGATGAAATAATATTGATCATAGTATAAATCATATCAAACAATGGATTAAAATATCTATCAATTTCAGTAAAGATTAACGCCTCCTACACATGATATTCATCTCCAAATCATTTTTCAGGTTACTAAATTATAATCTTCCAACTCTTCATCAGCATGACAATATTTCTTATTTTCCTTTTTTCTATTTTCAAAATTCTGTAGCTCCCCTCCTCCATATCACTTTTAACATACAAATCAGTTCCCACAATATGCACATATTATTACACCACTCTGCTCCATTGTCTTCATAATGGCCTTAGACGATATACAACCACAGTTATTCTAAAATGCATAAAGCAGCTAGCTTGTTCATTCTGCTAAATGAATTATAAACGTTTTCTTATCTGTTTTTACAAAGCTTTACACATACCACAAGTACGTCAAACTCGTATTGGATAGTTTTTTAAAAGAATTTTAAACGTTTCACTGTAACACATCTGCATTGAAAACTATTCCATCCAAGCACTGTACTCCATTGTAAACGACACAGGGATAAATCAGATTTTTCAAGTCCGAAATAACAGTCTCCGTGCTCATCAATCTTCGCAAGCGGTGCATATGCAAGGAAATATAGTACTTTTTCCTATACCACTATAATCATCCATGAGTAAGTAAAATGACAATACTCTACACCTCAATGACAGCTCACCACCTACTGCTAATGAAACCTGCTCAGAACTGGAAGAGTTTGAAGTAGCACTTGATTTTATACTTAAGTTTGTTATTACTGAATTCACTTCAAAACCAGATCTTGCAAGAATCATTATCAGACTTGTCACTACCAGAATATTGATAGCCACCTTTGTATTCTTCTGTTTTTTAAATAACCTTCTCTTCCTTTAAATGTAAATGTTATTATTGTTAAATTCATAGAACCTATAAATACCATATTAATATTTGTTCTCTTGCAAATAGCATTGATATTAATTTTCTGCAAAAATCGTTCGAATAATTCTCATCATTTATAACCCAGCATCATATATGCATTATCTTTACCGATAAACTGATTTATATAACCTGTTTGGCAACAATAACGTGGTACTAAAATTTGGCTGCCCTGTTGCCTCAGCGTGAGTTCATATCAACTTTTAATGTAAAATCTAATTGAATTACATACAACAAAGTTTAAAGTCATAAGCTGATCTTATCATGACAACAGATACACCGTTATCTGCATGCACATTCGCATAAATTTTTTTAATTATTGTGGTTAGCATAGTTATAATTCGCAATGAACACTATCATAACAGTTGACTATAATGCTTTTTTCTTTGCTCATTTCCATATCTTTTTGAAAGGCACTCACAACTCTCCTGCATCTGTGAAATAAAAAACCGCATTGTTTCTGGCCATTATAACACAGTTTATACCTTTCAACACCTTCAGTGCGATACAGATCGTAGCAAAATATTTTTCTCAAGAAAAGAAATAATTGAATCCTCTATATCCGCGAAATCTCCTTATTGAATATCCGCATCGTTGGCAGCTGCTAACCTTTAGTTTATCTGTAAACTATCATAGGTTCTCCAAAACCATCTTCAATATCACAAATCATCCAAATAAAGCTGATTGTTGCAATACTTTTAAACATCCCACTTCAGATTAGTAAAGCCAGTAAACTCACAATTTATCACACTCATTCATCACAATGCAAACATAAAATAAAAAACACTTTTTATTCTCTATCAATACTGCTGTTTTAAACACCTATATCCGTCAGAACGACTGTGAAAAATAAATATCCACATTTATTTTCCTCTTCGTGTGTCAAGAATTTGATTTCTAGGGAATTTAGATAAGATTTTCATCCAAAATTAATCATTATAACAGAAAATGGTATTAAATGTCCTATTTCAGTATTAAATCCAAACTATGCTCAAATATCAAAGACACTGTTCTCTATTGGAATGCATAGATAACAATGTCATATTTTTTTTCTCATACTACCTTCATGAAATACAAATCAATCTCTACATCTTTTTAAAACAACTTTGCACCAGTAAGTATTGTATCATCTACTATATGCAGGTTCAATTTTTCACAGCTATTTATTGCATATACTTTGCCAGAATAAGCATACCATCAGAATCAATACACATCACCTTGCTTGATACTAGATTTACGATATCAATTGCTATTTTTTTTATCAATTCTTCAGGCTCATAATACTTGTGAATACCATTTTAAATCATGCGTTTACAATCTTGTTCCATCATTCAACGTGAACTTCAAAAATTTCTTAGTCTTTTAGAATTTCCTCACAAGCTTCAATTTTTACAACTTGATAATCCGCTTTAGAACAAGTGTCAAAATTCATCATTTTTTAACAACGGTTCTATTTTTGCATGTAAAAAATCAATGTCTTTAATTCCTTTTTCCGTCATAACAACTTTTTGAGCCTTACTATCACTTCTCTGAACATCGTAACTTCTTCATTGTCGGAAACAGCAATACATCCCTGATCGCTGTTGTATCTGTCAACAGCATACACATCCTATCGATTCCAAATCCGATTCCCCCTGTTGGTGGAATTCCGAACTCTAGTGCATTCAAAAAATCTTCATCCGTCGTATTTGCTTCCTCATCTCCTTGAGCCAGCTGTTCTTCCTGTGCTTTGAATCTCTCTCTCTGATCAATTGGGTCATTCAGTTCAGAATATGCATTTGCCATCTCCCAGCCATTCATGAAGAACTCAAATCTCTCAACGTATTCTGGATTGTCCACTTTTTTCTTTGTAAGCGGTGAAATCTCGATTGGATAATCCATCACGAAGGTTGGATATAATAGATGCTCTTCTACAAACTTCTCAAAAAATAACTTCAGAATATCTCCTTTTTTATGTCTCTCCTCGAAGTTTACATGATGCTCTCTTGCGGCGATTCTTCCCTCCTCCAGCGTATGAATTTCGCGGAAATCCACTCCTGCATACTTTTTCACCGCATCTAGCATCGTAATTTTTTCGAATGATTTTCCAAGATCTATGTCAACGCCGTTATATATAATCTTCGTTGTTCCCAGAACCTCTTGCGCCACATGACGGTACAAGTTCTCCGTCAGATGCATCATTGCCTTATAATCCGCAAACGCCTGATATAGCTCCATCAAAGTAAATTCTGGATTGTGTCTGGCATCCAGTCCCTCATTCCGGAACACTCTCCCGATTTCGTATACTCGCTCCATTCCACCGACAATAAGACGTTTCAGATATAGCTCCAGGGAAATTCTTAACTTAAAATTCTCATTCAAAGCATTAAAATGAGTTTCAAAGGGACGTGCTGCCGCACCTCCCGCATTAGAGACCAGTATGGGCGTCTCCACCTCCATGAAACCCTGTCCGTCCAAATATTTCCGAATACTTTTTATGATCTTAGAACGCTGAATAAAAATATCCTTTACCTCTGTATTCATAATCAAATCCACATATCTTTGTCGATAACGAAGATCTGTATTAGTCAGACCATGAAACTTCTCTGGAAGAATCTGTAAAGTTTTGCTTAACAGCACAACACTGGTTACATAGATTGAAATTTCCTCCGTCTTCGTTTTAAACACAGTTCCCTTAATTCCAAGGATATCACCGATATCCAGCTTCTTAAATCCCTTATACGATTCTTCTCCCACATTATCACAGGCCACATAGCACTGGATTTTTCCCTTTAAATCTTGCACATCACAAAAAGATGCCTTTCCTATAACACGCTTACTCATCATACGCCCTGCAACAGAAACCTCTTGATTTTCCATTGTGTTGAAATGATCCTTAATATCCTGACTATGGCAGGTTACATGATATTTCGTGATCTGGAAAGGATCATGTCCGCTGTCCTGCAATCCTTTCAGCTTTTTCCAGCGCATCTTTAACAATTGGTTAATATCCTGTTCCTGCGCCTGTTTTTGCTGCTTATGCTGTTCTTCCATTTTTCCTCCCTCAAGCAATCAGATATTTTTTTGGATAGTTAATATCTTATACTCCATGGCTCCGGAAGGAGATTCAACATGCACAATATCTCCCACCCTAGCGCCAATCAGCGCACGTCCCACCGGAGATTCATTGGAAATCTTACCCTTTAGGCTATTGGCCTCTGTGGAACCGACGATGAAAAACTCCATCTCCTCTTCATACTCCATATCAAAAACCCCAACCCTACATCCAATGTTAATTTTATCTGTATCAGCTTCATCTTCTACGACTACTTCTACATTCTTTAAGATATTTTCCAGTTCTTCGATACGTGTTTCGATATCTCTCTGTTCGTTTTTCGCAGCATCATACTCAGCGTTCTCAGACAAATCACCCTGCTCTCTAGCTTCTTTAATTGTCTCTGCCACTTCTTTTCTTTTATTCACTTTTAGATCATGAAGCTCTTCCTCCAACCTTTGCAAACCTGCATAAGTTAATATATTTTTTTTCTCTTCCATTTTCTCCGTTGTCCTTTCCTAAATAAGAAGAAAGTATAGTCCTGATCTATCTTAACAATCATGGTATTATATATTGATTCATCCCTCATTGTCAAGCTGTAATTCGCTATGTATTGTGTTAAATTTGTAAAATATACTACATGTATTATCATATAAATAATGAAAATGCAGGAATCTCTCTAAGTGT